>NZ_QWLJ01000001.1 GCF_009917385.1 Roseburia sp. 1XD42-34 | reverse complement strand
CAAAATTTAAATGCTGAACCACAGCAAACCCATGTAACAGCTAACAACCAAAATTTAAATGCTGAACCACAGCAAACGAATGCAACAGCTAACAACCAAAATTTAAATGCTGAACCACAGCAAACCCATGCAACAGCTAACAACCAAAATTTAAATGCTGAACCACAGCAAACGAATGTTAAAGATCAAAACTATAAAGGTGGAGAAGGAAATGCAACCAAAATAGAAAAAGAGGCAAATCAAGCCATAGATAAGCAACCAGAAAAAAGCATACAGGTAGGAGAAAAAACCTTGGAAAAAAACACCAAATCAGGCAGCCATAAAACAAAAATCTCCCAAAAGGCTGCACAGCAGCAAAACGAGCCAAAGAAAAAATCCGAATTGACTCCCTTTTTCTCCTTTTTCCGAAAGAACTAAGATGGAAAAGGAACTCATTATTCCTCAATCGATCCACAAGAAAATGATTGAGCATGGAGAACAAGGTATACCATTCGAATCTTGTGGGTTATTGGCCGGAAATAACATGCATACCAAATCCATTTGGCGGTTGGAAAACGAACAGCTGTCCGACAGGCGGTTCTTTGTAAGCAAAGCCAAAGTGGGAGAAGTCATTGAAAAAATTCGTCAGCGCAATGAAGAAGTTCTCGCAATATATCACACTCATCCTACAACGTCACCAATACCTTCACGGTACGATCTGATTCATCATCCAACTGAACATGTAAAAATGGTTATCATTTCCTATAAAAGTACACCGCCTTTAGCAAAATGCTACCAAATTTATAAAAATAATTATGAAGAATGCCTTTTCTATATAGAACCATTACAATAGCCGCAACCATAGCTAAATAAATTAACTATAATATAGTATAAAACTTAAGGAGTTGGTACTTTTGAAAGCAAAAGAAATTAAAAAATCAACTACTACGAACTATCCTAAAGAAACGAAACCAATTGTTCTGAAATCTTCTTCCATTAAAAAAATACCTTTTAAAAAAGGCGGGTGCTGCGGAAAAGAGTGGTAAAGTAAAACTTCCATACATGGGGGTTTTTCTTTGCGTAAGAAAAACAGCAAAAGCAATTTCACACTGTTATTCCCTAGTATAGAAATCTAATTTTCGCCTATAGGTTAGTAACATTCCTTTTTATCACTTGGCTTCTAAGAGTTTAAAAGCATGTAATGGTGCTTTATCAAGTCTATTTGACACAGTAACAGTGCCGTAAGAAATCCTTTTTAAATTAGCAAAGGAAAAACTTACGGCACAAATGAATTCCATTATAGGGTTCGATCATGGTAATTATTTAAAAAGCCACTTTATCCTGTTGCTAGACTTTCAAGTCGCCTTTTCATTATTAAAGAACTTTGGTAGATTCAATTGTCCTCGCTAAATAATATCCCAGGCGACTGGGGTTCCACTTGGAATAGTACGTTTTACTGTTTTTCCGATCAAGATATCATAATATTTTGGCGGCAGTCCATAACCGGGACGGATGACTTTTAAATTCTCTTTTGTAATCACATCACCTGCTTTCATATCTTTTGTTATATACAGTGACCGTCGAAACTTTAAGGAAGCTTCTTCAGCATCCGTATATCCATAATGTATCTTGCCAAGGGATTCCCATGCCCGTTTTGTCTCCACTACCAAGGCTTCTAACTCATAAGGCTCTAGCGAAAAACTCGCATCTACTCCCCCATCTGTCCGTGATAAGGTAACATGTTTTTCAATAGTGACAGCTCCTAAAGCAATGCTTGCTACTGCTACACCATTTCCCATAGTATGATCTGACAAGCCGACCTGGCATTGAAATAGATCCCGCATATGAGGAATAGTGTTTAGATTACTATTCACTGGAGATGCTGGATACGTACTCGTACATTTAAGCAGGATAATATCTTCACAACCTTCTTTTCTTGCAGTATTTACAGCCTCTTCTATCTCGCCTGCCGCACATAAGCCTGTGGAAATAATCATTGGTTTTTTCGTTTGGGCTACCTTGCGAATTAATGGTAAATCAACACTTTCAAAAGAAGCAATTTTATAACAAGGGACATGCAAGTCCTCTAAGAAATCCACGGCGGTTTCATCAAATGGTGAGCTGAATCCAAGTACCCCTAATTGACGGCACCGTTCAAAAATCGGCTGGTGCCAATCCCATGGTGTATGTGCTTCCTCATATAGTTCATATAATGTTTTATCTTTCCAAATACTTTTTTCATCGCGAATGGTAAATTCACTGCCTGATTTATTTATCGTCATCGTATCTGCGGTATATGTTTGTATCTTTATCGCATCTGCTCCACCTCGAGCCGCCATGTCAACCATTTCTAACGCTCGGTCTAAAGATTGATTATGGTTTCCTGACATTTCAGCAATAATCAAGGGGGGATGGGCTCGACCGACATGTTTATTTCCGATTACAATTTCTTTCACTCTTCTCCTCCTTTTTCATAAGACTAACTCTCACCTGCTTCCATTTATCTAAAAACAAGGCCATTACAATGACATCAAAGTAACGATCATCCTTTCGAATATGATTTAGCAATCTTCCCTCTGGTACAAATCCTAATTTTTCATGATAACGGATACTCACACTATTCGTATGAATAATTTCTGAGCATACTTTCCTCATGCCAACATTATTGAATATTTTATCTAACGCTAATATCGCCATTATTGTTCCTGCACCTTTAGGTGCTTGTGCTTCCCCAATATAAAAACCCCAATAACAACGGGAATTTCCTTTATCAATATTTGAAAATTGAACAAGACCTAACCGATCCTTCTTATAATCCAGGATAAATACTTTTCGATAGGGATCGTTTGCTATGTCTTTATACCAACGGCAATGTTCTTCCCAAGTAATGGTATGATCTGTATACATAAACGCTTTGACTCTGTCTGAATTACGCCACTTTAGTACGGTTTGCAAATCGCCCTGACATAAGGGTCTTAGTTGAAAATGATGGATATTAGTCATCCTACTCTCCTTTACATAATTGCTCAGCAACTAAACCATGTTGGTAGTTTTTCATGGTAGAGCACGCTCTTGTCCCCATCTTTTTCACCTCATGACGAGAAGATATTAACCATTGTAAAGCTTGTGCAATCGTTTCAACAGTTACTTTTTTACTGACACCTAAGTGATGTACAGCACCCAGCTCAGCTAAATATTGCAAAATCTCAGATTGGTTATTAGCGGTTTCGATAGTGATCGTTGGTAAACCAAAAAAACATCTTTCCCACGTCGAGCTCCCCCCTGCGCCAACTGCTAAATCAGCCTCTGCCATCAAGCGGGATATATTCTGGATGTTATAGTGAAATATTAAATTAGAATGTGCTTGACACATTTGTTTAATCAATGAATAGCTTCTAGTTGAGGCGCCGATAACTACATCTGCTATGATATCGTTATCGTGTAGCATATGAACGGCATAGATTGCTTTTAATGTTTCGTTGGTAGGATCACTCCCACCAAATGAGATCATTATCCGCTTTATAAAACCGGTTCTATTTATTTGCTCGTTGAAGTCTCTAAATTCTTGTCGCAGTAATAGGTATTTTGTTCCTAATAATAGCTTCGTATGTTCAGGAACTAGTTTTACATATCTTTTATCTGCTTCTTTTACTAGATTGTGATCTAATAATAGATCACAATCATGTGCTCGATTTGCTAAATCATCAATTACCATTATTTTTTCAACAAATGGTTTTATCGCTTGTTCCCACTGATAATCAATATTGTAATGATCAATGATTAGCCAATTAATCGATGATAGAAATTGAACTGCTTGCATCGTTTCAAGGACATCGATACGCCAATTTACAGTTAGCCAGTACTCATAATTCATTTCGTTCGAGCGCTCAGAATCTGTACTTATAAACGGAGTTAAGGAAATGACAGGAAAAGATTGATTTTTAATAAAGTCGATTAAATCACCTGATAATGGTCGACAGACAAAAATTACATTAACATTTTTTTGCCGCAAATCTTCCGCCAGTACTAGACAGCGCCTTACATGACCGCTTCCTATATTTATTGATGCATCTGTTCTGATCACAACATTCATGACCTTCCCACTTTTCATTCATATTTTTGGTGAATATGGCTATTTATGAACCTCCAATCTGGAAACTGAGCAAATAGGTGCAATATATCCTCTAAATTAAAATGAGGCTTTTTCGGATAAAGCGTTTCAATGATTCGTTTTATTAACCAAAAATCCTCTATCGTATCAACTGTCCATCGGTGCTGACTTTGATCTTCGTGGTAGGTAACATTCTTTAATGTAAATGTTTCCGGGTGGTTCACCATATACCTCGTTACATGTTCTCTGTCTACGGTAGACTTCGCCATAACATGTGTTTCTTTCAAGGCTGCAAAAGAAAATACCTCTGTGTCCATTCCTCGAGGAAAAGTTCGTTTTAACGTATTAGAAACATATTGAAGCGAATGTTGATTAGGAAAGTAGTTTTGTATAACATAATCAACTTGTGACGGGTCAATTAGTGGGCAATCGGCAGTGAGTCTGACAATGATATCTGCTTGCATATGATTGGCAGCCTCATAATACCGACCTAATACATCGGACTCAGAACCTCTGTAAGGATAGATGTCCATTTCTTCACAAAGAGAGACAATTCTGTCATCTGCCTTCTGCTTCGTTGTGGCTACTAATATTTGGTCTATGTTAGAACAGTTCCGAACACGCTCCAGTTGGTAAGCTAATAAAGGCTTTCCCAACACTTCTTTAAGAACCTTCCCAGGTAGCCTAGAAGCACCCGTTCGTGCTTGAATAATAGCTACTACCTTCATCCTGTCACCTCAATGATTAGCATAATAAGAAATAACTTTTTTCACGCCAGCTACAACATCATCCACATCTTGATCTGACATTTTCGGAAATAACGGAAGTGTTATACAATCATGATAAAATTGCTCGGCTTGTAGGCACAAACCTTTTTTATATCCCAATTGCTGGTAATACGGATGTAAATAAACTGGAATATAATGAACGTTCACACCAATATTTTCCGCTTTTAAAGCATCAAATATCGTATTACGATCCACTTTTAATTTTTCTAAATGTAGTCGGATAATATATAAATGCCAGCTGGAATAACAGCCCTGCTGCTGAAACGGGATCGTAATCTCCGCTATTTCCTTAAAACTGACATTATATTTTTCGGCAATCTGTCTTCTTCTTGTTAAGAACGTTTTTAATTTGTTACATTGACTTAATCCAAGAGCTGCCTGCAGATCAGTCATTCGATAGTTATAACCCAAATCTTGCATTTCATAATACCACGCCCCCTCAAGTTTACGAAGCATCCTTGGTTCACGAGTGATTCCATGACTTCTAAATAGTCGTAGTTGTCGATCATAATCTTCATCGTCAGTCGTAATGATGCCACCTTCTCCAGTGGTAATATGCTTGACGGGATGAAAACTAAACATCGTCATATCTGCAATTGATCCAACATAGTCCTTTTTATACCGAGCCCCTAAAGCATGAGCAGCATCAGCAATTACGGCAATGCCATAATCCTCTGCCAAGGATAAAATTTTTTCATATTGAACTGGTTGTCCGGTAAAGTCAACGGTTATAATTGCTTTTGTTCTTTCGTTAATCAAGCGTTTGATAGATTCAGAAGAGATGTTGTATGTTTTTGGGTCAATATCGGCAAATACAGGTTTCCCGCCAACGTATAAAATAGTATTGGCACTTGCCGCAAAGGTTAGCGGGGTTGTAATCACTTCATCATTTTCCTTAATCCCAGCTGCATAACAAGCAGCGTGCAAAGCGGCTGTCCCGTTTGCAAAAGCAACTGCATACGTTGCACCAACGAAATCTTTAATCGTATTTTCAAACTGTGCTATCGTTGGTCCGGTTGTAATTAAATCCTGGTTTAATGCATTTTTAACTGCCTTTATATCATCATCATCGATCCATTGTTTTCCATAAGGTAAATAAACATCTCGTACTGGCTTCCCTCCATGAATTGCCAGTTTCTTGTTGTCAGGCATGATGTTTTCCATTCCTTTACATTAATGTAGTAGACTTCATCCATTCTTCCGTCTTGGTTATCCCTTCCTCCAATGTGTAGTTAGGCTTCCAATTTAATATTTCTTTCGCTTTACTATAATCACATAACAGCTTAGGGACTTCACTTTGCGGATGGATATGTGGAACATGTTTTATTTGTGATTCATCCACCATGAGGTTAGCTAGATCATGGATCGAAATGTCCTTACCTGACCCCGCATGAATGATTTCTCCATTCACTTTGTCTGAATACCCAGCTTCTACTACAAACCTGGCGCAATCCTCTACATAAAGTAAATCACGTGTTTGTGTTCCATCCCCATAAATTTTGAGTGGTCTCCCTGCTAATTTATTCTTTAAAAAAATAGCAACTACTCCCCCCTCACCGCCTGTTTTCTGATATGGACCATAAGTGTTGAATGGTCGAAGAATCGTTGCTGGTAATCCATATGCATAATGATAAGATAGAACCATATTTTCTGCAGCTAACTTTGACCCTGCATATGGAGAGGCAGGTTTCACTGGGTTCGTTTCACGAATACCTTCCTCATTCCATGCTTGCTCATACACCATACATGTACTCATAAACACAAATTTAACCTGGTTTTTCTTGCATAGTTCCAAAATATTAAAGGTTCCAATCACATCATTTTCAAACGTAACCCGCGGTCTGTCAATGCTGTCCTGTACATTAATACTTGCAGCTAAGTGAAAGCAAATATCGAATGAATTAGCAAATAAATGATGAACGATACGTAAATCTTTTATATCTCCTTTTATAAAGTGCACCATTTTTCCTTTATCTCTCAGCATTCGTTGAATGTTAACTGTTTTTCCATTGGATAGATCATCTAAAATCCATACGTTGTGTCCATCCCTTAACAAGTAATCAACGACCCACCTGCCTATAAAACCAACTCCACCAGTAACTAAAACATTCAAGAAAATTCTCCTCTCTTCTATTGTTTACAGCCACTCCCTTTCTGTCTTCCATATATATTCATCAGACAAACAAAACATGTGCCTAAACAAGCTGTTAAGATATTTTTACTAATAAACTGAAAACAGAAAAAGGAAGCAGTCGGATTTTCATGGCTATGAATTGTTGTAACTGGTCTATAGACCTCTGAACAAAATCGGACATTTACTTGCAACTAGATTATTTCTTATCCGACTAGTTTTCACCAAAGAGTAAAAAATAATTGTTCCTTATGCCGTGGGTTAGACCTGCTATTTTTCACCACCTAAGGCAAGCTTTAACACTTCATATGCGTAATCCACATTATTTCCTGATGTGTTATTCGTCCATACGTTCTTTAAAAAATATTCCATTTCTGCCACGTACATATCGTTTTTTAAACCATCTATTTGAACGTGTTTTTTTCCATTACTCCATGTGATTGCATGATGTAAAAAATCGCCAACAATTCTTCTCTCTTTTGTAATGACTTCGATCTTCCGCTGCTTGTATTTGCCAAAATAATCCAAGTGGAGCTCCAATAGTTTATCCGGATATACGGCTAGATACACCGATAAATCATCACTATCGATGTCTAAATGCGAATATTTACCACTTAGATAATATACTTCCTTTGGAAAGCCAAATAAATAGGTCAAGTAGTCCCACTCATGGATTAAATCAAGAGCCACTCCCCCTCCTTCAGACTGTTTAGCACTATAGCTCTTTCGATAATCTGACCTTGGGCGCCATTCAGGTAAGTAACTGGAACAAATAGCTCTTATACTGTAAATTTTTTCGCCTGCTAAAAGTTCGATTAATTTTTCAATTACTTTTGTAAACCGAAGTGGTGCTGCTACATGATACACGCCATTTTCCGTTAGTCCCAGTTCCTCTATCCGATAATGACAATCTTCAAAAATCGGCTTTTCTATAAACAGATGATTCGCTTTCGTTGCCATTAATTTAATACTATGAAAATGAAGAAATGTTGGATTGGTAATAAATGCAATATCATAATCATCATGCAAATTTTCTTCCAAATAGATCTCTTTATCAATAAGCTGTTCTACATTAGCATCCAACCGTCTATTGGTATTTCTAAATGCATGTACTTCCATATCCTCCTGTAGTTGTCTCATTATTTTTGTTAAATTAATTAAATGCATTTTTCCAATAGAACCTAATCCTATAAAGCATATTTTCATTGTGTCTCCCCTCTCTTAAACGCCCACCCGTTAAAAAATTTGAATAATAAGTATTTTTTATGTTATTAAATTTCAGCACTAAAATGTTGACGTTCTACGTTTGCCTTTTTGAGCGTCGTTTAAAATTGATGCATTTTTTCTTCTTATGCTATGCTGCAGATTCAAAAAAGCATCTATAATGGAGTATCAGTTTGGTAAATTTATCAACAAAATAATGAGAAATAATTAGAAAAATTTGGCTTATCGCCAAGTCTTATGGCGGGAGCCTTTGTTTTTCTTATACTATAAACCATAAAAATCTTATACTTTCCTATAGTGGAAGAAAGGCGCAGAGCGCCCGGTTAGCACCGTAGCGACTGGAACGAAGCAACTAAAGTTTTAGGAATCATGCTACTAAAACAGGAGTATGCCGACTTCGGGCGGCAAGCCCGTTTTTTAGTCGGCCTTCCTCCTAACCACGAACCGATGATGACTTATCGTAGGTCGATTCGTGAAGTGGCCTAGTTGCTGGGCGCTTAAACCGGACGTGGCTATTCTGTTATATCGTTATCCCAATGCCAAAATTTTTTCTTATCTCTTAAAAAATTTGACTCGCGCGGAAGCTTACATACCACAAGTCTTCATTACGTAAAGTGCTATTCTTATACAATGCTACTCTTGAAATTGATTCTTTACCTGAAGCAACGCCTTCGCCATATTCAAATCCTCTTCTGTATCAATATCAATTGCTTTCATCCAATTTATTTCATAAACTCGATAACCGCTCCCATAAAACGTTTTTTCCTTTTTAAGATCCGGTATATTAGCAATCCAAACGGCTCCAGTAGGACAGTATAAATCAATGAGATCCTGAGATCTAGCTTTTACCGCTTCAGTAAAAAACGGTGTCGGTTCTCCGTTTTCTTCTATTTTTAAAGCCCACCAAGGATTCATCCAACCAAATTTAAAAACACTGATTTGCAGTTTATTCTGTGTGTTTATAAAATGTTGGTATGCTTGAACAATGACATCACTATCTCGAAATGGGCATGATGGTAACAATTGAATGAGATGATCATATCGCTCCTCGTAATATTCTTCTGCTTGTTCCAACGTATATAAAGTTGCCAAACTAACAGGGGAATGATCATCATGATAAGATTTTCTTAAAAATGGAACTTCAGCACCGTAACGCTTGGAAATATTGGCTATTTCTCTATCATCTGTACTTACAATGATTCGTTTAAATAGTCTGGATGCTTTGGCTGCTTCAATGGTGTAAGCAATCATCGGTTTTCCGTTTAAGTCAATAACATTTTTATTGGGGATTCGTTTAGAACCACCTCTAGCCGGAATAACACAGATTGATTCATTTTTCATAAAACACACCAGCCTCAATAAATGTTTAAACCTGCCTCAATGAACTCAACCGTTTTTATTATCTCTTTAGAAGGAATGGATTGCTCTACATTTTGAACAACCCGAATAAATGTTTCCAAAGAAGCTTTAAAAGCATTAAATATATCTACTACTTCCAGTTCCAGCAGATCATTGGTTCCAAAAAAGGTAATCTTAAATGGTAAATAAGTTGCTGCTTCTATAACAGTAATATTTATCGTCATTTCTTCTTCTGTAAGATACATAACGTGTACCGCACCATTACTTGCTACTTTTTTTACGTTTTTTATTTTTTGCTGAAAACCAATGATATTTAATATAGGCTCAAGTACGTGAATAGCGTACTTATCCCATGATTTCATGATGGTGGCTTGAATGCTTTTTATTTCTCCCAAGCTTTCCAGCTGCTCTCTTGTCACAGAAAATTCTTTTGCATAGCGTAAAGGGGTACATGAAAATATCTGTCCCTTGCCTCTCTCTTTATGGAGAATGGATAAGGCATCTGCCACTTTTACCGCAATTGGTTTATCAATATAGATAGGCATACCTGCCTGAATAAACGGTTCGCTGTGAGTTAAGTGCTGCTCATAGTCATCCCGCGCTAATAGAATTGCATCGACCTCACCAATCATATCTTCAGGATTCATAACAATATTTTTTATATTGGAAGCAATAGCAATATGTTGCGATAATTGGCTATCCTGTGTCCAAATATGAGTAACTGCGGCATCCTTAATTGTATCTTGAGGGAATTTTTTTTGACGCAAATAATCGGGGATGGCAAGAAAAGGGCAATCCTTCATATACGTAGGATTATAACCATTACATATTGCTGACCATGAATAGGGATGACCATTCCCTTCACTCATACCAATGATCCCCAACTTCACCATGTTCCTACCACCTCCTTGGATCAATTATATTAACATCATCTATTTGAAAAACTTGAAAATCGATATATATTTTTTTCTGATTGTAAAAGGCATGGATAATTTCTTTCATATGGTTGATACTGTCTACACCCACTAACATGGCATCAAGTTGTTTTATTTGAACAATAAACTGTAAGGCGCCTTCCAGCTTCGTTAATTGATGCGCATTAAAAAATAATTCTAGCTTTCGTTGTCTAGGAATAAGGGAGCTAAATGCGCTAGGTAATTGTTCAGCTTCCGACAGTAGAAGACCTTGAAGAAAAATCGACCTAGCATGTATCTCAATGTTTCTTTTTTTCAGCTCATCGAGTGCGCCAGAGGTTAGTAGCCGTTGATCATAAATATTGAGGGGGAGTTGAATGACATCTATATCATAATTAGCAATAATAGACTGTAACTGAATTTGATCATAAATGGAAACACCAATTTTTTTAGTTAATCCTGCTTGTTTCCAAGCTAGCATTAAATGATACAATTTATCACTGTCCTTAACAAGCAGATCATTAGCATGATGCACGTACACTCCCTCTACGTGACTTGCTTTTAAATTCCCTAAAGAGCGAAAAAAAGCGGTTTCAACACTTTCCAGTTCTTGACGGGTAATGGTAGCAACATGTAAAGGAAGTGTTTTTGAATAAATAGCAAAATGATCTTTAGCAGCTAATCTGCCTAGTATTTTCTCAGCTTTTCCATAATTAGCTGCCGCATCAATCGTCTGAATATTAAATCGTTTACAATACGCTAAAATTTCTGTCGCTTCCTTTTCTGCCACCCGCCCTTTTCTATTTGTAATACCGTAGTCCATCCCAAATTGAGCAGTACCTAGAATGATGTTTGATATATCATTTATCATGGATAAACACCTCCACGGAAAAGATGTCTCCCCCTTTTTCATTCATGTGTTACTAATGAGTAAGCCGATTGATTAAATCTTTCAGTCTTTCTGCTGAAGGTTTCGATTGCGGATAAACATAGGAAAGAAATTCTTCTCTTTTCTTTTTGGTCGCATGAACCGCCGCTGAATCAGACATATATTTAATGATTAATTTTCCAAGTTTTCCTGGATCCTGTTGAACCATTTCCCCAAGTGAATCAAAATATCCAGAGTAATCAGGCATATGAACAATTGATCTTTCTGTAATTATATCGGTTTCTGCAAATTTCTGATTTAAAATAAAGACGGGCTTATCTATTAACATTGCTTCCAATCCAACCGTCGAGGGATAGGCAACAACAGCATCAACATTAGTTAAAATGTCATACAGTTGGAAGTTTTTTGTAGAGTATAATGATGGAAATTCTTGCAGTAATATGTTTGTTTCTTTGGTTGGATAATCCCTCACTAAAACGTTCAATTTATTAGATTTTAATATCGTTTGAACAAGTTCTTTCCATTTTTCTATATCGTAATTTTCTCGAACAATAACTAAAAGTGCTTTTTTACGGTTATCCAAGCCTAACTTAGCTGCAAAGCTTTCCCGTGTCATACTGCTAGAAAGTTTAAGATCAAATCTTGGATGACCAATAATTTCAACAGAATCCGTAGGCGCACCTAAGTTTACATACCAATCTTTTTCAAAATAACCATAAACAGCATCTATTTCTGCTATCTTCGGCATATAGCCAAACTCACTGGAAATGATCCCATGCTGCATGCAAATAGATGGTATCCCTTTTTGAGAAGCGACGACTGCAAAAATACGATTTACGGTAGCCTGCGTAGAGGAAACGATGATACAAGAAAGATTGACATCGTTTAAAACTCGTTGCGACTGTTCGATCCGAAGAATAACTTCTTCTATTTGTTGTAGCAATTTTTGTTGAAACAAAGCGCTACTATATAACGGATGATTTTTAAAGGTGTTAACTATTTTTTTAGCCTTACCTTGTAATTGAGCAACGGATGTTTGTATCTCTGGTTTATAATCAGCTAAATTAATGAACGTGGATTTATGCATTAATGTTGGTTTAACCGATGGACTCCTAGTAAACTTTTTAATGCTTATTGTGTTCGTTACTGCTCTTGCCTTTCTTTTTCCAGCTTTGGAGATTACCCTAGAATGAGGAACCTTATTACTACCGGGATTAATAATTACTGTATTTCCTGAATTAAAATATTGAGATAACACTACATTTGGAAAACGAAGTAACTTATCCATAATAAGCGCTACTTTTCCTTGCTTAGGGTTAATTATTGGCTTTTTATGCTCTTGTAAGAATTGACTAAATACATCTTGAATCTCTTTTCGTTCTGTAATCTTGCTAGTTAAATGATCACTAAATTTTTTACTGTATAATTCATTTCTCATCGTTTCTTTGGAATGAACTAACGTATGATACGAGCACAGATATGGAATAGAAATGCCTTGGTACGTTAACGCTTTAAAGTCATTAAGAAAGTCAAGATATAAAGACCAATAATTGTGTATATACGTATTCATAATACCCTCCTTCGTTCTCAATGCTTTCTAAACTAATCCTTCTTTGATTAATAATGCTCGTAGCTGTTCCAACGTTATTGGCTGTTGTAGTTGAGAGCTATATGTGTCCACTATTGCCTTTTTTGCGTTTTTGTATTTATTAACATTGGAAAATTTCCCAGGTATCATATACATATCGGATAGCTCGAAGGCCTGTTTCGATTCGTCCTCCGTCATTAGTTCCTCATACATTTTCTCTCCTGACCTTGACCCAACTATATCTACAGTCACCGCATCTTTTGCTATCTTCAACTTTTTACATGTCTCCTCAATTAAAATAGTTACCAGATCAGCTAGTTTCACAACCGGCATTTTTAAAACAAAAATCTCTCCACCTTTTGCTTCTTTTAAAGCCTGTATCGTTAGATTTGCTGCTTGACTCAATGTCATCATAAAACGTGTCATTTCTCTGTCGGTAATTTGTACCCGCTTATTTTTTTCAATTTGCTCCTTAAAAAGAGGGATCACTGATCCTCTTGAGCCCATAACATTTCCAAATCGGACGCAAGAAAATACGGTAGTTCCCTTTTTTCCGCTCTGCTCTACAGAAGCGAACAATCTTTCAGCGATTAATTTGGTTGCTCCATATGCGTTTGTAGGCGCAATAGCTTTATCCGTACTAGTAAAAACGACCTTTTTTACGTTTTGCGCAAGTGCTGCTTTAATTACATTATTCGTTCCTTGAACATTTGATTGTACTGCTTCAAACGGATTGGCTTCACATAAACTAACATGCTTCATGGATGCTAAATGAAATACATAGTCGATATCTTGCATTGCAGCAACTAAACGATCGTAATCACGGACATCACCAATCATAAAGCGTAAATTATCTTTATTTTCCATCTCATGTTGCATCTGGTATTGCTTATATTCATCCCGACTTAATACTTTAATCATGCGTGGATTCTCAATGAGCACCGATTGAACAATACGCCTTCCAATCGTCCCGGTTCCTCCAATAACCAATACTTGTTTATCTCTAAAAAACATATTAGAATCCCTCTTTCTAATATCCATATACCAAATTAATCCTGTAGGTTTTTCACATTTCTATATATGTATATTTTCTAAACAGTTTTCAGTTAACGACAATGACCTATGAACGAAAACATTTTCCATATTATTGTTTTACCACTCGTTACTTATCGTCATTAGACCCCCATCACGAACAAAGGCGCAAGCGCCCGGTTAGCAACGTAGCAACTGGAACGAAGCAACGAAAGTTTTAGGAATCATGCTCCTGCAACAGGAGTATGCCGACGCCTGACACCAAGCCCGCTCTAAGGCGGCCTTCCTCTTAACCACGAAACCAATGATGACTTATCGGAAGGCGCCTTCGTGAAGTCTCCTAGTTGCTGGACGCATGCGCCGGATGTAGCTATTCCGTTAAGTCTGTATGCCCAAAGGCAACAATTTTTATTCTTTTCTTATCTTTCAAGCAAAAAACAGCATGAACGACATTTATTTTAAAAAATAATTGTTTTATCATTTATTGGATTTGGAATAGCAATTGCCATTGCAGATGGGCTAACTATTAAAAACATCTGCAAATTCAAAAACCACTTTTGTAAATATAACGGATCTTTTTTAGAACAACGGATAAAAATAAAGGGTTGTTGAGAATAGTTCCAAAGGAGGACAGAGTTATTTAAAAGTTTGGCATTCAAGAGTTCATGGTGGAGCTTCAAACTACCATTTTTGCTTTACATTTCAAGTCCACGCCTATGTAGTAAAAGCAAAGATATTTTGCATTATTCAAGGTATATAAAGACACCTAGTTATTTTTCACATTTTTTATCTTTTAAATCTATATATATTTTTGATTAGAAGTGGCACGAACAGAAAAGGTAGGCAATTAACAGAGGAATTGTAGCCCTTGTACATTGTGGACTATTGATAATGAGGAAATGTTTTATATAAGAGATCCAAAAGCCTTGCAAAACATGAAGAATAATTAGAAAAACTTGGTATGTCGCCAAGTCTTACGGGGAAGCCTTTGTTTTTCTTATACTATAAACCAAAAAAATCTTATACTTTCCTATAGTGCAAAGAAAAACTCATTAGCTTTTTTCACCTTGAAGCGACATAAATCACTGCCTATCCATAACATAATTAAAGCGCCATCCGTTTTGTGTTCCCCTGTTTTGATGATTACGCTATTTATTTGAGCAGGCTATTGACGGCGTAAAAAAATAAAAAAAAGGGTTGACTTTTTCATAAATCTCTATTACCATTGTTTCAACAAATTAAAATATTTAAGTAATGACGAAGAGTAGTAATCTAGCGTTACACTTTAGAGAGCTGATGGCAGGTGAAAATCAGTGTGATAGCATTAGATGAATGGACTTCCGAACTTCCAAACCGAACCATTTTGTAGTAGGCTTTGGCGAATTCGTCTCATCGTTACCTGAGACAAATAGCAAATGTTACTTCTTTTTGCTATTGCCAGAGTGAACTGCATTGCAGTTAATAAAGGTGGTACCACGGTCCCCCGTCCTTTTCGTGACGAGGGACCTTTTTAATTGTCTAGAAACCTGGTGGATAGGATAATCATTTTTGTATTGCATTTATCCATACAGCTCCAGCGCTCGCCCCTGGAGGTAGCTTCACTCCTTCTACCAAGCGATCAGCCTTCTTGTGAGGCTGCTTGGTCGGGGATGATCAAGGCGCTTCCAGTTTTTATGCAAGAATAGATTTATACATGGTAGGTCATTTTTTGAAAAAGCTGTTACTTCTAGTTTTTTAAACTTAAATTAAAAAAATCGATGCGTAAGAGGAGTAAGCTTGAATGAAGCGTTTTTAGAGAACTAGTGATGGTGGGATGCTAGTACGTGGAATCAAGCTGAATGGACTTACAAGAGGCTTCCTGAACTATATAGTAGGGAAGCACGGAGTTCCGCCGTTATACGGATAGGATATCGGAATGAAAAGGTGATATCATTTTTGTTACTTTTCTAAATTCCCGTATCTGAAAAGATGAAAAGCGATATGCTTTTTAAAAGAGGTGGCACCGCGGTCATCTATCGTCCTCTAATAACATGAATCATGTGTTATTAGAGGTTTTTTTATTGTCTGGGCTAGTTCCATCCATATAAAGTTATCAACCAACGTTAAAATCAATAAAACCCTATTCAATTACTCTACACCAATCCAAAAAAAGGAGTGAAAAAATGAAACATTCGTTTAAAAAAGCTCCATATCGATTGTTAAAGTTAAACGCTGATACGTTAACACCAATTCAAATTTATATGCGCTTAACCGCAAAGAAGAAATTTCTATTGGAAAACACGTTTGAACATGAAACGAAAGGAACGTATTCCTTTATTGGCTGTGATCCTTATGAGGAGGTAATTGGCATTGGAGAACAGACAACAGTATTTAATTATCGAACAAATAAAACGACCGCTATGAAGCAGCATGCACTGTCTTATTTGGAGCAAGAGCTCCCAAAAATCAATCTTGATTTACCAGTCCCCTTTTACGGTGGTGCGGTCGGCTATATAAGCTATGATGCTATTCGTTCTATGGAATACATCGGCGAGAGATTAACGAATGATTTAGCTATGCCTGACTTTCACTTTATGTTAGTCCAAAATCTCATTGTTTTCGATCATACTACGGAGACGGTCTACCTTATAGCAATATGTTTGCCTGATAACGAAGACAGCGATTTGGATAAGCAATTAAGCGATCTCAAAGAGCAATTATTAAAGCAACGTCCCTTGAAACAATCAACAACGAATTTACGCTTTCAACCAGAAATAGAAAAAGATAGATTCATCGAAAAAGTAAAGCAGGCAAAAAAATTTATTGATCAAGGGGAAATATTTCAAGTTGTTCTTTCACAGCGGATGAAAGCACATTTAAATACGGATCCATTCTCGTTTTATCGCCAATTGCGAAAAGTAAATCCGTCCCCTTATATGTTTTATATCGATTTTTTCGATTATTGCTTACTTGGTACTTCACCAGAAAGCCTCATTCAGACAAACGGAAAGTCGGTTATAACCAATCCCATTGCCGGTACTAGACCACGCGGTAAAACAAGAGATGAAGATGAGGAGAGGATGAAGGAGCTGTTAAATGATCCAAAGGAAATTGCCGAACATCGAATGTTAGTTGACTTAAGCAGAAATGATCTTGGGAGAGTTTGCGAAATTGGCAGTATCACTATCCCCACATACATGGCGATCGAAAAATACGAACATGTTATGCACATTGTATCTAAAGTGCAAGGCAGGTTAAGAAATGACAGAACCCCATTTGACGCACTCCGTTCCTGTCTTCCCGCAGGAACGGTTTCTGGGGCACCAAAAATAAGAGCAATGCAAATTATTAATGATTTGGAAGACTTTGAACGGGGGGTATATGGGGGAGGGATAGGTTTTATTAATTATAATCATGACATTAGTATCGCCCTTCTGATCCGATCACTCGTCATTAAAGAAGACCATGCGTATTTACAAACAGGGGCTGGAGTTGTCTTTGATTCCGATCCGGAAAAGGAATATGAAGAAACATTATTCAAAGCAAAGTCGCTTACGGAGGTGCGAACCAATGATTTTATTGATTGATAATTTTGATTCTTTCACCTTTAACATTTATCAATATGTTGCGGAAACCGGCTATGATGTACATGTAGTCCGCAATAATCGCATTTCTGTTAACGAGGTCAACGAGCTCTGTCCAGAAGCCATTATTATTTCTCCAGGACCAGGGCTGCCACAGCAATCCGGTGCTTGCCTTGATATCGTTAAAACCTTTTATACAACGTTGCCTATTCTTGGTATTTGTTTAGGCCATCAAATTATTGGTGAAGCACTGGGCGGAAAATTACGACAGGCAAAGCAAATTATGCATGGTAAAACATCGTTCGTAACTCACAAAGGACTTGGGATTTTTCAATATTTATCACAACCGCTTAAAGTCATGCGTTATCACTCCTACACGATCGAACCAGCTTCTTGCCCGCCACAGTTGGAGATTATGGCAACATCTATGGATGATCATGAAATAATGGCTATTCAACACCAAATTTATCCGGTGTATGGTCTGCAATTTCATCCAGAATCAGTAGGTACAACCGTCGGAAAAAAAATGATTCGTAATTTTGCGGATGATGTAACTACTAGGAAAATTTCCTACCATACTCGAGTGAAGGCTAGCTTCACTCCATATGACGGGGAATTTTCCCCTAAAAAATAGAAAGCTACATTTCCAAAAAGAGAGGAGATTAAGTATGAACGTTTATTTGAAGAAGTTAATCCAAGGGAAAAATTTAACTGCTGATGAAATGAAAGATGCTGCCTTTTCCTGCCTTAATAAAACCGTTACGGAATCACAAATTGCTGCACTATTAACTGCTTTACAAGCAAAAGGGGAAACTGCTGATGAGGTCAGCGGATTTGTCGAAATGATTCGTTCTCAATCATCCTTTCAGATCAAACCAGAAAAATCCGTTCTTGATACCTGTGGAACTGGGGGTGATATGTCAGGAAGTTTTAATATTAGTACGACATCCGCTTTTGTTATCGCTGGTTGTGGGGTGACTGTTGCAAAACACGGAAATCGCCGTGTTTCAAGTAAAACAGGTAGTGCCGATGTTTTAGAACGCTTAGGGATTTCTTTATTTTTTACCAAAGAACAAATCGAAGAAGCGTTAGCTGAAAATAATATTGCCTTTCTATTTGCTCCACATGTACACCATGCTTTAAAACCGTTTGTAAAGGTGCGAAAAGATCTTGGCTTGCCAACTATCTTCAATATTATCGGTCCATTAACAAATCCTGTGGAGTTAGACTCGCAAATTATTGGGGTGTATCAAAAGGAAAAACTGGAAGTTGTTGCACAAGCCTTAAAAAATATGGGAAGAAAACGGGCAATTGTTGTTACCGGAGCCGGCGGAATAGATGAAGCATCACTTGCAGGGAAAAATCATTTTATTTTACTCGAAAATGAAAATTTAACTCCATTTACACTCCATCCTGAAGAAGTAGGCTTACCCGTTTATCCGCTGAAGGCTATTAAAGGAGGAAATGCCAAAGAAAATGCCTTGATTACTCGAAGCGTACTCAAAGGAGAACCTGGCGCTTATATGGATACGGTTCTGTTAAATGCGGGGATCGGTCTTTATGCTCACGGTACTGCTACAACGATTCAATCAGGAATTGAAATGGCAAGAGAAAGTATTCTGTCAGGTAAGGCATTAGCAAAGCTAAACGGTTTAATCTCCATGAGCAAAAAATATACAAATGAGGTGGTTTAAATGACAATATTAGAAACGATTATTGCTAAAAAGAAGCAGGAAGTAGCATCTCTTTTACAAGAAAAACCGACATTTATTACGACTCAGCAGCCAGTTCCCTTTAAAAGCCGTGTAACCGCAGCTAAAAACTTACAGATTATTGCAGAAATCAAACGGGCTTCTCCTTCCAAAGGGGATATCTGTACAGAAGTTAATCCTGTAGAACAAGCTAAACAATATGAAGCTTGCGGTGCTACCGCCATTTCCGTACTTACAGATAAGACTTTCTTTAAAGGGTCCATGCAAGATTTATCTGATGTAGCAAACGCGGTACATCTACCTGTGCTATGTAAGGACTTTATTATCCATCCAATTCAAATTGATCAAGCCAGAGCAGCCGGCGCTTCCATTATTCTATTAATTGTAGCTGCTTTATCAAAACAGCAGCTACAGAATTTATATGATTATGCAATTGAAAATAATTTGGAAGTTATTTGTGAGGTGCATGATCAGTATGAACTGGAGGCAGCACTTGAATTAAATCCGGAAATTATCGGGATCAATAACCGTAATTTAAAAACGTTTACGGTTACGATGCAAACAACTGAAAAACTCGCAAAACATGTGAAAAATAAAGATATTTTAATCCTTAGCGAGAGCGGAATTCGCTCTATGGAGGATGCCATAACAGCGAGCAATGCTGGGGCAGAGGCTTTGCTTGTCGGAGAAACGCTTATGTGTTCAACAGACATTCCCGAGACATTCCAGCAATTACAAGTAAACAAACAAAAGAGGAGGCCGCTGCATGTTCGTTAAAATATGTGGAATTCAGTCTGTAGAAGCTGCAAAAGCTGCTGTGTTAGCTGGAGCAGATCTAATTGGCTTTGTCTTTGCACCTAGCAAACGGACAGTAACCCCTGAACAAGCGAGGTTAATTGCTAAAACAATTCCAAGTTCTGTAAAAGTAGTTGGCGTGTTTGTAAATGAAAAAATAGACACAATGAATGCAATCAAAGCACAAGTACCACTTGATTACATCCAATTACACGGGCAAGAGCCAGCTAGTGTAGCTTTTCAAGTAAATGTTCCGATCATTAAGGCTTACTCCATTGATAAACTAGAGAAGCTGGAGCAAATAAGCCTTGAGGCATATCCTTGCGATTATGTATTAATTGATAGTCCGACAAAACAATATGCTGGTGGAAGCGGACTTCCCTTTGATTGGGGCCGGCTAAAAACGAATCGCTTTCCTCAAGAAAAGTTAATCATTGCCGGAGGACTTACACCGACAAATGTAAAACTGGCGGTTAAAACGTTAAAGCCTTTCGGAGTGGATGTATCAAGCGGTGTGGAAACAAATGGTGAAAAAGATCCGAAAAAAATAATTCAGTTTATTACAAAAGCGAAAGGAATGGATAAAAGCGATGACAACGTATACGGGGCCTGATCATAATGGAAAATTCGGAAATTTTGGAGGGAGATTTGTACCAGAAACATTAATGCCTGCACTATTAGAATTAGAAACTGCCTATGAGCAGGCGGTCAAAGACCCTGAATTTATCACAAACATAACCAGCTATTTACATCACTATGTTGGCAGAGAAACTCCGCTCTACTTTGCCAAAAACTTAACACAAGCTTTCGGGGGGCCGAAAATTTATTTAAAACGTGAAGATTTGAATCATACAGGCGCCCATAAGATTAACAATACCATCGGGCAGGCATTCCTTGCACTTCGAATGGGAAAAAGAAAAATTGTAGCAGAAACTGGTGCTGGACAGCATGGTGTAGCTACAGCTACCGTTTGTGCTCTGCTCGGTTTAAAATGCGTTGTCTTTATGGGTGCAGAAGATATACGCAGACAAAAGCTCAACGTCTTCCGCATGGAGTTATTAGGAACGGAGGTTCGCAGCGTATCGAATGGAAGTGCAACGTTAAAGGATGCAGTTAATGAAGCTTTAAGATATTGGGTTACTCATGTTGAGGATACGCATTACATCCTTGGTTCTGTTGTAGGTCCACATCCGTTTCCAAAAATAGTCCGTGATTTTCAAGCTGTCATTGGTAATGAAACGAAACAACAAATGTTGAAACAATATGGATATTTACCAGATGCTGTAGTTGCGTGTGTTGGGGGCGGCAGTAATGCCATGGGAATGTTCTATCCTTTTATTGAGGAAGCGCAAGTGAAACTTTATGGCATTGAAGCGGGTGGTGCTGGATTAAATACAAATCAGCATGCATCTGTATTTCATCAGCCGAAACCTGGTGTTTTACATGGGACATTAACAAACCTGCTCCAAGATGAGCATGGACAAATCCAAGAAGCATATTCTATTTCTGCCGGTTTAGATTATCCCGGCGTAGGACCTGAGCACAGTCATTTACATGCTACCAAGCGCGTAAATTATGCGGCTGTAACGGATATAGAAGCAATTCATGCTTTTCAACAATTATCACTAACAGAAGGGATTATTCCAGCGCTTGAAAGTGCGCATGCAATAGCCTATGTGAAAAAGCTGGCACAAGAAATGGATAAACATCAATCCATTGTTGTCTGTCTATCTGGTCGCGGTGATAAAGATGTGGAACAAATTAAGCAAATACTGGAGGAGAAAGCAGATGGGAAAACGAAAACTCACTGATTATTTACAGCAACTACAAGCAAAGGATAAAAATTTGTTTGTCCCCTATATCATGGCTGGAGATGGCGGACTGGATAAACTAAAGGAACGTATTCTCTTTTTACAGGATTGCGGAGTTGCCGCAATCGAAGTTGGCATTCCATTTTCCGATCCAGTGGCTGACGGGTCAACGATTCAAAATGCAGGTAAACGATCACTTAAACGAAATACAACATTGGCTGCTGTTTTAGACACACTTGCCTCATTTAAAGATAAGCGGCAAGTCCCAATTATAGTAATGACTTACTTAAATCCCGTTTACGCCTATGGCATGGAGAAATTCGCCAGAACTTGTTCTCAAGCTGGTGTTGATGGGGTAATTGTTCCCGATTTACCTCTAGAAGAAGAAGATTTATTGACAAATATGCTAACAAAATATGATATTGCATGTATTCGTCTGGTTGCCTTAACCAGTCCTAAAGAAAGAGTCGATGCATTGATTCGTAGATCGGAAGGCTTTCTGTATGCAGTTACCGTCAAAGGAACAACAGGCTCAAGAATATCTTATGAAAACGAAGTAAACACCTATTTACAAAAGCTAAAGGAGCAAAGTGATGTCCCTGTATTAGCTGGCTTTGGTGTATCCACAAGTGAACAGGCACAAGCGTTAGCCTCCTGCTGTGATGGCGTTGTTGTTGGAAGCAAAATCGTAGAGCTATTCAACGAACATCAAACAGATGAAATAAAGAAGCTTATTGGCGAAAGTTTATAACTCCCTCCAGGTGGAGAAAGATCGAGATTTATATCCATCTATGTTTCTAATCGTAGGTTAATTCACCAGGATCGGCGATTACATTTGGCCTTATATTTTTCAACTATAAGAACGTTCTGGTTAAAAATGATCAATTTACAATCCTAATCCGCCAATTGAAAGTATAGATCCTTTTCTGTATCTAGTAATCTGTCTGTTTGTGTAGATTATACGTATACACTAGGATTTTCAACGTCGATTCCGGCCAATATCCAATTGTATAATAATCTCTTTCATGGCGCCAAACCTGGGGATTAGTTATATCACCAAACATTTATGATGTTGTTTTTCCTAATGATCCCGTTGGATATAACATAACATTTTCCCCACCTGCCATGTCGTTAAATGCGTTTGATCTCGTAGATAACGTTTCTACACCTATTGTGTAACAAAACGTCATCTTTAATGTTAATACTACGTTTTGATGTGTACACGCACAAATAAATTGCCACTGTATATAATACAGTAAGCAAATTAAATCAGGGACAATGAAGTCCCTGATTTATTAATCAACTATCTTATTCGGAGGAATTGTTAAACTCTTTAAGCATATTAACAATTTCTCCAAAAGATTCTTTATTCATCTTACCTTTTTTATATCCGTCTTCTTTTAAAAATAATAAGACAATGACGATGGCAGCAATTGACAAAGCGTTAGCTTCATTCTTTACGATTACATTTGGATTTCCATTATTTTCGAATTTAGTACGATCGTTCTGAGTTTGGCCTTGCGCTTGCCCTTGCTCTTGCCCCTGTGCTTGACCTTGTTCTTGCCCCTGTGCTTGACCTTGCTGCTGCAGTTGGAATAAGATATCTTTTAAAATCACCTCTAAACGTTTCATTTCTTTCTCCCTTTCAAAGTCACAATGTCTTGAGTAACAACTCATTTTTCCATCTCTCCTTTCTTTATTTACACTAGCAATATATGTTTTTGGAGCTATTATGGAAGGGTATCCATCACTTTAGGATGAAATTGATAAAAGGGACTACCCTTCTTTATCGAAATGGTTATTCAGTACTTTTCTTCGAAACAATTACGTTGCAACAAAGGCGCAGAGCGCCCGTTTAGCAACGTAGCGAGTGGGACGAAGCAACTAAAGTTTTAGGAATCATGGTGAGACGGTGTTGCATGAACCAATGATGACTTTATCATAGGGCGATTCGTGAAGTCGCCTAGTTGTTGGGCGCTCGCTCCGGACGTAGCTAAATAACTTAGTAAGTTTATCCACAGCTGCAAAATTTTATAATTTCCTAGCCAACAAAAAAATCCCCTCTTCAAACTCTTCCTAAAACCATCACATAGGTTCTCCTCAAACTAAGAAGATTCCCTTTTAACTTATCCGTAAAATTTTTCAGTTTGAAAAGATAACTAGTTAACTTTTAAATATTTACGTTATCTATTGAGAATAAATATTTCTGTAAAAAATGGGTAAAACTATTCCTCATGTAGTAAAAGTGGTTTCGCTTTTCCCTGTTGCATACGGCGGTTGAAAACTCCTTCCAGCATCCATTTTGGAATCGCCATGAGCGTTGTCCGAAAAGAAAAAGGCACCGACATTAGTCGGCACCTGTAAAAGGAGAATGTTTCATGGGCAAATCAATACAATCTTGTACGATTTACATTATTATATGCTTATCGTACATTTTAGAATTGGCTTTTTGATTATGGGAGCCATAGGTTTTTTATTTATCTTGCTAGTCTATATGAGAATATCTTCATCATAGAGATTAAACATGATAGATAAATAACTATTTTTTAAAAATATACAATTCGTACAAGCCAATTACTAACAAATACATACACTAATTTAAACGCATCTTTTGTCATGTCATAAGAACCACCCATTAACTTTCAGCAGTATAAACAAAGTGAACGTAAATAACTTGAATAACACAATAGAAAAGAAATGTTGGACATCCAGTTGGCACACGAATAAAAATATCCGGCACTATATCCATGCATACAACCATTTAAGTAGTGTGCAACACTTTTCTTCTATTCTTAAACTACTAAAAATCTTATGGCAGCTTATACTTTTCGTAAAGAGGTGAAACGTTTTGGATTACTGTAAGCCAAAAAAATCATGCAAAATGAAAGACCATTGTCATCCAGAACATTGTGTATGTAAGGTAGTACGAAAAATTATTGAGGCACAGGATCAAATAAAGCGCGCTTGCTGCGATAGTAGCTGCTTCTCATCGATTCAACAATTAAAACAAAAACGCCAAAAACCTTTAAATAAGCATACAACCATTCCATTTCTGCTTTATTGTATTGGTAATTGCAAGCCATTTATTGGAAAAGGATTTTGTAAAAAATATAGTCACCATTATCATGACAAAATTTTTGAAGAAATCGAGTCACCATTTTTCCGAGCTAAAAAAATAGTGGGGAGCAAATGCTGTGTTAATCTAGAGCTTTTAATACCTATTAAAAATGAAAAATCACCTCAAGATTTTGCTACCTACGTTTGTGATGATAGGTATAAAGATAAACTGATAAATAACTTTGTGGCTAGTGGTGTTTGCTTAACAGTTGATCTTGATCACTTCATTGGCATAACCTGTCTTGATCCAATAACTCCACTCTCACCAGACTGCTTCTTAGCTAACTAAATATTTTCTTTATCTCCCGATAAAACTAACGAACATTTAAGAGTTGGAAACAATAAAAGCACAACCAGTGTGGATATATTTTAATCCCCACTGGTTGTTAAATGAAATCATCCTACACAGATCAGATTTATCAAGGCCTTTGAAAGAATATACCACTTCCTATTCCTCACTTTGCGAAGAATCTTTTGATTTTCCTTTTTGCTTTTCTTCCTTCATTTCGTCACGTAAATCTTCGAGTGGAATATCATCCACATGCTGTTGTTCAGTGAACTTATCCAATTTGGTCCGATCTTCTTGTATGTCTTTTCTTTTTTTATACGATTTGCTCATCTACCATCACTCCATGCTTGGCTCAATTTTAAAATAGTGAATGAAGCTTCTAACGAATAATTTATATAGAGTGTATAACCGATTTTTATGCTAACTAAACTTTAAACAAGATGTCTAATCCCCCATATGTTATTCTAATGGTAGGAGGGAAAACAAATGACAGAAAATCATTTTACTATGTTATCAAACTTAGATGATATAGAAGCATTTATTGAACAAAATGAGCTTGCTTTCCTATATATTTCCCGTGAAGCATGCAGTGTATGCCATGGGTTATTCCCACAAGTCGAAGAACTGATGGAAAAATTCCCCAAAATTGCCACAGCACATATAACGGCAGATCAGGTTGAAGAAATCGCTGGGCGCTTTTTCGTGTTCACCGTCCCTGTACTGCTGCTTTTCGTAGATGGCAAAGAATATTTACGTGAAGCTAGAATTGTGCATATGGATTTATTCCACGAAAAATTAGATCAGATTTATAGTCATGTGGTTGGAGCTAAGTAAGCGCCAACCACTGCTATGGTGTAAAACATGTATCCCCTGACATAGACCCGTCTAACAAGAAATAACTTCTGCTGCCAAAACATTCATTTCTTCGTTCTAACTACCTACCTTTCATTCTCATACATCATGTAAATACTTAAATATTTGTTTTCTGCTTCCTTGTTGTCCGCCTTTAATTTACCTTGATAGAATAATTTTTTTTCTTTTAAATCAATCACGTACATTAACGGCAACCTATTTTTCCCATCCATTTCACTATTCATATCATATAGAATATATAGCTTATCATTAATAAACTTTGTATATTTCGTCATAGATGAATTAATGGATTCTGATATCGGAATTTCAAATGGTTCCTCCACTTTTTGTTTAACAAATTGGTAAGGTGTTATTTTTATCTTCCCTTCCTGTTCATGAATAAAGTATAGCTTTTTAGCGTCCATATGTGCGATTACTTCTTGTTCCAGCAGTTCTTTTGGAACATCGACTGGTAATTTTTCCTGTGTTTCCAAATCAAACAGATGAATATCCACCATGGATACACCATCGACTACTTTTGTGACCTCAATAGCAATATATTTACTCGCACTTAGCTGGTCAGGGTCTTGTAATAAGTACCCCCCTTCATTTTCCGAGTCATCTTCTCCCTTGTTTGAAAATAGTTTTGCTTCACTAATTAATTTTTCTTCCTTAAGATGTAATGTATATAGACGCCATTCGGTGTAATATTCATCTTCCCCTTCATATATGTCATTTTGGGTAACGACGTAAAGCTTGCCATTTATAGCCATCACATCTTGTACGGCCATATAATCATAGTCATTTTGATTCGGAATTTTGATAGAAAAGGAAGTGGTTTTATCTTCCTTTTTATACAATGCCTCCACTTCTAATTCAAAGTTCCCTTGTCCAAACTGGCTGCTGTCCGATTCCGATTTCACATCTGCGTATGCGAGAATGTTCTCATTCTCAAAATAGATTTCAGTATTCTCTGCTTTCCCACGCATAAAACCACGATATTCCTGTTGCAATTCCTTGATTTTCGGGTTCTTTATCACCCCGTTTAGCTTCTCAAAAAAAGAAAGTTGGCTTGCATAAATTCTATCTTCCCCAGCCAGTTGTATTTCTTCAGAAAAATAGTTTTCTCCTTGTACATATCCCTCCATCAACACATCTTCTAACGCCTCATCATTTCCTGCTTGTTTTTCCCATGTATACTTGGGAACCTCTTTCTCTGCAAATGTATGATGCAAGTAAAAAAATCCAATTCCGAACACAAGCAGACATGAGATAAAAATCAATTTCCAGTATCGCTCCACAGCACTTCCTCCTTACACCGTAATTTTCTTTGCCAATAAATAACGACTTACTACTACTGAAGCTACCACTACAATTAAGCCTAAAATGATTTGAACCGTAAGCCACTCAAGTGGATATAAAGACACTTCTTCCGATATCATACTTACAATAAATGGCGACATAAAAAATATCGTTGCTAGCGCTACATATCCGATTGCAAATATCAAGCCTTTCCAACGATAACTACGCTCAATAAGAATTGCCGTAAAAAAGACAAAAACAGCCATCAAACCAGTACTATAGTATAGAACAAATTCAGTAAATGTAGCTGGCAATATCGTATGTAAATATGGAAAAGCTATACTTAGATCAGTGATACTCATCACTGACATAAATTCATTTGGAACCATCCATTCCAGCACAATTCCTGCTATAAATATAAGCAACACTTGTAAAGCGACCAAACCGAGAACCATAGCGAAAATGGCAGTTGCCTTAGCAAAAAACAGATTGATTCTTTGAGTTGGTAACATCAATAAACGATAAATAAAGGTGTTTTTCCCTAACCAATCGCGATACCAAATTAGAAACATATATATGAGTAATGAAGCAATGCAAAACGCAATCGGTCCTAAAAACCAAATCGAGTTCATCCAACCAAGCAAACTTATAGGTCCTGTCTGTTCAATAAAGGTCTGTTTTGACATTCCCTCTTGAAAAATGGCTTTATTTGCTTCACTCATATATCCCTTTGAAACCACGACAACACCAATTAATTGGGAAACAATCGTTAAGCCAATTAACACAAAATAAAACTTGAAAAATCTGCCTAATTCAAATTCCGTTAATCGTAAATAGCTTTTCATGACTTGTACTCCTCTCTCATTACATCAATGACCGACTTTCCTTCTGCTGCACGGATTTCTTCAGTATAAAACTGCTTTTTAACAACACCGTCATCAAGTAAAACGACTTTGTCAATTAAATGTTCAATATCACCAATCTCATGGGTCGTAATAATAACCCCACGATCTTCAATTAGATGACTTGTAAATACATCGGCAATTTGTTCCCTGCTAAACATATCAATGCCTGAGAAAGGTTCATCCATAAGAATATAGTCCACGTCAAGGGCAAGCCCCAGTAATAAGTTGGCTTTCGCCGTATTTCCTTTGGATAGGCTAGAAATTTTCTCTTCTGGCTTTAATTTAAAAAACGATAATAACTCTTGAGCACGATCATCATTCCATGTTCCGTAATAGTCTTTCATAAATTGCATGGATTCTTCGATTGTCATTTGTGGTAATACAGTAATCGCATCAGGAATAAACGTAATATGATTAAACGTTGCGGGCTTTAATTTTTCACCATCAATTAAAATTTCTCCTGTCTTGATCGGGGTTAAAGCCATGATTGCATTCAATATGGTTGTTTTTCCAACACCATTAATACCTATTAGACAAGTAATTTCCCCTTTTTCCGCTGTAAAAGTTACTCCTTTTAACACCTGTTTCCGACCAAATTTTTTGGTGATATCCTTGACTTCAATCATTGCTCATCCCCCTTACCCTCTATTGCTTGCTCATATTTTTCTTGTAAAAGCGTTATAATTTCCTCAAATGGCGCATGTACAGGTTGAACCGTTGCTACAAACTCGTCTACTGCATCCATGATAAGTTCCTCACGTACCGCTTTAAGCACTTGCTCATCTTGCGTAATTTTACTAGGCAAATTTCCTTCCGTATAAATCAAGCCCTGTTCCTCCATTTCTTTATACGCGCGTTGTACCGTATTCGGATTAATCTTTATTTCCCCTGCTAATTCTCGACGGGAAGGGATTTCCTGTCCTGGTTCGAACATGTTCGTCGCAATCTGCTGCTTAAAATAACGAATCACTTGCACATAAACAGGCTCCCTGCGATTAAAATTTATTTTCATAGCAACAGCTCCTATATTTAACTTTGTGTGTATTAATCATTTAATACACTTCACGTAAAAAAATATGTTGAATTAACGTCAATTATCCAAATTGATATCAAAGGACAGCATTTAAAAAAATAACAACTCAAGTGTATGAAACACTTAATACACTATTCAAACTGTATTATAGGCCTCATACACTTCTTTGTCAATGGTTTCTTTCACAGTAAAAATTAAAACAAGTAATCCATCCATCTCTTCCATAAAACTTATTTTTTTAAATGTTATATTTAGACATATCAGCTAGGCATATCATGCAATGAAACTTCTTTACCTATGCTAAAATGAAGATAATTACATCGTCCCTCATGTAATATTTCTGGAACCGCAACCATATTTTCAACACTAGCTGCTTTTTTTAAAGAAGAGCAGAAACCAAGAAAACTTAACTCCAATATTACGAAAGTAAAATGAAGAAGGACCCAATCACTTCATTTCAAGCTGGATTATTTGGATTCATTTCTAATAGAAAAAGAACCGTCAAGAAAGGAACTAACTCATCTATGAAACTCGTATCTTGGAATGTCAACGGTCTACGTGCCTGTATTCGTAAAGGTTTTCTTGATTATTTTAATACAGTAAATGCAGACATTTTTTGCCTTCAAGAAATAAAATTGCAAGCAGGGCAACTCCATTTACCATTAGAAGGCTACCACCAATATTGGAACTATGCCGTCAAAAAAGGCTATTCTGGTACAGCTATTTTCACAAAGCATAAACCACTAGCTGTCTCCTACGGAGTCGGCGAAGCAGTTACTGAAGAAGAAGGACGAATTATCACTTTAGAATTTGAAAACTATTATCTAGTTAATATATATACCCCTAATGCCAAGCGGGATCTCTCTCGACTTGATCACCGTCTGCAATGGGAAGATCAAATCTATACTTACTTAGTCGAACTGGATGAGAAAAAGCCAGTCATTTATTGTGGGGACTTAAACGTTGCCCATCAAGAAATTGATATTCGCAATTACAAAACCAATTATGGTAACTCCGGCTTTACAATAGAAGAGCGGGAAAAAATGAGCCGATTGCTAAACAATGGATTTACCGATACATTGCGTTATTTTCATCCTCATACAGACGGCTTATATACATGGTGGTCGTATATGAAAACCGTACGCGAAAGAAACATTGGCTGGCGGATTGACTATTTTATTGTTTCCAACCGGTTAAAGGAATGTTTATTACATGCAGATGTAGACCTCGATGTGTTAGGAAGCGATCATTGTCCAATCAGACTGGAGTTAAAATAAATGAAAGTGAAATTTTGGGTTATCCCCTAATGAATGTTAAAGGAGGCACCCCTTAAAACCTTATATATCAGCAGTCAACGAAAAATCCCAAAAGTAGTGAAAAAATTAAAACTGACTATTGTACATCAATTTGGCTAATTTCATATTCAACTAGCCCACTAAAGTACATGTGGGCTAGTTCCACTACCATCCTAAAAAATAATGACGCATATACGAGATTCTTTGAGTGGAAGCAAAGTTTGTTAATGTTTTATACGACTTAATCGATAAACACTAATATCAGCCATTACTTTCGTTTTGAATTCTTAAGCACTTCCGATCTTCTCATAAAGCTGAGAAACATATGCTTTTAATAAATTTGCTTTATCTGCCCTTTCCCATGGTAGATTAGGATTATCTTTAAAATGTCCATATACAGAAGTCTTAGAGAAGATAGGCTCTTTCAAATTTAATGACTCAATCATACCCTTAACAGAAAAATCAAATATATATTTGATCATTGCATAAAGTAATTTCTTATTTACTTTCTCCGTGTCGAAAGTATTTAAATAAATAGAAGTAGGGTTTTCAACTCCAATGGTATAAGTAAGGGAAATATTACAACGATCCGCTAACCCTGCTGCTACAATATTTTTAGCTACGTAGCGACACATGTAAGCACCTGTCCTATCCACTTTAGAAGCATCTTTTCCAGAAAAGGCGCCCCCTCCATGAGGAATAATTCCACCATATGTGTCTACCATAATCTTTCTGCCCGTCAATCCTGTATCACCTAAAGGACCGCCAATTACAAAGCGTCCTGTTGGATTAATGAGTAAACTGGTACTCTGCTTTAAGAGTCCTTTAGGAATAACAGGCTTTATCACATTTTGCACGATACCCTCAATAAGTTTATGTTGGTCTATACCATCCTTGTGTTGCGCAGATATAGTAATATTTTTAATCCCTATTGGACGATTATATTCATCATATTCAACAGTTACTTGTGTTTTTCCATCTGGGTTCAAATAAGATAAAGTACCATTTTTTCTTACTTCACTTAACCGTTTTGCAAGTTTATGGGCTAAATCAACGGTCAAAGGTAAGTAACTAGCCGTCTCATTACAAGCAAATCCATACATGATCCCTTGATCCCCTGCTCCTATTTTCTTACAAAAACGAGACTCTATATCGACACCTTGATTAATATCAGCAGACTGCTCGTTGATATTCTTAACAATGATGCACTGATGCCCATTCATTCCCTTTACAGCATTATCATAACCAACAGACACTATCGTATTTCTAGCTATTTCTTCAATTGGAACGATCGCTTTACTTTTTACTTCTCCAGCAATAACTAGCAAATTCCTAGAAATCATACACTCAATTGCAACTCTTGAATCAGGGTCTTGACGTAAGTATTCATCCAAAATATGATCTGATATTTGATCACATAATTTATCTGGATGCCCTTCTGTTACTGATTCAGAAGTGATTTGGGATGTTTCCATTTTTTTCACCCCTTTTATTCATCAAAGGTATCAATAATTCCTACAATGGCAGCGTCGACGATTGCATCTGAACTTTTGGTAATATTTCTAGCTGCACTTCCGAGTGTCACTAAGACATATTCACCCTTGCCGGCGCCCACCTTATCAATTGCTATTACCTCTTGATAAACTTTTTTTGAAGGAATGCGAATCAAATCGACAATCATTAATTTATATCCTGTTAAACTATCTACCTTTTTGGTAGACACTACATTTCCTGCAACTTTTCCAATTTGCATCATTTTCCCTCCTAAAACGCCGTACTTTTAAGTGCAATTCCTAACGGGGTAACATATTTAGGGTGGTCAGCCTGAATAACTTGTAACTGCGTAACAACCTTAAATATCCTCGTGAACTGCGGATACATCATCATCCCACCAACTAAATGTATCGTTTTAACTTTTTTTCCATAATCATTAAGGAATTTTTTCGTAATACTTGCCATTTTCTCTGCGACTGGTTGCATAATTAAAAAATTCTCATCATATTTCGTACTATCTCTCTTTAATATTTCTCCTTCTTCTAAGGTTAGCCCGTAATGTCCAGCTAAAACTAACGTCATATGGGTACCACCAGTTGCTTCGTCTCCCGAATATGCAACTTTTCCATTGTTGAATATACTTATCCCGGTAGTACCCCCTCCAATATCAACCACTGCTCCATCCTGTATATTTAAAACAGCTGCAGCAGCTGTTGGTTCATCGAAAATTTCCGTAACCTCCATACCTGCACCATGAATGACATTTTCAATGATTTTTTTATTGTTGCCAACGGTTCCAGGTGGCACAGCGCCTGCTGCCAAAGTCACCGGCCTTTGAAGCTGATTTTCTGCTTTATTCTTCAAGTGTTTTACAATGGATATTGCTTCCATAAAATGAACTACTAGACCATCTGTCACAACACTCGCATCCTCAGAAGCAACAAATACTGGATGATCACTTTCATCTACTACTACTAAAACAATTGATGACGTCCCTAGATCTATTCCTACTTTTATTTTTGTGTTATCTTCAATGATGACATTTGTAGAACAATTAGCCATTTTGCTAACCTGTTTCAATATCGTATTTGTCCTGTACACATTCTTCTTCATACTTTTTCTCCTCAAAAAAATCACAGCAAAAAATAACGCCATTATACGCTAATCGTTACTTTGTCATAGGTATTATTTTTTCAACGTCGGAGTGGGGTCTTGGAATAACATGTGTAGAAATTACTTCTCCCACATTTTTTGCGGCCATAATGCCTGCATCAACAGCAGATTTTACTGCTCCTACATCCCCTCTTACTAGCACGGTAACCAAACCCGCTCCAATTTGTTTATAGCCGATAATTTGAACATTAGCTGATTTAACCATCGCATCTGCGGCTTCAATGGCTCCAATAAATCCTTTAGTCTCTATCATTCCTAAAGCATCATTCATTTTCTTTTCCTCCTATTGTTTCACTTTTATTTTTCTGGGGACGCGTGTTTGATTTTGTAGTCGTTGTTCTCTTACTAGTTGCACTCACTCGTTTAGACGATTTGGGCTTCGTTTTATTTAGATCATTGTTAGCCTCGGTCGCTTTTTGTGGCGATTTAGATTTCGTTTCCTCTTTTCTATCATTTATTTCTTTTTCTTCCGTCTTTTTGGATTGTTTTTTATTCCCCTTGGCTAATTCTTCAAGATCAGAAGTTTTATTCACAACCTTTTTCCGGGTACGTGATGCCTTTTTTTGGTTAAAAACATTTTTGTGCAGCTCATTTCCATGATCTGCACTTTGAAAAATATCATCGATTGGTCTTGGAATAACTTTAGAAGAGACAAGAGAATTTTTAAAAGCAGCAACTTTTTCCCCTGCCTCTATCGCAGCATTAACTGCTCCTACCTTTCCATTTACAGCAATCATCATCCATCCAATTCCCCTGGTGATGTTTAACTTTGTTAATTGAACATCAGCTGCTTTTAGCATCGCATCAGAAACTTCGATGGAGGAAACAAGTCCCCTTACTTCTATGATTCCTAGTGCGTCCCGCATCCGCTCACCTTCTCACATTAATTTTTAGCACACTTGTACATTTCTTGAATCATTTGATAGCGATTATACCTTTTACGCGCATCTGCTTCATTTTCTTGAAGTAGTTGGTCAGCTTCATGAGCATTCAAATTTTCACTTGTTGCAAACCGCTTTTGAGTTAAAAGAAATCCACGGAAGGCTCCCCAATTTGGTTGTTTTGAATCGAACTTCATTGGGTTTTTACCTTGTAAGATTAAGCTGGGATTAAAACGATACAATGGCCAGTAGCCACATTCTGTTGCTTTTTTCCCTTCTAGCAGCATATTATCTTTGTTACCGTTTAATATGCATGGACTATAAGCTATAATGATGGATGGACCTGGAAACTCCTCCGCCTCCGTTAGAGCTCGAGTGGTTTGCTGAGGATTTGCAGGTAAACATACTTGTGCAACATAAACATGTTCATAGTTCATGGCAAATATTCCAATGTCTTTCTTTGCTTCCCTTTTGCCGCCTGATGCTAACTTTAGATTAGCTCCTTTCGGTGAAGCTTTAGAAGCTTGCCCACCCGTGTTCGCGTATCCTTCATTATCCAAAATCAAAATATTTACATCTTCGCCTTTTGACAGCACATGGTCAATGCCTGCAAAATCAATATCATAAGCCCAGCCATCACCGCCAATGAGCCATTGAGATTTCTCGATTACATAATGCCTTTTTTGATAAATACTTTCCAATATATCTGAGTTCGCTCTTTCTTTATCTATGATAGAGATGAGTTTTTTTGTTAGCTCAAACTGTTTTTGTTTATCAGAAGTACCTACCAACCATTGATTGAAAACATCCTTTACGTGATCCATTTGTAATGGGTTCACTGTTTCTTTCTTTATTAACATCTTTACTTGGTTTTTAATTACCTGATTCCCAATTCGCATACCCATTCCAAATGCGGCATTATTTTCAAACAGGGAATTCGCCCATGTTGGTCCTTCCTTGTCTTGATTTAGGGTATAAGGTACAAATGGTGTCGATCCTCCCCAAATAGAAGAGCATCCTGTTGCATTAGCAATAGATAAACGTTCACCAAATAATTGTGTGAGCAGTTTTATATAGGGTGTTTCGCCACATCCAGCACATGCATTTACAAACTCAAACAATGGCTGTCTGAACTGGTTTTCATAAACCGTATGTCTTGCATTTGTTTTCCAGCAGTCATTTTTTCTAAACATTATGAAATCCCAATTTTGCACTTCACGCTGGACATGGTTTTCCTTTGCCAGCACCATTTTAATCGCTTTATTTTTGGCCGGACATATGGATTCACATAATGAGCATCCTGTACAAAAGTTTGGGTTTACCTGAATTCTAAAGTGTCGGTTTTTATTCTTTTTTTCAATAGAAGTGCTCATTGTAGTTGGTTTGTTTGCATTCTCCTCTTCATTCAAAACAAATGGACGAATAGTAGCATGAGGACAAATAACAGAACAAAGGTTGCATTGTATACAACTCTCACTGTTCCATTCAGGAATTTTATCCGCATAACCGTGATGTTGTTTCCAACTTGTTCCTAAGGGCAGACTTCCGTCGATCATTCCTGAGTCAATGATATCTTCTGTTGTAATGCTGGCTCCATTTAAATTTTTCATTGGGAGAATAATTTTTTCTGTAAATAAATTTTTTACGTGGATAGGCTCCGAATCCTCTTCCAGAACTTCATCACCCATTTCTTTCAACTTTACTTTTTTTATCCAATAAATAGTTTCGCCCATCGCTGCATACATGTTTTTCTTATAAGCAGGGTGCTTGGATAACTTACCTCTATCTAGAATTTCTCGATATGTTTCCTTCGCTTTTTGAAATTCCAAAAAGTTAGTAAGACCAAGCATCGCTGTCATCATAATTGTATTCAAGATGGGACCTAACTCATATTTACGTGCAAGTCTGTTGGCATTAATTATATAGAAGTTTATCTTGCGCTCTATCAAATATTTTTTCACATGGTGAGGTAGCCTTTTATCTATTGCATCTTCCCCCATAGAAGTGTTTAATAGAAAGGTTCCCTCTTCCTGTAGCCCGTCTAGAACATCATATTGTTTCAAGTACTGCTCTTTATAGCAAACTACCATATTGCTTCTCTTCACAAAATAGGACGATTGGATCTTTTCATCGGCTATACGTAGATGAGATAATGTCATATTTCTCGTTTTATTTGGGCTATAATAGAATTGTCCTTGAACATCCTTTTCTGTTTCCTCGCCAATTATTTCAATAAAATGTTCTGCACCAGTTACTGCGCCATCCGAACCAAATCCCCATATTTTCGCCTGAAAAGTTCTCCAATCAGTCAAATCTTCCTCCCCATATCTTTCCAAGGATAGACCTGTCACATTATCATCTATACCGATAGTAAACCTTCTTTTAGGATGTTTTTTTTCAAGTTCGATAAAAATAGAACGGATCTGATCGGGAGTCACTTCTTTTGAACCTATGCCATACCTCCCACCAATTATTTTTGGCGGAATGTCCAAACTGTTACAAGCACTCTGTACATCTAAAAGTAAAGGTTCTCCAGTGGACCCAGGTTCTTTCGTTCGATCTAAAACTGCAATCTTTCGTATACTTTTGGGAATTAAGTTTAAAAAGGTATCCGTAGGGAATGGTCGATAAAGATGAACTGCCAGCAAACCATATTTTTTGCCTAATGCATTTTGTTCACAAACTACTTGCTTAATCGTCTCCTGAACAGAACCCATAGCAATAATGACATATTCAGCATTTTCTGCACCTTTATAATCTACAAGCGAACATTGAGTACCAAACAACGGATTTAATTTGCGAATTATTTGCTTGATGACAGACTCCATGTTCAGGTGAATAATGTTACTAGCCTCACGTTGCTGAAAAAAGATATCTGGTGTTTCTGAAGCACCATATACTTTAGGAGCAAAATTGGACAGGCTATTATTTCTAAAAGCATCTAGCATTTCATCATCTACATATTTGTATAATATGTTATAGCTAGGTACTTCAATTTTTCTAATTTCATGGCTTGTTTGAAACCCGTCAAAGAAATGAAGAATTGGCAGTCTTCCTTTTATTGCAGCTAGATGAGCCACTGTACTAAATAATGCAACTTCTTGTACATTACCTGAAGCAAGCATTACAACTCCTGTTTGTCTTGCCGCCATTACGTCACTATGGTCTCCATAAATACTTAAAGCGCTCGTAGCGATAGAACGAGCGGAGACATGAATAACTGCTGGCAAAAGTTCCCCTACTAATTTATAAAGGGTAGGAAGCATTAATAATAATCCTTGGGAGCAAGTATAGGCAGTTGCCAGTGCACCTGATTTCAACATCCCATGCATTGCCCCTGCAACCCCAATTTCTGATTGCATAGAAATGGTATGGACAGGATAATGAAATATATTGTTCTTCCTCTCTGCAGACCACTTTTCTATTTGTTCAGCCATAGGAGAAGAGGGGGTTATTGGGAATAAGGCGGCTACATCAGTAAAAGCATAAGAAATATAGGCTGCGGCATGATTCCCATTCATTATTTTCTTCATTTTTCCCATCTCCTAGAAGTAATCAGTCCATTCGTTTATCCGCCAATTTTACAGCTCAGTTCCATTCCTTCTACCAATTCCTTTAATATGTTCATTTTTTTATCTGATGGCGGCTCCATGTTTTCCATCTTATAATCATTATCCAGAGAAGCGTATTTATTCGCACCATAACCATGATAAGGAAGTAAATGAACCATCTTTATATCACCTAATTTTTTTGCGATCATAGCAATCTCCGCTATTTCCTCAGGTGTATCATTAAATTTTGGGATTACTGGAACTCGAATGGATAATTCTACATTAGGGTAGTTAGCAATTATTTGTGCATTCTTTAGAATAAGATCATTCGGTTGTCCAATATGTTTATAGTGTTTCACACTATTTGCATGTTTTATATCCAGTAACACTAAATCAAGATGGGGAAGAACTTTCTCTAACGCCTCTTTACTTGAAAAGGCAGCTGTTTCAATCGCGGTATGCCACCCTTCTCGTTGACACGCTTGTAATAACTCCGCGGCGAAATCAGGCTGGGCCAATGCTTCTCCACCAGATAACGTAATACCTCCATTTGATTTGCGGTAATGTATTTCGTCTTTTCTAAGTTCTCTTATGAGTTCCTCTACGGTCATTTCTTTCCCAGTCATGGTTAAAGCTCCGCTAAAACATACATTGGCACACTTCCCACAATCTATGCATTTATCACGATCAATGGTTACTCCAGGTGTAAAGGAAATAGCTCCTACTGGACAAACGGGCTCACATAGTCTGCAATCAATGCAATTTTCAGTAAGAACCATTAATTGGCGTTTAAAATGTTGACTCTCTGGGTTACAGCACCATTCACACCTTAAGGGACATCCTTTAAAGAATACAATCGTCCTTATTCCAGGACCATCATGAACTGAAAAGCGTTGTAAGTCAAAAATAGTTCCTGTTTTATTCTTTATCATTCTCTTTACCCTCCCTCTATAAAGTGAATTCAATCAGTGGGGGTTTTCCTTCATCCAATTAAAGTAGTAAAAATAAAGGTTATAATCAAAGGCGTCCTTGAAAAAGAAAAACTTGATTTCTGTTTGTCAAAACTCCTCAGGTAAACACCTTGTTTGCCACAAAGGAAACGGGGATTTGTTGCCTTCCATAAACTTTGTTGTTCTGACTTAAGCACCATAAAGTAGTCTTACAGTACTTTACATTAGAGATAATTTAATGATGTTAAAAAAGATTTCTTTTATGTTTACTTATTCCTCCAATAACTGATTTGGAGGGATGTTTTAATTGGATGAAGAGCAATATATCAATTATTTGTTAAGTAAACAACTGTTAATTCCTCGTAAATATTTTAAGAGAATGTTCAAAAAACCACTAATACAAAAGTAAAAGCTTGTCTTCGCACATCCATAACCTATAAGCTTTTCAATATACCTTTTTTTGAACACTCTCTTTAAGCAGCATGTTCGGTTAAAATTGTTGTTCTGTACGTGCTATGATATCTTGTTGAATACTTTTATCCAGAGAAACAAAATGGGCACTATATCCTGCTACACGGACTACAAGATTCTTGTATTTTTCTGGATTCTTTTGCGCATCTAATAATGTTTCCTTACTAACCACATTAAATTGGACATGCATTCCTTTTTGCTCAAAATAACTACGGACTAATGCTGATAAGTTTCTTAAACCTTCTTTCCCAGCTAAGGCTGATGGATGGAATTTTTGATTTAGCAATGTTCCATTAGAAGCAATATGATGATCCAATTTAGCTACAGAGTTTAATGCTGCTGTAGGACCATTTTGGTCACTTCCAGATACAGGTGAAACACCATCTGCTAATGGCTCACCTGCAAAGCGTCCATCTGCTGAGGCTTTCGTTTCTAAGCCACAAGAAACATTGGCTGATACTGGATATAACCCTGGTTGGAAAGTTCCTCCACGTGGGTTTAAATATTTTTGTACTTCTTTACAATAGATAAGTGCAACCTTTCTCACCATTTGATCCACCACGTCGATATCATTACCGTATTTCGGTGCACCGTTAATTAATAATTGACGTATATATTCTCCATCCTTTTCATTCATGGATTGACTTGCATTGGTATCTTTTTTCTTGATGTTCGTATCGTTGTCATTAAGTAGATCTTTTAACATCTCTACTAATTCATCGGTCGAGAGTTGAGATAAATCTTTGTTCGTTCCAACAGGTTCGCTATTTGTGATTGCTTGGTTTTGCTCTTTACCAAAATTGGTATCTAATGCATTTTTTAACTCATGAATAGAGAGCTTGTTATCCTCGTAGATCAATTTTTTAATCGCCATTAATGCATCTCCAGCATTCGCTATCCCTACACCTTGTGGTCCAGTAAAATTATATTTTGCTCCACCTTCTTGTAAAGACAAACCTTTCTCGATACAACCTTCTACCATAGAGGATAAAAATGGTAAAGGTGCACGCTCTCCGTGCGCAACGTCTACAGAATTATCGGCATTGACCAATAGCTTCACAAAGTATTTCATTTGCTCCTCAAATGCACTTTTTAATTGATCAAAGGTTGTAAATGATGAAAAATCACCCGTGGATAAGCCTATTTTTTCACCATTCGCATAGCCATTATTTAAAGTAATCTCCAGAACCTTAGGGATATTAAAGAATGCAGCATCATGCCATCCCTCTGTTTTCCCACCAACTTGTGGTTCAACACAACCAATAATGCCATAATCTCTTGCGTCAGTAAGTGAGATACCTCGGTTAACTAATGACGGAATAATAACTTCATCACTATAATAAGCAGGCATTCCTAATCCCAAACGTGATACCTCCCCAGCTTTATGAATTAAAGATTCAGGGGTCTTATTCCATATACGAATAGAAATGGATGGTTGTGGTAATCTAGTATTGGCAGTAGCTTGTAAGCAAGCATACGATAATGGGTTTGTTGCATCCATTCCCTCTTTATCTTGTCCACCTACGATTAAGTTTTGGAACATTGGATATCCACCAAATGCCTTCGTTGATGCTTCATCGCGGATTTTATTTACATCATTGAATTTCACCCATAATACGTCTAATAATTTTTGCGCTTCTGCCTCGTCTAGTCGACCATTTTCTACATCTTTCTTATAAAATGGATACATATATTGATCAAAACGCATCGGCGAAATCGAATGACCATTTGATTCAATTTGAATAACTGCCTGGATAATCCAAAAAGATTGAAGTGCTTCATAAAATGATGTTGCTGGATTTGCTGGAACACGTGCACAGTTTGCGGCAATCTGTAATAATTCTGATTTCCTGTTCGAATCTGTCTCTCTATCCGCTTCTAATTTTGCTTCATCTGCTAATCGTCGGGCATAATTCATGACAGCATCTAATGAGATACTCATAGCTTTTAATGTGAGAGACTTTTTAACTATTTCAGGATCCCCGTAATCCAGACTTTTCAAAGCAGTACATACCTCTTCTTTAATTCCTTTCAAGCCTTTTTCCAACACAAGTTTGTAATCGACAGAAATATGGCCCACACCATTAAAATAGTAGTTCCCAACCGTAAATACTCCAGCATTCATGGCATTCTTCGTTTCAGGAGACATTAATTCCGTAGCAAGCTCATTTGTAGTTCTTCCTTTCCAATATTTAAATGCCTCTGATAAATCTTGTTTTACTTGTTCAGGAACTATAAATTTATCCCCAGCCCTTTTTTCAATACGATCAAATTCATCCTCTAGCCAATCGTTTGAAAATTCCGGGAAAATTTGCGTTCCACGTGGTGACGTTGCTAGATTCCCTACAATTAATTCATTCGGGCGAATAACCACTTTCATCTTACCTAAGATATTTTCTAACGCTTTAGCTCTTCGAATTATCATGGGCTGATTTTCTGTTTGCTGATAAGATTCTGTTACTAATAAAGCTCGTTCTGATTCAACAATTGGATCATGATCATAGAGATGGTCCATTAATTGTTCAATACGTGAAGCTGTTCTTATCATGTCTACTTCTCCTCTCGGGTTTTCATTTAAGTACGTGTTCAAAAAGAATGTAAAAAGGATCGAGGTTGGCCAAGGTCTCAGGCGTCCTTGAAAAAGAAACATTTTTCTATGTGAGATGTATTGCTGTCGTAGCTTTTCTTGTCCTGTTACGACACTAGCACGTTTTGAGCGACTGAGTTCGAAGGACGAAGTTTCGAGATGTATGCTTGTAATAGGGTGTACTGGCTTCTATGTTGCCCACAGCGTGGGCAGTTTTAACAGAAGATACATATGCTTACAGATATATGAGCACAAGTGAAGCTTCCTCGAAACACATTTTCACGTAGGACCTTTTACAAGGAACGGAGAAACAAGCCGACTAAAAATATCGATGTGTCATGTTTAGTGCACATTTTGAACAACCTCTTTAAATATACTTTGGCTTCTCATCTTCTACTCTCATTTCTTTTACTTTTGTTTTGTTTTCCATAGTTGGCACAAGAACTTTAAAGTACACGACTCCTGCGAAAATAGCTCCTAATATTGGTGCGAGAATCGGTATAATTAAACCATAATAATTCGGACCTAGTGCGACTTCTCCCCAGCCACTGATGAAAGTGAAAATTCTTGGACCCAAATCTCTTGCTGGATTCATAGCAAAGCCTGTTAAAGGTCCAAAGGCTAGCCCACACACCGCTATGGTTAAACCAATTATTGTTGCTCCAAGTCCACTGGATTGAACATTCGTATTATTAATTACAACAAATATGACTAACATTAAAATCATCGTAATAAGGAATTCAATTCCAAATGCTGTTAGTAAATTAATATTTTCTGCAGGAAAAGTCACAAATATATTCGCTGTCATCGCCCCTGAGCTTGTATTACGAACAATGGATTCCGTTTTCTCATAGTTTGCAATAATGGAATGATAGAGCCCGTAATTACAAACAGCAGCAAAAAAAGCTCCTATAATTTGTGCTAAAATATATGGAATTACTTTACGAAAAGGAAACTTATTCCATATCGCCATTGAAATGGTAACAGCTGGATTTATATGTCCACCCGATATATGCGCAGTACAATAGATAGCTAAAGCAACACTAATTCCCCAAACCATGGCCATTTCCCAGTAAGTAATACCTATGTCCATCATAATAAGCACAGCAACGGACCCTATACCAAGAAAGACGAATAAGAACGTACCAATTGCCTCAGCAATACATTCATTAAATAAATTCTTTTTCATAAGCTTTTTTTATCCCCTTCCTTAGTATAATGATAAATAAAGACCGGCCAATTCTTCTCTTGTTGGCACTCTTGGATTTGTAGTAGTACAATCATCCTGTAGCGCAAAATCAGCAATGAGATGTTTATACTCATAATAGTTGTCTTTTTCAATCGCTAATTCTGAGAAACCTTTTTCAATGGTTAATGCTTCATTTAAAAAGTTTATAGCGGAAATAAGACTCTTTGTGCCTTCCTCTGGTGTAGCTGCTGGTAAGTTGAGGAATTGGGATATTTCTTGATATTTATTTGCCGTTGGCGTGAGTTTGCCATCACATCCTGCATTGTAAGCTATTACATGTGGAAGTATTAAAGCATTGATCCTCCCATGAGAAATATGGAAAATACCACCAATGGCATGGGCAATACTATGACTAATTCCGAGAGATGCATTCGTAAAAGCTATCCCAGCTAATGAAGAGGCCTTATGCATTTTATTGCGGTGTTCTATCTTACTTCCATCTCTAAATACTTCTATCAAACTTTCAAATACTAGCTTAATTGCTTTTTCAGCAAGCGCATCAGTAAATTCAGTCGCTTTCGTCGATACATAAGCTTCGATTGCGTGGGTAAGTACGTCCATACCAGTATCAGCCGTAACTTTTGGCGGAACTGTTTTCACTAAATCCACATCCAATAAGGCAATATCTGGAATCATTACTTCATTTATAATGGGCTTTTTTTCTAACCCATTCGTAATAACGGCAAAGGAAGTCACTTCACTTCCAGTTCCACTTGTAGATGGAATGGCTATAAACAATGGTCTTTTTGCATCCCTGTCTATTTTACTAAAAGACAGGATCATTCCCTTTGCAGCATCAATGGCTGATCCCCCGCCAATAGCAATTAGCACATCTGGTTTAAACGTCATCATTTCATGTAACCCTTCTGCAACTGTACTAAGTTGCGGATCTGGTGTGATCTTATCGAAAACTTTGCATGAATTATTTTGTTGCAAAATTTCATTTTTAATGATTTCGATAAATCCCAGTTCTTTCATCATCGGGTCTGATATAATAAAATATCTATTTCCTTGACACGTTCTAAGAAAATCTTGTGTCTTAACATCAAATAGCATCTTAGGTTTAACAAAAAAAGAATTCATATATTATCACCTTTTTATTATTTTCTACCGCTTTTACCTATGCTTCCTCTTTTGCTAATTTTTGAAGTGCAACTTCAATTAACTGTGCAATCTCTTTTTTTGAAATTTCCTTATTTAAGGAATTTAAATCTATATTATTTTGCCCATTGAATGTTATATCTTGATTCAATGTGAATCGTATATCTTCTTTTTCTCTTATTCCATAAGATGCACGACGAATGTTCAGCAGATTTAAAGGGGTGATATTATCAGACGTTGAACTTCCTCCAACAGTTCCACAGCCTAATGTTAATGCAGGAGATAGGTTTGTAGTAGCTCCAATACCGCCTAAAGCCCCTGGTGTATTAACTAAAAATCTGGACACAGGTTTCCGAAGTGAAAATTCACGAATCACCGCTTCATCGGTCGAATGAATACACAAAGTATGTCCTATGCCTTCAACATTTAATAATTCAATACAGCGATCGCATGCACTTATCCAATCATTTTCTGTATAAAATGCTAATATGGGACATAATTTTTCACGAGCATATGGATTTACTTTTGATACTTCCGTTTGTCTAGATATTAAAACCGTTGTATTATCAGGAACAGCAATATCTGCCATTTGAGCAATGCTGTAAGCCGTTTTACCAACAATCTTTGGATTCATTGTCCCGTTAGATCTTAAAATAAATTTCGATAATAATTGGCTTTCTTTCTCATTTAGGAAATATGCACCTTGTCGTTTAAACTCTTGGATAACTTTACTTTCACTAATTTGTTCAACTACAACAGATTGCTCTGAAGCACAGATAACTCCATTATCAAAGGTTTTACTGGAAATAATACGAGCTACGGCCTTTTCAATATCAGCGGTTCTTTCAATAAAGGCAGGACCGTTTCCTGGTCCGACGCCAATTGCTGGATTACCAGAGCTATAAGCCGCCCGAACCATTGCTCCGCCTCCTGTTGCAAGAATTAAAGCAACATCCTTATGTTTCATTAATTCAGATGTTCCCTGCATACTTAAGATGGTTAACGTTCCAATAGCGCCTGCTGGAGCACCAGCTTCTATTGCCGCCTTGTTTAAAATCTTTACCGTTTCCAAAATGCATTGTTTTGCTCCAGGATGTGGAGAAAATACAATTGCATTTCTTGCTTTAATTGCAATTAGTGCCTTGTAGATAACAGTTGATGTGGGATTTGTAGAAGGAATTACCCCCGCTATCACACCAAGCGGAACAGCAACTTCCATCACCTTTTGCTTCTCGTTATCATTTAAAATACCCACAGTTTTCATATTTTTGATGCTTTCATAGACTTTCTCACTAGCAAATTTATTTTTAATAATTTTATCTTCAACATTACCAAATCCAGTTTCTTCATGTGCTAACATTGCTAACTTTTCAGCATTAGCAAAAGCTGCTTTAGCCATATGCTCAACTATCTGATCAATATCCTTTTGACTCATTTCAGCCAATTCAGCTTGTGCTTTTTGCGCAGTTGCAATTAGTAATCTAGCTTCTTGGATTGATTGAAGGTCCTTATCAAATTCTGGCATTTTTAAGATTCCTTTCTTTTATCTCTTAAATAATCTCTTGCTAAATCGGTCATTTTAACTTCTGAACTTATGTCAATGGATGGATTATCTATTACATCTTTTAATGTAAGAATGTTTTTGTTCATAGCTTCCTTAACAACATATTTATCCCGCAATTGATTGGTTTCTTGTTCCTCAATTAGATTAAATAATTTTTGATCTATTTTCTGCTTTGCCTCGGAAAGTGGTACGGAAATAACACCAAATTCTGTGAGTTGCTTTTTATACTGGTTTAGCATCTTTATATAGGTTGCATTTTTATTTAATCCCTGTATCTTGCCAATTTCATTATTAACATCCCAGGAATTTTCAAAGGCTATTATATTTTCCCCCGATAATATACAATGTTGAGTAGCTAATAACGGAAGAGTATCCGCAATACCTAATGCGATTTTTGCTAAAGAGTTTCTCGTTAAAAATGGGAGAAGGACCATATCTATCTGATCAATAATCTTTCGAAATTGAGTAAAATCGACTATTTCACTCCCCATACTTTTCCACGTATCCGTATCAAAATTTCTTTTACATGCATCAGAAAAAATTAACAAGTAGTTACATTTATCTTGATAGTGAATAAATAGTTCTTCTACTTCCTTCGAATAATGATCCGCTCCAGTAAAAATCAACAATACATTTTTTTTGCTTTCTTTATATGAAATTAACTTGCTCAGTAACTCTTTTATTTGTTTTTCATCCAAAGAGTTCACCTCAACATTCTTTTATCAACTCCACATAATCATTTGGTTTTAGACCGGCTGCGTTTGCTTCATCTGTATCCAAATGACATTCTAACCGAAAATTATTTTTCACTCGTACGACCGTTTCCCCAAAAATAGTACGTCTATCTCCCACCGTTTTAATGGAGACAACTTGTTGATCCTTTACACCTAATTTTTCTGCATCGTCTGGGTGCATATGGATATGTCTTTTTGCTATAATGACGCTTTGTTTTGCTTCAATGACTCCTTTTGGTCCAATGACGAATACGGAGCCTGCTTCTGTTAAATCTCCAGATTCTTGTACAGGAGCTTGAACACCGATTTTAAAAGAATCTGTCTTAGATATTTCAACTTGAGTTCTTGTACGTACAGGTCCTAACACTCTAACTTTTTCAATACTTCCTCTTCTACCAACAATTGTCACAACCTCTTGAGCAGCAAATTGTCCAGGTTGACTTAACTTCTTTAGCGGTGTTAATTCATAACCTTTTCCAAATAGTCTTTCCACGTCTTCTTGGCAGAGATGAATATGACGGTTGGATATACCGATTGGTATTTGTTTTATATTGCAAGTATCTTCTGTTGTATGAGTATCCTGGTAGTTTAATCTTTTTAAAATATGCTCTGCAATTATAGTAATCTTTTCATCTGATAAACCTTTGAGCTGCATTGCTTTCTTATCCCTCCTATCCAGTATAGTTAACAGCATGTAGCGAAATTTTTTATATTAGTGTCGGAGTTGACCCTGACCTCGGAATCTCACCCATGGAACTAAGCACACTTAAACCAACCTCCTGGGCAGCTAAGAGTGATTGTTTAACAGCACCAGAATCTCCTGTAATAGAAATAATAATTTCGTTGGACCGGGCTGTTCCGTTATTTGGGCTTGCGTAAGTAACTACATCCACATTGGCTGTTTTTACTGCTGTATCAGCCATTACCAGCCCAATCGCAGCTGGAGCGCCAACAATTATTCCAAATGATTTTCCTACTAATGCATTAAATCCTTTTTCTAAAGCCATACTTGCTCTAGCAGTATAGTGAAGTTCAATATGCCCTGCGTCAGAGCTGTACACATTGCCAAAATTTTTTTCAACAGCTTCCAGAGTAATTTCAACTGCACGACGTGCATCTGATACATCTTCAGCTGCAAAAATGATCGTTGCACCATGCCCTGCTCCACCTTTTGTATCTCTGGCCATTTCAATGGAAACAACTTCAGTATTTGTAGCCTTTACAGCTTCATCAGCAGCCATAACATGAGGAGCTCCACCAGTTCGGGCGCTTAAAAAACCAATGGAACGATATTTTTTATCTAATTTCATATATTCATGTAATTGGGGATCTAAATTGGCAATTACTAAACCAACCGTATCCCCCATAGCAGTTCCCACAAATTCAGTAACATGTCGGTGTGGCGCTGACGATTCCTTAGAAGTTCCATTCACTCTACTTTGTGTTTCTCCTAATACTTTTTCTAAAATCTCTTCATTCACTTTTATTCACCTCCATTTGTTAATGAATTAATCATTACTTTTTCAATATCTGTGTGTGGACGAGGGATTACGTGAACAGATACAACTTCTCCTATATTTTTAGCTGAGGACGCTCCTGCATCTACAGAGGCTTTTACTGCTCCTACGTCTCCTCGAACCATAACTGTTACTAATCCAGATCCAATCTTTTCATAACCAACCAATTGAACATTTGCCGCTTTTACCATCGCATCAGCAGCCTCAATTAAAGCTACCAATCCTCTCGTTTCTACCATTCCTAACGCTTCTTGTCCCACGAGAAAGCACCTCCTATTAATTTAACCTCATAAACAATATACAATTTAAACGTTTCCATTTATGTGATTTACAGCACCTTCTATATAAATAAATTGATGTCTTTTGTATAACTTTTTTGACATTAAGTAATTTTGTTACATTCTTCACATTTATATAGAAATTTTTGTTTGAAACAAGTACAATAAATGGTAGAAGGCGGTTACAAATATTAATTTTTAAAGTTAATTGTTGGAATTTTTTCGCATGGAATATTTCATCTCATAGACAAAAGGATATGATAATTTTGCTTAATACAAATGATTTAACTTTAACAGATGTCGTTGATATAGACACATTATCTAATGTACAAAGCAAATTAGCCGATTTAGTCGGTATCTCAGTAGTAACAGCTGATGCGAATGGCAATCCGCTTGGTAGATTCAATAATTTCTCTCCGTTTTGTCAATTGATTCGGTCTTCAAAAATAGGGGCGAAAAAATGTATCGAATGTGATGCTCAGGCTGAGCAAAAGGCTTTTGCAACTGGAAAACCAACTATAAGTGATTGTCACTTGGGTTTAAAAGATTGTTGTGTTCCAATAATTGTAAATAATAAATTGTTAGGTGGCGTTTTAGGCGGGCAGGTGCTAGTCGATGATCAAGAAAATCCTAAAAGCAAATTTGATATCCCGAAACTAGCTAAAGAGCTAGATTTAGAGGAATCCGAATTAGCAGTAGCTATTGATAACCTAGCCGTGGTAGAACCCGAATATTTGCAAGACTGTGTTGATTTCTATGAGGTTTTAGCAAATTACTTTACAGAGATGGGAATAAAGTCACTTTTCCAACAACAACTATTAAAAGAAACGCAGGAAAAACTGGATTATGAAAGACGATTAAAATATGCTGAATTAAAAACAGTAGAAGCTCAAATAAATCCACATTTTCTATTTAACACATTAAATTCTATTTCCAGAGTTGCAATGTCTGAAAATGCTCCCTTAACAGAAGAAATGATCTATAATCTTTCTGATCTCATAAGGTATAATTTAAAACAAACAGAAGAATTTCCTTTATTGAAAAACGAAATAAAAAATATTAGACGGTACCTATCTATACAAAAGGTGCGTTATGGGGATCGGTTAAATTATCAAATAAACCTTCCAAATCATTTAGAAGATTTTTGTATTCCGTATATGATTTTGCAACCAATAGTTGAAAATGCAATCATACATGGAATAGAGCCCCTCGCCAAAGGAGGGAGTGTTTACATCTCAGTGAGCAGAAACGAAGAAGACATCTCTATCCTTGTAAAAAATACAGGGGTGGGCTTTAAAAAGCAACAGGCTTTGAAAATCCTAGAAGGAAAAGATGGTTCTTCTGACGGTATAGGTTTCCTAAACTCACATTTACGTTTACGGGATTACTTTGGAGAAAATTACGGATTGCAAATTTTAAACGATGAAACATTTAGTACAGTTATAAAAATTTTCTTCCCTGCTTTCACTGATTATAATCATTATAAAAATAAGGTGATCATATGACTTATAAAATCATGATTGTAGAAGATGAATCTTTGGAAAGAAAGGCTTTGAAAACAATTATCTCCAGAAATTTTCAAACCATAGATATTATAGCTGAAGCAGAGAATGGTAACCAAGCAATTGAGTTTGCTAAAATATATAAACCTGATATGATGCTTTTAGATATCGGTATTCCAGAAATGAATGGTTTAGCAGTTCAAAAAAATATCATTAAGTTCCTCCCTTCCATTCAAACTATTATTATAACGGCTTATTCCAGTTTCACATATGCTCAGGAAGCAATATCGAGTCATGTGAACGATTATTTGTTAAAACCAGTTCGTCCTTCTACACTAGTTAATTCTATTCATAATGCTCTTATGAATATCGGGGAAAAGAAATGCATCCCCTGTGATATATTTCCTGAACAACTTCCTGAAAATCCAATTATCCAACAGGCCATAGCATTAATTAAAAAAAACTATATGAAAGATATTCGACTTGATTGGATTGCTGATAATGTTCATTTAAATCCTCAATATTTGAGCAGGCTCTTTAAACGAACCATGAATGCTAGTTATAGTGAATTTTTAACCTCTATTAGACTCGAAAAAGCAATAGATTTACTATTAAATTCTGACTATCCAATTTATCGAATAGCAAATGAAGTTGGTTTCTCAGATGCTTCCTATTTTTGTAAAGTGTTTGTGCATTACAAAAAAATGAGCCCACATAAATTTCGAACAAGGACAGCGAATAGGAAATAATATTGATAATGGAGCGGATAGTAATATTAACCGCTCCATTATCAATAAACAGCATTCTATCTATATTCAAAGCTAAACATATTCTCGTTGTTTAAAGTGAATACGTACAGTAAAACATTGTTGCGCTTTTCAGCTATTTTTGCTTAAAAGGAGCATTTATCGGCTCCCATATGGCGGGTGCAGGCAGGTTGAATTCCGTACGGTTCATGCACATATTCTTGTGGTAGGATGGCTCACTTTATTTGCTTGGGCTGTCTATTATAAAGTATTTACACCTACGAATAAAAAACTTGCTGCACTTCATATTTGGACAGCAATTATTGGCGCCATTGGGTTAACAACAGGCATGTGGAGCTATTATTTGCGTCCCTTCAACCTATACAAAACGATAACGACATCTCTTTTATTGCCGGAGGTTCTATTTTATTAATCAGCTTTGCTACTTTTCTCTTTTTGACCTTTTTGAAAACGGAAGATGAGTTATAAAAAGAATAGAGCCTATTCGCTAGTAAACAGGCTCATTCTTCTTTCCTTTTTTGTAAATAATCAACCATACCTAACGCACATATTTGCATATCGACATTTAAAATCACGTAAATCTCATGGTCATCCGGAATCCCTTTTGCCCGTAGATCGACTTTAATCGCAGTTAACAGTCGTTCAGCTAGTTTATCATAGCCAAGGCCTTCTGTATATGCTTTTTCAGCAATATCCATAAATACATCAAGCCATCTAGAAACTTGCTGTAATGCAGCTTTCGGTTGATCGGTCATTCCAAAATGCCCATAATATATCCGATCTACCTGTAAATCATGGAAACGTCCCCATGAATAACGTAACTCATTTGGATCAAATTGGTTTGGTGATGTTGACGGTAAAAAGAAGGAGACACCCTGATCTATTAATAATTGATAGCGCACGCCTGCTGTATCTCCAGTAAACAATCCGTTACTAACCGGATCGTAAATACTGAAATGATGTTTTGCATGTCCTGGTGTGTTAAAAAATTGCAGCTTACAGTCCTCTCCAATTTCCAACATGTCTCCATCCTCTTTTGTAATAAGTCGTTCTTCTGGTATCGGAACAATCGGGTCATATAAATCAGAAAAGCTATCTCCATATACAGCGCGTGCTCCAGCAGCTAGTTTACGCGGGTCAGCTAAATGACGTTTCCCTCGAGGATGGACAACTATTTTAGCATTTGGACAAGATTTCAACAATAATCCAGCGCCACCAGCATGATCAAGGTGAACATGGGTAACGATAATGTATTTAACTACTTCCAATGAAAACCCCAATTGTTCTATCCCTTTTTTGATATGTTTAATCGATGGACTTGGCCCTGGCTCAATAATCGTTAACTGCTCTTCATCAAGAACATACGCCCCTGTACGGTTAGGAATTTCAAAATCAAAGCCATCAATCAGATGAATGCGCTGGTCGAGTCGGATCGGATTTTTCGTCTGCATTTCATAGCCCCCTTAAGAAATAATGATTTTCTCCATCATAGCACAGGATGAATAACTACATAGCTATTAAAAACAAGATTTTATGATAAAGCAAATTCAGTTTAGCAAAACCGCTCTCAACTCCTTGGATAGGCGTAACGAAGGCATGAAAGGACATAAACCCAGTTGAGAAATGGGAAAAAGCATCTAAGGGCAGCATGGAGAATAGTGCAGTATACTTTAGAGAGATTTGGGGGTTTTTAACTCCATTATTTCCGCATGCCTTCATGTAGCGTTTATAATTAATAATATTTTTCATTCCATTCACCCGTTATTGTCCTGTAAAGTGATTTGAAATGCTACGAATAAGCAAACGTTTACAAATAAATCAAATCTAACTAAGGGAATTTAAGTGTTGTTAAGTATAATTTTACAAGGTAGATGCCGTTCCGTTCTTCCCTATCTTGAATAAAGTTAATTATAAAAACTACGTCTGTAAACAAGGGGGGTATATTCATGATAATAAAAAAAAGACGTAGCTATTCTTCTAAGTATCATTATGATGACTGTAAATGTTGTAGGAAAAAGCCGCCAACTCTCAATTGCTGTACACGCAATATTGAAATCAACAATAATTTTTGTTACTGTCCTCCTGCTCCGCCTCCACCGACAAACGTTCTGAAAGCGGAGACCTCCCAATATACAGCCATATCGGATGGAATAAAGACAGTATATACAAACCAGGATAAGGTACCAGCATACAGCACTTCAGATATTTTAAATCCTAACGATGTATCTTATATCAATTTGTTTATCAATGGAATTTTACAGCCTGCTACCATCTATAATGTTCAACCAGGAAGTCTACAACTTCTTGTCGATCAGATCAACATCCCAAGAAATGGTGTCCCTATTATTTTGCAATTCATTAAAATACTTGCAAACTAGCTAATGAAGAATGCTATAAAGTGAATCTTCTTCAATCAGTCTAGGTTTTCATCCATCCTCCGCTGATTGTTAGTACTTTAATAATATGACTTATGGTCGCTTACGAAATAGGGTATCGAAGCCGCTGTTATCCCCCACTTAAACTTGTTGCATTATAAATATCCAACTCCAGAAGTGTGAGATCCTCCCAGTTCCGGGATAACTTATAGAAGACTATTTTAATAAGAATCCTTCATTTTGGTTTAACGTCGCTTCAAAAAAAATGCAAAAGAATACTGTATGTATCAGGGAGTCACTTCGATAGTCTTTATTTGCTTCGTTAATCAACGTTAAAAAAGATACTCCCTAATATAATAATAGGAGGAATATAAATGGCAATTGTTAAACAATTTATGGATGCTGAAAGGTTTACTGCAACAATCGGAGATGGGACAGGTACTGGTGCAACATTTACTATTCTCGCAACAGCTTTTACTGATGATACTGGAGCAGCTGCTACAGCATTTCCAACTGCACCTGCATACTACAACCTGTACCTTAATGGCGTACTTCAAACAGCTGATACTTCAGCGCTTACTACGACTGAAGTAACCATTCCAGATGGAGATACACTTAATCCTGGCGTTCCAGTAATTATTGAGTGCGTAGTAAACTAACTTCTTGTTGTTAACGAGACTGTTCCATATGGGGCAGTCTCAATGTATGAAATTTATCGCCCTATATAGGCAGCGAGACCTCCATTTCCATTCTACGAGATATAAGGAGAACCAACTACAAAGCAAATATCCAACAAATTTATAGATAGAATAAAAAAAGCTGTACAGCTATTCAACAAATCCATTTTGGGCTATGAGATCAATGATTCCCTCCAGCAATCCCGTGGATAGAAGTAAATATGGATTCATCTACATAGCAAAATTCTGCTCGCTATCTCTGGAGCGTCTTTTAATACGTGATTCATCTGCCCTAGAATCAACAACTCAGCCTCAGCAGCTGCTTCATAGATGAGATCAGCTTCCCCTTTTCTTACAGCACCTTATATATTGTAATAAATCTCTCCTTTGTTCGTAGCACCGCTTATAAAAATAACGACACAAGCCAAGGCGCTGCATACAAGGTCATAAACTGTACGCCATAATTCACTCCTTTACGGTGCAAGAAACCAGCAACGATTGCCACAACGATTACTCCGACAATATTAACAATACCAGCATCCATATATGCAAGCATGACGACAAGACCAAAGAACACCCCAAGCATAGCTTCATGCGGTATAAACCGAAAAACAAACGCACATATTTGCTGTGCATACTTAATCGTAATGTAGAACGTTATGCTAATGGCAATAACCGAACCAATTAGCGTCGCGACAATGAAGTCAGACATGGAAAGCAGATGATGAATATTGTTTTCTTCTGTAAATACTGGCGGAGCGTTAAATAGTGGCCCCGCTGGACCAATGGCTGTAGGTGATAGAGGTAAACCGATAGCAATAAGCGGTATAAGCGTCCCTGATAAGTAAGCTGCATTCGTCAATCCATCCATACTGGAAATCGCCCGAGCGGCCTTCTTTACTGGATCTTTGATTCGACTTGTTAATGTTTCCCCAAGAAAAATCGTCATTCCGACTGGACTCATAAAAAAGGTTAGTACCCCTAACACTGATGAGAGGGAAGTAGTGCCAATTTCTTTTCGATTAAGGATCTTAAATGGATTCGGGAACCCCTTTGTTTTTGCAGTCCGTCGCATCACAATATCCTTTTTACCATAGCGGGGAAGGCTACGCCTGATTCTGCCATTAAGCAATTCTGCCAACTTTAAAATCACTGGTCCAATTGTAATTCCTAAAAAGAACGACGTAAACACCGTTTGATCTTCAGGAACAATTCCTGTCTCCCAATAAAACATGCGCAAGCCTTGAATAAGAAACGCAAATGGCACAATGGAAAGCAACGCAATCCAGCGGTTCTTTGTCATAAGTGCTAAAAAAATAGCACCACCAAAGAAAATTTGGCTGGCATATTGCGTAATTTCATCTGATAAAGGAGCAATTAAATTAGCCATTAATAAACTCATCGGTACAGCAATAATCGTACCAATGACTGAACCAGAAGCCATCTTCCGAATACTGATTTCCGGCATACCATGTTTTTTAAGGATCATCGCATGCTCAACCATTGGAGCAGACATGACCCCCCCGGGTATTCCTGCGATCGCAACAGGGATAGAGTCGGTAAGTTTTTTAGCAACAATTGCTGATATAAAAAAAGCTAAAACAACTATAGGTTCAAAAGCCGATAGTACCAGTACTAGCGTAACCGGCGCTAAGACAGCAGTTTCATCTGTTCCGGGGGCGATACCAATAATCGTATACAAAATAGCACCAATAACGGAAGCAGCTATCAATTGTAAAATTAATACAGGATCCATCTCCTATTCTCCCTCCTCATCAACATAACGAAAACTTCGTTTAGGGTTAATCAGCAAACTACAAATAACAAATGCAACTACAGCACCAATCAACCCAAAAATGAGCGGTTTTGGTGGGTCATTAGGCGCTATCAAATAAGCACCTAGCGTTGTAATAGTTGAAATAATAATCGCTAGAACGAGATCTTTAATATGTACCAAGTCTTCCCAAACCTCAATGTTTTCCTCTTTCTCTTTGTGATCATATCTTTGTTCCATATCGTTTCCCCTTTTGATTAAACATGATATCTGGACTTTAATTATACAATGTACAGCCCAATACTTAAAGTTGCATATAAAAGGGATAATCGAAGTTCAAATGAGGTAGTTTGGTGTTCGTCCATACCAAAGCCGTTAGAACAAAACAAACCAAACACAAGTCTCCCTTTATAACTATGAATTTCAATATTGTCCTAATGTACAAAATAACTTTACAGCATTTTATATGAGGAATAAATCATGTTTCCAAATACTTTTTAAATAGTTATAACCTTTTTAGGGAAACATAACTAATGCCACTTAGTTCAGAAGTGATTACAAGTTCAGTTGCATGTGGCAATGCTTTAAGTAGCATAATGGGGGCGCAGAAAAACAACAGCCACCCTAATTTGAAGTGGAGGTGAAACAATGGGACGAAATGAACATCGAAAATCTAAAAACAGCTTTATGGGACAGACACCAGCACATCAAAAGTTAGATGGGATCGATGTGGAATTTGCACAAGAGGCTGCAGATCATGCTGATTTAGAAGCTCAAGAACGTGCCAGACAAGCTGACAAACGAGCCAAACAAAAGTGATTATGGAACAAGTATTAAAACAGGTAAATTTCGTTAAATGTGTTATCAAACTTCGACTCCTAGCAGTTTTCAGTAAGTTAAGGGTGCCTTAACATCCCCACTTCAATGTCGTGTGAGCCATCAAAGAATCTAAGTGGGGCAATCACGGTACACTTATCACCCTCTAAGTGAATAGGAAATTGAACGCAGCAAGGTGTTACGACAGGACAAGGGAAGCTTTTAAAAGCAATGCATCGCTTCTTAAAAAAGTATTCTTTTTCAAGAGCGTAGGAAGCCAATTTAGTGAAACGCAAAAATTCAATTTCCTAAATTGTAGCTTTTTCCCCCCTGGGAGCACCCTCGTTGACAAAGGGGTTCACTTTATTTGCTTTATAGGACTGATAAAAAACATTCAGATAATTTCATTTAAACTATATTTTGAAAAGGCGAACATGTACACATAGACATTTACGCCTACCAATCGACGAATGAATGCGCCTACATACCCACTTTAATTGCTTATAAAGCCATGCCTTTGTACAATAGAATTATCATAACATAAAGTGAGGAATACAAATCATGAGCAAGAAAAATGTCGACGATTATCTCACAGAAGGAATGTATGGAACAAAACTTCCTAAAGATCATGAACGAAAACAATTTTTAGGTACACTACGTGAACGAATTGTCCTAGCACTTACCAAGGGTCAAGTGATGTCCAATAAGGGATTAGAGCAACTTGAAGAAGCGATGAAAGAGCATCCTGAGGCTAGATTAATTATTAACGGGCATGTTTCCTACCGCTTCTTAAAAGAAGAGAAAAAAATTGCGGATAAATACAATATCCCACATTCCACTATTACCAATGAGGAAGCAGGAGATACGGACATTGGAGCAGTTTTAACGTATGACCATGCAATTGATAAAGAAGAAATATTTATTAAAGAAGAACCAGAACAGTCTGATGATAAACAAGAAACAGAAACAGCGGATGCATCTTTCTTCTCTAGAATAAAAAATTGGTTTGATTAATGATCCACATTCGTGTGCATTTCAGCGTTTAGAAAGAGATTTGGACATAAGCAAATACGATAAAACAAAAGCCAAACAATGATAAAGTGAAACTTCATGCAGTAGGAGTTTTCTTCTATCTCCTACTGCATGTTAGTACCAGCAGGGTATGTCCTACAGGTCCTTAAACGAATCAGGCATTTAGGTGCCGTTTTCTCCCAATTAGACCTTTTGTAACTAATTAAGATTTTGAAGTAGGAGTCTTAGCACCTTACATAAGGAATAAATGGGTTGTCCCGACTATTTGTATCACTCAAGCTCAATTTTTTTATCTCAAAATACTTCACTTTCCGCAAGCATCCTTAGCTTTCTCGAAAGACAAAAGCCTGCGCTATCTTCAGCTCGTGCTGTTCGCGCAGAAACCTTCATCGTTTTCTCTACACTACAGTGTGTCCAAATGGTCGTCGTTTTTTTGTACCGTTGGTGTAGTTAAGTTTCACCCACGTCCTGACACTATGTTATTTTCCCGCTCTACGTTCCGTACGAACTGCTTTGTAAAAGGAAGCAGCCATTAATAATATAACAATAGAAAAAGGTAATGCTGCAATAATAAGCATATTTTGCAATCCTTGTGTACCGCCAAAATAAACAATAATCGTTGCCAAAGCTGCCTGCATCACACCCCACATAACTTTCACCGAATGATGCGGATTCAACGTCCCATTGGTGCTTAACATCCCTAACACAAAGGTGGCCGAATCAGCAGAAGTAATAAAGAATATCGCCACCACAAAAAGCGTAATGATCGACATTACAAAACCTAGTGGGTATTCTGCTAACACCCCAAAAGTAGACGTTTCAAGGGAGAACTCGGAAATCTTTGCAATTCCATTTTGTTCTAAGTTTAATGCCGAAACCCCAAAAACTGCAAAAAATATGAAACAAATAATGGACGGTACTGCTAATACACCTATCATAAATTCTTTTACTGTTCTTCCTTTAGAAATTCGGGCAATAAAAATGCCGACAAATGGAGCCCATGAAATCCACCAAGCCCAGTAAAAAATCGTCCAGTTATCAATCCATTCTCGTTTGTTTTCATCATGAGGTGCCAAGCGCAAACTCATATCAAAAAAGTCAGACACATAACTTCCTAATGTATGTGTAAACATATTCAAAATGTCAAGCGTGGGACCAGCAAAAAATAACATTAATAATAATATAACCGCTATTCCCATATTTGCATTACTTAAGTACTTTATTCCTCTTCCAATTCCTGACCATGAGGAAGCAATAAACAATACGGTTGCTACTCCTATAATGATTAATTGCATCCAAAAAGTGTCCGGAATATCAAATAAAAATGCCATCCCTCCGTTAATTTGTGCCGAACCAAACCCTAATGTTGCAGCAACACCAATTACTGTAGCAAAAACAGATAACACATCAATCAATTTACCAAACCAGCCATGCATGCTTTTTTCTCCAAAAATCGGTATTAAGGTTGCACTGATAAGACCTGGTTGATCCCTGTGAAACTTAAAGTAAGCTAATACTAGAGCAACAATGCCATATACAGCCCACGCATGAATTCCCCAATGGAAAAATGTGTACTTTAAACTTTCTCTAATCGCTTCATCTGACCCCGGTGCTGCACTAGGAGTACTTTTAAACGCATGGGAGATAGGCTCTGCAGTTGTCCAAAACACAAGACCAATCCCCATTCCAGCACTAAACAACATGGCGAACCAAGATAGTAAGCTAAATTCAGGGCCATCTTTGTCATTCCCAAGCTTAATATTCCCATACCGAGAAAAAATGAGATAAATGCAAAAAACTAATATGACCATAACAGCCAATAAATAGTACCAGCCAAAATAATCAGAGATGGAGACCGTTGCATTTGCGGTGAAGTTTTCAAGACCAACCGGAGCTATTGACCCCCAAGCTACTACTCCAATGCATACTACTAAAGAATACCAAAACACACTCGTGACGCCTTTCATTCACTCACCTCTTCAACTATTTACGAGCTTATAACTTTCACTAGCTTAGTTTATACCCCATTTAACGTCGATTGAAACAACAATTATCCGTGGTCGTATAATTATAAAGATTTTAGTTAGGGGATAATTTCTATTAAACTCAGCTCCAACAAAAGGTACCCCGCAGTTAATAAACTAGTTATTACTATCCAACTCTTAGTAGGACTTCCCTTTATCTGCTACTGAAAAGAGCAGAACAAGCATGTAAACTGGCAATCTGGAAAGATCCTAGTGATGACTGTAGCAATTTTCCTCGTTTTGAATTTATTCGTGGTGCTTCTATCTTCCCTATGAAAGAAACAATTTGATACAATCGTATTATACGAAAACATGGAGGGATACAATGCCATTAAAGGATAAAAAGGTGATTGCACTTATAGAGAATGAATTTGAAGACTTGGAACTTTGGTACCCTGTCCTTCGTCTGCAAGAAGATGGTGCTACAGTTCATTTGGTAGGGGATAAAGCTAAGAAAACGTATCAAGGCAAGTATGGCGTACCAGCAACATCTGATTACGCGTTTTCTGAAGTGAATGCTACTGAATACGATGCTATTTTAGTTCCAGGTGGTTGGGCTCCGGATAAGCTTCGTCGTTATGCCGAAGTCATTCAACTCGTTCAGAAAATGAATGAACATAGAAAACCGATCGGACAAATTTGCCATGCGGGTTGGGTATTAATCTCCGCTAAAATTTTAACAGGTAAAAAAGTTACCAGTACACCAGGAATAAAAGATGATATGACAAATGCTGGGGCAACTTGGATAGACGCCCCAGTCGTAGTTGATGGACATCTTATTTCAAGCCGCAGACCGCCTGATCTGCCAGCTTATATGAAAGCCTTTTGTGATGTATTAGCAAACGAATAACATCTAGTTATCCTACTAGCCTGCCGCAACTTGTGTGCTACAAAATAATAACTTAGCAGAACGTAAAAAGAATCATGATAAAATTCATGCATTTTTCTGAGGAAGTAGAAGCTCCACCGTACAAAGCCCAAAATAAGTCTCCAACAAATGAAATACGATTTGGCGGAGACTTATTCATTTACAGTAGCTATCCTTTACATAAAGAAATCGTTTCCATATAATGAAAAGAAGGAATCATCTGATAATAAGGAGGGGCAAAATGAAGCAAGTAAAGGAAGGGACATTGCTTTGGGAGCCAAGTGAAGAAAGAAAAACAACCGCTAAAATTAACAGTTATATCAAGTGGCTAAGTGAACATAAAAACATGCATTTCCAAGATTATCATGCTTTATGGGATTGGTCGGTTCATGAAATAGAGGCATTTTGGGCTAGTATTTGGGATTATTTTGATCTTCAGACAGAAGAAGGCTATCAAACTATTTTGTCCTCCCACCAAATGCCAGGGGCAAAATGGTTTCCAGAAGCAACGGTAAACTATACGGAACATATCTTTCGAAACCGTGCGACTTCCGACCAATCCGCGATCATTCACACATCGGAAAACAGAAAAATAAAGGCAGTATCATGGAGGCAGCTCTATCAAGATACAGCGGCTATGCAACAAGTATTAAAACGTCTAGGCATTCAGAAGGGAGACCGCATTGTTGCTTATTTGCCGAATATTTATGAGGCAGTCGTTGCGTTTCTAGCTACTGCAAGTGTTGGGGCAATCTGGTCCAGTGCTTCTCCTGATTTCGGTACACAAAGTGTCATTGACCGCTTTCAGCAAATCGAACCAAAATTATTTTTTACCATTGATGGCTATTTATACGGCGGAAAAGCTTTTGACCGAACTGATGTAGCTGCCGAGATTCAATCCAGTTTACCAACATTAGAAGCAACCATTACGATTTCGTATTTAGAAAAACAAGCAACTTTCAATTCTTTACAGCATGTTATTCATTGGGAAGCGGCAATGAAAGAAGCTCCCGTTCGCCCACTAAGCTTTACGTATGTCGCTTTTAACGATCCTCTATGGGTACTCTTCTCCTCTGGAACAACAGGAAAACCAAAACCTATTGTTCAGAGTCAAGGCGGTATCTTGTTGGAACATTTAAAAGCACTGACGTTTCATGTCGATCTCGGAGAAGATGATCGTTTCTTCTGGTTTACAACAACGGGATGGATGATGTGGAATTTCCTTATTGGAGGCCTACTAACAGGAAGTACCATCATATTGTATGACGGAAATCCTGCTTATCCTTCTAAAGATAGATTGTGGCAGTTAGCAGAAGAAACGAAAATGACCGTATTCGGAACAAGTGCGAGTTACATTACTTCCTGCATGAAGGACAATATAAAGCCGTATGCGAATTATGACTTGAGGCAGTTGAAAAATATCAGCTCAACTGGATCTCCGCTTCCACCAGAAGGTTTTTTATGGTGTTATGAAAATGTAAAAAAGGATTTATGGATCGCTTCTGCCAGTGGAGGAACAGATGTATGTACTGCATTTATTTTAGGAGTCCCAACTTTGCCAGTTTATGCTGGAGAATTGCAATGTCGCGGCTTAGGAGCTAAAATCGAATCTTTTAGTGACAATGGGGAGCCGGTAATAGAAGAGGTTGGTGAACTTGTATTAACTGAACCGTTCCCATCTATGCCGATCTATTTTTGGAATGACCCGGACGACACCCGTTTAAAGGAAAGCTATTTTGATGTTTTCCCGGGTATATGGAGGCATGGGGATTACTTAAAAATAACCAAACGAAAAACATGCGTCATTTACGGACGGTCAGATGCAACGATTAACCGAGGTGGTGTGCGCATTGGCACAAGCGAAATTTATCGAGCTGTGGACCGCATCCCCGAAATTGCGGACAGCTTAATTGTCGATATTCCGCAACCAGATAGTGATTCCTTTGTTCCATTGTTTGTTGTGATGAAGGACGGTTGGCAGTTAACAGACGATTTAAAACAACAGATTAACCAGCATATTCGAGCACACTGCTCTCCTCGCCACGTTCCTACTGGCATTTACGAAGTTCCAGATTTGCCAAGAACGTTAAACGGTAAGAAACTGGAAATTCCAGTGAAGAAAATATTACAAGGGAAACCGATGGAGCAAATTGTTAACAAAGGCTCATTACACAACGCTACAGCATTAGATGCCTTTTACCAATTTGCCGAAAAAATAAAAACCTGAACCTAATTCCACGCAGAAGAATTTGGCACAAAGATGCAGGGCGCCCATTTAGCAACGTGGCGACTGGAACGAAGCAACTATAAGGAATCATGCCACTAAAACTGGGGGATGCCGACGTCTGAGTGGCAAGCCGTTTTTAGTCGGCCTTCCTCTTAGCGGAAAATCGATGAAGCCTTATCCAAGGCGTTTTTGTGAAGTCGCATCGTTGCTGAGCTCATGCGCCTGACGTGGCTATTCCGTTATTTCGTTATCCCCTAGCACATAAGTTTATACTTTCTGATCTTTGGAACAAATGATGCTATTAACTCCAAAGGCGAGTAATGCTCAAGAAATACTTGTCGACTCCTGCGGGAGGGAAAACATCAGTGAATCCCTGCAGTACATTAGCACTAGAAAATTTGCAGCCGCCCTAAAGTGCACGAATTATGTTTCCAGAGCGGGTTATATGCAATATCCATCATTCCTATATAGGGAAAACTTTTGCAATTAGACATTGTAAAGACACGCAGTATGAAATCTGCCTAAGCTTTCACCAACATAACTATTCCAAAACTCAGGTGTGCAGTACGACCCCACTTCGGGAACCAGATTAGATGCATTGCAGGGTTAACGATACCTAAATCCCCTATTCGTTGATCCGGTAAGTGTCAACCACCTTTTTCAAGAAAGCTCTAATTCAATCAGTGGGAGATAAATAAACCCTCCACTGATTGAAGATTCACTTTTATACGTTTAATTTTGCTACCTGCTTTTGTGTAAGTAGGCTTACTACAACATAAACGAAAAATGAAATGACAACAGGCATGACGACAGAATGGATACCAAACGGCTGTGGAAAAAAGGTATCTGATAAAATATATAGCCCGACTCCAGCAATCATGGAAGCAAGTGCACCGTATTTATTCCCTTTTTCCCAATATAATCCCAATACGATTGGCCAGATAAATGCCGCCTCTAATCCACCAAAGGCAAACAGATTTAACCAAATGATCAAATCAGGCGGGTTTAAAGCCATCAAAAATATAATCACACCAAGCAATGCAGTAATACCAATGCTAATTCGTTTAATTATCTGTTGTGAAGCGTCTGGTTTTACGTAATTTAAGTAAACATCCTTAACTATTGTTGAACTAACTAACAATAATAACGAATCTACTGTCGACATAATGGCCGCCATAGGCGCTGCCAGCACCATTCCCGCCAACCAATTTGGCATTACCTCTAAGGCGATTAAAGGCATCACCTTATCCCCGACTTCAATACCAGGTAAAATTGGTCTTGCAAATACACCGATTAAATGCATATTCAGCATAATGAATCCAACGACAATTGTTCCAATGATAATGGCACGGTGCATTGATTGAGAATTTTTATAAGACATCGCTCGTACCGCTATTTGCGGTAAAGCAACAACCCCGACTCCAACAAGGATCCAAAAAGAGGAAACGTAAGCAGGTGTTAATTGCCCTTCTGAACCATAAGGGGTAATCAAATTCGGGTTTTCAGCACTTAAATCAGCTATAATTGCTGGTACCCCTCCGCCTGCTATAATGACCGCAATAAGCAGAATAAGTGTACCACCAAACATGATACTACCTTGAATCGCATCTGTAAGAGCAACAGCTCGAAAACCGCCAACTGTAACATAGATTAACACAGCTACAGCAAAAATGAACAATGCACTTGTATAATTAATTCCCATCAATGATTCAATTAATCTCGCTCCACCAATCCATTGAGCAGCCATCGCGGAAAATAAAAAAACAATAATACTAACTGCTGAAAAAATAACCACCCATTTGGACTGGTAACGTTCTTTTAGAAAATCGACCATTGTCAGTGCTTTATACTTTCTCGTTATAACAGCAAATTTTTTCCCTAAAATCATTAACACGAAGTAGCCTGTAGCGACTTGTGACATAGCAAGTAGCACCCAGCCGAGTCCTTCATTATATGCTGTTCCAGGACCACCTATAAAACTGCTTGCACTTCCGTACGTGGCTGTCATTGTCATCGCAAGCACAAATCCACCAAGGCTTCTTCCGCCTAAAAAATAATCCTGAGCAAAATTTGTCGATGCCTTTAAATATCCTCCTGCCCAAACCCCCACTCCAAAAATAACGATTAAAATTACAATTAATGGTACGAGTGATTCCCAATTCATTCTGCGTCCTTCTCCTCATCAAATGAAATAGCTACGAAAAACTTTTTCACAACGATCGTAACAAGAATTGCCATAACGATAAATCCAAGCACACAACTATAAAAAAACCATGCCGGCAACCCCAAAATATATGTATAATCATCAGGCTGTTTATTTCCTAATCCGTAAGCGAAAGCAAACCACCATACAAAATTAAACACAACTAAACCTAGGCCTATCCACGCTTCCCGATTGGCAATTTTTACATCTTGCTTTTTCATCGATACTTCACTCCTTTACGAATCTACCATTTTTTAATTACCAACAATATATCGCAATTATTTCATGAATGTAAAGAATGGGGTAGAAAAACGACTTTTGGAAAATCTTAATTCACCAAAAATGATCCTCCCATCAGTTATAGTTTCCATATATTCACGTGGTTTATTAATACCACAGCCGGTATAATTTCAAGGTGTGAAGTTCCGCTATCTCTTGCTTAGACTTTATTACAGTTCAATTATCCAATTCCTAAAGGGAAAGACCTATGATGCGTTGTACTTAGATTAACAAACTGATATTGTGTTGCGAACCGTTACATAGTGAATAACTTATCACGACAAGTGGAAAACATACTACTCCTATAGAGAGCATAAAAGGTTACCCTTATGGAAGTTTAGAACAATGTCTTCATGAAAATTTTGGCTTTAAATGTAGGTACCCATTGTTTAATGAAGATGTTTCTTATTTAACCACAAGCCTGCAAGATTGTGTTAATAGATCTATCAAGTAGCAAGCAATTATTTTTTTAAAGTCAAAGGCACTTAAAAGCTGACTTCTAAACTATAAAGATATATAATAAATGAAAATTTATAACGTAGGTATAGAAATGAGGTATAGAAATGAGTAAACCTGAATTATATGTAAGTTTAGCTGTCGGACCTGATTGCGCTATGGAATCCTATGCATTACGATCCACACTTGAATCCTTTGGGGTGAGAGTTACTATGCATTGGATAGGAAGACCAAATGATCTTGTAAATATACTATCTGGTGAAGATCGCGAAGATAAAATGGACTATTTAATATTAAATTTCCATGGTGATGAAGGCAGATTTTATATCAACGAATTAGCTGAGGAAATCTATGAACCTAATGAGCCAAAAGGGGAGTTTTTTTGTGCTACAGACGTACTGCAATTTGCAAAACTGGAAGGTATAAAAATTATTGCAGCAGGTTGTACGTTAGGAAGTGAATCATTGGCAAAAGCCTTCCTTAAAAGTGGATGTCACTCTTATCTAGGTCCTGATGATGATATAGATGGTAACGCTAACTTAATGTTCATCATCAGATTTATGTATGAGATAATAAATAATAAAAAAAACCAGCAAGAAGCATTTGAAATCGCAAAGTCTATCGATCAAGAAACCTCGATGTTTAAAATTTATTCAGCTTAAGAAATTAAAAATTGGAGATTTGTTTGCCTGACGTAAACGGAAGAGTAAATGAAAATAGCACCTTTATTCATGTGATATGCCCCCAATACAGTTGTAGAGAATTTTTATTATTTCTCTGCATACCATATTGGGAGCATATCAATAAAATGTGAATGACAGGACAACTTTCCGTTCAGAAAGCTGTTTCTGATTTATTATTGATAAGGTCCATAGACATTAGTAGGAAACCTCATCCCCAAGTTCATGTGGACATAATAGGTAGTATATCCTACATATTCCATGGCTAACATAACAGAAATCAGCGAATACCCTTCATAAAACGTTGAATTATTGGAGATAACAGGAATAATGCTAAACCTAGAAAAATAGCAATTGTTCCAATTACGCCAAAATATATGATTTCCGTTGCTGGTTTATAAAGCTTCACAATTTGCGCATTAATTGCCTGTGCTGAAGCATTGGATAAAAACCAGAGACTCATTGTTTGCGCAGAAAATGCTACTGGAGCAAGCTTTGTTGTTGCGGATAAACCTACAGGAGACAAGCATAGTTCTCCAATAACGACGAGTAAAAAGCTAAGGACAAGCCATACAGGACTTACTAAGCTATCCGTTCCATTGATCGAAGCCGGGATAATCATAACTAAAAAGGATAAGCCAGCAAAGAACAAGCCGAGAGAAAACTTTTTCGATGTTGATGGTTGCCGTTCACCTAATTTTATCCATAGCCCGGCAAATACTGGAGCCAAGGCAACGATAAATAATGGATTTAGCGACTGAAACCAAGATGATTTTAGATCTATACCAAGAAATTCTAATTGTGTTCGTTTGTCCGCATACTCGGCTAAAATAATAGAACCCTGCTCCTGTATCGCCCAAAACATAATGGCAGCGATGAACAAAGGAATATAGGCAAGCAATCTTGATTTTTCGTCTGCATTTGTTTTTGGACTACGATACATAACGATAAAATAAAGCGTAGGTATTATAATACCTAATATACTAACAAAATAAGTAAACCGATTAATGGTTAACAATCCTGTTTGCATAGTGATGGCACCTAATAAAATAATGATAATAATACCTGTAGTTATTGTACCAAGTACTTTTTTCTTTTCTTCTTGGGCAAGTGGATTCGGTACATACGTTCCTGCTAAACCAAGATATTTTTTTTTGGTAATTATAAAAACGATCAAACCTAATAACATACCTACTGCCGCTACACCAAATCCTAAATGATAATTATATTCTTGTCCTAACGTACCAACGATTAATGGTGCAATAAGTGCCCCCATATTAATTCCCATGTAAAATATACTAAATGCAGAATCTCTTCTTACATCTGATAAACGGTAAAGATCTCCAACTACACTGGATACATTTGGTTTTAACAAACCAGTACCCATGACTATTAAAAACATGGATAAAAACAATCCTGTTACACCTGCAGGTAGTGCTAACACTATATGACCAGCCATAATCAGTACACCACCGTAAAATACGGTCTGTTGCGTTCCTAATAACCGATCGGCAATCCACCCGCCGATAATTCCTGACATATACACGAGCGATCCATAAATTGCCATAATGGATTTGGCCGTATCATTGTCGATACCCAAGCCACCACTAGCAACTTCGGTATACATATAATAAAGTAAAAGCGCACGCATTCCATAGTAGGAGAAACGTTCCCAAAATTCTGTGAAGAAAAGTGTAAAGAGACCTCTCGGGTGTCCAAAAAAACCTGTCTGGGGAACGCTCTGTACAATTTCTTCTTTACTATGTGTTGACATAATTCAAACTCCTTCAGAATAAACTGATAATTATATTTTTTGTTGTATTTATGGTACTCCTCTGTATTTCAAACGTCAAACTTCGAAAAATTGTGATATTTTCACAATGAAAACTAATTACCTTTAGATAAATGACAATCGGGTTCCCCTTGATGCACGCATGATTTAGCCATGTTTAATATTTTTAATAGAAACGTAACTATTTGTTCTAAAATAGTCTTTTTGAATAGTTAAAGTTCAAAAAAATGTCATTTAATGAGGTTTCTCTTGTTTATTTTTACATAATACTTGAAATAATGTACATAGTTAATTATAATAAGATTTGTGTCTATACGGGGTCATAGCTCAGCTGGGAGAGCGCTACGCTGGCAGCGTAGAGGTCAGGGGTTCGATCCCCCTTGACTCCATCACACAATAAGGGGAGTGCAGTGACATTAGCCACTGCACTCCCTTTTGTATGCTTAAATAAAAATATGCCCAAAGCATGAATCTTTCTTTTCGCGCATCTTCCTATTCAAGCATTGTACTCTTCTTCCATGTCTTTCCCATGTTTTTGTATATGATGAGACCAGTGTTTAGCAAATACCTATTTAAAATATGGGGTTCCTTATTCGTGGATAATGCGTTATTTGCGTTAATATAATTAGTTTCCTACCCTCAATAACACCGCTGATTTTGATCACTCATGACATAACATCAAATTTTATTTAACATTTTTTATAGTCCTCAAGAAATTACGTTCCTTTATTGCTTTTGGTATACCACATTAAAGGTTGCGTAACATCATTGTACCTTTTAATAAAGGTGCTCAAGCATCCATTATTACTCCATTCTTGAGCTCGCTTGTGGAAGACGCTATCATTCATTTTAATATTTGAGAAGAAGTTACGTACAGGTCAATAGCAGATTGAAGCATATAGTTAACCATTTACACACATTGTTTTTTAGCGTAAGAAACAACAAAATTATCTTAAAAATAATAATAAATTAATATGCTCTTTACACTGTTTATGTATTGTTAAAGCGTACCCAATACTAAAGAAGAGGAAGTGAAGGACAATGAAAAGGAAAAAAGCCTTGTTGTTAACTGTACCATTTATATTAGCAACATCTTTATTTGGAGGTGCTGCAAATGCAGCACCGAGTGACAACTGGTTACAAAGCAATAAAACAGAATTAAGTGCTCATCGTGGTGCACAAGTGGCGGCGCCTGAGAATACATTAGAAGCGATAACTCAGGCTGGCCTATTAGGATATGGCTTTGTTGAAATTGATGTCCAAAAAACCAAGGACGACCAATATATATTGATGCATGATAAAACGATTGATCGTACTACGACAGGCTCTGGAGAGGTAAAAGATCTAACATTAGAAGAAATCCAAAGTTTTGATATTGAAGATAAGGAGGGAAATGTAACCGATTATAAAGTCCCAACACTTGAGGAAGTATTAGAGGAAGCTCATAAATACAAAATTGGTATTAACTTTGATGGTTCAAAAGGTGACTGGGATGATAAAGAATTCGTAGACCGTATTGTGGAAGAAGCTAAGGAAGCAAAAGTGTTAAATCATTCATTCTTTGTATTAAGTAAAGAAGCTATTCGAAATCAATTTAACGAATGGTACCCAGAAGCAACTGTTACGTTCCTTGGAAATGCATTGAAGAATGCAGATGCTGATATTGAAAAATTAAAGCAATATAATAACGCCATTTACACAACATCTATTAACAATATAGATAAAAAAACTGCCAAAAAAATTAAAAAAGCAGGTCTGAAACTCCATGTATACTCCGTTAACTCTGCTATAGCATATGAAAAAGCGAAAACTATTCATCCGAGGCTGATTGAAACAGACGTAATTATACCTTAATACCTTTCAGAATATGAATATGCCAAAGGTCCCTGCCTAATTGGATTCAAAGAAAAATCTCGTCAATCAAAAATGAATTGGCGAGATTTGCCAGTGCTAAGCAATTCTCACCCTCCATCTAGTTCTTTTCACTATTTTTGTTAGAAACGCTCCCGCTGGATGTATATTAGCTGTTTATTTCAGAAGAATATATCCAGCCCCTCTTCCATGCAAAGCACTTTTTTACCTCGACCATCCAACTTTAAGCGAAAATTTTCTCAACGATTCAGAGGTTCTTCCTACCATTCTTAAACCATCAAATAGTCTTGGTTAATTGCAAAGAAACGAGGTAAAACAATAAATCCGTGCTTGGCACGTTCTAAACGTTGTTTTGCTCCAAAAATTGCTGGTGGAGATGGGATAATATAACCCAACTATGGAATCATTCCCTCATTTCGTTTGTCTCCATTAAGAATCCCGCTTGCTTTAAAGCCATTTCTGCTTCGTTTAATTGTTCTTCTTTATCGGCAAGCAATGTATGCAAATGGACGCCACCTGTAAGTTCGGACAAATATGCTGCACCAGTGGATGTGATTTTGTGGATAAATTGCTCTACTTCTTTTCGGTTCGATACCATAATCGAAGCTGTCAAATCACCATAAACAAGATGCTCTATCGTTACATCCTTTACCGTTATTCCATGGTCGACAAGGATTATTAATTCCGCTTCTGCTTGATCAGGTGTATGCTGACAGGCAATCGTCTTTTCTACGCTTCTATCGGCTTTGGGAGACAAATACATATATCCTTGACTCGTAGCAATAATCGGTTCCTTCCTCGCTTTTAGCAAAGTCACATCATTAACAATTACCTGACGGCTAACATTGGTCCTTTTTGCCAGTTCTCCACCAGTAATTGGGGTGTTGGCATTTTTTAATAGACTTAAAATTAAATTCCTTCGCTCTTCACCGAACAATTTTTTCTTTTCTCGCAATCTTTATCACCTATTTCCTTATTTCCTACAACAATTTCCTTCAATACTTGTACTAATTGAACAATATCATTTTCGCTCGTATCTTTGCCGAAAGAAATTCGGATAAACTCCTTTTGTCTCTCCTCTGAATATCCCATCGCTACCATTGTTTTTCCTGCTGTCGATGATGCTCGTCCACAGGCAGTTCCAGTTGATATGCAAAAGCCTTTTCGATTACATTCTAACATAATTAACTGTCCTTCATAATTAGGAAGTGTAAGTCCAACAATATGAGGTAACTGTGATACAGATGATTCAATTACCTGTTGCTGCGACTTTAGCTCTCTTTTTAACGCTGCTAAGAACAGCCGCCTTAATTTAATTGCGCTATCCCATTCTTCTCCAACGTACTTTAATGCCGCGGCAGCAAAAGCTGCAATACCAGGAGTGTTAACTGTTCCGCCCCGAATCCCGTGTTCATGAGTTTGTAAAGGAAATATACCTTTAATGGCGAATCTTGGTTGAATATAAACCGCTCCTACGCCTTTCGGACCATATAGTTTATGTGATGAGATGGAAAAGCTGTCGACGACCTTATGCAAATTTGATAGATCAACTTTACCAAAGGCTTGGACAGCATCAGTATGAAAAATTATTTCTGCATGCAATAGCTGGCGAATTTTCTCAAGTGGTTGAATAGAGCCGATTTCTGAGTTAACATATCCAATCGTTGTCATAATTGTATCAGAACGAATTGCTTTTTCTAACTGAAGCAGATCTACTTGTCCATCTTTCGTATACGGGATTTTCGTTACTTCAAACCCCTTATTTTCTAAATACGATAAGGCTGAAAAAACGGAAGAATGTTCGGCTTGTGAAGTTATAATATGCTTGCCTTTATACGACTGACTGAGGGCAAGTGATACAATTGCAAGCTGGTTGGATTCTGTGCCGCTTGAGGTAAAATAAATCCCTCTTGGTGGAACATGTAATAATGTCGCTAAACTTTTACGACTATTTTCCAGTACTTGTTTTGCTTCTCCTCCTATATGGTGTAGGCTACTTGTGTTTCCCCAATAATGTGCAGCCACCTGCTGATAGATGACTAATACTTCTTCATCTATTGGCGTTGTAGCGGCATAATCAAAATATATCACTTTATTCTCATCTCCTTTCCATCATCCTGATAGATATTTCTTACCTACTCTTAGAACTTTACTTGACGCAATCCTTTAGTGAAAGCTGTAGTTATTCTTATACTTAGAGCCTAGCGTTTTATACTTTATTATATTTTTCAGACAACAGTTTTCCTTCTTCCCCTCTTCACAGCCCTTATTTTCAACAAACTTTTTCGTCCAAATTTGCTTTTTATTTTTAACCGATTTTTATGGTCTATAAATAATAATGATATAACACTTGTATTTAGTTTAATAATATGTAATGATATGTGTCAAGACACATGTAAAAAAGGTGAGTTTATAGTGAAAGGAACAGACGTAATCATTATTGGTAGTGGCATTGCCGCATTACAACTTGCTTGCCAACTTAAAGAACAGTTTAATGTGATGATTATCACAAAAAATCGTTTAAGAAATAGTAATTCTTATCGCGCACAAGGAGGAATTGCTGCTGCTATTTCCGCAACCGATAGCCTCTATGAGCATTACATGGACACTATTACTGCTGCAGATCAACATGGAAATGCCGCAGCCATTCATACATTAGTCATGGAAGGAAGGCAAATCATTAAGGATTGGGTTGGGGTTGCTCCGTTTGATGTGCATGCAGACGGCAAAATAGCCTTAGGCTTAGAAGGAGCCCATAGTAAAGCGCGCATTACTCACTGTGGGGGAGATCAAACTGGAAAATATATGACAGAGTTTCTTCTCCGCCAGTTGTATTTATCAAAGAGTGTCCAATGGCTGGAAAACAAAATGGTAATCGATTTATTGCAAAACAAAGCAGAAAGATGTATTGGCGTTATAACGAAAGATATAGATGGGTCATGTCATACTTATGTTGCTCCATACATCATTCTCGCAACCGGCGGAGCTGGTGAACTGTATGCAAGTACGTCTAACACTTCTGCCGTTACGGGTGATGGTGTGGCTCTTGCTTATCGAGTAGGAGCAAAGCTTAGCGACATGGAATTTTTTCAATTTCATCCAACCCTCCTCCATATAAATGGAAAAAGTATAGGACTTGTTTCTGAGGCTGTTCGTGGGGCGGGTGCGACCTTAATAAATGATTTAAATGAGCCATTCATGACACATGTTCATCCGTTAGGTGATTTAGCCCCGAGACATATCGTTGCCCATGAATTATTTCAACAAATCAAAGCAGGTAGAAAAGTGTATTTAGACATTATACCCGTAAAAGAATTCAGCTCGAGATTTCCTGCAATAGCTAACATGTGTAAGCAACATGGTGTTTCCATTCAAAAAGGAAAAATTCCTGTCATCCCTGGAGCACACTTTATGATCGGAGGTGTCGTTATTGACGATCGGGGCGTTACCTCAGTGAAAGGCTTATATGCTATTGGTGAAGTTGCTGCAAGTGGTGTTCACGGTGCAAATCGTCTTGCCAGCAATTCTTTATTGGAGGGGCTTGTTTATGGAAAACGTTTAGCAGATTACATCATCCAACAACATGACAATGTACAGCCGATTGATTTCACACCAAAGAAACAACGTCGAAAACAACTTACTAAACTACCATTTACCAAACAAGAACTACAGCAATCTATGATGCAAGCAGTTGGAATTATTCGTGATCATGATTGTTTATCCAAACAATTAAGATGGCTTGACTCTTATCAGATTGATCCCTTTAAACAGATCGAACAAAGCGATCGTTCCACGATTCAAGTATATTTTATGTGGATTGCTGCTCGTCTGATAACAGAAGCAGCATTACACCGGACAGAAACAAGAGGTTGCCATATTCGTTCCGATTTTCCCAATAAAGATAACGAGGATTGGCTACAAAAACGGATCATTCATTTTAAAACGACGAATAGAATGGAGGTCACTTATGATCAACCTGACACAATTAAACACCATGCTTAATCAATTCTACTTGGAAGATATTGGATATGGAGATATGACGAGCCAAAATTTGTTCGATACACATATGCAAGGAACCATCACATTTCATGCTAAAGAACCAGGAATTTTTTGCGGTGCTGAAATCATAGATTTGGGTTTTCAAATGATCCACACTCCTATTCAGCTTATTAGAAATAAAGAAAACGGAGACCAACTAGAAGTTGGTGACGTAATTGCTACTGCATCAGGATCCATCATCCATCTATTACAAGTGGAAAGAGTGATCTTAAATCTGCTCCAACGAATGAGCGGAATTGCTACAATAACCTCAAAAGCTGTACAAATGGTGAAAGAAACAGAAGTAAAAATTTGTGATACTAGAAAAACGACACCTGGATTACGTATGTTGGAAAAACAGGCGGTACGGTGTGGAGGCGGATATAATCATCGATACGGTTTATCTGACGCTGTGATGATTAAAGATAATCATATTGCCTTTTCTGGCTCAATTACTAATGCTGTACAAAGGATAAAGTCCAGGCTTGGTCATACAGTGAAAATAGAAGTTGAAATTGAATCAGAAGCTCAATTATTAGAGGCGATTGCCAATGAAGTCGATATTATTATGTTTGATAATTGCTCTCCAGAAAGGATTAGGAATTGGATTCACCATGTTCCAAAAACGATAATCACTGAGGCTTCTGGCGGTATCCAGTTTGAGCAATTACTGAATTATGCAAAAAGCGGGATTGATTTTATCTCATTAGGTTATTTAACACATGCAGCACCATCGCTAGATATAAGCGCTTCTGTCTATATGTGAACCTAATATGACTTAAAGTCAGAACAAATAATTTCATTATGTAATTTCTGTTTACTCCGTGGATAAGGTGCTGTTAAAGCACTCCCACTTCAGGAGTTGGATAATCTGTCTGCAACGTGGGAGATAACAGCACCTCCATACCCTATTTCGTAAGAAGTCTTTAGGTCTACCATTGCGGTACAAACAAGCCATGGGGACGAATGAATCCCCTGCTGGAAGATTCACTTTATCTATAGCTAATTGAGAACAAAGGCGCAGGGCGTCCGGTTAGCAACGTAGCTACTGGAACGATGCAACTAAAGTTTTAGGAATCATACTCCTGCAACAGGAGTATGCCGACGCCTGAGCTGCAAGCCCGTTTTTAGTCGACCTTCCTCTTAACCACGAAACCGATGATGACTTAGCGTAGGGGGTATTTCTGAGTCGCATCGTTGCTGGGCTCATGCACCGGACGTGGCTATTCGGTTATTTTGGTATCCCAAAGTACCTCATTTTGTACTTTATTAGAAAGACTAACTATATAAAGTCAAATGAAAAAATGAAATAAATCATAGGAAAATATATGAAATAAGTGCATACCAAATAAGTATCAGAAAATATATTTTTTCACTTACTGACGAATTTCGTAAGGTTCATTTTTAGTTAAAATCGCATGAATGATGTAACAGAGTTTTCGAGAGACAGCACCGATTGCTGTTAGATGATGCTTCCCTTCTGAACGTTTTTTCTCATAAAATGCTTTTAAAACAGGATCACTACGAGAAGCAACCAAGGCAGCTTGAAACAGCGCTTTCCTGAGATAAGGAGATCCCCGTTTACTCATGACATTGCGTGTTGCATCAAATTGGCCAGATTGTGATACAGAAGTATCAATACCAGCATAAGCTACTAACTTTTTAGGATTAGAAAACTTATGAATGTCACCTATTTCACCTAATATGGTTGCGCCAGTAATTGGCCCGATACCTGGAATCGTTTCAATTACGGAATTAATTGAGACCATCAACTGTTTTATTTCTTCTTCTGTTTGCTTGATTTGAGTTTCTAAGAAGTTTAGTTGTTCAATCATGGAGCGTAGTTGGAAAGTGAATGCATCTTGTGCAAATCGAATACCAAAGGAATTTGAAGCAGCTGTTTTTAATGATTCTGCTTTCATTAATCGTACACGATTACGACTCGCCATACGCAGTGTTTCGGCCAAAGCATCAGCAGAAATTTCGTTAAAGGCATCTGGTGTAGAGTATTCAATAAGCACTGCTTTAGATGCCTTTCCAAACACACCTACTTTGGAAAAGACCGTATCATACTCAGGAAAAACTTGGTCCATAACGGCAATGATTTTACGTTTAAAATCACCAGCTGTTCCAACTAAGTACGATCGATAGCGGGTTAATTGACGTAAGGAGAACATCTCTTCATTCGCTAAAGTAGTGTCTTCAAATGAACCGTAACGAATAAGATCAGCAATTAAGACGGAATCAATAATATCAGTCTTTCGTTTTCGAATTTCAATACCTTTTCTCCACCCGTCTGTTTGAATAGGGTTAATGACATGGATGAAGTAATCGGCTTCATCTAGGAAAGAAAAAAGAGCGAGCCAATAATGTCCTGTCGCTTCCATTCCCGCAAGGAAGTGGGTTGGATCATCTGAAATAGTGCGTAAACGAGTGAGTAATGAGTGACCTCCTTCTAATGAGTTCGAAAAAGAGAAACCCTTTAATAATACTTTTCCTGTATCATCCATAACAGAAGCAACATGTGTACGCTTGCCAATATCAATACCTAGATAAAACATAGCTTCACCTTCTTTACTTATTTGGATTGAATGCCACTCACCTGAAAAGCGTCACGACCTTGTGCTAAATACGGAGTAAGGGTAGGCTCCTTCAACATCTAACTCATTCGTAATCAGCTTAACAGAGAGAGGGATCAGTCTTTCGATAGCGAGTTTTATCACCCAAGGAGTGAACGATCCACCTCTCAATCCATTAAATATATTTTCTCAAATAATTGAGGAAATACCAAATAAGAAATTACTTAGGTTCATAGGGTTTTCCTTTTTACAGTCGGAAGACTAAAACCTTAAATATAATATACAAGGAGTTATATATATGGATCTGCTTAAAGAGTTAACCCAACCATCCACATCCATTCCGAAAGAATATCTAGCCTTATCGCAACAAGAAATGGAGGAGCGAGTTAAACATATAAAGCTTGATTTAGGTAATGCCTTATTCATTCCCGGACATCATTATCAAAAAGACGAAGTCATTCAATTTGCTGACGCTGTTGGCGACTCTCTTCAGCTTGCCCAAGTATCTGCACAAAATAAAGAGGCAGCTTACATTGTATTTTGCGGTGTTCATTTTATGGCGGAGACCGCCGATATGTTAACAAGTAATGAACAAATGGTGCTCTTACCTGATAGGAGAGCAGGATGTTCTCTAGCAGATATGGCTGACATCTATCAAACTGAACGCGCTTGGAAAAAGCTCAGGCAACTATTTGATGATTCCATTTTACCGTTGACGTATGTAAATTCGACAGCGGCAATTAAAGCATTTGTCGGTGAACATGGGGGAGCTACTGTTACTTCATCGAATGCACACAAGATGGTGGAATGGGCATTTACACAAAAAGAAAGGATTTTGTTTTTGCCAGATCAGCATTTAGGGAGGAACACTGCTTCTGATCTTGGTATCGATGAAACAGAAATGGCTATATGGGATCCGATCCAAGATGAGCTCGTTTTTACTGGAGATGTACAGAAAATAAAAGTGATTCTATGGAAGGGGCATTGCTCTGTACACGAAAACTTTACTCTAAATAATGTCGACTATGTACGAAAAGAACACCCCAATATGACAATTATTGTCCATCCCGAATGCAAGAAGGAAGTGGTTGATGCATCTGATTATAATGGCAGCACTAAATATATTATTGAAACGATTGAACAGGCAAAGGCAGGTACCTCTTGGGCGATTGGAACGGAAATGAATCTCGTCCAACGAATAATGAACCAACATCCAGATAAGCATATCATTTCGCTAAATCCATATATGTGCCCATGTTTGACAATGAATCGAATTGATCTACCACACCTTCTCTGGTCTTTAGAAAAAGTTCAGCAAGGATTACCGATTAATCAAATTACTGTAGAAAAACAAACTGCTTCCCGTGCTCGTCTTGCGCTTGAGCGCATGTTGGAAAGAACATAATAACATGTTTTATATTCTAATCTTATTAGAAAAAGGGGATTCATGCGTTGCATGTGCCCCTTTTTCGATGGATATTTAGCTTGCTTTTTTTGCTCCAAATCGTTTTCTCATATACAATGCTACACCGAGAACAATAAGAGCTAAACCAGTGAATAACAAGTTATATAGGTTTGTTGCCGTGTTTGGCAATATGCCTGTATCGTTATTTTTACTTCCTGGTGTTCCTGATACGTTTTGATCAGTATTCCCAGTTAAACTTCCATTTGCGTTGTTACCTGACGAACTGTTATCAGCGTTGTTTCCATTGTCACGGTCATCGTTATCCTTTCCTGGTATAGTACCGCCATCATTTGTTCCTTGATTACCACCATGATTTATATTTACGTTATTGTCAGTGTTACCATTGTTTCCGTTATCACCATCGTTTTCGCTATTTCCGGGACCTTCACCATTACCAGTTCCTGGGTCTCCTGTACCGCCTCCAGGGTTTGGTGGCGGCTCTTCATTTTTGGCAACAGAAATTCTACCTTCTGCTTCAAATAAGAACGGATGATCCTCCGTTGTGTTTAAACTTTTGACAAATTCAACCGTTGCATCAAGATCGGACGGTCCCATAACCGGATTTTTACCAAGTTCACTAATTGGGCTGTGCTTCGGATTTTTCGAAGTACCCATATAATTATTTACAGTTAAGGTGAACGCCTTATCCGCTTCAATTGGTGTACCATCTGGATACGTAACATCTACTACTTGATTCGTCTCCGGATTCCATGTGTAGTGAAAGCCACTAATGCTATAGTCTGGTCCGTATATTGGCGACAGTTGTGCATTAATAATCGGCGCCAGGTCTTTCCCTTTAATTTCAAAGGTCATTAATGTGTTTCCAAATGGTTGAATATTATACAAGTCTCCCCAGGTTACTTTTCCAGCTAACAAATTATCACGAATACCACCGCCATTCATCATCGCGAAATCACTAGCCATGACTGAATTCATTCCATCTGCAATTAGATTTCCTAACCCGTGATCACCTTCATTGGTGTAATCGCCCGTTAAATCAGTTGCATTATACCCGACTACTTCATTCATAATTGGAGCAATTTGGTTTTCATATTTCGCTAGAATATCGTTGACAGCAGGATCTACTTCGTAGTCGCTTTGCTTTACAAACACGACGTCGGCATCTTTCTTAACAATATCGCCAGTCGTGCGATCAATTTCCACATCTACATCAGCAAAAGCTTTTCCATATTCAGACGCTTGAACGATTAATTTATCGTCAACGATACCATCTACCACCTGGTGGTTATGAGCAGCAAAAATGATATCCACCGCGTCATTAACTTCTCTTGCTAAATCAGCTGCTTCTCCGGTTGCACCATCGCCTGCTTGATCGGCAGGAATATGTGCTAATACAACAATTGCTTCAACGCCTTGTTGCTGTAACTCGGCTACTGCATTATTGACGGCTGCTGTTTCATCGGTAAATGTAATATCTGCGATCCCTTCAGATATTACCATATTAGCAGATGCTTGCGTGTTTACCCCTACAAAACCAATCTTTTCGCCATCAACTTCTTCCATATGATATGGAGGCAAAATCGTATCTCCCGTTTTCTTGTCCACACAATTAGCACAAAGCTGTGGGAAATTCATCCCATCATAACCCTCTGTGCCTTTTCCATCTGGATGTTCTCCCCCATTTACCATCCGCATCAATTCTTCCGTACCTTCGTCAAACTCATGGTTCCCAACCGTACCGACATCGAAGCCAATTTCTTCAAGAATTTCGACTGTTGGCTCATCCTGAAGCAATCCAGAAATTGGCGAGCTTCCACCGATCATATCACCAGCGTGCACCATAAATGTATTTGGATTGTCCTGCTCTCTTTCCTTTAAAGCTGATGCAACAAAATCCATGCGACCATACGTATCGAATAAGCCATCTCCATCTGGATCTAAATTGTATTGTTGATCTATTTTCCCGTGTAAATCATTCATGCTTAAAAATTGCACAAGTAAGTTATCCTCTATAGGATTTCCTCCACCTGCTGGCTGATAACCATAGGATTCTGCTTCCTCTGAGCTTGAGAAAAACACGCGCTTTTCTACAGGTACATCTGCCCAATCATCTGGAATGACGTATTCTTTTGTATCTGAATTACCGACAAAGCGCAAGAAGCCTTTTTGATCATCATTCGCACGAAATGCAAACGGTAATTCCATCAGCGGATTATCCGCATCCCAAATACCTAACCCTTGATCTTTTGCTTCTTTAACGGCTTGCTGATATTTCGGGTATGCCTCTTCGTCAATAGGTGCAATGAAATAGGATACAGCATAGCCATCACGTACCATTTCGAGATTCACATTTTTCCCGTCAACTGTAATAACTTCTGCTAGCAGACGTCCATAATCATCTGTCGGATGTTCTCCAACTTTGACCGTAATTTTATCGCCTGGCTGAATATATGTTCCGATATGTGCTGTCGCTTCATCACCATGATATTTTTGATTTTCATTAATCGCTTGACGTTCTGGATCTTTATTTTTTGCTGCATATGTTTCTGGAGTATCCATATTTACAAACCGAACACGATTACTTCCAAACACGGGATCAGCAATTCGAATAGTATCCCCATCGGTTATTTTTTCCACGGTGGTTTCATATTCCCCTGCAGCTGAAGGAGGGTCTGGTTGTTCCTCGGCTACTTGTAAATCAGCCTGTTCAGTAGGCAACAGCTGATAATCATTGTATTGACTAACAATTCCAGTAATATCGTACCATTGCTTCTCTTCAACTTGACTAATATCAACAGCTTTTTCCATCATTCGTAATAATGCGGAGTTATAGTCTTGATCGATAAACGTTATATTGTATCCGCCGCCAGCGGGAGAACTAGGTATGGAATTAATATAGCCATTTATACGTACAAGCTCACCTTCGTAAGACTCCGCTATCTCGTTATTTTGCAAATCTGCCAATGTTATCTGTTGTACTTCTGGTAGTGCTTGTCCTCGTTCAACTATTTCAATAGAAGCAGGAACCACTTCTTTTAGTCCCTTATAAGAGGCCAATGTTCCTGTAACTTTAACACGATCCCCTTTTTGGACCTCAGGTAAATCACCTCGTTCAAAGTTAAATATATTTATTCCAGCTGAATCATCCTGTATGTATGTACTAAACTGGTTGCCATTGCTGAATGCTTCCGAATTAGCAGTAACAATCCCTTGCACAACGACTCTAGAACCATCTGCTAATTGTCTTGCTTCGCCAATCGTGTGTGTGTCTGGCTCTGGATTGGGGTCTGGATCCGTTGGTTCACCAGGATTATTCTCATCATTCCCATCCATCGTATGGCTTCCTAAATAAGTAAATACGTCTTTCCCATAACCGGTCCATTGGCTAGCGTCATAGGTTGAAGTTGGTGTAGACACATTTGCATTTCTCACTAACGTCTTATCCTTAGCAAAATCTGACGCGTACCCTATTACACCCAACACATCAATTATTTCACCGTTCTTCTCTAAAGCAATTGCATCGTTCCCATTAAAATTAACAACTGCCGAGGTAATATCGGCTACTTGCTTAATAGATTCATTTGCTTGGCCATGAGCAAGTACAAGAACATCGCCATGGCTTAACATTCCTTCCAAATTTTCTGTGTTGCTTGGTTCAGTTTTCCCATTACTGTACAACTTTAATTGATAGCTTGCGAGATTAACATCAGCTCCCGTGCCATTATAAATTTCAATCGCCTTATTTTGAGAGCTACCTTCGACGTATTCTGATATAATTAGTTCTTCCGCTGCGCCCGTTTCTCCAGCAGCAATTACAGCTACCGGAGCAACATTTAACATGATCAGAGCCACAATCCATAAAACATAAATCCATTTAGAACGTATCTGGTTAGCCATACATACCCTCCCATTTACTAGATTCATATAAATGTATAGTTATACTATGACATAGAGAGGTGTTCGTTGCTATATATTTTTCATTAAATTATTGTAAATGGTGCCAAATGATTTTGAACTCATTATCACGATGAATGGAGCAATTAAAAGTTAGTATAAAACGGAAGGAACAAAAGCGCAGAGCGCCCGTTTAGCAACGTAGCAACTGGAGCGAATTAACTAAAGTTTTAGGAATCATGCTCCTGCAACAGGAGTATGCCGACGTCGGGTGGCAAGCCCGTTTTAGTCGGCCCTCCCTCTTAACCACGAACCAATGATGACTTATCGTAGGGCGATTCGTGAAGTCGCCTAGTTGCTGGGTGCTGGAGCTGGACGTGGCTAAAAACTTAGTAAGTTTATCCACAGCTGCCAAATTTGATAATTTCCTAGACCATAAAAAAGTAGCTTTAATGATACACAGTGACAATAACACCTCCTACATTGTCACCCGAAATTGTATATTTAGAATCCTTTGGTATATTTACCGTCATGGATTTGGATACTGGGTAGTAACGGACATGATAATTTTTCCCATCCACTGTCGTAGAAATTCGTTTTTTGTCCCTGAGGAAATCCAAGTATTCCTCTAAAACAAAGTCTTTATCATACATAATCGCACTATGTGGTTTACTTACGTAACGAATATGCCACGGCTCGTATTCAATTCCCGTAATCGCCTTCTTTTCCTCTGGGTAGCGCAAAACAAACCCAAACCGCCATGCATTTTCTGCAACCCACACACCTTCTTCTGCTTCTGCCATTGTTCCTGCTGATGAACCTACATCAAGTGCTAAGCCCAGTTGATGCTCACTGTAACCTGCCGGCAACGCATAGTTCTTCCCCATTTCTTGGTACAGCTTTGTTTGCTCTTGAAACTCACGATAACCGCTACTGATTAGAAAATTATCCACCCCATCTTTTTTAGCTGCCTCTATCATCTCATTAAAATAAGTGGTAATTTCTTTTGATAATTTTATTTTGTGATCGACTAACCCATAATCGCCTATTAAGTGCTTATTTTCAAATAAATTTACGATGTCCGATTTGGCACTTTTCTTGATCCCATGCTCTTCATTTACTAATAATAACTCACCTTTGTAAATATCTTCTATATCAATTTTTAATGGTTCTTCCACTTCTTTAGGGATTGGTTCGATAAAATCAATGGGTTTATTATTTTTATCAAACCACATAATTCCAACAATCACGCCAATAATTACTATATATAAAAACAATCTACTTTTTTTCATTTCCATTTCCTCCCTTCATTTAAATGATAGAAAGGAATACTTAAATTTTCACTATGGTAAATCTTAAATTTTTCTTAAAACACCCGGATTAAAATACCGCGTTAAAGCTCCAAATGCCGCTCTCCAATATAGCAGTTTCTATATTGGAGGGCGGCATTGAAACACGCAGAACCTGAGTTTGCGCAATAACAAATCTAAAATAGCCCCCTTCATTTTCCAATATCACAGTTTTGGCAATCGAACTTCAAATATAGTTCGAATCACTGTGCTATCTGCTTTAATACTCCCACCATGCTGTTCAACAATATTTTTCGCAATAAATAATCCTAATCCTGTGCTACCCGCTTTATATGTTCTCGAATGATCCTGTTTAAAAAACATCTCAAAAACATTTGGTAATACCTCCTCCGGAATGCTATCACCATAATTAATAACTTGTACAACGATGTCATTTGCGTCTTGAAAAGCTTTTACATCAATAAATTTCCCGTCAGATCCGTAACGAATAGCATTTGTAAGCAAATTCTCAAATACCCTAGCAAGCTTTTCACCGTCAGCAATAATCATTAAACGAGATTGAATATCTAACCGGGTCCGGATATGATTTTTTTCAAGCACCGGATAAAACTCTTCATTCAATTGCTGGAGCAACTCCCCAAGATTAATTTCCGTTTTATCCAATTGCAGCATGCCATAGTTCATTTTTGTTATATCAAATAACTCATTAATCAGAGCTTCTAAGCGTTGTGACTTTTTATATGAAATGGATAAGTAATGCCGCTTTTGTTCATCCGTTAAGTGCTCATCTTTAAGTACTACATCCAGATAACCAAGGACAGATGTTAGGGGAGTTCGTAAGTCATGAGCTAAATTGACAATTAATTGATCTTTGCTACTTTCAGCAAAATCACCACGTTCAATAGCTTGCTGCAACTTATTCGCCGCTGTATTAATATCTTCAGCTATATCATGGAATTCATCCTTCGTGTCAATTTGCACATGATGTGTAAAATTACCATTCGCGAGTTGGTGAATTCCTTGTGAAATTTCTTTAAAATAAAGGGAGTACCGTTTCGTTAACAAATAGAAAAACATGATGGAAAGTGGAATAAATAGAAGGATAAAAAAGTTGAAATCACCTACTCTTGCTATCACGCTACGAATATTAGCTAAAGGATCCTCTGCTTGCACATAGTTGTGATAATAAAAACGGAGCCCTAAAAAAATGAAAAATGTCACCACACCAGCAAACAGCATACTTAATCCAAACAGCATAACCATTTTGGTACGAAAATTTTTTACCCTATTACCCATGGAAGCTGTACCCCACTCCCCAGACCGTTTTAATCCATTTATCCTTACGCTGGTCTTCCTTGAGCTTCTTCCTTAATGTTCGTATATGTACCATGACAGTATTCGCTCCTTCATAGTACAGCTCACCCCACACCTGCTGAAAAATAGTCTCGACATCAAACACTTTCTTCGGGTGACTTGCCAGCAGGAATAAAATATCGAACTCTTTCGGAGTCAGCTCAATTTCTTCTTCATATAAGATTACGCTCCGTTGGTCCTTATCTATGCATAGCTCACCATATTCAAGGGTATTATTTGTGACATCTTTCTTCCCATTTAACACCGTAAACCGTCTTAATTGTGCATTAACACGAGCTACTAATTCCATTGGCGTAAACGGTTTCGTCATATAATCATCAGCACCAATAACTAGCCCTTTTACTTTATCAAAGTCAGATGTTTTTGCACTTACAAAAATAATTGGCATTTGGTATTTTTCCCGTATCCTTTGAGTCACTTCATATCCATCCATTTTTGGCATCATAATATCTAAAATCACTAAGTGGACAACTTGCTCTTGAACAAGCTGCAAGGCTTCCGCCCCATCTGTTGCCGTAATTACATTATATCCTTCTTTTTTCAAATGAATAGAAATAAGATCAGCGATTTCCTTTTCATCATCAGCTACTAGTATCGTTATTTGTGACATCTTTTTCACTCCAATAGGCTTATCAGGATAATCATCCTACGTATGATCATACAATAAGCAAACACTTGATGTCATCATTTATAGTAAAGAAGCTAAGAGGTAAATTTGTAATGATACGAGTCACTTTTCTGATTTAAAACGAGTGCGCTCTGTTACGAGTGACTTTTTCGACAGCTGATCCTCGAACTATAGCCAATTAATTAATAGAAGTTAATTCATTCGCTTTAGATTATCAGCTTTTTTAAGCAAACACGAACAAAGGCGCAAGATGCCCGTTTAGCAACGTAGCGAATGGAACGAATCAACTAAAGCTTTAGGAATCATGCTCCTGCAACAGGAGTATGCCGACGCCTGAGCGGCAAGCCCGTTGTTAGTCGGCCTTCCTCTTAACCACGAAACCGATGATGACTTATCGTAGGGCGATTCGTGAAGTCACATCGTTGCTGGGCTAATGCCGCCGGACGTGGCTTATTTAGTTCATTTCTTTATCCCAAAGCGACAAAATTTACTTTCTTATCTTTTAATAAGACAGACTCAAAATACGCGGATAAATCCTATTTTGAGTCTGCCTCATTCAAACTATCCTTTAATTTTTCATTTTAGGATCTAAAGCATCTCGCAATCCATCACCAATAAGGTTAAAGCCTAAAACAACGAGCATGATCGAAATGCCAGGAAAAATCAGCGTCCATGGGGCTAGTTGGATAAAATCACGCGAAGCTGCCAGCATGGCCCCCCATTCAGGTGTTGGGGGTTGTGCACCCAACCCTAAAAACCCAAGTGCGGCCGCGTCTAATATAGCTGTCCCAAACCCTAGTGTAGCTTGTACAATAATTGGTGCGGCACTATTAGGCAGAATATGATGGAAGATGATGCGCCCGTTTTTCATTCCTTGCGCTCTGGCGGCCATGATAAATTCTTCCTCCCGTAAACTAATAACCTTCGACCGAACGATCCTCCCAAAGATTGGTATATTAATAATGGCAATCGCTATTAATGCATTTTGCAAGGAAGCGCCTAAAATGGCAACAATTGCAATTGCCAACAAAATACTCGGAAATGCTAATACGATATCAAAAATTCTCGATATAATGGTATCTATCCAACGACCAAAATAACCGGCAATCATTCCTAGTAACGTACCAAATACAAGTGCCCCTGTGACGGCAAAAAAACCAACTTGCATAGAAACTCTTGCACCATAGGCGATACGAGTAAAAATATCTCTCCCTACATCATCTGTGCCAAACCAATGCTCTGATGAGGGCGGTTGTAAGCGATTGGCTAAGTCTTGTCCTTGATAAGAATAAGATGTCAATAAAGGCGCTAAAAAACCGAATAAAACAAAAAATAAGATAATTAAACATCCAGTAATAGCAAAGCGATTTTTCTGCAAGTATTTACATGTATCTTTCCACGGAGATGTTTCTTCGATGTCATCCTCATCGCTATGCGAATCCAGAGTTGCAGGGTTGGTTAGCGGCAGTTTCTGTCCTTGCTTATTATTTTTTTCTGCACTCATTCCATCACCCCCTAATATTTAATCCTTGGATCAATATACGTATATAAAATGTCGATAATTAAATTAATTATGACAAAGAGAAAAGCAATCACTAAAACACCTGATTGAATCACTGGATAATCTCGATAATTAATTGCTTCAAATACATACCTGCCAATTCCTGGCCAACTGAAAATCGTCTCTGTTAGTATCGCCCCACCTAACAGTACACCTGTTTGTAAACCGATTACAGTTAGAATAGGTATGGTCGCATTTTTTAAAGCATGTTTATAAATAACCAGAAATTGTCCTGCACCTTTAGCTCGAACAGTTCGAATATAATCAGACTGCATTACCTCCAACATACTAGAACGAGTCATTCTTGCAATAATGGCCATCGGAATTGTTCCGAGTGCAATACTAGGTAATAGAAGATGCTTTAAAATAGTGAAGATTCTTGGAAAATCCAAATGAATGAATGCATCAAGGACATAAAATTGTGTAATGGCTGCAATTGGATCGCGGCTATTTTCCCTTCCATAAGCAGGAAACCACCCAAGCTCTTGAGCAAATACCCATTGTTCCATTAAAGCTAACCAGAAGACAGGTATGGATACTCCTACAAGCGCGAATAGCATAGCTAAGAAATCAAACCAGGAATTTTGTTTCCAAGCACTAATGATGCCTGCATTAACACCAATAAATATAGCAAATAGCATGGCAAAAAAAGTTAATTCAAATGTAGCTGCAATATGCGGCCAAATTTCTTTTGTAATAGCAGCTTTTGTTCGTAACGATGTTCCTAAATCACCTTTTAATAAATCCGTTACATAAATTCCATATTGCTTTATATATGGTTCATTTAATCCCATACTTTCTTCGAGATTTTTAACAGCTTCTTGTGTAGCTGCTTCTCCTAGGATAGTTTGCGCGGGATTACCTGGTATTAAATGCACAATCGAAAAAGTAATTAATGTCATTCCGATTAATACCGGAATCAGATGCAACAAACGGCGTATGATATATGCAGTCACCTTTTCACCCCAATCTTATTTCAATTTAGCTCAACAAAATAGGGAAGGTAAGCAAAATGTATATTAAAATAATATTTTATAATAGTTCCCCCTATTTTGTTCGATACAGTTCGCTGCCAAACCTCTCCACCCTAACTTTCAACAAAATTCGGATATATAAAAATTTCATCGGATAAGGAAAAATTCAGCAGCAAACACAAGCGTTTTCAAACGATCGGCTATTTCCAATTACCACCCAAAGATAGCGAAGCGATACTCTATTGTGGTTCTAGAAGATATCCATTTAAGCTTTATTCCGTTGCAATCTCAACTTCTTCCAATGGATCACTTGTAGACGGATGTGGAATGAAGTTTTTCACTTCACTTTTAGCTGCAGCAAGAGGTGTTGAATGTACAATGTTTACTCCTGGAGCTTCTTCATGAAGGATCGCTTGCACTTGCTTATACAATTCTGCACGTTGGTCTTGATCAATTTCAGCTCCAGCTTGATCAATTAATTCATCCACCTCGTTGTTTTTATAAAACGAACGGTTTTCCCCGCCAATACTATCTCCATGCAATAAGCTATCAAAGAAGTAATCTGGGTCTCCATTAGATCCAGACCAACCGAGCAAGTATAGCTCATGTTCCCCTTTACCGGTTTTTTCTAGATAAGGCGCCCATTCTTCTCGTACAATGTTGGTTGTGATACCTACTTCTTCCAAATTGCTTTGAACGATTTCGGCTACCGTTTCAGGGTCTGGCATGTATGGTCTGGACACAGGCATGACCCAAAGATCCAACTCAAACCCGTTATCATATCCTGCTTCTGCTAATAATTCTTGTGCGCGCTCCACATCATACCCGTAGGCTTTTATCTCTTCATTGTAACCAAGGTAGTTCGGTGGAATTAAATTAATTGCCGTTGTTGCATAATCAGCATACAACGCTTCTACAATAGCTTCTGTATCAACAGCATAATTGATGGCCTGACGAACTAATTTGTCATTTAATGGCTCCTTTTCCACATTCATGCCTAGAAAACCTACATTATTTTCTCCTCGAACGTATAACTCAAGCCCTTCTTCTGACTCAATCCCGGCAGCATCATCTGGGTTAATCCCATCAATAATATCCACTTCCCCAGAACGTAAAGCGATTAATCGCGCTGAATTCTCCGGAATAACTTCAAAGATAACTTGATCTAACTTTGGTAGCCCTTCTTTGCGGTAATCTGCAAATTTTTCTAAAATAATTTGATCATTTTTACTCCAGCTGACAAATTTAAATGGTCCTGTCCCTACAGGGTTTTCTCCAATATCCGGACCATATTTTTCTAAAGCCGCAGGAGAGGTCATCGCAAAATAATGCATAGCCATATTTTGCAGGAATGGTCCTTGGGGCGCTTGTAATACAAATTCAATTTCATAATCATTCACCACATTTATTTCTTTAATATTATGTGTGTCGTCACCTTTATAGCCGCCGAACATCGTTCCATACAGCGGATATGCATACCCCTTGTCGGTAAAGGCGTATTTATGTTTCGGATCTGCCCAGCGTTCGAAATTGATTTTTACAGCTTCGGCGTTAAAGGGTGTTCCATCATGAAAAGTGACATCTTCTTCTAAGAAAAAAGTATAACTTAAACCATCATCTGAAACTTCCCAGTCGTGTGCTAAACCGGGGACTACTTCAAAAGATTCTTTATCATAGTCCAGTAAGCTTTCAAAAATGTTTTTCGTAACCCGAGAAGATTCTCCGTCGGAAATACTAGCAAAGTCCAAGCTGACAGAATCACCACCGCGTGCATAAACTAACACCTGGTCTCCAGCAGCATTTGAACCTTTTTGCTCACTTGTACCCTCTTCGTTCCCTTCTTCTGAAGCACCGGGATCTGCTCCCCCATCCCCACTGCAGGCTGTTAATAATAAAATAAATAAAAGCATTAGGATGGACCAAAATGCGTATTTCCCCTTCATCATTCTTCCCCCTTTAAAACTTGAATATATTTGATACTGTTTCATCAAACCTATAAAGTAAATCTTCCATCAGCGGGGGGTATCTTTCATCCCACTGATTGTTTATACCGCAAGAATATGCAAATAGAGATGAATAAATCTAATATTCAATTAATTGATATTATATTCCACCTTATTGTTAGTACCGCGTGGGTATGACCTAAAAGTCTCCGAACTAATAGGTTGCCTTAGATTTGTTTGCATTCAACTCAACTTTGTAAGTGGTAACCTACAGCACCTTACATAACGAACAAATGACATGCGACAAAATGGTTATCTTCCACCTCTTCAAACACTGGTTTTACTGTTTTACAAATGTCCATTGCTTGTGGACACCTTGTGTGAAACACACACCCTGTCGGAGGGTTAGCTGGACTTGGTACATCGCCTTTTAAAATAATTCGTTCTCTGACATCGTCAGGGTCCGGTGTTGGTACTGCTGACAATAACGCTTGTGTATATGGATGTTTGGGACCTGTATACAACTTGTCCTTGTCCGCTAATTCCATCAAGCCTCCCAAGTACATAACGCCTACCCGATCACTTATATGTTTTACAACGCTTAGATCGTGAGCGATAAACACATAAGTTAACTGAAATTCTTCGCGCAGCTTTTGCATCAAATTTAGAATTTGTGACTGAACGGAAACATCTAATGCTGATACTGGTTCATCGCAGATAATTAATTTGGGATGGTTCGCTAGTGCTCGGGCAATTCCGATTCGCTGTCGTTGTCCGCCACTAAACTGGTGCGGGTATCTTGAAGCATGATAGCTGCTAAGTCCGACTACTTCTAATAATTCTTTCACTCGCTTTTTTCGTTCTTCCGCAGATATCGTCTTATGGACAAGCAGAGGTTCACCAATTATTTTTTCAACCGTGTGCCGCGGATTTAAAGAAGCGTACGGATCCTGAAAAATAATCTGCATATTCTTACGTAGTTTGCGCAGCTCTTCTGAATCCAAATGAGTAATCTTTCTACCCGCAAATGTCACTTCCCCAGCCGAAGGTTCAATTAAGCGCAAAATCGATTTTCCAGTCGTGGACTTCCCACAGCCTGATTCTCCGACAATGCCTAGTATTTCTCCTTCTCTTACTGTAAAAGAGACGTCATCGACGGCTTTTATTTCCCCAGTTTTTCGACCAAACACCCCTCCTCTTATCTCAAAATATTTTTTCAGTCCCTTAACTTCCAGCAGTGGTTTTGTCATTTTCTGCTCTTCCTCCTTCCGTTTGTTCATTTAAAAAGCACCTGCTTTTACGAATTCTCCCTAACTCAAACAATGGAGGAGTCTCTTGAAAACAACGTTCAAACGCAAGGTCACAGCGTGGTGCAAAACGACAGCCTACTCTTCCCATTTTTGGCTTTGGTACAATTCCTGGAATGGAGTAAAGACGTTGCTCTTTTTTATTCATAGTTGGCAGTGATCGAATTAGACCTTTCGTATAAGGATGATTTGGATATTTTAATATCTCTCTCGTCGTCCCTTCTTCAATTACTTGCCCCGCATACATGACAACAACTCGATCGCATATTTCTGCCACGATGCCTAAATCATGAGTGATTAATAAGATCGCTGTCTGTTTTTCTTTATTTAACTGGCGCATAAGATCTAATATTTGTGCTTGAATAGTAACATCAAGTGCTGTTGTAGGTTCATCTGCAATTAACAAATCTGGGTTACAAGCCATGGACATGGCAATCATTACACGTTGCCTCATTCCGCCTGACAATTGATGAGGGTAACTATCCACAATCTCATTTGCTCTTGGGATACCTACCAGTCGTAATAATGCCATAGTTCTGTTTCGAGCGTCTTGTTTGCTTATTTTTTCGTGCAATTGTATCCCTTCCATAATCTGATTGCCTATAGTAAACAAAGGGTCTAACGAAGTCATTGGCTCCTGAAAGATCATGGAAATCTCATTACCACGTATTTGTTTCATCCTTTTATTGGAAGCGGATACAATTTCTTCACCTTTAAATTTAATATTGCCACTTACTATTTTTCCAGGCGGACTGGGGATTAATTGCATTACTGATAAGGAGGTTACGCTTTTTCCACATCCCGATTCACCAACAATTCCAACCACCTCGCCTTTATGAACGGATAAGCTAACCCCATCTACCGCGGGGATTTCCCCCTTATCTGTATAAAAGTGCGTATGCAAATCCTGTAATTCCAGTATGACTTCGAGCATCGTTATTATCACCTCTTTTTCATTAAGCATATTTTTATCATAAGATGAAGACATACGTCCTATAGTTTTAAATCCAAGATATGAATCTTTATTTTGGCTTTAAAATGTATAGGATTTTAGAGCCATCTTGTAATGTTATTATTATTATTCATGTCCGCTTAAAATTATTAATCTTTCTTTATACAGATTTCCTGCTACAATTCGAGAAAACTATTACTTTAGCTGATTACTCATTATTTCATCTTCACCCTATCCTTCGTTATTTTGAATAAGTTGAAACACTATCATTTTCCATGACAAACACGCGTTGATTTGTTATCCTTAAATTACTAGCATTGCTAGATAGAATTACATATATATTTAAGAACTACTAGGGGGGCCCTATTAGGGGCTGAGAAGAAGCAAATAGCTTCTGACTCTTATTGACCTGATCTGGTTAAGACCAGCGGAGGGAAGTAGTAGAGAGATTTTTCTACCTAAAAACTTCCAAGTCAGGTCCAATATGGATCTGACTTTTTTTACACTATAGGAAAGTATAAGGGTTTTTTAGCTTATAGTAGAGCAAAGGCACGGGGCACCCGTTAGCAACGTAGCGAATGAACGAATCAACTAAATTTTTAGGAAACATGCCACTAAAAACAGGGGGCTGTCGACGACTGACGGCAAGCCCGTTTTTAGTCGGCCCTCCTCTTAGCGACGAACCGATGAGGCCTTATCAGAGGGCGCATTTCTAATGTCGCATCGTTGCTGGGCTCATACGCCAGACGTGGCTATTCGGATATTTCGTTATCTCCAAGCCGCTCATTTTATACTTTCTTATAGTTTAAGAAAAACAAAGGCTTTCGCCATAAGATTTGGCGACAAGCCAAGTTTTTCTAATATATGGTTAGGACCAACAATCGTTTTCGGCACGAAACATGTGAAGCATGAAATGATAGTTTCCGAAGTATACCCATCTATCTTCCCTTTCACTTCGTATCTATTATCTATTTGATTTCTCTTTTTGTGATGACGATTAATTACTAACCTCCAAAAAATTTAACTGGAAAACACTTCTTCTCTGCCTATCTTTCAAAGCAATTTTCCCTCTGCGAAGATAACGTCTTACACAGAAGAATATGAATAGTAAGGTGATGCAATGAAAAAAACATATGTATTAACACTAATGGCTGTCTTTGTTGCCATCGGAACACTGGGAGCACAATTTCTTTGGTTCCCAGCCGGGTTTGCCAAAGCATACCCTGTCCAACATGCCGTTAATGTGATGGCAGCAATTACATTAGGCCCTAGTCCTGCAGTAGTAGTAGCTTTCATGATAGGGCTATTACGAAATATGCTAGGGCTTGGAACGATATTAGCATTTCCCGGAGCGATGGTTGGTGCATGGTTAGCCGGTGTGCTTTATCGCACGTTTAAGAAAAAGGTATGGGCGGTAATTGGGGAGAGCATTGGCACTGGAATTATTGGCTCCCTGCTTGCAGTACCGGTTGCAAAGCTATTTATGGATAGTAGTGCAGGGGCTTTATTCTTTATGCCATCGTTTTTAATAAGTAGTATTTCTGGTGCGTTTCTTGGTTGGTTCGTCGTTTTACGTGTTAAAACGGATCAAATCGTTCGTTTACAAGAAAGCTAAGGCATCGAACACTACGCAGTAGGGAATATCTTTTCTATATTTAAAGTTTAAAAAGGAACACGAATAAAATTGGAAGGGAAGCGAATAGGATGAAACAAATTCCATGTGCATTAACGATTGCAGGAACGGACCCAACGGGAGGTGCAGGTATTCAAGCTGATCTTAAAACTTTTCAGGAGCTAACCGTTTATGGCATGTCGGTAATTACTTCTGTTCTTGCTCAAAATACAACTGGTGTACAAAATATTTCCCATATGTCAATTGAAATGATTAAAGAGCAACTGCATTCCGTCTTTTCTGATATGCCAGTACACAGTTTGAAGACAGGGATGATCGCCAATGAATCCATGATGCGCGTAATTGCAGAACAATTGTCTAAGACAGACGCCCATTATGTAATGGATCCGGTAATGGTTGCTACAAGCGGTGACCCTTTAATTGTTGAAGAAGCACGGGACTTTTTAAAACAACAGCTGCTACCTTTAGCTACTGTTGTCACGCCGAATATCCCGGAAGCAGAATTTATTACCGGACAAAAAATACGTGATATAAACGATTTAAAAGCGGCTGCCAGCGAAATTGTGGAAAAACACGGTGCTCAAGCTGCACTAGTGAAAGGCGGACATCTAGAAGGCGATGCGGTTGATTACTTGTATGATGGAAATACGATCCACACCTTTCATTCCAAACGCTTTGATACGACAAGTACACATGGCACTGGTTGCACATACTCAGCAGCCATTACAGCCTATTTAAGCAAAGGGTATCCTTTATACGAAGCCGTTAATAAAGCGAAGCAATTTGTAACAGCAGCTATAAAACACTCGTTCCCCCTAGGGGCTGGAAATGGACCTACAAATCATTGGGGAATTCGTGAAGAAAGGGTGGAACAATGAACGAATCTGTTATTCAACAAGTAAGAACAAGGAATCCACTTATTCATAATTTAACGAATGAAGTAGTAATGAACTTTACCGCTAATGGTCTATTAGCTTTTGGTGGTTCACCAATCATGGCAAAAGCGGAAGAAGAAGCAAGCGAAATGGCATCCATCGCCGATGGAGTACTTATTAATATTGGAACATCAACACTAAAGGAGCTTCCTGCAATGAAGCTTGCAGGTAAAGCAGCCAACCAAAAAGGCATCCCTGTTGTCCTGGATCCTGTTGGGATTGGAGCAACGTCTTTCCGTAAAGATGTCGTAAAACGATTGTCGCAAGAAGTACAATTCACTGCCATTAAAGGGAATGCAGGGGAAATGGCGAAGCTTGTTGATATTCCTTGGGAAGTTAAAGGCGTCGAATCTGTTGGAGATGGAGATGGAAAACAAATTGCAGCGAAAGTATCCGAAATGTACCGAACGACAGCAGTTGTAACAGGAGAAACAGACTTTATTTGCAGCGAAGGTAACGTCATAGAGAATACAACTGGACATCGCTATCTGGAAAAAATCACTGGGGCAGGATGCTTGTTAGGCTCTATTTTAACCGCTTGTTTAACCACAGAAGAACCTATAGAGGATCAAGCATTTGCAGCTGTCTATTTTTATGGATTAGCAGCAGAGTATGCTGCGGCCCAAGGACATGTCCATGGATCGGGCAGCTTTCTACCAGCGTTTATTGATGCATTATCACGCAGTGTGGATCAGTTAAATGGCGCTTAGACCTCATGTATGTAGTACCACGAGGATTTCATTTTCCCGGCTTCATCAGTATGGATGATGGAGCCTTTCTATCTTCCATTTTTAACTTATATGAATAAGTTTCAAAAAAACTTAGGTGTGGTATAGGTTTGGTAAAGAAGAGATAACAATAACTTAAGAAAGGAGTGCTTGTTCATCTTGAATTTACAGCAAGCTTTACGAAAATACTTCATTATGGGTAGTCAAAATTGCGATCGAGGTCCAAAACAAATTTTGGAAGAAGCAATTCAAGCAGGTATTACTGCTTTTCAATATCGCGAAAAAGGACAAGGATCTCTATCGGGATTTCAAAAGTATATATTAGGAAAAGAATTACGAAATATGTGCAAGCAATATGACATCCCATTTTTTGTTAATGATGATGTGGAGTTAACACAAGTTTTAGATGCGGACGGAATCCATGTCGGGCAGGATGATGTAGATGCTTCAGAATTGCGACAACGTTTCCCAAATAAATGGATCGGTCTTTCTATATCCAACATGCAAGAATTACAATCAAGCCCACTTGATCTTGTTGATTACCTTGGTGTCGGCCCAATTTTTTCCACATCCACTAAAGAGGATGCAAAACCTGCAGTTGGTACAGGTTGGATTAAACAAGTAAAACAGCTTTATCCAAACATGCCAATTGTTGGGATTGGTGGAATCTCTACCGAAAATGCAGCATCAGTTTTGGAGGCAGGAACTGAGGGGGTGGCTATTATATCCGCCATTACCAAGGCAAAAAATATTAACGAAGCAGTTGCAAAATTATAAAGTGAATTTTCATTCAGTGGGGGATAAATGAAAATCCCACTGATTGTTAGTACCGTAATTGTATAACTTAAAGGAAGGGCGGATTTAGGTGCTGTTACCTCCACTTAGACTTGATATAGTTGATCCAACTCCTGAAACGGGAGTTGGATCAGCACCTTTATATTCGGGGTAAAATAATGCATTATCTACATAAAAAAATAGTTTATTCAAGTCTCGTTTTTCTAAGCTAAAGGGAGTTGCTTGCATTATTGCCTAAAAGGTTGTTCATATTACTAGATAATGTCATTCAAACTCTATAGAAAGTTGCTTCACTAAAAAAGCCGCTTAGGCTGCACGTAGAAAAAATGCTTTTCCTGTTCCCCTTATTTACTATCTGCGTAAATCGCCATTGCGTCTCGCATAAAGATCGCTAGTCCTTCACCAAATTGGTCAATGTTTTTCCTGAAACATTCGTCATCTACGTATATTTGCCCTAGCCCTTTAAAAGCGTCTAATGAATAAGTCCCTATTTCATTCAATAAATGGAACCACTCAGCAATTCGCTTTTGCGCTACTTCTGAAGCTGGGTCCTCTTTACGAATGTCTGCAAGCCTGTGGTACAACTCGTTGATGGTTTGTTCCAGATTCTCTCTTTTGTTTAAATCGTTTATGTTGGCATTTGCTTTATCAACAGCTTCATCTCCCCAACGTTCACGAGCTTCTTGTTCATATGGGTTGCTGCTAAAATCAAATCCCGCAAAGCGTTCTTGATTACTCATTGTAATTTCCCCTTTCGTATGTCTCATCGTTTTTTGAATTGTTTCCAGCATCGTATCGATTTGTCTTCGTTTAGCAAGCAGTCGTTCGTAATGCTTTTCTAACGCTTCTACTTGATCAAAGGAAGGATTATCTAAGATTTCCTTTATATTCTTCAGAGGAAATCCAAGTTCTTTAAAAAACAGGATTTGCTGTAGCCGTTCCAGCTCACTAGCTGTATAAATCCGGTAACCCGCTCTTGTTGTATGCTGCGGTTTGAGCAAACCAATAGCGTCATAATGGTGAAGCGTACGGATACTAATACCAACTAAATCAGCTACTTCTTTCACTTGCACCGTGCTTCCCTCCCTGCTTTTCAAGCATAAACGATAACGTTACGTTAGGGTCAAGAACGAATATTTAATTTTACTGTTATTCTTCTATCTAACATTTAAACGCATTCGTTTCTCCCGATTGTCAGAAGCTGTATAACTTACTTCAAAGTGGATATAGATAGAACCAAGGCGCAGATCGCCCGTTTAGCAACGTAGCAACTGGAACGAAACAACTAAAGTTTTAGGAATCATGCCACTAAAACCAGGGGTCTGCTGACGTCTGAGCGACAAGCCCGTATTTAGTCGGCCTTCCTCTTAACCACGAACCGATGATGACTTATCGGAAGGCGATTTCGTGAAGTCGCCTAGTTGCTGGGCGCTTAAGCCGGACGTGAGTATCCCGTTATAGCGGTATCCCAAAGCCAAAATTTTTATACTTTCTTATCTTGTAAAAAAGAATCCATTTCTGTTAAGCCACGAAATAACTACAAAAAAGGATTTTTTTGCTGGTTACTTGACCTCAATTCACACAAAGTTTTCAAAGGAATATTGACTTTATAAAAATCTAACTGCAACCATTGCACGTAAGAAAAATCGCATGTTTCTATTTTTGCTTATATTCATTTTAGTAGTTAATTTTTTCTCGGATCGAGGAGTGAATAAATTAGGGTAGAGGATAGATCCTCTACCCTGAAGATTCATTTTATTGCGGGCTATCTTCTTGATTATGCTCTCTAGGAACAGCTCGGTATACTAAAAATGCTAAAATAACAGCAATGATAGACATAGCGAATGCGATAAAATAAACGAATTCAACCCCTACGATCATCGCATCGTTAATGGTAGCAGGGTCATTCGGAGTAGGAGATTGACTTAGGTAATGGTTTTGCCTCGCATTTAAAATACTAATAAAGACAGACACGCCGACAGCTCCTGCTACTGGCTGTAACGTGGACATAACCGATGTTCCATGTGGATAGAGTCGTTTTGGCAATTGATTCAATCCATTTGTTTCTGCTGGCATCATAATGGCAGAGACAGTCAGCATTAATATGATATATGCGATAATGATCATCCAAGCCTCTGTGTTTTCGTTTAATCTACTCAACATAAACATAATAGTACTTAAAATTAATGTTGCAGGAATCATCATTACTCTTGGTCCAAATTTATCAAATAAATGCCCCATAACTGGAGACATTAATCCATTGATGATGCTCCCTGGAAGTAACATCATTCCCGCTTTAGCAGCGGAAAATGCTAAAGCTCCCTGCATAAAAATAGGTAATATTATTTCTGATGAGAACATCATCATAATAATAATTAAAAACATCAGCATACCATGTGTGAACATAGGATATTTAAATACCCGAAGATCCAAAACAGGGACCTTTAACTTAAATTGTCTCATTGAAAAAATAGTGATCCCTATGAGACCAACAATAATAAACAGATATACATTTGGATTTAGGAATCCTTTTTCCCCAGCTGAGCTAAACCCATAAATTAATGTTCCAAATCCAATTGTCGAAAAAACAAGTGAAAGTATATCTATTTTTGGTTTCGTAACTTCAGAAACGTTCACTAAATACTTATAAGCAAATGCGATGGAAAACAAAGCAAACGGAATAACGACAATAAACAGAAAACGCCAACCTAAATATTCAACAATCACACCTGACAGAGTTGGTCCGATTGCGGGTGCGAACATAATTACAAGTCCTACTAATCCCATTACTTTCCCTCTCCGATGCGGTGGAAAAACAAGCAGAAAGACATTGAAAATAACTGGCATTAATAGACCTGTACCAGCAGCTTGAATTAGCCTTCCCAGAAGCAATATCGGAAAGGTAGGTGCTGACGCTGCAATCGTTGCTCCAATGGTAAAAACAATCATCGTTCCTAAAAATAACTGCCTCGTTGTAAACCACTGCAACATAATAGCAGAGGCAGGGATAACTATTCCCATTACAAGAAGAAAGCCGGTTGCCATCCACTGCACGGTCGTCAGTGATACATTAAATTCCTTCATTAACGTAGTTAAAGCAATATTAAGTAATGTTTCATTAAGAATCGCAAAGAAGGCCCCGATTATTAATGACAGCATAATTGGCATCACTTTAAATTGTGGATCATCCGCTAAGTACTCATACTTTGTGTGGTAGTTACTCATTATGAAATTCCTTTCTCTTTGTAGTATCCGTAAATAAGTGCCATAGTCGGGTAGCCTATTCTGTTGATTTCCAGAAATTATAGCAAATTGCATAATTATGCAGATTTAATGCGCTTCTCGATGGTACATACCTACTCTGACAACTATACATATTCTCTCGCCGATGCTACACATTTTTCTGATAGCTATGTTCGATGCTACCTTATGGTTGCCAGTTTCAAGCCGTTTACTTAGCAGCTTCTAAACAGCGCTCCTCAAGTAGTAAGATAATACTATCACCGATAATTTTTATTATCAAGCAAGATTTTAAATTGTAAATTTCGTATTAAATTTACTATATGAACTAGTTCTATAACGTCGCCCTTTATTTTCACAAATATAACCTTATATGATTAGAAATAGCTATAAAGATACAAATCCTACTTTACGTTTTTTTAACATAGAAACATCCGCCCATTATGATGAAATTAATAACAAGCGAGACAGATAACCCATATAGTAAACTAGACGAATTTTTACAGGAGGAGAATGTATGTATTCTTATAACAATCATTATGACCCAAGCTTGGATGACCATCGTGTATTTCCTTTCTCTACATTAGAAAATGTCGCTTTTGGGCCAGGGCAAGCTGGCGAAGGATTTGGATTCCCAGGACCACCGCCAGCGGTTCCAGGAAGCGGCGGTCTACCTAACTTTCCTGGTTCTGGGGGCGTAAGTCCAGGGTTCCCAACTGCTCCTGGATCTGGGGGTGTAAGTCCAGGGTTTCCAGCTGCTCCTGGATCTGGGGGTGTAAGTCCAGGGTTTCCAGCTGCTCCTGGATCTGGGGGTGGGGGGCAGCCTCCAAGTGCCCCACCCCCTGCTTTTACACCACAAAAATCGCAAGTACAGGCCTTCACGATTGATCCAGGTGGCATCCGAGCTTGTTTATTTCGATATACGTATATATGGTTAAGAAGAGACGCCTTCTGGTTTTATCCAACGTTTGTAGGGAGAAATTCCATTGCTGGCTTCCGTTGGACTGGTTTTAACTGGGTATACTTTGGTATTGACCTTAACCGCATTCAGTCTTTCCAATGTTTCTAGTTCGTTCCTATTAGAGAAACTTGGCTTGTCGCCAAGTCTTATGGCGGAAGCCTTTGTTTTTCTTATACTATAAACCAAAAAAATCTTATACTTTCCTATAGTGGAACAAAGGCGCAAGCACCCGGTTAGCAACGTAGCGACTGGAGCGAAGCAACTAAAGTTTTAGGAACCATGCTCCTGCAACAGGAGTATGCCGACGTCGGGCGGCAAGCCCGTTTTTAGTCGGCCTTCCTCTTAACCACGAACCAATGATGACTTATCGGAGGGCGATTCGTGAAGTCGTCTAGTTGCTGGGCGCTAAGCCGGACGTGACTATTCCGTTATATCGTTATCCCAATGCCAAAATTTTTATACTTTCTTATCTCTTAGAAAAAACCCTAACCATCCAAAAGATTATTCACTCTGCACTAATCGTTACCTAAAAAACAAAATGAACTATTGTGCGCAGGATATAGTGAATCTGCAATCAGTGGGGCTCTCCTACTGAATGGTTAGTAACGTAATGGTACGACCTAAAGTTTTTTACGAAGGGTATTTAGGTGTTGTGATCTCTCGCTTAGTCTTATTACAATTGGTCAATGGGTTATCAGCTCCTAAATCGAGTTACAGCACGCTATCCACGAGAGAGAAAAGGAATAAAAAATGGGGGATTATTGGTTTGATTCAAATAATCTCCCGCTCTATTTAAATGGAATATTCAAAAGTAAATTTAATTCACGTTATTCTATCTAAATAAAACAATGGCGTACACTGCTTTTTCTATTTTTCAATTTTTACTTATCCCCCACGACAATATACGTTGCTTGAATAGGTCCATGTACGCCCACAATTAAATTCATTTCAATATCTGCGCTGTTACTCGGACCAGAAACAAAACTGACACAAGAAGGAACGCGCTCTCCTTTTTCCACAGACGCATGCAATTGCTGTGCTGCTTGTGTTAAGCGTGGGACAATCGTACTCTTAGGGATAATAGCAATAAAGCTTTTGGGCAATAAGCTAATTGAACGTCCATGATGCTTATCATTAAACAATGTTACAGTAGCTGATTCAGCTAAAGTGATATCGCTAAAAGAGATACCAATATCGGCACGTTCAGCGATGGTTTGATTTTCCTTTCCAAGTTGCGCATCCCAAATATGCACATCTACCTCTTTGTTAAGTTGCTCATAGAATTGATCCAGCCCATATAGTGCATTCCGTTTATCATTGGCTACAACTACTGTTTTTCCTCTATATCGCTTAATTGTATCTGTTAACGCTTCCGCCAATTCAGATTGCTGCACTTCAACAACATCGGTATGGATCGCTTGACACTGCTTTTTTAATACCGCTAGCAGTTCTTCTTTAGAATAGCCTGCAAAAACACGATCTTGCGGACGAACGCTCCAAGATGGACGCTTTACTCCAGAAATACGACGCGGTCGTCCTAAATGAGCTGCTACATTACTTAAAAATGCATCTTGATTATGAATTGCCATTACGGACCTCTCCTTTTTGCCGTTCCTTCCACCACGCACGAAAAGATTGTTTCGCTGGTGCCGGAAAATCTCTTACGTCTGTCCAACCTTTTAAGGGGCCAGGACCATTTTTAATCGTTTCATCTTTCGTCCATGGCTTTAAGGCTGTTCTTGCCAACTTCGTACTTAGCTTGTATGCAGCAGGAGTAGAGGCCCATTGTGCAAATCCCTTCATCATTATCTTCTCCATTATCGGGGATTTCTTCTCCTGTTCTACAATTATTTGACGATGACGGATCAGCTGCTCATGTAATGGAATTTTGACCGGGCATGCTTCTGTACAAGCTGCGCAAAGGGAAGACGCATATGGTAACTCCTTATGATCGTCATAGCCATCCAATAGTGGTGTTAAAACTGCGCCGATCGGACCGGGATAAATAGAATTATACGCATGACCTCCGACATGTCGATATACTGGACATACATTAATACAAGCTGCACAGCGGATACAATGCAAAGCCGATTGAAATTCTGTTCCTAATATTTTCGAACGACCATTATCCACGATCACTAAATGATAATCATCTGGTCCATCAATTTCTCCTTCTAATCTAGCTCCTGTATAAGACGTAACATAGCTTGTTAACTTCTGGCCGACAGCTGCTCGTGTTAGCAGACTTACTAATACTTCCATATCTTCCCACGTTGGGGCAATACGCTCCATTCCCATAACCGTTATTTGCGTTTCTGGTAGAGCTGTTACCATGCGAGCGTTGCCTTCATTGGTAACTAATGTAATCGCACCTGATTCAGCAATTGCAAAATTACAACCGGTAATCCCAACATCAGCAGAAAGAAAGTCTTTACGTAGCTGTTCACGGGCAAATGCCGCTAGCTCCTCAGGAGAATCGGACTGATCATAGCCACGTTTTTCTGCAAAAGTTTTGCGAATTTGCTCTTTATTTTTATGTAGAGCAGGCGTTACGATATGGGAAGGAGGATCTTCATCAAGCTGTAAAATCCATTCACCTAAATCGGACTCAACAACTTCTGCACCCAGTTTCTCCAAATGTTGATTCAAGCCAATCTCTTCTGTTACCATCGATTTAGATTTAACGATCTTCTTACCGTTTTTCTGTTTAATGACCTTTTCAATATAAGCATTAGCTTCCTCTGCTGTAGTGGCGAAAAATACATTTCCGCCACGTTTGGATACTTGTTCACTTAATTGTTGCAAGTAATAATCAATATTTTCTAATGTATGCGTACGGATTTCGGATCCAAGCTGACGCCAGTCCTCCCAATCACCAAGCTCCTCCGCTTGAGTGAGGCGACCATTTCTAAATCGCCCTTGCGCAGAGGAAACAGCTTCTCTCATGAAGTCATTCTCAATCCCTTTTTCAATTCGCTGTTGGTATGACAGATCTCCCAGTTTGATACTCATGCAATTCCCCCACCTTGTTCATGTGTATTCAAAATTTCCGTGATGTGGACGATTTTTATATTTTTCCCCTCTCGACGCATTCTACCGCCAATATTCATTAAGCAACCCATATCTCCACCTACTAAATATTCTGCATTCGTTTCTGCTACATGCTGTGACTTTTCTTTTACCATTTCCCGTGATATTTCTGAATTTTTCACAGCAAACGTCCCACCAAATCCACAGCAATCTTCTTTTATGGGCAATTCTATCAACTCGATGCCTTTCACATGACGTAAAAGTGTTTGTGGAGCATCCTTCACTCCAAGAATACGCGTCATATGACAAGATGGGTGATAGGTAACCTTGCCTTTAAAGGTAGAGCCTAAGTCCGTTACCCCTAAGACATCAACTAAGAATTGCGTAATTTCATAGCTCTTATTAGCAAGGTCTATCGCTGCTTCTTCCCATTCTGAGTCCCCTTTGAAAATAGCTGGATACTCTCTTAACATGCCGACACAAGAACCCGAGGGACCAACTACATACTCCGAATCTTTAAACGAAAGCATTATTTGTTTCATAGATTGCTTCGCTTCTTGTAAATACCCACTATTATAAGCTGGCTGACCGCAACATGTTTGCGCCACAGGAAAATCAACCTCACAACCAACCCGCTCCAAAATTCCCACTGTATGTTTACCAACATCGGCAAAAATCATGTCACTAACACATGTAATAAATAATGAAACTTTCATTAATCTCACCCCATTTTCCTAACTCAAGCGGACAGGAAGAAAAGCTATACATCAAGATGCTTAAACACTAATTTTTCTACTTGCTCTAAGTGATTGTACATTGCTTCTCTTGATTGGTCCGCCCGTCTGCTTTTGATCGCTTCAAAAATTAGTTGATGTTCTTTTAACAACGTATCTGCACGGTCCTCCGTATACAATAAAATCTGCCTAGCTTCCCTTATTGTTTCTGACATCAGCGCAGCGACACTTTCCATTAAATGATTTAATAAGTTTATATGTGTTGCTCGGGCAATGGCTACATGGAAATCAGTATCAGCTTGTTCTGCTAAAGCCTCATTTCCTTTAGCATGTTCCATCACAACTAAAGCTTTTTCCATTTCCAATAAATCAGCTGCCTGATAATTTTCCGCTGCTAACCCCGCGGTTCCGACTTCTAATATTTTCCGAACTTGATAGAGTTCTTGTACGTCATTTCGTTTCATTAGAAAAGCGGTACTAACAGGAAGAGTGAATCTTTTCGGGTCGAATCTTTTCACGTACGTTCCTTCCCCTTGACGCGTCTCCACTAACCCCATGGAGCGCAATCCACTTAATGCCTCGCGAATTGCCGATCTCCCCACTTCAAAATTAACTGCTAATTTTTCAACAGAATCTAATTTATCTCCAGGCTGTAACTGCCCGGATTTAATCATGTCAATTAATGAATCAGCTACTTGTTCATATATTTTTTTAGGTTGAATACGCTTATATTTCATGCTTCCCACTCCCCCTTATTTGAACCCATTTTACTTGATACGTCTATATTTGAAAAGCTATCGAGGAGTGAATTGCCTTTAAATCATAGATGATGAGCAAAAAAATATTATTTCAAACACTGCACTAAATGACGGTAGCTCGTTTAAAGTACATCGATGGTGACTTACCGTAGAAATTGTTTAAACACTCTAAACTAAAAAATAAAATAAGTAGCTAAACCGACAACCAAACCATATAAAATGGCTGGTGACAATGTTTTTCGGATAATATCGCCTTCTTTCCCGGACAAGCCTACTACAGCACTGGCTGCTACCACATTATGGACACAAATCATATTACCTGCACCAGCTCCGACAATTTGCGCTGCTAAAACAGCATTTACATCCATACCAACTTGGTTTGCAACACTATATTGAATTGGTGCAAATGTTAATGTAGAGACAGTAGCGCTGCCAGTAATAAATGCACCTAACTCACCTAAAAAGGGCGCTGCCAAAAACCAAACTGAACCTAAAGAATTAGCCAGTGATTCAGCAATATATTGAGGCATGCTCACCAAGTCATGAACATTGATACCTGAATTCGTAAATACATGCACCATCGCTAATGTAGCAATTAATGATATTGCAGTCGTTTTCATGGTTGAAAAAGACTGGTTAACTGCTGAGATAAATACAGAAAAATTCTTTCGATGAAGAAAGACCGAAACCATTGCAGCAACTGCCAGGATCGTTCCTGGTGAATATAGAAACTCCCAATTAGAGGTAATTCCTTCAACGCCAAGAATATTTGTCCATGAAAAATCAATTGCTGTTTTTGTAAATTGAGCCAGCCAAGGGATAATCCGCGTCATTAATAACAACGCAACAACAATCACATATGGCGACCACGCTGCAAACAGTCCCATATCGGATTTTTTCTTTTCTGGATGAAAATCTTCTTGCAAGGCACCTTGCCATGTTTTTTTCGGTAGCAGCCAACCTTTCTTTGCTGTTATAGTTGCAACAATTAACGCTGTTAATGATGCTAAAATCGCAATAAACTCTTGCCCAAAAACCACTGCATATAGGAATGCAGATGAAGTGTAAACGATACCAATTAATAGCGACCAGGGTAACATTGGCCATGCATCCTTTAATCCTTTATCCTTTCCAAAGAATACTGTCATAATAACGATTAAAGTAAAGGGTATAAATGTTCCCGCAAATATATCAATGGTTGTAATCGCTTTCCCTATTTCTCGAAAAAATGCTGGACCTGATTCCGGAAGCGTACTTAAACCGACTGCTACCGGGGTACCCACTGCTCCAAAAGCAACTGCTGTACTATCTGCAATTAAAGCAAGCGTTGCAGCAGCTAATGGACGAAACCCAAGCGCGATCATTAATGGACCTGTTACCATTGCCGGAGTCCCAAAGCCAGCAGCTCCTTCTATTAACGATCCGAATAAAAAAGCAACAATAATTACTTGCACGCGCATATCCGTTGAAATGTTTTGAAACCCCTGGTTAATTCGATCTACTGCTCCTGTTTTGCGAAGTGTGTTTAACAACAAAAGGGCTCCGAATAAAATCCAAAGTATGGTTAGTGTTTTATGTATTCCCTGCAATACAGAAGAGACTATTAACTTTCCCTCCACCCCCCAAATTGCCATTGCAAGTCCGATAACAATGAATGCACTCCACGTCATCCCTTTTGTAGCTGGCAGTCGAAAAACTACTAAAAAAATAAATGGTGCAATAATTGCACTTAACGCAACAATTAGATACATAGAAACCCCTCTTTTCTCTCTTTTTAATTAAAGCGTTTTCACTCATCCCCTAATAAGGTCATCTGATGACCTTATCTATCAGTTTACTGACTTTCCAATTTGAATTCAAGATTTTGAATTGTGTACAATTGAGCGTAAGCTTTCGCTTGCTTTTGTTGCATTGCCTTGGGGGAGGAAAACGTCCCTTTATGCACAGGCCTGTAAATCCTTTTGCCATAGCTTCTTAAGTTATTTCCTTCGAAATGGGAAGATCTTTCCCTTACCTTTCTCTATTCCCAAACAGACCTCCCAAATACTAAAAACCTCTATCTGATAGAAAAAATCTTTCTAACAGATAGAGGTTTTTTACTTATCTACTTTCTTTAGCAATTCTCTTTGCCAAATCAGTCCTTGCTCCAATGCCATTGTCCTAGCAATTCTAGGCGCACACCAAAGCGTAGGGAGTAGCAAAATAGAAACGGGTACGGCTGTTATAACGATAGAATTTTGGATCGAAGCCACACTATCCTCACCTATTGTTAAAATTGCTGCCGAAGTTCCACCAAAGATTAACGCCCAAAATACGCGTAGCCAGCGCTTTGGATGATCGTTTCCTGTAATTGTTGCTGCAACCGTGTACGCCATTGTATCAGCTGTTGTGGCAACAAAAATAATGGACACAAGCAGAAAGGCAACGCCAAACCAAACACTTAATGGGAGCTGGTCGGTAATCGCCATTACTGCTGCTGGCATACCACCCTCATTTAAAGAGTCGGAAACAGATCCTGGATGTTTATTTTCAAAAAACACTCCTGTGCCGCCAACAATGGAGAACCAAAAATTATTCACAATCGGGGCTACAATGGAAACAGCAATAACTAACTCGCGAATCGTTCTTCCCCTAGAAATTCGACTAATAAACACGATCAGCATGGGAGCATAACCAAGAAACCACCCCCAGAAAAAGATCGTCCAAGAGGAAAGCCACCCTTCATCTCCCCGGAATAAGGACATCGTAAAGAAATTTTGTAAATGTACTCCCGTACCACCAACAAACGCATCAATAATAAATGCTGTTGGCCCAATAATGAGTATGAGGACTGCTAAAAGTATCGTGAAGACTACGTTATAACGGCTTAATGTCACGATTCCACGATCCACACCAGTAGCAGCAGAAATTGCTGCAACTATCACTAATCCTATAATCACAATAATACTTACAGTTAAATTATTAGGTGTCCCAAGTAAGTGACTCATTCCATAAGCAATCTGTAATCCTAAAAACCCCAAAGGTCCAAGTGTTCCTGCAACAGTTGCAATAATAGCTATTACATCAGCAATCGTTCCAATTACACTTTTACGATATATCTTTTCACCAAACACAGGATACAGTAGACCTCTTGGCTTAAGTGGAAATCCCTTACTGTAATGAACATACATCATTACGATAACAGCAAGTGTTCCTAGAATGGCCCATGCTAAAAAACCCCAATGCATAAATGATTGCGCAAAGGCAGCATTGATATCCTGAAATTCCTCACCGCCGAATAATGGAGGATTTGCCATATAATGGTACATTGGCTCGGATGCAGCCCAAAACACTCCACCGCTTGCCAAGAGCGTTACTAAAATCATGGATACCCATTTAAAATAGCTATATTTAGGCTGAGCTTGATGTCCTAATTTTACTTTTCCATATTTTGAAAAAGCTAAAAATAGTCCGATAAAAAAATTCCCTAACAATAACAGTTGCCAATATGCACCAAAGAGCTGCGAAGCATATGCAAATAATGTACTTACAGCAGTTCCAACCGCTTCGCTACTCCAAAGTGACAATAGAATAAACAGTATTAGTATTCCTCCACTAATGAGGAAGACCGGCCAATCTAACTTCGTGTCTTTTTTTAAGTCCACGTTTTTCCTCCTAAATTTAGGAGCAAGTGCCTATAATTCGCCTATACAAGCAGTTTAAAAAAATCAATAAAACGGCATGAATTTCTATAATTTAATCGTTTGTTTCTAGCTCTGGTTAACTATTTCACTAGATCTAAATATTCGAAACAAAGTACAATGAAATTCTAAATTACCTCTTCATCTACTTTTTCAAACACGTTCTACTTCACTTGTCATTAAAGACCATTGGGTGGATAAAGATTATTCCCCGATACTTCACTTTACTTACTACTTACCAAGTTACCATAACGAAGGCCTTCGTCATACCTATGTTGCTAAAACAGCATGAAATAATCTTGACAAGAACCCACCGGCTTGCTCGTTTTTATACACAGTTCATGATTATAGGTTGCCGTTATTATTTTGTCAACAATTCAAGTTTCAATACTTCAACACTTATTGTTTTAAAATATCATCTACCGTAGCTTCAACTTCACTACGTGACATTTTTTCTTCCCCATTTTCTAATGCCTTCAATGTCTTTTTAGCTAAAGCTAGAGGGATCTTACAAAATAGTAAAATATTTCTTGTTTGAATATCCTTTATATAGATTTCTGCTTGCTGCAAATTTTCCTTGGCATATGCAAATAGATCGGCTCTTGTCCAACCATCTGGAACAAAATGAACGCCTCGGTCCGCATCTTCTTCCTGGTTTCTTAACATATTTACCGCCTGCAGACCTCTGCCATAACCAACTGCTAGATTATAATCCGTTTTCGTGTTATCGTACCATTCCCAGATATCTGAAAGCATTACACCTACTAACCCTGCAACATAATATGTATATTCGTCTAAATCTTCTTTTGTTCGCAAGTCCCAATTCTTTTCTGTCCATTTGGCCATTCCATCCGCCATAATACTTGTAGACTGTTTAATTTTAATAACTATATCTTCAGGGCATACTTTTAACCAATCATCCAGCCGTATAGTTACTTCTGGCAATAAAGCTACATACGGCTTTATTAACTGGTGATACGCCTCTTCATCAAATGAGCGTTCTTGTAATAATTTACTAGTTGATCGCAATAAATGTTGTTTTGTCTCAGGAGATAGTTGCTCATGATCTTCCACTTCATCAATTGCCCGCATACATAAATACGCAGAGCCAACCGTATGTTTTAATACGGATTTTAGTAGCGTAATCGGAATATAAAAGGTTCTACTCGTTTCTTTTAAAACGCGCATGGCATCCTTTTGTAACTTTGCTTCTTTATTCAACGATGTTTCCTCCTTGTAATGATGTGAGGTAATGTTAGTATATCAAAAAAAAATGAAAACTTCATGCTACATTGATTTTCTTTACTTGAATACGTGGGTAATTGCCGCCTTACGTCAGTGAACACGGTACACCTTTTAGCCAAGTTCCGTTTTACCCTACTTTGACAACCATTTTTTATCCTTTTTCATGTCTTGTACGACTATTGCTTGTCTAACTGACGAACGAGAACCATTGTAACCCTCGCAACAACATATACTGTAGGGTTAATTTTATATGCACTAGAGCATATGCACAGCACTTGTTGAACCACATTATTTATTTGTTCATAAGGTTAGATTTCCTACCCAAACAGGACTTGCTGCTTTTTTGGTTCGGTTTACGATACCACATCCTTAGCAAAGGAAAATGAAACGTTTACCATCGCTTGATTCGAAATAGAATCACAATCAACATCCCCACCCCAAGCCCTATGGAGGCTCCTACTTTCATATGATTAAATAAACAACCTACTGCTGCTCCAAATACTAAACTTAAAAAGAAGAGAAATCCTACTGTTGTAACATTCAATTTATACACCTCTTTGCACATTCTTTTCTTTGTAGTTTATTCAAAAAGAGAGCAAAAGGTTAAACGAAGTTTCTCTTCTAGTCCATAGAAATGACACATAAATCATATTTTCTTACATGTAAGCCGTTTATTTTTTTATTTGAAAATTTCGCTATTGCTATCCTTCATTATTCGTGTTTAAATAGCTATTAAACAAAAGCGATGAGGTGATGAAGTGGGAAACAAGGTTTCCATCGGTCTATTAGGATTAGGTGTCGTCGGTTCAGGAGTCATCAAACTTATAAAAAATCATCAAGAAGAGCTCGTTCATCAATTAGGCTGTGCCATTGAAGTTAAACGTATATTAGTTCGTAATGTAGATAAGGTGCGTGATGTTGATCTCAATCAAACGTTTCTCACTACCGATCCAGAAGATATTCTTCAAGATCCCGAAATTGATGTTATTATAGAAGTAATGGGAGGTATTGATGAAGCTTATCAATATATACTGGAAGCATTTAGAGTTAAAAAACATGTAGTAAGTGCCAATAAAGATCTAATCGCCTTACACGGAACGGAATTAGAAGAAACGGCTCGTCAGCATAAATGTGATTTTTATTACGAAGCAAGCGTAGCTGGTGGTATACCTATTTTACGAGGGATTACAGATGGTTTAGCTTCGGACCGCATTCAAAAAGTTATGGGAATTGTCAATGGAACCACGAATTATATTTTAACGAAAATGACAAATAATGGAATTACTTATGAGGGTGCATTAAAGGAAGCACAGGAATTAGGTTTTGCTGAGGCCGATCCTACAGCGGATGTGGAAGGATTGGATGCAGCTAGAAAAATGGCGATATTAGGAAGATTGGCTTTTTCTACCGATTTGGCATTATCGGAAGTAGAGGTAAATGGAATTAAGGATCTAGAGTTAGCGGATTTACAATATGGTGAAAAATTCGGCTATACGATGAAATTAATTGGATTTGCGCAATGTGAAAATCAGCAAATTGAAGTAAGTGTGCAACCAACTTTTCTCTCTAATGATCATCCATTAGCCGGTGTAAAAAATGAATATAATGCAGTTTATGTGTATGGGGATGCGGTTGGTGAAACCATGTTCTACGGGCCAGGTGCCGGAAGCTTACCTACAGCAACAGCAATCGTTTCCGATCTCGTTACCGTAATTAAGAATATGCGCCTAGGCGTAAGCGGAAATGCTTCATTTGAACCTAGGATTACAACCACATTACGAAATAGCGAGCAACGCTTAGGACAGTATTACTTACGTATTCACGTGAAAGATCGTATTGGGGCATTTTCCGAAATATCAACCTTGTTTAATGATCTATCCATCAGCTTTAAACGCATTTTACAAACACCAATGAAGCAGAGCGGCTTGGCGGAAATTATACTGATTACACATCAAACATCTTTATCAATTTTTGAAAAAGCATTAAAACAGCTTCAACAATTAGACGTTGTCAAACAAATCAAGAGCTACTATAAAGTGGAAGGGGATGCACCAGATGAATTGGCCGGGACTGCTAAAACATTATCATGAGTTTTTGCCAACTACGAATCATACGCCTGCACTAACATTACATGAGGGCAACACACCACTCATCCATCTGACGAACTTGTCCAAGGAATTAGGTATTGAATTATATGGAAAAATGGAAGGTGCTAATCCGACAGGTTCATTTAAAGATCGAGGAATGGTAATGGCTGTCGCTAAAGCAATTGAAGAAGGTAGTAATTCGGTTATTTGCGCCTCCACAGGAAATACATCTGCCTCTGCCGCGGCATATGCTGCGAAGGCAGGAATAAAAGCAATTATTGTCATTCCTAAAGGGAAAGTGGCTCTTGGTAAACTAGCACAAGCTATTATGTATGGTGCAGAGATCGTCGAAATAGATGGTAATTTTGATGAGGCTTTAACGATGGTTCGCCATCTAAGTGAAAAACAGCCCGTCACATTAGTTAATTCAGTCAACCCTTACCGGCTTGAAGGACAAAAAACAGCTGCCTTTGAACTTTGTGATGAATTAGGTGCAGCCCCTGATGTGTTAGCTATTCCTGTCGGCAATGCTGGAAATATAAGTGCCTATTGGAAAGGATTTAAGGAATACGATGCTTTTAAACAGACAGGGCTACCAAAAATGTTTGGTTTTGAAGCAGAAGGAGCAGCAGCTATTGTCAACAACAAAGTTATTGAACAGCCAGAGACGATTGCAACAGCTATTCGGATTGGAAATCCTGCTAGCTGGAAACTGGCTGAAGCAGCTAGAAATGAGTCAGGCGGTGCAATTAAAGCAGTCAGCGATGAAGAAATTATTCATGCTTTCAAAACGTTAGCTCAAACGGAAGGAATCTTTGCTGAACCAGGATCCAATGCATCCATAGCTGGAGTTATTCGAGAAACAAAGAACGGAACGATTAAACAAGGCAGTAAAGTTGTAGCTGTATTAACAGGAAATGGGTTAAAGGATCCACAAACAGCCATTGATGAGTTAAACATCGACCCAGTGTCTTTACCAAATGACGAGGAAGCGGTTATGGAATATTTAGCGAAGCAGGTTACTACATGAAACCATTTAGCCTTTCCGTACCGGCCAGCTCCGCAAATATTGGACCTGGCTTTGACTCATTAGGATTAGCAGTGGATTTATATCTTACACTAACCGTTTCAGCAAGTAATACTTGGAAGATCGATCAGCAATCAGAAATGCTACCAGCTTTTAACAACTATAAGGAGCATTTTATCTATCAGGTAGCCAATCAAACTGCAGCGCTATATGGGAAGGAACTTCCGGCTTGCTCTATGACCATTCATAGTGGAATTCCTTTAGCTCGTGGATTAGGAAGTAGTGCCTCAGCAATTATTGCTGGTATCGAGTTAGCTAATCAATGTTGTCAGCTGGGGCTATCCAGCAAAGAAAAACTACAATTGGCTACGGAACGAGAAGGCCATCCCGATAACGTTGCCGCTGCCCTATTTGGCGGATTAGTAGTTACAGCCTATAACAACGATAAATCCATAGATGTTTGCAAAATAAACCCATTAAATATCGATATGCTCGTGTTCATTCCGCAAGAAGAATTGAAAACAGATGTGTCAAGACAAGTTCTTCCTGAGGTATATTCACGTTCTCAAGCTGCAAAAGCTAGCAGTATAGGGAATATCCTAATTGCAGCATTGATGAGTGAAAACTACAAACTAGCGGGGAAAATGATGGAAAAAGACATCTTTCATGAGCCTTTTCGTGCAAAGCTAATTGCCAAATACGATGCTATTAAACGAATGGCAAAAGAACATGGCGCATATGGGACTGTCATTAGTGGGGCAGGACCAACTATGTTATCATTTTTCCCTAAAGGAACCGTAGCAACTATAAAGCAAAAGCTACAAAACACATTGCCTTCCTATCATATCCAGCAAAGAAATATAGATTTTACTGGAGTAAGGGTAGAAACGAAATTAGTTTAGTAACAGAGAAGGCATAACAGAACAAAGGCGCAGAGCGCCCGTGTAGCAACGTAGCGAATGGAACAAAACAACTAAAGATAAAGGAATCATGCTCCTGCAACAGGAGTATGCCGACGTCGGGCGGCAAGCCCGTTTTTAGTCGGCCTTCCTCTTGACTTAAATGAAATAATGTTGTAGCTCTAGACGAAAAAAGTTGTGGGACAAAAAGTAAAGGAGAGGGTGGAGAATGCAAGATCATTTATCATAGATTTAAATGGAGATTAAAACGAACCTGTGGAATGGAAGTATGGAATAGGTATGTGATGGCACCAAGAAGTTATAAAAGTCATGTAAGGTTAAAAGAGATGATGGAGATTTTCCACCATCTCCTTTAACAGAGCGCCAAAAAATTAGTAATGGTAAAGTGAATCTTCCATCCGTCGAGGTTTTTACTCATCCACTACGGATCGGGTATAATTTAAAGGTCTCTTACGAATAGGGCATTTATGGCATTTAGGTGCTATTATTATCTCCTACTTAGACTTTTTGCAATACATATTTATACAACTCCTGAAGTGGGAGTCTTACAACACCTTATATACAGAATGCTATTTACCACTCATTGCTTGTTGTGTTAAATGTTATTCTTCTGGGTTTTCTTTTGCGAAAAGAACGCCCTCTTTACACTGTTTCACCCATTAAAGCTACTAATAATGCTTTTTGCGCATGCAATCGATTCTCCGCCTGCTGAAAAACAACCGAATGAGGACCATCAATCACATCTGCAGTTACTTCTTCTCCGCGATGAGCCGGTAAACAGTGCATAAAGCTCATGTCGCTTTTTGCTAAACGCATTAATTGTGCATTTACTTGAAAATTCGTAAACGCCAATTCTCTTTTTGCTTGCTCTTCCTCTTGTCCCATGCTAGTCCAAACATCCGTATATATGACATCAGCTTGCTGAGCAGCTTCTTGAGGCTGATCCGTAATGCCGACACTACCACCAGATTGGGTCGCAAGCGCACGTGCCTTTGTCACAATTTCCTTATCTGGCTGATAATCATTTGGCGCAGCAACAGCTACATGCATTCCTAATATACTCGCTCCCAGCATTAATGAATTTACCATGTTATTTCCATCACCAATATATGCTAGTTTTAAATCTTGGAGCGTTCCTTTTAATTCCTTTATGGTTAGCAAATCAGCTAAAACCTGACAAGGATGATATACATCTGTTAGTCCATTAATAACAGGAATGCTTGCTTGAGTTGCTAATTCCTCTACATCCGCTTGCGAATAAGTCCGAATCATAATTCCATCCAGATACCTTGACAGTACCTGTGCTGTATCTGCGATCGTCTCTCCTCTTCCAATTTGTAAATCCTTGGAGTTTAGAAAGATACCGTTTCCTCCCAATTGATACATCCCAACTTCAAAAGAAACCCTTGTTCTTGTGGAGGATTTTTCAAAAATCATACCTAAAGTCTTTCCTCTTAATAATAGATCTCGGTTTCCACTATTGTAATTAAATTTTAGTGTTTGTGCTAATTTGATTAATTCTTCTATCTCTTCACGTGAATAGTCTGCCAATGTTAAAAAGTCTCTACCTTGCAATCCTTTTAATGTTTCTTTTGCACCAATTGCCATTTTATCGCCGCCTTTTAAATATATTATGCATTATTATGCACTAAAATTAATAAACATACAATAGTTATACATTATATTATAAAGAAAATGAAGCTAAATGAAAATTGTTTGTTTAGATACATGTACATCAATTAGCTACTGAGAACACCATTTTAGATATTTCATGAATTGGGATTTTTTCTCCCTATAGGCATGTCTTCAGTTCATACTTGGCACTCAGGGAGATTGGATTGGATGAAACTTAGCAATTATATTTTGATTGCATTAGCGACCTTTCAGGTTTGAAGGGCAACATTTTAGCATCAATGCGCTAAGGATGAGCAACTTCCATCTCTCTCTATGCGAGCAACTTCAAGCAAGGCTAGTGCGGATTTAATCCTCACGCGAGCAACTTCAAGCAAGGCTGGTGCGAATTCAATCCCTACGCGAGCAACTTCAGGCAAAATTGGTGCGAATTCGCCCCTTATGCAGGCAACTTTGGGAATTGAACATAGCCCGAATTAAAAAATCCCCCATCACTAAAATGGTGGGGGATTTTTACTATAACAAAGGAACAAGCGCCCGTTTAGCAATGTAGCAACTGGAACGAATCAACTAAAGTTTTAGGAACCATGCCACTAAAAAAGGGGTATGCTGACGCCTGAGCGGTAAGCCCGTTTTTTCGGCCATCCTATTCACCACGAACCGCTGATGACTTATCGTAGGGCGATTTCGTGAAGTCAACTAGTTGCTGAGCGATGGATCCGGACGTGACTATTCGGTTATTTCATTATCCACAAGCACCTCATTTTATACTTTCTTATCTTTGAACAGAACGGTGCTTGGCTACTTATTTTTTCTGTATTTGAATAATGCATACCTTCAGATAATTACTTTGGATAAACCGTTCATTCGTTTGAAAGTCTGATGGTAACTGAAATTGTTCAAGAACTTTATAATTCGCTTGCGATTTCTGACACGCTTGCCTGATAAAGCCTTTGAATTTTTTCATCCCTAAGCTAGCATTATTTGTTGAAGCAACAATGATTCCCTGATCTTTGGTAATCGAAATTACATCTGTAAGTAAGGCAGGATAATCTTTCGATGTACTAAACGTACGCTTTTTGGACCGTGCAAAACTAGGCGGATCAACTATTACGAGATCGTATTGCAACTGTTTTCTCCGTGCATATTTAAAATAATCGAACACATCCATAACGATAATTTCATGCTGATCAAAATCAATGCCATTTACACTAAACTGCTCAATAGTTTTCGGCTTGCTCCGTTTCGCCAAGTCCACACTTGTCGTCTTTTCTGCTCCGCCTAAAGCGGCCGCAACAGAGAAAGCACCTGTATAAGAAAATGTATTTAACATACGCTTACCTTTTGCATAGGTATCACGAATCGCCTTTCGAACATCTCGTTGATCCAGAAAAACTCCCGTCATTGCCCCATCGTTTAAGTAAACAGCATAATGCATGCCATTTTCTTTTACAATAATCGGAAATGAACCGCGCTCTCCTTTAACAAAATCGTCATCTTCTACATACTTTCCTTGCGTATGAAATCTCTTTTTCTCGTAGATCGCATAATAATTACCCAATACGTCCAAAGCCCTTACTACATCATCTTTAAAAGAATAAATTCCTTCGCTGTACCAATTAATCAAGTAATACCCTGCAAAATAATCGATCGTTAGTCCGCCTATGCCATCTCCCTCTCCATTAAAAACTCGAAACGCATTCGTATCCTCTGATTGATAAAAGCCTTGCCGCTTGTTGATAGCCGTGAATATTTTTGACTGAAATAGCTTTGCGTTTACCATTTCATTTTTATGATAAGTTAGCACCCAGCCAATTCCCTTATTTTGCTTCCCATAATAGCCTCTAGCAAAAAAGCGCTGCTTTGAATCAACTAGCTCGACAACAGCTCCTTCTTCTGGTAATTGTTGCGGCTGTACTGCTTCTTGATGTATTAGCGGATACCCTTGCCGCAATTGCTTTATATGGCTATCGTTTACTTGTAACGTTATTTCTTTCCTCATTTTTTCATCCCTAACTAAAGTTTCTTATCCTGCATGCAACAACGTGCAGTTAGACTACTTCTCCCATCAACGAGGTAGACTCCAGTAGAATAGCTGGAAGAATCAACTGCAACTCGCATGTCCGAATCGTCCAAAGGTCTTGCAGCTGGACCCTTGGAATAACAATTAAGGAGATAAAAGTCCCCACTGATGGAAGGTTCCTTCTATTATTGCATGCAAATGAATAAAAGTGCAATACTCAGTTAGCGATAAACAAGTGGAGCCTCTCCATTATCTCACTCTACCGAGGCAACGACTTCTACTTTTATCCGATCGGGATCTTCAAAAAATACTGCATAATGACTAGGTCCTCCAGCATGAGGGTGCTTATCTTCATATAAAATCGGAATTCCTCTAGCAACTATTTGTTCTGTAATCTCATCAATTTGCTTTTTTGATTCTCCGTAAAATGCTAAATGATTCAACCCTACTCTACGACGGTGAAATCCATTAGTTATAAACTTTTTATCTGTCTGCACGAATACAAGATATGTATCTGCTATTTTCCAGCTTTGCCCGGTATCCCATTGTTGATATACGGAATATCCAAGCTCCTCCAGTAGCCATCCCCAAAACTGTATACTGTTGGTTAAATCAGATACGTTGATTTCTACATGATGCAATAATCCCTTTTTCATCCAGTCCCTCCTAACGACATTTATACATAATCCCTATGATACACATTTTATTCTTTTTGTAAATTAAATCCATTAAACGACCTGCTTAAACTCAGCATCGTTTAAAGTGGCTTCTATCTCTTCCTTATTCAATGTAAAACGCCAATTCCAGTAAATGCTAAGATAATGGCAATAGCTGCCGGTAAGTATCCCATCTTATTCCACAATGCAAAGCCACGACTTACAAAAATGGGAATTCCTAGTGTTATTATTATATAAAATGCCCCTGACCTCCACATGGTATGAACGATGCCATCATAGTACCAACGTCCTCTATACTTCTTGATAAGGTTTGTGCACCCATTCCAGCCCTAAGAAATTGGTTTTTTAAACAATTCGGGAATAAGGATTGCCCCACCATAGGAATCCCCCTGAGAAAATAAATAATAAAAAAATAGGGAACAAAGCAGATAGCATGGCTGTGCCCCTCTTTTTCACTTTTTTCGTTAACGGATCTATAACAGCGTCCAAAAACCCGTCCTCACTAATAATAGTGGTTTACTGGTTTCTTTTTCTAGCTCCCTCCTTATATACCCCGTGCAAAAATTCTTGCTTCTCCCTCCTGCTGCTGATCGATCATGACCAATTCAAAATCGTTCAAATTCTATTGTAGGTACCCCTCGCTTAGCTAGCTGACACAATGTCATACTCCCACTGTTCCTAAACCAATCACACCAATCTCAGCATCCAATGAAAGATCCTCCTACACGAATATTTCACGCATCTTACAAGTTCAACCCTCAGCTGTATTGATTTGGCACATGAACCACCTTGCAAATTAAAGCAATTCGCAAAATAATTGGCGGTGTATTATAGTTTTAATTTTAATTAAATTAAAAAAATTATAATCGAACTCTCACCTTATAACCATACTATGGATAAAGTAATCTTTAAGTATTTTCTTTCGACACCTAAGGATATTAAAAAATTAACGTAATCTAACTGCTAATTAAACCTTTGCTCTGTCAAATAAGGCGCCGTCACATTTAACTACTACGTAAAACAAATGGATTTCTTACGGCGCCGTCACATAACGGTTAAGCTTTTGTAGCGCTGACACATGACTGGACTATAAAAAAGAGCTTGTTTTCAAAATGAAATAGCAATTTAAATTTACTTGTTCAGTAAATTTTACTTTTAGACGTTATCACTACTCGCTGTTTTATCATATCCTTATCTAAATCGGCTTCTCTCCGCTATTTCCTCATAATTTTCCACATTTTTTAATTTTATTTTTTCGTACTCAGTAATAGATGTGTTAGCTGGAGGAAAGATATGCTGCATGTCAGTTAGATAATTTTTCATTTTCATCAAATCTTGGATAAGCGGATCCAATGCTTTTGTTTGGGACTGATCCAAAGTATATAACTGATCAATTATATTATTTTTTCTATTTTTCGCTTGCCATATCCGATGTAACAGTTCTTCATCATCTAATAACGGAAGCTGAACGATATCTTGTATTTTCATAAGCTCTGCATTGGCTTCATGCGTAATACTCTGTATGACGTATTCAAGCTTTCTGACCCCCTGCTCTAAGTCCTGTTCAAAAAATGACTGGTGAAAAAAACCCTTCTTGTCCGGCTCAAAGGATTGCACAGCGTTTTTCATTTGCTGTAATGTTTGTTGATATGAGGTTAAAAAATGATCCATATAAATCAAAAAAGGCTCATGAACGTCTACATAAAAAGAACGAATTGCATTCCCGCCTTTTCCCTTTAAAGCTTCTTTCAATGCAACAATTTTTTTGACAGCTTGCAAAATAGCTTTTATCTGTTGTTGTATTCCAACTGCTTTATGGGTGCAGTCCTCTATATAATCCACCATTCCTTCTTTATGTAACACTTTCATGAAAAAAACCTCCTAATAAAGGGGATAAGGAGTGCGATTTCTACCTTTACTTTATAAACTGTATCGATGAGGCAATAGATTGTTCTGATTCAATAAACTGATCAACCGCATCCATTGTTGATTTGCTATGCTCCAATAGTATTGCTTGATAAGAAGCCAAAACACCCTCTAGCAAGTAATTCAATTCTTCCAGTTTTGTGGTCATATCGAGCGTATTATCCCCTACATGTCCATTTGTAACATCCGAGCTAAGTTGTTGTGTAATCATTTCGAGTTTTGTAATTGTTTTTTGTATGGGTTCATGTGCTATTTTTATTTCTTCACTCATTAATTCATTAACTCCCTTCGCTGTTTACCGTATAAATCGTCTAATATATGGTTATGAGCTGATAAATCCATTCGAATATCAATGATTGATTGCTTTATTTCTCTAATTTTATTGTTGAGTTGTTCCATCGTTTCTACTAATTGGTGATTGTATAAATCCACATAACTTTTCTTCAGTTTATTTTCTCTCCACTGCTGATATTGATCAGCTAAATACCCTGCCCATGTATTATCCGTCAATTCAGGAGTAGTACACCAGGATATATGCTGTCTAAATTCTTCCTGGCGGTCTTGTAAATTTGATTGTGCTAATGCAAGGCGCTCTAATTCTCTTCGCTTATCTTCCAATTGAAGATTTAGCATATATAGTGAATTTTGCGTTCTGGTTATTTGGCTATTAATCCAATGCAATGATTCCATCTCTTCACCTCAGCACTTCTTTTTCCCAACTACAACTATCTTCTATATTACTTCCATTATATAGTATTAAAAACCTTGTTTTAAGAGGAACTTTAGCCTATATTTATTTACAGAAATACCCTTGATCCGTAGGTAAGAAGTAGCAAATAGCTAACAAAGCAATATGATAATCACTCCGCATTAATTAACTTAATTTTCAGACATCAATTTCCGTGTATAAAGCAGCTATGGTTTCCCCATATTATACAAACCAAAAAAGTCTCCGCCCAAATTGGAGACTTATCTAGTGTGTGTTTATTCATCTAAGTAAGCAACATCCTCTGTTAATTCGACCTCGACGTCTTTGCCAACTCGGATTAAAATAACATTCTAACCACCTAAGAACTTTGAATCAGTGGAAAAACTCTTTTTAGAAAATTGTTTAAAAGGTAGCTCCCTATCTAAAATATAGAAGGTTACTTCTGTTTCTTTAGATTTTTGAATGGCGAGTTGATCACCGTGAAGAGAAACTCTCTGGAGTGGTTTATCTTCTAAATACGGCTGGATGTCAATTCCATTAACGAAAAATGGTGATTGAAAATAACCACCACCACTTGATTTTGTAAATCATTTGTCTTTTGTTTCCCATATTATTATCAGATGTTACAGTTACTTTTTGTGGAACAGGAAACTCCCACTGTTTTTGTTGATAGGGAACTAATTCTTCCCAGTTACGATCATAGGCAAAATAGGTAAACGGGTCTATTTCTTGCTCCACATTTTTTTTAGCTTCTTTATAAGGAAATGCAAACGAAATCCCAAATGAAACTGCCCCATCGATTCCAAATAACACTGCAATAAGCTGCATACCATTAAAGACACATAAATTAGACCGACATAGCTTTTTTGTTTATATTAATACTGTTTCCAAACAATTGATAAAGTGAAACATCATTGATAAACACGATCTATCCCTCCTTTTTCTGAACCGGTTGCATAGACACAAATATCACTAGCTGAAACAGGTGTAACACTGATTCAAGTCGCTTTGCACTTTCCACGTTAGCTTCATTTGCTCTGTCAACAACATACATTGTATCTGTTCCCATACTCTCTTGATACAACACCGTTATCCCTTGTATATATGGATAAATCAGCTTTGTTCTACCATTAAGCCAATAGCTTGATGTTTTAACTCATCGATTTGTTTCTTTCCTTTATCTAGTAACAAAACATATTCAACCAGTTCTTCAATCTCTTCTAAGTGATGGCTTGAAAATAGGATAGTACGTGGCACTTCCAAATAATCCTTTAGTAAAGCACGGTAAAAATTATTACGTAATGCTTGGTCCATTCCTATCGTTGGTTCATCAAATATCGAAATAGGACAACGAGAAGACAATCCGATAATTGCGTTAAACGCGTTTCTTTTCCCTGTCAAAAACTGTGTATACAAGCCATTGGAGCGGAAACCAAAATAATCGAATAGTCGCAGAGCTAGTTGGTTTTCATTGTCATTAATTAGTATTACCTTACAAGGCATCCATAAAGATAACCTTCAATGATTGGAGAATGTAAATGTCGTTATCCGACTTTTTGCGCTACTTTAGCTCCCGAAGCAGGCTCTTACGGCACCTTATATGCCGAATAAATAACACCACATTTGTTAATTAATTTAATTAATAAATGTGGTGTAATAAACGTATGATACGCGCTTATGCTTCATCAGATGGATGAACGAAACTTATTCTCTTGATTTCTCTGCCCCGTATCAATAATTTTAAATTGAGACCGATATTTGGACGGCGATACACCTTTACATTTTGAAAACTGTCTTGAAAAATGGGAAGGATTATTAAAACCAACTAAATATGCTATCTCTTCAATGCTTGAACTGCTTCTCTTAAGCAGTTCTGTCGACTTATTAATGCGATATTGAACAATATAGTGTGTTGGGTTTACATTTAAATACTTCTTAAACAACCGATACAAATAAGAGCGCTCAATTTTTATCATTTGCGCGAGCTGCTCTACGGAAAAAGTGGACTGATCATAATTATTCTCAATTATATCAATTGCATACTTTACATACTTCTCTCCTTGCGTAATCCTACATCGCATCTCTTCTTCATATTGCTCGATTAATAGATTAATAATATGATAGGCTTCCCCAATCGCAGCATATGGTTTTCTGTTTTGAGAATAAGTAAACACATTGGCAAATAGATTATCCATTTTTCGTTTATTTTCATAACGATACGTGAAATTCTCCACCCCATTAGCAGTATTTCTTAATAACCCACATCGTGAAAATAAATCATAACACGCAGCACCTTTAAAGCCAATCCAACGGTAACTCCATGGATTTCCTACAAGTGGATAATAATTATTTCTCGTATTTGGCGGGATAATGAACCCTTGTTTTGCACCTAAATGATGTACTTCATCATTAATAAAAAATAGTCCTTCTCCTTCAAGAATGTAATGAATTAGATAATAGTCAATGGGCTGATATTGATATGGGTCTCTTGGCTTTACATCCTCAAAGCCACATTCATAAATGTAAAAATCACTAGCCAGTTGCTCATCTGTTTGGAAAGTGCCGATCGAATGAAACAATAAAATTCCTCCTTGCAACATAATGTCAAGAACAAACAACAAGGGAACATTCACTTTACTGATCATAATCGATACAATGAAAGCGCAACCACAAATAGTTTGCTTATTTTAATAGTAACAAATCCCATTGTACATGTACATCTTGCAAGTGTCTAACAGCAAAGAAAGGAGCTAAAATTGTGACAGAAAATAGAAAAAAGATTAGCGCAACCTCGTTTTTGTTAATGGCTTTCACGGCAGTTTTTGCATTTAATAACATCATAAATGCAACTGCAAGTATTGGTTTATCTGCAGTACTTACTTTTTTATTTGCCACGATCTTTTATTTTATTCCTTTTGCTCTAATGATTGGTGAGTTCTCTTCCGCCAACGCCGAGTCTGAATCAGGGGTATACAGCTGGATTAGAACTTCGTTAGGTGAAAAATGGGCCTTCCTAGGCTCATGGTCTTACTTTTTTGTCAACTTATTTTATTTTACTGCTTTACTGCCACAAATATTAATCTATGCTTCCTACACCTTTACAGGAAAAAATATTTTTGGAAGCGGCGCAACCATTGCTATTTCCATTCTGTCCATTTTCCTTTTTTGGTTAGCTACATTCGTATCCATTAAAGGTGTTTCCTGGATTTCGAAAGTGACAGACGTATCAGGGGTAGCACGAATTTTAATGGGGGTTGGCTTTATCATTTTTGCCTTAGCTGTCATATTTATTTTAGGTGAGCCGTCAGCACAGGAGTTTACGAGCGAATCGGTTATGCCATCGATGAATTGGAATTACTTTGCCACTTTAGCTTGGATATTACAAGCAGTTGGAGGGGCAGAAGCCATCGGCGTCTATGTAAAAGACATTAAAGGTGGTAATAAAACCTTTATTCGCACCATCATCATTTCTGCTTTTTCGATTGGAATTATGTATGCTTTAGGCTCTGTAGCGGTAGGTTTAATCATGCCTGCGGAAGCACTTCAGGATAACTACTCGGATGCTTTATTTGAAGCTTTTGTAATTTTAGGTAGCTATTTTGGCATTGGTGATGGCATTACGAGATTTGTAGGCTTAATCATGCTATTAAGTGCTGTCGGTTCGTTAGTGATCTGGACTGCTGCACCAGTTAAGATTTTGTTCTCCGAGATTCCAGAAGGGATCTTCGGGAAATGGGTTGCTAAGACAAACCATGAAGGGAATCCTACTAACGCTTTAACCTTACAAGCAGTTGTTGTAACCATATTATTAATTATTCCTGCCTTAGGAATCGGTTCTGTTAATTCCTTGTTAAAAACATTGATTAATATGACAGCTGCAACATCACTAATACCTGTACTTTTCTTACTTATTGCTTACATCATGTTTCGAGTTAAAAAAGACGATCTTCCGAGAACGTTTAAAGTAGGTAAACGCACAACAGGAATTGTCATGGGGATTATGCTATTAGTCTTCTTTTTATTCGCTTTCTTTGTTTCCACATTCCCTTCACCTGCTGCATTAATAGATTATTTTGCGACAGGAGTTGTTGCGGAAGGAGCGATGAATCCATTATTCAGTCTTATTTACAACGTGCTGGGGATTGTTATTTTCATCGGCTTTGCATTTATTTGCTACAAAAGATATGAAAGAAAAGAAAAAATAAAGGGTGAAGAAAATGGTCGTAACTAAAAAAAGATGGGAAAATCACAAACTAGATGGGATTAACAGATTAGAAGCAAGGGCACATTTTACGAGTCTATCAGCAAGCAAAAAACCACATTTCTATCAAAATTTAAACGGGGAATGGTCATTTCTGTTCTTAGATGCTCCAGAATATAGCCCGGCAGATTTTTATAAAACGGAGTTTGATATCTCGTCATGGGATATTATTGAAGTTCCCGGAAATTGGCAAATGCAAGGCTATGGCAAGATGCACTATTCCGACTTGTGGTATAACTTTCCTATTATACCGCCGTATGTACCAACAGAAAATCCGACTGGTATTTATCGAAGAACATTTGAAGTTAAGCAAACAGATCATAACTATCAATATATCCTACGATTTCAAGGCGTGGATTCAGCATTTGAAGTTTATGTCAATAATCAATTTATCGGCTATAGTAAAGGGGCCAGAATTCAAAGTGAATTTGATTTAAGCGATGTGTTAGTAGAGGGAACGAATACGTTAACCGTTCGTGTTTTCCAATGGTCTGATGGAACATATTTAGAAGATCAGGATATGTGGTGGTTAAGTGGGATCTTCCGAGATGTTGAACTTTTTTCCAGACCTAGAACGGGGCTCTATGACTTTACCGTTAAAACACAGTTTGATGCTATGTACAAAGAAGCTACATTAATTGTCAATCCTGTGTTTGACCACTTACAAAAGCAGAGAATTCACTATGAACTAAAAACTGCTGAAGGAGAGGTTATTTTTACCAAAGAGCAAGATGGAAATGAAAGTTTAATCCAAGAAGTGCAACATCCGATAAAATGGTCTGCAGAGCACCCTTATTTATACAAATTGATAATGACCGTTTATAACAATGGGCAACTAGTTGAAATCATTGAACAAGATATCGGTTTTCGACAAATTGAAGTAAAAGGAAAGTGTTTTTTTGTAAATGGGGTAGCGGTTAAATTAAAAGGTGTCAACAGACATGATTATAGTCCAGATAAAGGACGTGTAACCACTTATGAGAGTATAGAACAAGACATCATTCTCATGAAACAACATAATATGAATGCTGTTCGTACAGCGCATTATCCAAACGCGCCTTACTTTTATGACTTATGTAATAAATACGGTATGTATGTGATTGCAGAAGCAGATCTAGAATGTCACGGTTTTGAATTAACTGGGGATTACAAATGGATTTCAGATAACCCTGAGTGGGAAGAAGCTTATGTTAACCGGATAAAGCGGACGTTATTACGAGATAAAAATCACCCATCTATCCTAATGTGGTCATTAGGAAATGAATCCGCTTTTGGATATAACTTCAGAAAAATGGCAGCATATGTGAAACAAGCTGACCCAACTCGCTTAGTACATTATGAAGGGGATTTTGAAGCTGAAGTAAGCGATGTATATACTACCATGTACACATGGTTAGAGCACGACAATAAATTAACCATGGATGAAGTGATTAGAAAAACAGAAAAACCACATATACTATGTGAATATGCACATGCAATGGGAAATGGTCCTGGAAATCTAAAAGAATATCAAGAACTCTTCTACCATCACGATCATTTGCAAGGTGGTTTTATTTGGGAATGGTTTGATCATGGGATTAAAACCGTTACAGAAGATGGTGAGGTATATTATCGCTATGGTGGAGATTTCGGGGATGAGCCTACGAACGGAAACTTCTGTATTGACGGCCTCATCATGCCAGATCGTACACCATCAACAGGTTTAATGGAGTATAAAAAAGTGATCGAACCGGTGCAAACAGTACCTCTTGATATACCGTCAGGAATGTATCAACTAACCAATCGGCTCGACTTTACTAGTTTAGGAGCTTACAAACTTGTTTGTCAATTTTATGAAGATGATCAGCTGCTCAATGAAACAGAACTACCATTGCCTAATTTAGCAGCAAGACACACAACAAGGTTCCAAATTCATTATCCCGCTTTAGAACATTACCAACCTGGGGCGCAATATACCGTTCACTTTATTTACCAATTAAAAGAGGATACAAATTGGGCTCCTGCTGGGTTTGAAGTTACAAGATCCGTCTATGTCTACCATAAAGAATCTCTTCAAGTGATTACAGTTCCGCAAGCACCTGAGCTGACGCTACTAACAGAAGGAAGTACTGTAATGGTATCTGGCGACCATTTCACCTACTGCTTTGATCATGTACGCGGAAACTTGCTCACTGCAACCTTTGATGGTGAACAACAGATTGAACAGGGACCGACATTTACGTGGTGGCGCGCTCCAATTGATAATGATATGTATATTCTGGAAGATTATCAAAACAAATACTTTATGCATCTGGATCATCATATAGTTCGTAATGTGACATACGACATACAAGATGGGAACTTCGTATGGAATGTACATGCTTTCTATGGAACGACAAATAGTTCCTGGTACTACGACTTATCATATCGCTATACCATCACACCACAAGGAAAATTGCACCTGGAGGTAGAAGGAATTGCCTCTGGCCGCAAAGAAAATGCACCGCCAATGCTACCAAGAATTGGGGTCAAGATGCACGTTAATAAGCGATTTGGAAACGTGTCCTGGCGTGGATTAGGACCACATGAAAACTACGTGGACTCCTGTCAATCTGCATATCCTGGTGTGTTTCATGCTAGCGTCGATGAGTTGTTTGTCGATTATATTAAGCCACAAGAGAACGGTAACCATATGGATTGCGATTGGATTAGTTTAGCTAATGAAGATACAGCATTACTCATCCACGCAGAAGAGCTGCTTAACTTCAGTGTTTCTAAATATGAGGATCGAGATTTGGAAAAAGCAAAACATACGATTGATTTAGTGGAACGAGATTATCTCGTCCTTCACCTTGATAAACAGCAGAACGGATTAGGAAGTAACTCCTGTGGTCAAGACCAGCTGGATAAATATCGTTGTAAGTTCGATGATTTTTCAATCAGCTTTACGCTTGCTCCTAAAGATATATCGACAACTCGTATCACTGAATTAGCAAGAAAATGCTAGTACGTATAAGCTTCTATTTACATTTGGTAAACGAACATTTCTTGTTATAGCACAAGAAAAAAACGCAAATATAAAGTATCAAAACTATCTTCATCCAGGGGAACTTACCAGCGATCGGTGGTTCCCCTAAAAATTTTAACTCTAGTTTTTTTGGGGAACCACCATTTAATTCCATACGGTTTATCCGTTCTTGCAAGGAGTGTTCCAGCCTTCTTTCCTTGAAAATTCCCTGCTATAATGAATAAATGACAAGTCTATAAAGCCCTTATATCCTTCTAAATTATCGATCAGTGTGCTATTTTAATAGAAATAGGCTGTAAAACGACCCATTCAACAAGTCGTCAAACCTAGATTAGTTACCATGCTGCAAGGGGTCAAGTGGTTTCTCACCGCATGTACCACAACGCTGATTCTACAATACGTGTTGCCTCCCCTGCTAAAATCAATCCTCCTTACCATAAATGGACAGTTTCAACCACTACTTACTAAAATGAAGCGTCTCCAAACAATTACCCATTGTATATCCAGAACCTCCTCGTCTCCTTACCATCTTCGTCTATATGTGGGTGATCCTCTCTTCCTCCATTTTTGAGGATCGCTTTTGCTGATCCGATGTTGTCCGTAGTACAGGTAACGAGTACTTGTTTGATGTGCAACTCCTTACATATCTGTAACGCCTCATGAAGGATTCTCGTTGCATATCCCTTTCTTCGCTCGGATGGCCGGACGCCATAACCAATGTGTCCTCCCACTTGGAATAAAAAATCATTAAGTTCATGTCGAATATCAACCATAGCAACTATTTTGTCTTTATCGTTTACTAAAAAATAACTGGAGCTAGGCACCCATTTTTCTTGTCCACTTTCTCGTTCAGCAAGTACATGTAAATACGTTTCATAAGTTTGGTGACCTGTTAGCTCGAAGCTGCTGGGAATCATTCGCGTTGGACCCCATTCCTCCATATAAGCTCGATGCTCCTTCTCCCATTCCAAACCTGGTTTGACTAACCGCATGGTATCACCACTTCCAATAATAAATGATAGTCTCCTACCCGGAGAAGCAAATCATAAAACAATTTCTAGTTGTTTAGGTTAATAGTCCACTATAAACTAGTTTCTATTTGAGCACTGAGCAAACAAATCATACAAGGCTTAAAAAGCATATGAATTAAACTGTTAGTAATTATAATCCATAACGCTCGACAATGAAAGTTTTATTTTTTTATTTTTCTAAATTTCATCCGGTTGGATAATCTGTACTTCACCGAGTTTAAGTGGAAGATAACCCGGACGTAAATGCCCGATTCGTCCATCTAACAATCTATGCGGGATGAATGAAGCCCCCACTGGTGGAAGATTCACTTTATTACTCGAGTAATAAGGTTCCAAATGAAACGAGGAGGAGAATCAAAACCCAGTTTGATCCACCCCTCCCATATACTTTTCACAATTCCATAACCTTCGCTTCATTTTTACAATCCGTGTTGACAAGCCAACGAGGTGTATACCCACGACAAGTTAATGAGAGAGCATTCTTTTATTAAATCAACTAAAACAGGAAACACAAGAAGATAGTTCCCGTAATAATTTGGTATGCTCGGGCTATATGACTTGACTTTTACATGTATTCGAATTATGCTCACTGCAATGCAAAAGAACGATGGAGAGGTTATGTTAATGCAAATATATGTCGATGCAGATGCGTGTCCTGTAAAAGATCAGATTATCAAGTTAGCGAGAGAATTCCAAATTCCCGTAACACTTGTACAAAGCTTTTCCCATTATTCTAGTAAAGCTATGCCTGAAGGAGCCGAAACCATTTATGTGGACTCCGGAGCTGATGCTGCCGATTATCGAATAATGAAACTCGTCAGTCAGGGTGATGTTATTGTCACACAGGATTATGGTCTGGCTTCATTAGGACTCGCGAAGAGGTGTGATGTCGTCCACCACAAAGGCTTCATTTATACGGATGAAAATATCGACTCTCTTTTACAAACACGTTATTTAAATGCGATGGCGAGAAAGAGCGGAAAACGAACGAAAGGTCCTAAAGCTTTTTCTGAAGAAGATCGAAAGCTATTTGAAACTCGCTTTCGATCACTACTAGAACAAAGGCGCAGGGCGCGCGGTTAGCAACGTAGCGAGTGGAACGAAGCAACTAAAGTTTTAGGAATCATGGGAAGACGTTGTTGCACGAACCAATGATGACTTATCGTAGGGCGATTCGTGAAGTCGCCTAGTTGCTGGGCGCTTGCGCCGGACGTGGCTAATCAACTTAGTAAGTTTATCCACAGCTGCAAAATTTTATAATTTCCTAGACTACAAGAAAAAACTGTCGATCCACAATAGATCAACAGTTTTTTCTTTACTTATTTATTTTCGATTGGTATAACGCAGTTTCCGGTTTTCTCTACGAAAAGGAGCCGACTCAAATAAAATTTTCTCTTCTTCCGTTTCCGGATATACTTGCGGTACTGGTATTGGTTTTCCTTCCTCATTGACAGCAACCATCGTGAGAAAGGACTCTGTCGTTAAACGCTCTTCCTGATTAATTAAATCGCGAGCAGTTACTTTCACATATATCTCCATGGAGCTTCTTCCTGTATAAGTAACAAAAGCTTCTAGAGTTAACGAATCACCTGCTCTTGCAGGTGATAAGAAATCAACGGAATCAATAGATGCTGTCACTACGGTACTTTTTGCATGCTGCATAGCACATAGTGCGCCAATTTCATCAATATACGCTAATATTCTCCCACCAAATATGGTATTTAAATGATTCGTATCCGGTGGCAAAACCAATCTTGTTTGAATAGTTTTTGATTCACTCATTGCTAGTTTTTCCATCTGTTTTCCCCCTTGCATGAAACTTGTTACCCTATTCGCTTATCTACGCAATGATCTAGTTGTGCTTCTATAAAAGGTCTAAAATTTCTATGGATGGGATAAAAAGAAAAAAATAATATAAATCTCTTTTGGCTAGCCATCCTAATTAAAATTGCCTCGATTTAGCCAATATAGGAATTTACTAATCATTTTTACCAAAACTGTTAAACCTTATTTCCAAATACTTCAACCAAAACACTTATCCACATCACATAGAACAAAGGCGTAGGGCGATTCGTGAAGTCGCCTAGTTGCTGGGAACTAGAGCCGGACGTGGCCATTCCGTTAAGTCCGTATCCACAAAGCAACAATTTTTAACTTTCTTATCTTTTTAGAAAAACTTGGCTTTACGCTAAGTCTTATGGCGAAAGCCTTTTTGTTTTTCTTATGCTATAAATCAAAAAAGTCTTATCCTTTCTATAGTGCAATGAAAAACACCTTCCTTAACGAGAAGATGTAACAATAAATGGATGTGAAAAATAAACGCAAGCGTTCTGGGATTGATTACATCCCTTCACTCGATTTACATCGATTAGAATTAGATTCTCTATTAAAATGGTAGCCTCATATATAAAGACACAACTATAGTATTATAACATATATTAATAAATGTCGTTTTGACAGAAATCCCTTACAAACAGATTGCATATTATTTATTTGTTAAAATTTATTTATAAAATAAAACTTCAGTTCATAAAGGGGCATTTTATTTTATCCCCTACCAATTAATTGAATGACTAGTATCTGACATTTAACTTGCAGCTGTTCCCCAAATGGTAAGCACTAACAGATAAAAGCAGATTAGTTCGATGTTTTTATACGAAGTAGGCGATAAGACAGCCGTGGAAGTATTGGAGAGAAGGGTAAAGTACGAATGCAAGCGAAAATGACATTAGCTAGAAGCAAGAGGCACTATTTGGATTCAGATGACCAAAGCAAGGTATTATAAGCGAAACAATGTATAACATTGAAAACAATATACCAACTAAATGGAGGCAAAAGAAAAAATTGCAATGGGCTTTTTCCCCGACACTCTGATTATTAGTATCCTAAAAGACTTAACCTTTAAACAGAATAGGTTAGTTGGCTTGTAGTTTGTACCTTACTCATCCAGGCTTGGGTTCACTCACAGAATGGAAGAACAGATCCATTACACGAGTTACATGCAGGATAGACACCGGAAAGATTGCCCCTATTGATTCGAAGACTGCAGGGAAAATTTTGTCTAGCTTAAGCACTTAAGCTAGACAAGCTTTTTTGCGTAAATCATTATCTTAATAACTATCTTTAAAAGGTAGCCTTAATCGGGGTGAACATAGATTCCAATAAGCAGGCTATTGGTGATGAAGTGACTTGAGGATCTTCATTTCATAAAACATCCAATAGTTGATTTTATCCATGAAGTAGAAAGGTTGTCTAATTAAAGATAGCCTTTTTACTTTATAGACATTATTGAAATTCGCAACACTACCTTGCATTAATTAATAGTTAGGTATAAACTATAGTCAGCTATTATACATTATATAGTACCAAACCCATAAATAAAAGAAGTAAAAATACGTCTAAAGTCGTAGAGGGATATATCGCTTTAGTATCTTCATTTGGATTCATACCATATTTACAATTAAAACATGTGTATAGTGTTATTACATATATATATGTTTAAAACCAAAAAATATGGATGTAACTACAGCTACGAACGTGAGCAAATTATAATGAATCACAAAACATATACAACCATCATTCTGTATTTTATAAATTTCGTTACATTCGAATGAGAAGCGAAATAATAGGCTACCAATCTAGTCCGCTACCCTACAGCGCTCTTTTAAGAATACACATTATGATTTAATTAATGTGGCTAAATGAAAAGCTAACAGAATCAACACTTTCGAACTCTCAGATTATAAGCAACAGCTTAAATAAGGTAGAAACCAGCTATAATGGAATTCTAAACATTTAAAGAAAAATTTTAGAATCCAATCCAAGAGCTGTATCGTATATACCATTACGAAGATAGAAAGACGGATTAATTCATGATAGGAGAGATAATGGTGCAACAAAAAGAAATCTACTTGCTTCTTACAGATACAAGATCTTGGTTCACGAGATTAATTAAATTGTACACAAAAAAACCGTACAATCACGCTTCCATAGCATTCGATCAAGAGCTTGAACAAGTTTACAGTTTTGGCAGAAAAGCGCCTAAAAATCCTTTTATAGGGGGCTTTGTAAAAGAAAATATGAACGAGGGTTTATTTAAACATGCTAATGGTGTCATTTATTCTGTATCGGTCACAGAAGAGCAGTGGCAAAAAATACAACAATATATTCACAAAATAAATGCAGAAAAAGATGTGTATCGTTATAATTTCATCGGTTTATTTGGCTTTCTTCTTAAACGACCTATTAATAGAAAAAATGCCTTTTTCTGCTCGCAATTTGTTGCTACCGTTCTTCAAGAAAGCAACGTAACTCAGTTCAATAAACCAATTCCGTTAGTTACACCTTACGACTTGCAAAAGGCAGATGTGTTTCAGCTCGTTTATAAGGGAGAAATAAAGGAGTATTGCAAGCAACCTCAAGTTAGCAGCACACAAACTACAAACTGCTAGAGCTAAAAATACTCCCTCTCCCTCCCCTCCCCTCCCCTTTCTTGCTTTTATCATCTTTATTTGACTGCTCCATTTCTCATTTTTGATACTCCATTTTATTACTAGCTTACGGTGGATATATAACCAACCTTTTCGCAGCAACTTCGGAGATGAGGCGAGCGCCTGCAACAGCGGAACTCGATTTTTCCACTGCGATGTACGACTTTCCAGATCCGAGGAGCAACTTTACGACCAGCATATGCGTTTGGTCTTCTCCTGATCGTCCATACTGTTAAGTAATTAAAAGATATCTTGAATTCTTCATTTAAAACGCTTGCAAAACATGTATATACAAGTTATAATACAATTAACTTGTATATACATGTTAAATTGATTAATTAAAATATTATGAGGAGGAATTCCAATGGGGAATGGAAAACAAGCGATTTACGCACCTCTTAGCGGAAATGTTATATCAATAAAAAAAGTCGCTGATCCAACCTTTTCACAAAAAATGATGGGAGAAGGTTTAGCTATAGAGCCGAGCGCTGGGAAAGTTGTTGCTCCCTTTTCCGGAAAAGTAGTCCAACTTTTCTCAACCAAACATGCCATTGGACTTGAAAGCGATACCGGTATTGAATTGCTTATTCATATTGGTCTTGAAACAGTTAATTTGAATGGTGAAGGATTTGACGCCTTTGTAAAACAAGGAGATCGAATCCAAAAAGGAGACACACTCCTTATATTTGACATGGATTTGATAAAGAAAAAGGGTTTTAATTTAGTGACTCCTATTATTATTACGAATAGCGCTGATTGGAGCCTTTCAAGCCTTACAACCAACACATCCATTCAAGCGGGGGATGAACTGTTTACTTTAACACAGCAAAGACGACAAACAAAGCAGGCAGAATCCACCAAGCCGTTTACCGAAGAAGCAAAGGACATTGTTAAAGCGATTGGCGGTGTGGACAATATCCAAGCGGCCACACACTGTGTTACAAGACTCCGGTTTGCATTAAAAGATGAAAACAAAGTGGACACTCAAGCGTTGGAAAAATTAGATGTGGTAAAAGGTTCATTTACGGCAAATGGTCAATTCCAGGTTGTTATTGGTCAAGGTACGGTGGATAAAGTGTATCAAGCGATGGTAGAGAAAACAGGTATTCGGGAAGCCTCTAAAGAGGAAGTGAAGGCAGCTAGCGGGCAGAAACAAAACGCTCTGCAACGCGGGATTAAAATGCTGGCCGATATTTTTATTCCTATTTTACCTGCCATTGTAACAGCAGGACTCTTAATGGGAATCAATAACATTCTAGCTAATCCGGGCATTTTTGGGGATCGAGCTGTTATTGAAATGTACCCACAATGGGCGGGTATTGCTGATATGATTAATATCATTGCAAATACAGCACTTACATTTTTACCTGCTTTAATTGGCTGGTCAGCAATGAAACGATTTGGTGGCAGCGAATTATTAGGCGTTGTGCTTGGGTTAATCCTTGTACATCCAGCTTTACTCAATGCATGGGAATATGGTGCAGCTTTAAAAGAAGGAGCGGTGCCAACATGGAATTTATTCGGACTGGAAGTAAATAAAATTGGTTATCAAGGTCAAGTATTACCTGTATTATTTGCATCTTGGGTACTGGCGAAAATTGAATTATTCTTACGGAAGCGCGTATGGGATTCTATTCAATTGCTTGTTGTAGCACCTGTCGCATTACTCGTAACTGGATTGTTAACATTTATTATTATTGGGCCAATTACCTTTACCATCGGAAATTGGATTACAGATGGGTTAGTAGCATTGTTTGATCATTACGCAGTAGTTGGAGGCTTCGTGTATGGAGCTTTGTATGCCCCCATGGTTATTACCGGAATGCACCACACTTTCCTTGCCGTTGATTTACAATTAATCGGCAGCACTAACTCTACGTTTCTATGGCCAATCCTGGCGTTATCCAATATCGCCCAAGGAGCAGCTGCTTTTGCAATGATGCTTGCAGCAAAAGATGATAAGTTAAAAGGACTTGCAGGAACATCCGGGATATCTGCATGGCTCGGTATTACAGAACCAGCAATGTTTGGAGTGAACTTGCGTTTTAAATATCCATTTATTGCTGCCATTGTCGGATCCTCTATTGCTGGAGCGTTTATCACCATGCAAAAGGTACTAGCCACTTCTATTGGTGTAGGTGGTTTGCCGGGAATATTTTCCATTATTCCAGAACATTGGTTCTCCTTTATTATCGGAATGATCATTGTTATCATTGTGCCTTTTGTCATTACGTATATTATAGCTCTCCGCAAGCGTAAATCACTCGAGTAAAGCCATATAAAACCTGGCTGGCGCTTATGCGTTAGCCTTCATTGCTATCAAGTGGAGCTTCAAATAATGGGCTTTCACCAACACGGATTGTTAGGTGAATGAATAATCGATTATTTGACTAGTGTTTGGACGCTTCACTTACCCTCCAAGGGTTCACAAGTAGTATTGAGAGAGTAAGACTTACTGCCTAATTATATGTAGGAGAAAATGCATGCAAGCACCAAGTTATGTGCAGGAAATTACCCTATTCATTAGAGAGAGGAGAGATTAGATAGTGACTAAATGTAATAGTTAACATGCAGACTCCATTCGTAGTAGTAATTTTTTACTTTTTCTATACAAGTAACTGCGCAAATTTTTCTTACGATCCAAACAATACCGTCCCTTCCACTACGACGGAATAACAACAATAGAATCAGCAAATGAGGTGTTGACATGAATGAAGCTTGGTGGAAACAAGCTGTCGTTTATCAAATTTATCCAAAAAGCTTTCAGGATACAACCGGTGATGGCGTGGGTGATTTACAAGGTATTATCCACAAACTCGATTACTTAAAGGAATTAGGTGTGGATGTAATTTGGCTAACTCCTGTTTATCAATCACCCCAAAAGGATAACGGTTATGATATCAGCGACTACTATGCTATCGATCCCATGTACGGAATCATGAATGATTTTGAAGAATTATTAGCTGAAACACATCAGCGTAACATGAAGCTAATTATGGATTTAGTCATTAATCATACTTCTACCGAGCATGCGTGGTTTAGGGAAGCTACTAAATCTAAAAATAATCCATATCGTAATTTTTACATTTGGAGAGATCCAGTAAATGGTGGTCCACCAAACAATTGGTTATCTAAATTTGGCGGTTCTGCTTGGGAGTATCATAAAGAAACAGGGCAATATTACTTACATTTATTTGATCAAACCCAAGCTGACCTAAACTGGGAAAATCCGCAAGTTCGAGAAGAGCTATACAAAATGATCCAATTTTGGGCAAATAAAGGAATTGATGGTTTCCGTCTCGATGTAATCAATTTAATTTCCAAGGATCAACGTTTCCCGAATGATGAACATGGTGATGGCCGAAGATTTTATACGGATGGACCAAGGATTCATGAATTTTTACATGAGCTAAACAAAAAAGTGTTCCAGCCAAATAATATGATGACGGTTGGCGAAATGTCATCTACTTCATTGGAGCAGTGTATTCTTTACACGAAACGCGAGCGTGAAGAATTAGATATGACCTTCCAATTCCACCATTTAAAAGTCGATTACCCTAATGGGGAAAAATGGACCGTAGCTCCTTTTAACTTTATTCAGCTAAAAGAAATTATCAACAGATGGCAAGTTGGCATGTATGAAGGTGGCGGATGGAATGCCTTGTTTTGGTGTAACCATGATCAGCCTAGGATAGTCTCTCGTTTTGGAAGTGATGAGAAATATCATGCAGAATCAGCCAAAATGCTGGCTACAACACTGCATATGATGCAAGGTACCCCGTATATTTATCAAGGGGAAGAATTAGGTATGAAAAACGCTGGTTTTACCTCTATCAATCAATACCGAGATGTAGAATCGTTAAATGCGTATAACCAGTTAAAAGAAGCAGGTAAATCAGAAACAGTCATCATTGAAATTTTACAACAAAAATCAAGAGACAATGCTCGTACTCCTATGCAATGGTCACCAGTGAAAAATGCTGGCTTTACTTCTGGTACACCTTGGATTCCATTAGCAAAAAACTATAATACCATTAACGCAGAAAAGATGGTAGCAGAATCAAACTCGATTTTTAAACATTATCAATCACTTATTTCCTTACGGAAAAAATATGATATCATTACGTATGGAGACTTTAAAATCATCGATATAAACCACCCAAGTGTATTTGCTTATACTCGCAAATGGCAAAATAACAGATTAATCGTCGTAAGTAATTTTTACGGTGAACATACGGAAATTAGCATTGATGATTTAGGTCATAAAGAAAGTACTATCTTACTGTCTAATTATCCTGATTCATCGCCCATTTCAGAAGCAATACCGTTGCGCCCTTACGAGTCCATCATTTATTATGTAACAACTAATTAAAACAGCTTATCTTTAGGAAATCGTGAAGCGCGCCCTTTGTTTATATGGTATGGTGGAAGATATCAATCCATAATGAGGGATGACTATGCAAAAGAAATATATCAGCATTTACCATCAATTAGTTAAACAAATAAATCATGAGCAATTGCCTGTTAATACGTTACTGCCTTCCGAAAATGAATTGGCGGAAACATATCAAACATCAAGGGAAACCATTCGAAAGGCATTGCATTTATTAGCACAACATGGTTACATTCAAAAGATACGCGGGAAAGGGTCTGTGGTTATCGATCGAAACAGGCTTGATTTCCCTGTATCTGGAATTGTCAGCTTCAAAGAACTGGCTAAAAAATTAAACTTAGCCGCCATAACAACGGTCACTTATATGGAAAGGGTAGAACGTCCCAACCCAATCTATAAAACCATGTCCACAAAAGAACCAATTTGGAATGTCAATCGCGTAAGAAACATTGATGGGGAAAACGTTATTTTAGACAAAGATTATTTTATCGAAACAATTATCCCTATGCCCAGCCGGGAAACATGTGCGCAATCGATATACGATTATATTGAGCATGAACTTGGTTTAACCATTAGCTTCGCTCAAAAAGAAATTACCGTTGAAGAACCTACAGAACAAGACAGAGAGTTATTGGATTTAAAGCATTATACAAACGTAGTTGTAATTAAAAGCTTAGTTTATTTAGACGATGCTAGGTTATTTCAATATACAGAGTCTCGCCATCGACCAGATAAATTTAAGTTTGTGGATTTTGCAAGAAGGATGAATTGAAGCTTTATAAATAGAATTCTCCCTTCGTTAGTATCATCATAAAAACACCACCACCCTATCTATTACAAGAAGGAATAGTGTGTACTAACACTATTCCCTTCCTGTACTCTTGGAACAAAGGCACGGGGCGACCGTTTAGCAACGTAGCGACTTGATCGAATCAACTAAAGATAAAGGAATCATGCCCCTGCAACAGGAGTATGCCGACGCCTGAGCGGCAAGCCCGTTTTTAGTCAGCCTTCCTCTTACAGGCGAATCGATGATGACTTATCGTAGGGCGATTCGTGAAGTTGCTTAGTTGCTGGGCGCTGAACCCGTGCGTGGCTATTCCGTTATTCCCTTATCCCAAAGCAACAAATTTTATGCTTTCTCTTATCTTGTAAGGAAAAACCCGAACTAATTCGAAATTCTAACTAAAGAATTTTGAATCATCGTTCGGGTTTTCTTTGACTAAAGTACTTTTAACCCGAGCTTTTCTTCCATATTCCATATTCATTCTTATGCCAGTTTCTTTTTCAACAAGCCTGCAAGCACTGCTGTAACTACAGATCCGACAATAATCGATGCTACATAAAGTAGAATAGAGATAAATCCACCCTCCACTAATCCGATAACAAATAGACCTCCATGAGGTGCTCGCAATCCTATATCAAATAGCATCGTCAGCCCTCCAGTAACAGCAGCACCAGCCATTACGGAAGGAATAACACGGGTTGGGTCTGCTGCTGCAAATGGAATGACACCCTCTGTGATAAAACAAGCACCTAATACATAGGAAGTTTTTCCTGCTTCCCGTTCTGTTTCCGTAAACTTATTTTTAAAAAGCGTTGTTGCCAGTGCCATACCGAGCGGAGGTACCATTCCAGCTGCCATAATAGACGCAATAAATGTGTAATTTCCGGCGTCCAGCATGGCAATACCAAACGTATAGGCAGCTTTATTCACTGGACCTCCGAGATCAAATGCCATCATGGCACCTAAAATGACTCCAACAAGTACTTGGTTCGTACCGCTCATCCCTTCTAAGAAAGAAGAAATAGCTGTATAAATTTGCGTTAGCGGTGGATTGATGGTCATCATAATGAGACCCGTTACTCCGATACTGATTAATGGATAGAATAGTACAGGTTTTAGTCCGTTTAATGCCTCCGGCAGCCCTGCTAATAATTTTTTAACAAATAATGTAATATAACCAGCAAGAAAACCAGCAATTAATCCACCTAAAAACCCTGATCCGCTAGCGCCTTCTACATCAGAAACGGTAATGGCAATTAACCCACCAACCATCCCAGGTGCAAATCCCGGACGATCAGCGATACTTGAAGCGATGAACCCTGCTAGTACAGGAACCATGAGGAAGAAGGCTTTTCCTCCACCTATTTCGTTTAACATAGCAGCAAAGGTATTATATTGCTCACTATCTGGATTACTGGACTGAATTCCCCAGAAAAAAGATAGCGCAATTAAAATGCCCCCACCAACGACAAATGGCAACATATTGGAAACACCATTCATGAGGTGTTTATAAAAACCATTTTTTATTCCGCTATCTTTTGCAATGTCTCTTGTTTGTTCTGCACGGTAAAGCGGAGCATCCTTTTGAATAGCTCGTTGTAATAAATCCTTTGCTTCATGAATGGCTTTTCCCACAGGAACTTGGATAACGGGCTTTCCATTAAAGCGGTCCATTTCAACTTTTGTGTCAGCAGCAACAATAATGGTATCGGCCTTTTCGATTTCTTCTTCGGTTAACCGATTTTTAACACCATCAGAGCCATTTGTTTCTACTTTAATTGCGACACCCATATCTTTTGCGGTTTCTGACAGTTTTTCTGCAGCCATATATGTATGGGCGATACCAGTTGGACATCCAGTTACAGCTAAAATATTGCTGGTTGCTTGTCTCTTTTTTTCACTGTTTCTTTTATCTAATTCTGCTTCCTTTTGATTCACAGCTTCCAGTATTTGCGCTGCATTGCTGGCATTTATTAGTTTAGTGCGAAACTGTTCATCCATAAGTAATGTAGATAGCCGTGATAATGCTTGTAAATGTTCATTATTGGCTCCTTCACTTGCTGCAATCATAAAAACCAAATGAGCAGGTTTCCCATCTAACGAGTCATAGGCAATTCCTGAAGCTGATCTACCAAATGCAATACTCGGTGTTTTAACAGCGTGTGATTTCGCATGAGGGATAGCAATACCTTCGCCAATCCCTGTCGTGCTTTGTTGTTCTCGTTGTAAGATTGCTTCACGAAAAGCTGCTTTGTCGGTTAATCGTCCCGCTTGATCTAGCTGATTAATTAATTCATCAATTACATCCTGCTTAGAAGAAGCTTCTAGATCAAGTAAAATAGTTTCTTTATTTAATAGCTCTGTGATTTTCATGTTTTCACATCCTATTCATATATGTTAATTGACACATTTTGGACTAATTTGTCCACAAGCGATCGTTCACATAAATCCTTACTAAAAGCTGTTGCACTACCTGCAGCCACCGCATAACGAAAAGCATCTGTTTTATGGTGATATGATAAACATCCAGCAATAAAACCAGCCACCATGGAATCGCCAGCTCCGACAGTATTTATTACGTCACCTTGTAACGGGTCAGCAACAGCAATCACATCATTGGAAAGATAAATAGCGCCATTTGCACCTAAGGATAGAACGACATGCTTGATACCATCTGCTATCAGTTGTTTTCCACAATATATCGCTTGATCTGTCGATGTGATAGTTGTTTGAAACAACTCTCCAAGTTCATATTCATTTGGCTTCACCAAATATGGTTTCGTTTTCATTAGATGCTGCAGTCCTCTTCCAGAAGTATCAACAACGAGGCGAACGTCTGCTTGTTTACATACTTTCGCTATTGCTACTAAAAATTCAGGTTCAATGCTATTAGGAATACTTCCTGCTAGAACAAACCAATCGTTTTTATTAAATTGTTTTATTTTTTCCAGAAGCGCTTGCTGCTGTTTTTTAGAAATGGTTGGTGCTGGACCGTTTAATTCTGTGGCTACATCTGCATTTACTTTGACATTAATCCTAGTCGTTTCCTTCGTTTGAATAAACTCGGATGTTATTCCTTCTTCTTTAAGTTTTTGAATAATAAAATCTCCAGTAAACCCGCCAATAAAGCCAAGTGCTTGAGACTCTATACCAAACCTTTTCAATACTCTGGAGACATTAATCCCTTTTCCCCCCGGATAAAAGTTCACCTGAGTTGCACGATTAAGCGCCCCTGCTTGAAAGGAAGGAAGATAAGTCGTGTAATCAACGGATGGGGTCATTGTGCATGTATAAATCATTTATCTGCCACCTTCAATATGGTTTCCTTACTAAATTGTTTTACATCTTCTCTAGAAAGCTTATCTGTTATTAAAGCAGCTTCCTGCAAATCCATTACTTTAGCAAAACTTATTTTGTTTTTTTTCGAATGATCGGCTAGGATAAATGTTTGTAACGCATGGTTGGACGCGGTTCGCTTTACCATTGCTTCTTCTGGATCAGGTGTCGTGTAACCTAACGAAATATGAAAACCATTAGCGCCTAAAAAACATTTATCAAAGCGATAACTGGAAATCGATTGAATAGCTTGTGCACCAACCAAAGCTCCTGTCTTCTCCTTAATATAGCCACCTGTAAGATAAGTTGAAATACCGTGTCTCATTAGCACTTCCACATGTGAAAGGCCATTGGTTACAACCACAATGTCTTTGTCTTTTACATATGGAATCATTTGAATGGTTGTGGTTCCAGCATCTAAAAATAAACAATCACCTTCATTAACAAGAGATGCTGCTAGTTGTGCAATTTCTAATTTTTCTTGAATGTTTTTGGATGATTTTTCTTTCAAACTGAATTCTTGTAATTTCCGCTCAGGTAAGATAGCACCTCCATGGATCCGCACCAATTTCCCCTGGGCTTCCAAATCTGTTAGGTCTCTTCTAACAGTTGATTCAGAAGCTTTTGTTGCTTCCATGGCGTCTTGTATTTTAATGGATTTCTTTTCATTTAATAATTGCATAATAATATCGTATCTATCTGCAGTTAGCATGTTTTAATCACTCCAAGCTTGGCTTATTTTTATCATACATTAAATTTCATTTAAAATCAATCGAATTCATTCAAAAACAACCAGCCTTATTTATTGGTTGTCTCTTAATTCTAAAGTATATGTATAGAATGGTATAGAGGAAATGAATGAACAAACGGATAGGGTTTTCATCCACGAATGATATATCACTTATGATGCTCCATTATTTATAAATTTTTAAATAAACAAAGTGGCCAAAAGCTACTACGTATGGAGGATAGACAATTCAGCAAAATTTTTATATAATGTAACCAATAAATAATGGAAAGGGTGACCCAATTACATGAAGTATTAATCCTATTTACTGAAATCATTTGATAAGAATGCTGCATCTCAACAGATATATGTCTGTTCAATTTTTGCATGCACTTACAAACATTTCAGAATAGGATGGTGCTCTATGTAATTGGTTTACACAATACGCATATCTCATTTTATGATCAGGATAAGTTCTTTGTAATAGAACTGGCATCCTGTTGATATGCGCATTTTTCAGACCACACTATGGAGGCCTCCTGTTCTGGAATCAACAGGAGGTCTTTTTGCATGTTAAGGAAACAGCAAACGTAACCTGAGGCATTTAATCGTTGCCGGAACGCACCATTTTTGCTGTATTCGAATCCATGCAATGAGGCATTTCCTCGGCTTGGAGTTAGCCAAGTATTCTAATCAGAGTAGGAGATGATCGGATGGGTCTATTATTAGAAGCAAGCAATATAACACATTTTATCAGAGATCGTAAATTAATCGCTACAGAGACATTACGTATCCACAAGGGGGATCGTATTGGTTTGGTTGGCAAAAATGGAAGCGGAAAGACGACACTACTGCAAATCCTTGCCCAAAAAAATACCGCAGAAACCGGAAAGATAACCCTATACGGTACGATTGAATTAGTGCCACAGCTAAAACAAATGAACACAACGAAAAGCGGCGGCGAAGTGACGCAGGCGTATATTAATACTGCGTTGGCTAGTAACGCCGATATCTTATTAGCTGATGAGCCAACTACAAACTTAGATACTTTCCACATTGAAAAAGTAGAAAAACAGCTACAAAAGTGGAAAGGCGCGCTTATTCTTGTTTCCCATGACCGTGAATTTTTGGATACATTGTGCACAAGTATTTGGGAACTGGAAGATGGCAGTATAACGGAATACAAAGGCAACTATTCCGATTACCAACAACAAAAAGAGCTGAAGCTATATCAGCAAGAACAAGCCTATGAAAACTACGTAAAAAAGAAAACACAGTTGGAAGAAGCGCTGGAATTAAAAGAGAAAAAAGCGCAGCGGGCAACAAAAAAACCAAAACAGACAAGCAATTCGGAAGCAAAAATAACAGGTGCCAAGCCTTACTTCGCCAATAAGCAAAAGAAGCTGAGAAAAGCCGCAAAAGCAATGGAGACGCGTTTGGAAAAACTGGAAAAAGTAGAAAAAGTGAAAGAAACGACTCCTATTAAGATGAACTTGCCCAATGAAGATGCAATTAACAACAGGAGAAGCCTTATACGTGTGGAAAATCTGGAAGGACAGATTGACCAACGGCTACTATGGAACAAAGTGAGCTTCCAAATAAAAGGTGGTGATAAAATCGCTATTATCGGAGCGAATGGAACCGGAAAAACAACTCTCATTAAAAAATTGCTACACCAAACAAAGCAAATTCACCACTCTCCTGCCATGAAAATTGGCTACTTCAGCCAAAATTTAGATGTACTGGATACAAGCAAGTCCATTTTACAAAATGTTAGTGACACATCGAACCAAACGGAGACATTAATTCGTACAGTTTTAGCTAGACTTCATTTCTACAGGGACGATGTGTACAAACAAGTCGCCGTACTTAGTGGTGGCGAGCGTGTAAAAGTAGCTTTTGCTAAACTATTTGTTAGTGATATTAACACACTCATTCTTGATGAGCCAACCAATTTTCTTGATATAGAAGCTGTAGAAGCTTTAGAAGAACTACTTGTAGATTACGAGGGTACTGTCTTATTTGTATCCCATGACCGCAGATTGATTCATACAGTTGCAACCCGCATCATGGCTTTTGAGGATCAGACGATAAAAATGTTTATGGGTACTTATGAAGACTATAAACAAGACACCAACGTTTCAAACCAAGATTCAACAGAACAGGAACTAATGGTCATTGAAACCAAAATTACCGAAGTACTTGGAAAGCTGAGCTTAGAACATTCGGAGCAATTGGAACAAGAATTCCAGGCTCTTATAGCAAGAAAAGGGGAATTACAAAGAACAAAGGCATAATCGCCTGTTTAGCACCGTAGCGAATGGAATGAATCAATTGAGATAAAAGAATCACGGTGAGGTGACGAACCGATGATGACTTATCGTAGGGCGATTCGTGAAGTTGCCTAGTTGCTGGGCGATGGAGCTGGACGCGGCTATCCGATTATTATCTTACGAAGAAAAGTCGCAAACTTGCTCTAGATACCTAAGGTGATATTGTAGTATACCTCATGCAATATCGCCTTTCATTCGTTAATAAAGGTTGGACATTGATAGAATGCTTCGTTAAAAAGCTAGCTTTTTTATTAGAGAGATATAAACTTTTATCAAAAATGAGTTTTAACAATTTCTGATTTTCACTTGCTTCATAACCTAAATTAACATAAAATTAATTATCAAATTAATTATCATTTTAATGTATTTGCAAGGTGTGATGTTCAGTTCCTGTAATACGATAGTAAGGAGCGGGTCTCTAAGTCTTTCTACCTCGAAAAACGTTTTAAACAGCCAAAATCCCCCTCTTTCATACAACATAATAAAGAATGTAACTAAATCAAAGTATAAAAACCGACCATTTCTACATAAAGCCTTTACATGGCCATTAAACTTTACATAGGAACAACAATCACTTATATTTAATTAATAATAAATGAATTAAAAACAGTTCATAAAATGAAGGGAATATACAACTATGAAAGAAAACCTATCATTAAAAGCGTTTGTCGTATTAATTAAAGCCTCAAAGGCGCTTCAAGAACATGTGATGGAAGATATCAAAAACTATGGAATGAAAACTTCTGAATTCACTATTCTTGAAACACTTTATCATAAAGGAAAGCAAACCGTACGTGAAATCTCTGACAGTGTTCTGATTAAAACAGGTTCGATTACTTATGTCATTGACAGACTCGAAGAAAAAGGGATGCTACTAAGAGAGCATTGTCATAAAGATCGTCGTGTCGTTTATATTGATATAACAGATGAAGGAAAAAAACTGATGGACGAAATCTTTCCTAAGCATCAGAAAGTGATTGAAGAATTATTTATGGATATTAGTGATGAACAGAAGCAAACCGTTATCGATGTGTTAAAGAAAATAGGAAAACGTTTATAGCAAGGAGGAACGTAAGATGAAACATATTTTTCAACAAGGAAGCGATTCTACAAAGCCAACATTGTTATTGTTACACGGTACTGGTGGGACAGAAAAAGATCTGCAGCCATTAGCAGCTAAAATTGATGAAACTTCCAATGTTCTAAGTGTAAGAGGAAATATACTTGAAAACGGTATGCCACGTTTCTTCAAACGGCTAGCAGAAGGCGTGTTTGATGAAGAAGATCTTATTTTTCGAACGAAAGAATTACATAGCTTTTTAGATGAAGCAGCTGCAAAATACAGTTTTGATAGAAACAACATCATTGCTATTGGGTATTCAAATGGTGCAAATATCGCCGCTAGTTTATTGTTCCATTACCAGGACTCTCTTCGTGGTGCGATTCTTCATCATCCAATGGTGCCACGAAGAGGAATAGAGTTACCCGAGCTAACGAAAAAAGACGTATTTATTGCTGCAGGGACAAACGATCCTATCTGCTCAGTTGACGAATCAGAAGACCTAAAACAATTGCTGCAAAACGCCGGAGCAGCTGTTCATTTACATTGGGAAAATCACGGGCACCAATTAACATTACAAGAGATAGAGGCGGCTGAAAATTGGTATCGAAAGTTATAAACTTCCTTAACATGATGTTATTACGTGTCCAATATGTCCTTTTTTAGCATAAAGTGAAGCTTCATTCAGTAAAATTTTTCTTTCATGAAATAGCAAGGAAACAGCTAAGCGCTTAAGTTCCATTGAAAAAGAAGCACAATTTTTCCGCGTGACATGCTTCCTGCGATCAGCACCCTATTTGACCGAACGAATTAGGAACGTAAATCCGTTAACTCACACTTGGATCTACGTAGTGCCTTCCGCTCTTAAAGCACGAGTAGTACGGCATCTTACATGGGGGATACTTGAAAAAACGAACATTCTACAACGAAAAGAACTGGACGCTATGGACTGACTGTTAGGAAGCATTCCAATATCCAGCTCTTTTTCGTTTAATTTCTAATAATGATATAGACCATATAAAGGATATATGCGACAACTAACACGAGACCCTCACGTTTTCCGATTCTAAAGTTCGTCCGCGAAAAGATCAGCAGTAATACTGTTAAAGCGATCATCATTATAATATCAACGATAATTTTCCCATTTACTTCAAGAGGTGTAATGACTGCCGAAGCTCCTAGGACAAATAAGATATTAAAAATATTACTTCCAACAATATTCCCTAAAGCAATTTCGCTCTCCTTTTTTAACGCAGCAGCAATCGATGTAACTAGCTCTGGTAGCGATGTTCCAATCGCAATAATTGTCAAACCGACAAGTGCTTCACTCATTCCCCAGGAATAAGCGATTTCTTTACCATTTTCTACAACCATTTGTCCACCGATAATAATGCCAGCAAGTCCAAGAAGAGTAATGAGAATATTTTTCCCCCATTTAACGTCTTGTACAACATCTGCTTCTTTTGAGTTCTCACGACTTTTTAACGCCACTTCAATGACATAGTACATAAATACAGACATAAACAGCAAAAAGATAATTCCATCACTTCTGGATATCGTATTTAAATTAAAGCCTTGCAATACCGTATCGCTAATTAATATTAACAGCGCGACACTTGCTAGCAATGTAAAGGGAATTTCTTTACGTATTGTTTCATTTTCCACCTTCATTGGAAATAATATGGTAGCTATTCCCACTACAAGCGTTAAATTAAAAATGTTACTTCCAATCACATTTCCCATGGAAACATCAGCGTTCCCCTGTATTGCGGCAATAATACTAACCGTTGCCTCTGGTGAGCTTGTACCAAAAGCGACAATAGTTAAACCAATTAGTATAGGTGGGATTCTTAGCAATCTGGCAATATTCGACGACCCATCCACAAAAAAATCGGCACCTTTTATTAATAACCCAAATCCAATAATTAATAATATATACGCCATGAACGTTTTCTTCCTTTTCTGTAAGTTAGTTTGTTTTCCCATCAAGCGAACAGAGAGCAATGATACATATAGAAATCATTCGAACTCAGCATCTATCCAAGAAGCAGCGCAGAATGCGATAAGTTGTGTAAACATTGTCAACCTTGTTTAGTCAAAGAGATACATGCTTGGATAAAATGCCCTCTATGCTATTGCAAGCATCTATTTCGACCATTAAGTAATCGCATATACTTGTTCATACCCTTATTTTTCCCATTTTAAAATAGCTACCATACATTTTAACGTATGGAAAGCAAAAAAGTTACAAAAAAGGTTTATTTTTTTCGCATTTCTGTGTAAGAATATAATATGAGAAGTTTGTGAGGAAAATACTGACAGGAGATTGTTTATCATAGTTGCTTACCTTTAAGAAAACATTGAAGAAAATAACATTTTTTCATGTACATCAGTAGGTAAATATATAGGTAAAATGGATATTGTAAAAGAACCCTGTGGTAAAATCAATTGCCACGTCCAACAAAATTTAGGATTGTTCACTTAGTGAAGTAAGATCATTTTTATAGTCACATGTTTTACATTACCTTAAATAAGGAATACATATATAATACATAGAAAGAGCAATAAATAACGTCAATTACTATAGTTTCATTTAAAAAGGAGGAACTTCCACTGATTATTCGCGAGCACCAAGATGGTTTTATTTTTATTGAACAGGATCAACATGCCCGACTATCCGGAAGTATGATCAAGCATTGGAACGAAGCCCATCTTCCGAACTCTCCGTTTCATTCTTCCATCATTTATGCTATTGATCAACATGATGTTGGCTGGAAACCCTTTGACCAAGAGCCGTTTTGGAATGACCAATCGCAGGCGCCATATAGCTTCACAGATTTTCCGAATCCAGCCAAGACGGTATTATATACAGCTGGAATTGAATCAGTAGAAGCAGTTGATGTATACGCAAGTTTATTATGCAGTGTACACTATACTCGTTTTCTGGAAAAAGACGCCTCCTCATATAGTCAACAATTTGTTGTTCAAGAAAAAAACCGACAGCACCGGATCATTCATTCTTTAGAGCATTTTGATGCGGCCGTTTTTGCTGTACATAGCAGTTTGCTACAGCTTTGCGATAACCTATCATTGTTTATTTGCCTCAATGAACCAGGGGAAAATAAACATCCCTTCTTTGTACATGGCATACCTTTATCTGCTGAATTGAGATATTTTACAAGCGACAAATTGGCAGTAACTTGGAAAGATAAACAGACGATTGCATTGTCAGAGTTTCCGTTTACAGCACCAGCGACCTTCACTTATCCTTATAAATGGGTAGCGAAAAGAGCTATCATCGAACAAGGGTTAATCCCTGCATATAAGCAAGTTCCTGTACAAGAAACAACCATTTCTTTTATGTAGATCACCCTTGTTGGGGGATTCCCCCATTCCCCATGGGCCCCTTTCTCTTATAGTAATCATTGGTCTGCACCTACCCATCTATTTTATTCACTTTGGAAGTCTGTTTCTCTACGCTTCCCCCTCTTTCTGATGTGCAAAATTAGCAGCTTCATTCGCTACAAATAATTTTTGAGTTGGCAAAGCAATGGTCACATGTTCTGATTCTAAAATTTCAAGAATCATCAAGTTAACTTCTTCCCTTATCTGTAGATATGCCCCCCAATCCGTTGTATTCGTAAAGAAGTATAAGAAAATATCTAAGCCATTTTCCTGATATTGATCAAAATGGACAAAAATCGTCTCCGGATGGATCGCATTATTTGCTTGAAGCTTCTGTTTAATTTGAGAAACGACCCTTTCTATTCTGTCACGTGGTGTATCATAGGTTAGTCGTAAATTAAACGTGATCTGCCGCTTGGTCATTTTACTCCAATTGGTGATCGATTCATTGGCCAATGTTGCATTCGGTACTGTAACGAGAGCTTGTGCAAATGTACGTATTTTTGTACTGCGAAAAGAAATATCCTCCACCGTTCCTTCTACACTCGGAGTTAAAATCCAGTCCCCAATCGTGAATGGCTTTTCCGTAATAATAATGATACCACCAAAAAAGTTCGCTAACGCATCCTTGGCAGCCAATGCAAAAGCCAACCCACCGATACCAAGCCCGGCAACAAATCCATTCACATCATAGCCAAATTCTTGCGCAATCATACTAAAACTGATTGCGACGATGACTATTCTGACTGCTTTTGATAAAAAAGGAATCAGAATCGAATCAATATTAAACTGAAATCTTTCATTAAGCTTAGCAAATAAGAGAGAGGACGAAGAAGATAAATGAAATAACCCCCAGCCAACCATAAAAATAATCGCAGAGCGAACCACTTTAAGGAAAAACGTATTGGTATGTTGGAAATATGGAAAGACCACCACAGCTAAATAGACACCTAAAATGACAAAGAGCCCCTGAATAGACCGCTCAAAGGAAGCACGTAACTGCACAAAAAATCCGTTCCATGTATGATTACTAACCTTTAATAACAATGCAAACAAATAACGCGTCACTAACTTGCGCGAAAGGAAAAAAGCAATAAAAATAAAAATCGCTAAACTAACATAAATTATTTTCTGATACGCCTGCAGAAACTCCCACAGCATAATACAACATTACCTCCACCATATAATGTCTGCTCTACTATGTATATAAGTAACCATGGCTAATTAGACATATATTATATAAAAACAATCGATTCATTTGCTCTTCTAGCTGGTCTGTTGCTAAGCACCTAAATGATAAAGAAATTATCACACTAAAAAACGCTACTCTTACAAGTAACGCTTATAAACGGATCCTCCCTATTTATTTCGATCGCAGGATGACGCCGAGTCTTTCACTTTTGAAGTGTTCAAGGGGGAAAGCACCTCAATATATGCTATACGACCCGTTGATCAGAGGCATACCCCAAAGAAAAAACGCAGCAGTGGCACGTGCACGCAGTAAAAAGATCTACCTTTATCAAGAACCCCTGTGTTTAGTTGCTCACTTCTATCAGCAAAGGCGGTAAACTCCCTAGCTTCACTTTTTCATTCATAAAAAGAAAAAATCAACGTGTTCAAGTTGATCGATAGACGGGGAAGAAATACCCCCAACTAATGAAACGCTTATTTTATCGATCAATCACTGCTTTTCGCTGTTGAAAGTCAATATCTTTGTAATACGTATTTTTCACTAATACATTTGGTCCGAGACATTTCACCGCAAGACAATGACAATGAAGTGATTTCGCTGTTTCTGTCTCCATCCATCGCTCATAAGCCTTAGGCAAAGAAGATGTTTGAATATTGCCGAGCTTCGGTTCATCACCGAAATCCGTTACAATAATATCACCTGAGAATATATTGACATTTAAACGAGAGCGTCCATCCGGATCATTCCTTACTGAAACATGCTTTTCTTTAAATAATCGCTTCTGTAATTCTAAATCAGCTTGCGATGAACTGCAGGGATAGAATGGCAATGTACCAAATAACATCCACACTTCAGAATTACGATGATCGAGTAATCGTTCTATTCCTGTACGGATTTCTTCCAAAGACAATGTTTCTAGATTACTAGCAAAATCAACAGGATACATCGGGTGAATCTCATGTCTAGCACATCCCATCTCTAAGACGTGATCATGAATACTTTCCAAATATGGATATGTACGCCGGTTCAACATGGTTTCAGCTGATACCATGACACCTTCATTGGACAAACGCTGCGCATTTTCTACCATTCTCGTAAAATATTTCTTTCGGTTTTCTAACGAAGGCTTGTGCTCCATTCTCGCAAAACCCGTATCCGCAAACTCCTCCGCTGTTCCCCAATTATGGGAAATATGTAACACATCTAAATATGGAATGATCTCCTCGTATCTGCTATATGGCAATGTCAAATTTGAATTGATTTGTGTTTTCACACCTCGGTGATGTGCATAACGAAGTAGCGGTACAACATAATCACGGACGGATTTTTTCGACATCATTGGTTCCCCGCCTGTTATGCTTAACGTACGCAAATGAGGAATTTCATCAAGTCTTTTCTCCAACAATTCGATGGGCAATGCATCTGGGTCTTTCCCTTGCAATGTGTAACCAACAGCACAATGGGCACAGCGCATATTACATAGCGTTGTGGTTGTAAATTCAATGTTTGATAATGTCATCCTTCCATGCTGTTCCACATCTAAATAAGCCTCCCAAGGATCATTTTGAGGTGTAGGCTTACTTTTGGTAATGCTATTATACTGTTTACTCATTTTAACTACTCCTATCTTATAACTCCTTTCATAAGTATGAATAAAGGTTAGGGCTTATGTCAACGCAAAAAGCTATGTAACTTTAATTAATATATAAGTAGAGAATCTCTTTATCAAGGTTGTTACCGATTTGAAAAAGAATAAGGACTGGAAATTTTATTGGTTGAGATGATTCCAAAGACAATTTCCTATTACATTTAAACTGATTGGTGTATTTTTACGACGATGCCTTCCATTATGATTAGATAGGACAAAAAATTTAAAAATTAATGCTTTACAGTATACCTAAGATGCGCTAAATTAATTATTGTACGTAAACTCTCTATGAAGCAATACTGAAAAACATGATAAGTAAGGACTTTTTTACATAAAAAACTCTCCTTTCTTTAAAGTTAACACAGGATATAGATGAATCCAAAGACAGAGATTACAAAAGCAAGGGTATACCTAGCGTCTCCATTTTTCAATGATGAACAGGTTGAGAGAGTAAAAAGAGTTGAGCAAGCATTAGAAACTAATCCTTTTGTTGAAGCTTATTTTTCTCCTAGAAAGGAACAACTTGACTCTCTTCCTTTTGGCTCTTCCCAGTGGGCTAATGCTGTTTATCAAAATGATATAAAACATATTGATTGGGCTACTCATGTTGTTGCTGTAATTGATTATGATGGAGAAACTTTCTTGCATGGTGAAAGACATGGGCACGTTGACTCAGGAACAGCTATGGAGATTGGTTATGCTGTAGCTAGCGGAAAGCCAGTGATCTTAGTCCATGAAAAAGGAGGCATTGTCAATTTGATGCTGTCAGAGAGCTGTCAAGCTTACCTGACTCGTGCTGATTATGTTATTGAGTATAACTTTTAAACAAGCCGAAGATGCCGTATAAGGGCGGCTATATTTGTTTTAGCGGAAAGCTCTAGACAATTAGAATATTAGTAAGAAGGCCTTTGTTCTACTATAGGAAAGTATAAGATTTTTTGGTTTATAGTATAAATAAAACAAAGGCTTCCGTCATAAGACTTGACGATAAGCCAAGTTTTTTAATTGTTCCCATTTTTAATCATTTCAGTTTCATCACCTGGTATCTTCAACAATCTTAACCTGTATGCGTTCATCGCCGTCTCTCCCAATTGATCTAGTAAATTGTAGTTGGCATAAGCACCTACTATGGCACCAAAACCTGGAACCATTTGCAACAATTTAATCAGGTCTATATAATCGCGGTATGTTTGTTGAAAAACATGCCAATCCATTTCTACCAGTTTCTGCTTTTCTTGCTCCCAATTTTCAATAATGTCCATGGTTTGCCTTCGCGTCTCATCATTCGAAAAAGCAAGTTGAAAGACGTGCAAAATAAATAAGCGCTCTTCGTACTCTTTTGTATTAAAACCGTAAATAGCTGCAGTTTCGAATAAAAATTTTACCTTTATAGATAATAGTAATGGAAAATCAGCTAAACCAAGAAATATTCCCCCTGCACCAGTACCTGCTCCTTCAATGGTAGCTGTCTTCCGGTAAGTTACTAATTTTTCTTTCACTAGTTCATCCTGCTTATATAAGCTCTTTTCTAGAATCATTGACTGTTTTGTTGTCAGCTGAGACCCTGCTAAAATGGCTTTTACCATATTTTTAATACTCTCTGTAATGAAGCGTTGTGCTTTTGCAGGAATCCAACTATTTATTTTCGTTTGTGCTTTTTTAGAGACTTGGTTAAATAAGTTAGGTTTTTGATACATCTTCTTTCTCCACCGTGATAGTTCATGCTGCACCGTTTTTTCATAGGAATCCATTTAACCGCCTCCTTCAAATAAAACAACACTAATATATTGTATATTTCCATGGTTCCTTATTTTATTGTATACTATTTATTATACAAGAAATTTATTCGATAAAGGGGGAACAGAGATGCCAATACCTGCAAATCATTCCAAACCTGTTCGACAATCAGCAAAAGAAAGCGCATATACTCAAATTCAACAATGGATTATAGATGGTACATTGCAGCCAGGGGAGAAACTGAATGACTCAGAGCTAGCCCAAGCATTGGGTATTAGCAGAACTCCAGTTAGAGAATCGTTACAATTATTGGAAACAGAAGGTTTTGTGCAAATGTTTCCTGGTAAGGCGACACAGGTAACCGAAGTGGAAAAAGAATCTATGAAAGATCTGCTTCCACCTTTAGCAGCTTTACAAGCCTTATCTGCTGAATTAGCGATTGAAAATTTAACCAGTGATATCCTGACATTACTCGAGAAAACAAACGACAGATTTGCAAAAGCGATTCATTCTGAAAATTACTATGCAGCATTAAAAATTGATGAAGAATTCCACCAAATCATTGTCGATACTGCAAACAACCCTTATATTCATCGAATCGTTGCCCATTTGCAAGCGCATGTTAGACGATTATTTTTTCATAATTCCATTATCTTAACAGAAAAGTCCATTGAAGAACATGCTCAAATTATGGAGCTGATGAAGGAAGGGGAAACAGACACATTATCACATATCATGAAAGAAAATTGGTTACGAACAATTGACGAAATCGAATCTTTACAATAACTATGGTCATGAGACTCAACATAACGTGTATCTATACCTGACAAAGGCGTAGTCAACTGTAGGCTCCCCAGCTTTAACGCAACAATGGAAAACTTGGCTCACGCCAAGCCTTCAGGTGCACATAGTCATCTAGTGTACTTTGATTCGAACATCAGGAATTTACCCACCACGTTTTTATCTCTCCTTATGCACATAATTTTATGAATTTTTCCTGTAACTATTTTATCCCATTTCAATATATAAGCTTGAAGAAGCGTCAAAAAAGATCCGCTTGCGTTTTTCAAGCAGATCCTTTTTGACGTACCTCATTTAAGAAGCGTGTACTGTAGAAGCTTTTTGGACTCGCAATACAGTCCCTGAAATAATCAAGACGATCAATGCTGGGATTAGCCATCCGAGCCCCTCATTATAAAGTGGCAATACTGATTTATAAAAAGAAATAACGGGCTTCAACCATGGAAAATATGCTATTCCTAATGAATCACATAACGATTTCAATCCATCAATCAAACTAATGCATAACGTCACTAACGTTACAGAAATATAAACTGCTCTTTTATGATTAAATAATGGCGACAAAAACGCTAGTAACATTAATACGATCGCAAGTGGATACAACAGCATTAAAACTGGAATGGAATACGTAATAATATTTGTTAATCCGAAATTCGCAATCGTAAACGTAACTATTGTAAACAGAAAAACAAATTTCCGATAGCTTAACTTTGGATACAAAGAATGAAAGTATTCCGAACAAGCTGTCGTCAAACCGATACTCGTTGTTAAACAAGCTAACGTAATAACGATGGCTAATAATACCATTCCAAATGTTCCAAAATAATGCGTTGCAGCACTGCTTAGGACTGCTCCCCCTGTTTCAAAAATACCATAAACACCAGTACTTGTTGCCCCTAAATAAGCAATCCCAATATAAATGGCGGCAAGTAAAGCAATCGCTACCGATCCAGCTTTAGCTGTTGTTCGTATTATTTCCGTTTTTGACGTAACACCAAAGGAGCGTATAGCCTTAATAACAATGATCCCAAACACTAGTGATGCGAGTGCGTCCATCGTGTTATATCCTTCTAAGAATCCTTTTAAAAACGGTCCATTCAAATAGTTTCCCTGAGGTACTTGAGGATTTCCCATTGGCTTGGCAACGACCATCGTTAACAAAATGAGAAGGAGAATAACAATTCCTGGTGCCAATAGTTTACCAACATAGTCGACAATTTTTGCCGGGTAAAGTGAAAACAGCATGGTTATCACAAAGAATAAAAAGGAAAATAAAAATAATCCGATTTGTGAGAATTCTTCAGTCATAAAAGAAGAAAATCCAACATCAAAGGCAACAGTTGCTGTCCGCGGTGCTGCAAAAAACGGTCCAATGGTTAAATACAATAAAGATGTAAACAGAACACCATAAACCGGATGAACTCTGCCAGCTAAATCTTGCAAGCTTTCACTTCCAGAGAAACTCATAGCTAAGATACCTAATAAAGGAAGCCCTACACCTGTAATTAAGAATCCGGTTACCGCTTGCCAGACATTGTCCCCAGCAAGTTGACCTAGTTGTGCAGGAAAAATTAAATTACCAGCTCCGAAAAATAGTGCAAATAACATAACGCCTATTGCTAGATAGGTAGAAAAAGATAATTTGTTATTCATATATGATGTTCGCTCCCGATGTTAGAATTGTAAAGATATTAAAATAGCACAAAATGATATGCAATATATCGCTGATGACATACATCATACTATTTTTTCGACAAACATGCAATATATTACTTAAATTATTTCAACATTTCGACTTAAAATAATACATTTGTCACACTTTAGTAATTATTCACTTATTTATCGGGCTTTTTATTATCCTTTACTGGTAAAAGTAAGGGACGTATAGTTCCAAAACAGTCGATTATTTTTACACTTTATTTTTGGAAGTACCAACCCATTTTGCTATAATTTAATATATGAAGTTCAATAAACGGAGGCTCTTTTTATGAACAGCAAACATACCATTCAAGTTATGATTGTAATGACTGTGGCAATCGTGGCTTTCCTATCGTTTTACTCTATTGAAAATCGCAGTTTAACTGTTTGGATAATTGTTGTAACTGGAGGGATACTTTCATTTGTCGGCAGGAAATTGGAAGCAAATACGGAATGAGGCTGGAGCACAACTAAATGGTCAGCTTCAATGGCAAATGATTGCAACGTACGTGTTCATTTAAAGAACAAAGGCGCAGAGCGCCCGTTTCGTTTATCGACGTAGTGAATGGAACGAAGCAACTAAAGTTTTAGGAATCACGGTGAGGTACGAACCAATGATGACTTATCGTAGGGCGATTTCGTGAAGTCGCCTAGTTGCTGGGCGCTTAAGCCGGACGTGGCTATTCGATTATTTTGGTATTCCCAAGCACCTTATTTTATACGCTCTTATCTTGTAGAAAAACCCAAACTAATTCTAATTATAAAGTTCGGATCCTTCTTAGACTACTATACTTTTTTGTCCTACCATTTTTCATACGTTTCAAATCTATTACTACACACTCAAGCACAGCAATCCTGGAACAGTTACTGCGCATTATCTCCACCATTGGTCAGTTGCTGCTCGGCAAATTCACGATATAAAGCATGCTGCTCAAATAACTCTTCATGTTTTCCTGCTCCTGTTACTTTACCATTTTCAATAAAAATAATTTTATCTGCATGTACAATAGTAGCTAATCGATGCGCGATGACAAAGGTTGTTCTTCCATGCATTAGTTTCGTTAAGGCTTGTTGTACTATTTTTTCTGATTGACTGTCTAAGCTTGCGGTGGCCTCATCCATCATCAAAATTCGCGGATCCCTTAAAAAAGCTCGAGCAATATTAATCCGCTGTCGTTGCCCGCCAGATAATTTAATCCCCCTTTCCCCTACTTTCGTATCTAATTGATCAGGAAATTCAGCAATAAACTCAGCAGCATACGCCATTTTTGCAACTGCCCATAGCTGATCATCTGAAATATCAGCAACCTCCGCTAATCCGTAGGTTAAATTTTCACGAATGGTCCCTGCCATCATTGCACTCTCTTGAGAAACATAGCCTATTTGCCTGCGCCAATCTTTAAGTGAAATCGCTTGAATTGATTGATCACCAATTAAAATATCTCCAGACGTAGGCTGATAAAACCTTTCCAACAAACCAAATAAAGTTGTTTTCCCCCCACCACTTGGTCCAGCAAAGGCAATCATTTCACCAGGTTTAGCGGTAAACGATATATCTTCTAATACCTGTTCTTTCTCCTCATAAGCAAAGGAAACATGCTGTACATAAATCGGTTGGTCTGTAATTTGCTTACGAATACCTTCCTGTCCAGCTTCTTCAGGCAAATGCAGGATAGAAATAATTCTTTCTGTTGCGCCTTTTGCTTTTTGCAATTGGGTAAAAAACATAGCGAACGTCGTAATCGGCATGACAATTTGAAAAAGATAAAGCAAAAAGGCTACTAATGAACCTGTTGACATTGTTCCATTCGCTACGCGAATCCCCCCGTAACCGATAATTACCACGACTACCGCCATGACGATGAAATACATGATTGGACCGATTAATGCGAAGATTTTTGATTCTTTTAAGCCAAGTGTAAGAAGCTTTCTTATCCCTTGCGTACCTTTTTTAGCTTCATATGATTCTGCAGTTGAGGCTTTCATGAGTCGAATTTCACTTAATGTTTGTTGAATGCTGCCTGTAAAAGTTGCTGTTTCATCCTGCAAACTACGCGAAATCGAAGCCATTTTCCTTCCAAGTGGAACCATTAAGATGATAGTTATAGGAACGGAGATAAGCATTATGAGCGTCATTTTCCAATCCATAATCAGTAATATCGTTACGGCGCCGATAATGGAAATAATCCCACTGATAAATTGTGGGAAATGCTGTGAAATAAGGTCTTTTACGATCCCAGTATCGTTAACAACACGACTGACTAATTCGCCACTCCTCGTCTTATCAAAATAGCTAACTGGCAACCGAATAAGTTTTAACCACATCCGCTCACGTAACCGCGCAACGATTTTTTGCCCAACTGCAGCTAATAAGTATGTAGAGACACCATCGATGAGGGCTTGCAAAATAAATACAATGCCGATCACAGCTACTAGCGTCCAGCTTAAAGAGGCTATTGAAAAACCATCAACGAGTTCTCTTGTCAGCAATGGGATACTCAGACCAACGATGGTTGTAATCACACTTCCCACTAGCCCAATAATAAGCGCCCACTTCGGTATATTGGTCGATCGAATTAATGATATAAAAGGTTTAAAACTATGCTTATTATTTCCCATAAAATAACACTACCTCCATTGCCATTAGTTGCCTCTTTTTATTCATTATAAAGGAAAAGAGAAATGATGGATATAAACTGCACCTATTATCGGCTTATTTACCTGTAACCTACTGTACAAGTACGTTTTTGAATACCAGAAAATCAAAATGGTATGCCTCCAATCTATTCCATTGATAGTATATCCTATGACGTAAAGTCATACGCAATAGTAATTTTTTAGCATACATTAAAAAATCGTAAGTTGTTTTATGATTAGTTCGTAAGCTAATATGCTCTGGTTTTTCATGGTATATGCAAAGAATAGGATTCGTGCTTTTTTGTTTGGTTTATAATAGCAAGTCCCATGGCAACCACAGTGGAAAAAACAGATAAGGCACGACCTTTATGGTTTTGGCGCACGTCCCTCCTCACTTGGACGATCCCTTTTATACTTTGAGGCACAACTTCCTTACTTCGACGCGCGACTTTAAAACAAAGGTAACTTTCAATATTACATCGACTTCTCCCTGAAAAGAACCATACAATTTTACTAAGACCACTGAAAAATCATCAGATTTACAGTGGTCTCTATCCCAAAGGGGTTCCTTATGTATTACTACCCTTCCATATTACGATTTCTATACCCGATAAATCCAATCCACGTAAAGCCGACAGCAATCGTAGTTAGAATCAAGGCCACGTCCCAGTTCATGGCTTCAATTGGTAATTGTGATATGTGCCCGTATGGAGACAGTTTTATCATCCATTCTGGAAATCGAATTAGATTCCCTAAATAGACCATGATAAATGAATAGATCAAATAACCCCAAATCCAATTTGTAAATTTACCAGAAACCCCGATCAATGTGATCGTAACCCCAAGCATGACCCAAACAGCAGGTACATATACAAGTGCTGCTTTATACACGACAGCAAACTCCAGTCCATCTTCTATAACTGCTGTTCCAGCACTCCATAAACCAACTGCAGTAAGAGATAGCATGACGAAAGCTACGATAAATGCAATGACTAGTGCACTCCCTAACAACCTGTGACGAGATACGGCACGGCTAAAAAAATGTTCGATACGCTGTTTTTTCTCCTCACTAACAACCTTTAACATTGCCATTAATACCGGAATCGTACTGAACATTGCCATAATACTCATAAGCATAGCAATAAATTGTTCGGTTAACGTATATCCTGCAACAGGCGTTAACATCTCTTGCATAATATCCACATCAGCAAAAAAAGATTCTAAATCCCCTAGTACCGATCCATAGGATGCACCAATAACAAACAAACCGATTGCCCATGCAATGATTGTCGTGCGCTGGATTCGAAAAAGTAAACCTAAAGGTGTAGTTAAAAATTTAGATGCCTGCTTTTTACCAGGTTTTGACGTCAGGAAGCCAGCTCCCATATCTCTAATATGATTTAAGTAGAAAGCAAGCAGCCAAATCAGGAGTGCTACCCCAAAAGTTAACAGCATCGGCCACCAATCATTCGTTACATACACTTTTCCACTTAAAATCCAACCTAAAGGAGAAAGCCAAGACAGTGCTTCGTTGCTAACATCGCCCATAGCACGAATCATGTAGGCAATGCCTAAAACTAAAAATGCTAATCCGTTAGCCCCTCGCGAACTTTCAGATAGCTGTGCAAATACTGCTGTCACAGCAGTAAAAAAATATCCAATTGCACCAAGCGAAGCTCCATATAATAACGAACCTTCTAAATCCATACTCTCAATGCCAAGCGCAAACAGCCCTACACCTGTGAGTAAGGCCAGTAGTAGATTCGTAAAAAAAGCTAAGTTCATTACAGCCATAAGATTAGCTAAGCGACCTGTAGGCAACGATCTCATTAACTCCATTCGTCCGTCCTCTTCTTCTGCCCGTGTATGGCGCGTTACTAATAATATACTCATAATAGCTACGACAATTGCTGTAAATAAAAGCATTTGGTGAGCCATCATTGCCCCAAATGTATAATTAGCTAATCCATATCCTTTTCCAACCATCGCCGTCATAGCTGGATTGTGCATAGTCTCAGCAATTGCCTGTCTCTCCGCCTTGTTATCATATAGATCCGTAAAAGATACAGCAATAACCAACGTGATAGCAACAAGAAATATGATCCAAACCGACATTCGTAATCGGTTTTGTCTAGCAAGAAAGCGCAACAGCTTTCCCGTGTTTTTAAATAATAAACCAGTCATGGTTATCACCCCTTTCATTGCCCTTCATAATGGCGCATAAACAAGTCTTCTAAAGTAGGCGGAGCGCTTTCCAACTTGACAACTCCAAACGTGCTTACATAGCGAATAATTTGATCCAAATTTTCTGTATCCACCTGGAATGAAACTTCCACTCCGTCCCTTTTTATCTCATGGACTCCTTTTTGCTCATCTAGCTTGCTGATTGGCTCTTTCGTTTCCACTAGTAAATTCGTCCTCGTTAAGTGGCGCATATCACGGAGAGAACCTGTTTCTATTATTTCACCCTGTCTAATAATCCCAACTCGGTCACATAGCTTCTCCACTTCAGATAATATATGGCTCGATAGTAGGACACTTTTTCCTGCTTCTTTCGCTTCCATTACACAAGTTTGAAATACATTCTCCATTAACGGATCAAGTCCAGATGTAGGTTCATCTAATATATACAAGTCTGCATCTGAGGAAAACGCAGCGATTAAAGCAACTTTCTGCCTATTTCCCTTTGAATAGGTACGGCATTTCTTCGTAGGATCCAACTCAAAACGCTGTATAAGCTCCTCTTTACGATGATTGTTGATACCACCACGTAATTGTATAAATAAATCAATTACTTCACCGCCAGTTAAGTTCGGCCAAAGATGAACATCCCCTGGCACATAAGCTGTTCGCTGATGGATCGCAACTGCATCCTGCCAGGCATCCTTTCCAAAAATCCGTACATCCCCACTAGTCGCTCTTAAAATCCCTAAAAGAACGCGAATTGTCGTTGATTTCCCAGCCCCATTCGGTCCAATAAAACCAAATACTTCTCCTTCATTTACCTCGATGTTTACTTGATTCAAGGCTGTAAATTTCCCAAAACGCTTGGTTAAGTCTTTCGTTTGTAGCACGGTCATTTTTTATCCTCCTTTTTAAAGGCCTTCACGGCAATCCAACTATATGATATGAAATATTTTAAATGATATAATTCATATTATATATTTTTTGATCTTTACGCAATAGGATTTGAAATATTTTCATTGTTATATTACATATTTTTTATTAAACTAGGGTTGAGGTGAAATACATTGGATGGTTTTCAAAGAAGACGTGAAATGAAAAAGACACAAATTTTACAAGCAGCACTAGATCTATTTATGGATTATGGCGTACAAAAAGTATCCATGAAAGAAATTGCTACCAAAGCAAATGTTTCTCAAGTTACCATTTATAATTATTTTGTTGGTAAAGACAATCTTATCGATGAAGTTATTAAATATTATATTGACCGCGAGCTAAAAAATTTTGAACAGTTAATAAATAGTAATCAAACCTTCCCCGAGAAAATTAAAGCGATTATTTTTATTAAGAGCGAAACAGCGAAACAAATAAACGAAAACTTTTACCAAACACTTATGAAAAAATACAACAGTAAAGCTAGCTATATTCAGGATGTATACGCTAAAAAAGCAGTTCCGATGATGATGGGTTTCTTTGAAGAAGGAAAAAAACTAGGCTATATTGATTCCCAAATATCAAACGAAGCAATATTTACGTATTTGCAAATTTTTCAGGAGGCATTTCAACGAGAAGAAATATATCGGCATATTTTGCCTATCACAGAAGACTTTACCAGGCTTGTATTTTATGGCATTGCTGGCGATAATGGAAAAGCAGAAGAGCAATAATCCCAAATATGTGGCTTGCTCTCCTGCTTTTTATGTGAAATTTTTAGTGCGTGGATGAGTATACTATGCAGATAAGGTTAAATTGTGAGTGGTGCTGTACGCCTTTCTCGCTTCGATAAGCCATGCCATTTTTTTAGTTTGGCGAACTCCTGCCCGTTTCAATTAGTAACTTAGCAGCTTCTCCCAAAGACTTTCCAGCTTGAACATGTTCTTACATCACTTGCTCGACATACGAGGCAACATGTTTCAGATATACAGATAGATCACGAATAGAACGTAACATGTACAAATTCTAAACGACGATGACCATATTCGTTATCCCCCAAGCACCTCATTTTATACTTCCCATCTTTTAAAATAAACCGAACAATTGATGCTCCTTATTTTTTTCATTATACTTAGAACATATGAAGGGAGATTACAAAATGGAGCAACAGATAAAGTTAGATCCTCAAGTTTTGTCTATTTTGCAAAATAAAATACAACGGATTGACACTGAATATGATTCCATATATTTAGTTGGTCCCATTCAGCTACCTGTTAACTTGGGCGGGAAAACAACCTTATTCCACTGGTATTGTTGGTGGAACTATAAAGAAGTTACAGAAGATGTTGAAGCAATTATTGCAAAGTTGTCTTCCGCAAACTTAGCAGAATATCAGCAATCCAGTGTTTTGGTTTATGGCGATTTTGCTACTGCAGATCATGCCCTTGTACGGATGCACTCCATTTGTCATACAGGTGATATTTTTGGCAGCAAGCGATGCGATTGCGGTTTTCAATTGCGAGAAGCAATGACACGCGTTAAAGAAAACGGCTCAGGCGCTCTATTTTATTTAGCGAATCACGAAGGTAGAGGAATTGGGTTATTTAGTAAGGCAATGGCCTACATCCTTCAAGAAAACGATTATGATACTGTCGAAGCAAATGAAAGACTAGGTTTCGTAAACGATTCTAGAAATTATCAGAACGCACTTCATGTCCTAAAAAAATTACGCCAGAAACCTATAACAGTCATTACCAACAATCCTGAAAAATTAGTGGCTTTTAAAGAAGCTGGAATTTCTATAAATGGAAGAACTCCTTTATGGGGAGACGTTTCTGAATATAACCGGAAATACTTGCAAACGAAAATAAGCAAATCTGGACATTTCCAGCCAAAAGGAGCTTTATTACGATGACTACACATGATTTTTATATGGACATAGCTTTAAATCATGCTCGCGCAATGAAAGGACAAACTGATCCTAATCCATTAGTAGGGTGTGTCATTGTTAATCATAACCGTATTGTCGGAATTGGTACACATTTGCAAGCCGGAGAACCACATGCAGAAATTCACGCATTACGAATGGCAGGGGAACAAGCGCGTGGAGGAACTTTATACGTCACATTAGAGCCTTGCTCCCATTACGGTAGAACAGGTCCTTGTGCAGAGACAATCGTTCATGCCGGTATTGAAAAAGTAGTCATCGCCACGTTAGACCCTAATCCTATCGTTTCTGGTAACGGTGTTGCGATTCTAAAAAAAGCAGACATTGATGTAGAAGTGGGTATTTGTGAAGAAAAGGCGCGTAAAATGAATGAGGTGTTTCATACATTTATGGTGCATAAAAGACCATTTATTACATTGAAAACAGGAATTACGATGGATGGGAAAATAGCTACACATACTGCTCACAGTAAATGGATTACATCAGAAGAAGCTAGAAAAGACGTTCATCAATTACGTCATCAACATATGGGGGTTTTAACGGGTATTAATACGGTTTTAAAGGACAACCCAGCACTTACGGCACGTATTCCAAATGGACGAAATCCGCTTCGTATCGTGATGGATTCAACATTAAAAATCCCTCTTCATTATCAGCTTATTCAAGATCAACAAGCAGAGACTTGGATTTTCACAACGGCAAAACATGATCAAGAAAAACGGTCAGCACTAGAGGCATTAGGGATAAGGATTATCGTAACAGCCAACTCACACATGGTAAACCCTCAAGAAGTAGTAGCATATTTAGGAGAGCAAGGGATTTCTTCACTACTCTTGGAAGCGGGAGGAGCAGTAAACGCTGCTTTCTTAGAGCAGCAACTTATTGATAAGCTGATCTTATACATGGCGCCAAAGCTCATCGGTGGAAAAGAAGCTCCTACCTTTTTAGAGGGTGCTGGAGCAAAAACAATGGAAGAAGCAATTGAACTTACGGACATTACGATTGAAACTATCGGCAAAGATATCAAATGGACAGGGTATCCTATGTATAAACATTCATCTCTTGAACAATAGCCATCTTTACAGCAGCAGGTAAAAAAGAAATATTGTCTCTGTTTCCTACTATAGTGTGCCAGGGTCCAAATGAAGAACTCCCTGGCATAACCCTATATCCATATCTCGGTTCTCGGAATTAAAGTAAAGGATAAAACGCCGCTTTTTCATTCCATTATTACCTTTTACGCCTATACATAACAACAAACGATATAATGGATAACGATAAAAGCATTGCTTTATTTATATAACTAAATGAACTTAACTTAAACGTTAAAAACCTCTACTCTACTTCCCATCAAAAACAAGTAAAAAAAATAAACCAATGAATAATCTCGTAATTACAGCTATAATAGATGTTAGATTTATTTTACTTTCATAAAACAGTGTAAGAGCATATCTTTGTTCATCAGTATCTGTTTCTAGCTGTAGCACTATCCGCTACATAAGAGCACCGTTATTTTTCAATTTTTACTATCATCTCGCATTTATCTTTCGATTTCTGTTTATAAAAGGAGAGTACGCTTTGACTACTAAATCAGCGCCTTTTCTCACAAGAAAAAGGCATTTTTTTATTATCCTTATTCTGTTTTTAATTTTATTGTCAAGTTCACGAATTTTATGGATGACATCCTTTCAATCACAAGAACAACCGCCTTTTAAAAATGGACAATTAGATTTGCGAGATTGGAGTGCGAACGATGATAAAGTTCTCTTATTAGATGGCGAATGGGATTTTTACCCGTCTGCACTATTAACAGGAGCAAACTCTCTACAAACAACCAAATCTCCAAAATCTATTGAAGTTCCTGGTGAATGGAACAAAATCTTACAATCTCCATACGGCTTTGGTTCGTATCGGCTACGCATTCTAGTCGACCCTGACCAAGAAGTAAATTACAGTATACGAATAATGAGTATACGCAGTGCATCCAGTGTATACGTCAATGGGCGCCCTTTGGCTGGATCTGGGCAAGTAGCAAAAAATAAAGACGCATACAGTCCAAAAAACTTGCCTTACTCCACCACTTTAACAGCGGACGAAAACGGGGTTATTGACATTTGGATTCAAGCAGCAAATTTTGTGGATAATCGTAGTAGCGGGATTGTTCGCTCGGTCAAATTCGGTTCAGAAAATGCCATTATTAAAGACATGAAATTTTCCTATACAATGCAAGTTGCAACTACCATTGCGTTTCTAGTCCATGCATTCTATGCTCTCTTATTGTATTTTCTTGGTGATAGAGAAAAGAAGCTACTATTCTTTTCGATTCTGTTGTTTAGTGCAGTTGGAGGAAATCTATTAAGCAGTGACGAAAAGTTATTCCACCAATTAGTTTATATGGGTCATGAATGGGATTTTCGCTTGGCAAACAGCTTATTACTAATTGAGTTTTTTGCTTTGCTACAATGTACAAATCATCAAACGCTTCGGTATTGGAAGCGGATTTTTCCCGTGTATTTCGTGATGGTGTTGGGTACTGCTGGGATAACATTATTTTTAAACGTAACGCAAATCATTATGATTTTTCCAGTCTATTTCCTATTAGTTGGGACATCCACCATCGTCTCCAGCATTGCGATTTGGAAGCAATTTATGAAATATCCAAGAGTAAATTTGTTACTGCTCTTTTCTCTCACGGCGTTGATTCATCATTTTACATGGGCTATCACTTGGCGAGAAAGCGGCGTCTCGGTGCCACATTATCCGTTTGATTTGTTTATTGCCATAGGATGTTTTGCTGCGGTGTGGTTTAAAGATTATTTTAACATGCATGCGGAGACGAAAGAGCTTGCCTCCACGTTACAACGAATGAATAACCATAAGGATCAATTTTTAGCTAACACATCTCATGAATTTAAAAATCCGTTGCACAGTATCTTAAATATGTCACAGGCAGTCTTAGAAAGGGAACAATCTTCACTACAACAAAGAAGTGTGCGAGAATTAGAAACAATTTTATCTGTTGGGCGCAGGATGAACTTCATATTAAATGATTTATTAGATGTAACAAGTCTACAGCAAGGAAGTCCCCGTTTGCAGAAAAAATCTATGGCGATTGGTTCTATTATTACAGGAGTCATGGACATGCTAAAATTCACTGTAGAAGGAAAACCAATTACGATCGTCAATCAAATACCGAATGATTTTCCACCAGTATTTGCTGATGAAAACCGCGTCATTCAAATTGTCTTTAATTTACTTCATAATGCTGTAAAATATACAAATGAAGGGCAAGTTACGATAGACGCTTTCGCCCAAAATAATCAAGCGGTTATCACCATCAGTGATACGGGGATCGGCATGGACAAAGATATGCTTCATCGACTGTTTCAACCATATGAGCAAGCAAACGCGAAAGAAACAATGGTAGAAGGCGGGTTTGGCTTAGGACTTAGCATAAGTAAACAATTAGTAGAATTGCACGGTGGTACATTAGAAGTGGCTTCTACTCAAGGTGCAGGATCGACATTTACCTTTTCCTTAGAATTAGCAAATAAAAATGAGATAACTTCTCATTTATACGATCCGCCTCTACATGCAGTACCCATTCAGCAGAGCCGATCGATAACCTTAACCGATACCGAACAAGCGGGAACGTCGCTACAAGACGAAGATGCCATGAAAGTTAACAAAACTGCTAAATGTCCCAACATATTAATTGTAGATGATGATCCGGTTAATTTGGAAGTCATGAAAACAATCCTTCGTTCCGAGGAATATAATATTACAACGGTAACGAGTGGACATGACGCACTTACTATTTTGAACCAAAAAGAATGGGACTTAGTTATTTCCGATGTGATGATGCCACAGATGTCCGGGTATGAACTCACGGAGACGATCCGAGAACAGTTTTCCTTAACAGAACTGCCTATTTTATTACTTACAGCGAGAAGTGAGAGCTATGATATTCGTAGCGGTTTTTTAGCTGGGGCAAATGACTATGTAACAAAACCAGTGGAAGCCATGGAGATCAGGTCAAGAATTGAGGCGTTAACTACCATCAAACAAGCGGTTCAGGAGCAATTGCAATTAGAAACTGCTTGGTTACAGGCACAAATTCAGCCACATTTTTTATTTAATACATTAAATGCAATTGCGAGCTTAAGTGTCATCGACCTAGAAAAAATGCAGGAGTTACTGAATGAATTTAGTTATTTTCTAAGAAATAAGTTTAAATTCAAAAACATGAATGAATTAATTCCTCTGGAAGAAGAATTGAATATGGTCCGTTCTTATCTCTATATTGAACAAGTAAGATTTACAGATCGCCTGCAGGTTGTATGGGAAATAGATACAGAGATATGTGATAACCTGAAAGTCCCGTTTCTATCTATCCAACCTTTAGTGGAAAATTCTATTCGACATGGTATTATGAATCGGGTTCAAGGTGGTAAAATCATTATTCGTGTTGAGAGCTATACAACACATGCAGAAATATCTGTAGAAGACGATGGTGTCGGAATAGATGAAGAAACTTTACAACACATATTATCAAAACAATCCGCAAGTAAATCAGGAGTTGGGATCGTAAATACAGACTTACGTTTAAAACGATTCTTTAACGAGGGACTGCATATTGATAGTACAGTCGGAAAAGGAACAAAAATATCGTTTATGATAGTGAAGAAAGCAAACTATGAGCATGAGGATAGTAGTGCCTGATAAAGTGATTCTTCCATCGGTGGATAATTTCATCCATCCCTCACGCTTGTTAGTACCGAAAGTATAACCAAAAGGCCGCTTTACGAAATAGGCTATTAAAGTGCTGTTTTCCCCAAAAGAATGGATGATGAGCTGAACAAGTCGAAGCGGGGGGTAACAGCACCTAAACCCCCGATTCCTTCCAGGGCCTTTAGGTCATACCCTTGTGGTACTAACCATCAGCGGGGATGAAGAAATCCCCGCTGATTAAAGGTTCACTTTATCTTTCGTTGATTCGTTCCATTCACTACGTTGCTAAGCGGGCGCTTGCGCCTTTGTTCCATTTATAACAAATTATATTCCAGCTTCTTCATTTCATAAAAGTAACCTTGTTTTTCCATCAATGTTGCAAATGTGCCAGCTTCTACGATTTTGCCCTCGTCCATTACAATAATTTGGTCCATTTTTTCCAATCCTGCCAGACGGTGGCTAATTAGCACGAGCGTATCATCTGCTGCCTCCCTAAATAAGTGTTCATAAACCATGTGTTCTGTAACGGCATCTAGAGAGGATGTAGGCTCATCTAAAAGCCAAAGCTTACCGCTTTTTAACATCGCCCGAGCCATAGCAAGACGCTGCTTTTCCCCGCCGGACAAATTTTCTCCTCGCTCGTATACCCTATCATCCAAATGAAAATGCTCCAATTGAACTTTTCTAAGCGTAGCCTGTAATTCTGCGTCTGCAACTGTATCATTTGCCAATAATAAGTTGTCACGAATGGTTCCATAAAAGAAATGGTTTTCTTGTAAGACGACATTTGCTGCTTTCCAAATGCTTTCCTGTTGCACGCTCGCCATTTCGGTTCCATTTATTGTTACTTTTCCCTGATCCGGTGTGATTAACTGTAGCATAAGCTGCATTAACGTTGACTTTCCAGATCCACTTGCTCCGACAAATGCTGTTTTTGACCCTGAAGGCATATACACATGCACACCTTCTACAGCTGGACGTTCTTCAGTCGAAAAAGTGAATGTGACATCTTCCATCTGAATCTCCGGTGCTTCACTTATCACTAAATCTTCCTTATGAACCAGTTTCTCTTTTTGATTAATAATTGAAAATAACCGCTTTGCAGCACGACTACTATCGTTAAAATGGTTGGGAAATACAGCCATTGCCGGCGCTTCTTCGAAAACAGTCAGGGTAATCATAATCAGCATGGCGAGAAAGATTCCATCTAACTCATCTTTTCCAATCAGATAAGCACCTGCAGCTAATACTGCTACCGTTACGAGCAGAGAAATGAATTGATTTAACGACTGATTCAACAGCGTCGTCCTTTCTTCTTTAGCTTGCTCTTTGATGTAAGACTCGGAAGCTTGAAGCAACTGTTGCTCTTTATCATCTAACTGCTGATAAATTTTCAAATCACGGAAGCCATACAAAAGCTCTGTGACTTCCGTTGAAAGACTTGCTCTTTTTATGCGGACTTCACTATCAATCGCCCGTTGACGAACAGCAAAAATGGCCGGGATCACAATTGCAGTCAGTAAGAATCCAATCAGCAAAATGACTGCTGTTTGGAAAGAATAAAAGGTCGTAAAAAAGATCGTACTCATAAATACGAGTGCCAATACTACCGGAGGATACACGACACGTAAAAAGAAATTTTGCAAACTTTCCACATCACCAACAATACGAGCCAGTAAATCCCCGCTGCGATACTTATGAAAGATTCCTGGTGCTAACGGTTCCAGTTTTTCGTAAAAAGCCATCCGTAATTGACTAAGCATGGTAAATGTACCGCGATGGGACACATATCTTTCTCCATAGCGGCTAAATGCTCGGACAAAACTCAATAACTTTACTGATGCAATAACAAGCATCAGTGTGTAAAAAGGTGGTGCAAATGCTGCTTTGGAAATCAAGTAGCCACTAGCAGAAAACAAGAGTACTGCAGCCATTCCGGCAATAAACCCGAATACGATAGAGAGTACGATATCTTTTTTTTCCTTCATCATCATTCGCATTACAAAGGTTAGCTCTTTCATTATCGCTGCCCTCCTCGCTGTACCATTACCATCTTACGGTAACCTTCTACACGTTGAATCAGCTGTTCATGGGTTCCTTCAGCAACCAAACGGCCTTGATCAAGGTATAAAATACGGTCAGCATCTTTTATCGTATGCAGACGATGTGCAACAGTTATAATAGTCGCTGCTTTAGCTAACTTTTCGATCGAAGCCTGAAGAATGCGTTCTGTTCTTAAATCAAGCCCTGTCGTGGGCTCGTCAAACAAGATAATTGCTGGCCGTTTTAAAAATGCTCTCGCCAAAGCTAAACGTTGCTTCTCTCCTCCCGATAGCCCTCGTCCACCTTCTCCAACATACGTATCATACCCATTCTCTAACTCACCAACCATGTCAGCAAGGCCTGCTTGCTCTGCCGCACGTTCGATTGCTTCTCTTGTTGTTCCTTGCTTATTTCCAATCGCAATATTATCAGCGATACTACCTGCAAATATATACGGATGTTGTGAAATATAGCCTAATTGAGCAAACCAATCCGCTTCCTGATAGGAAGTTAAAGGCTTACCATCCACTAAGATGCTCCCTTCATCTGGCAGCATAATGCCTGCAATGAGATGTAAAAGCGTGGATTTACCTGACCCTGTTTTCCCCACAATGGCGTTTTTCGTTCTGGGAGCAAAAGTAATATGAATAGGGCGTAACATAAACTCGTCCTCTCCATATTGAAATGTAGCACCTTGTAATTCCAGCTGTACAGGTTCCTCCTTTTTAGAAAGCGGTGTTTCTCCCCATGTAACAGCAGATACCTCATCCAGAGCTAATTCCTCTTCCACTTTTTTTGCTGCCCCCATACTGCTTTTCCCATTATGAAATGCCGTTCCTAGCTCACGTAGTGACGTAAAATATTCTGGAGCTAATATGAGCACTAAAAAAGCTGTAAAAAAGGAAATCCCATCAAAAACAATCAATTGTAATGCAACTTCCAAAGCAACCAAACCGATTGCCAGCATGGAAATGAGTTCAAGCATAAACGATGACGTAAAAGCTACTTTTAATATTTCCATTGTTGCATCTCGAAAACGCAAACTACTCGTTTGGATGGCGTGTTTCTGCTGTTTCGCCTTGCCAAACAATTTTAATGTGACAAGACCTTGTAGAGTATCAAGAAATCGTCCGGAAAAAGCAGCTAGCTCTTCCATTTGCTCTTCCGATTTTTTCTTCGTTTGCATGCCAATAATCACCATAAATAAAGGGATAAACGGCGAAGTAATCAGCATAATCAAACCGGAATTAACATGCTCTAAAAAAACAACCATTAAGATAATCACAGGAATGACGGACGAGCGGATAACCTGTGGAATATAGCTGCTAAAATAGCTATCTACTTCATCGATCGCATCCATCATGACACTTACCTTTTGACCCGCTTGACCTTTCAGTGAAGCTTGCACCGGGTTGTTGGAAAAATGAGCAACCAGTCTGTGCCGAAAATGGCTCTTTGCTTCTGATCCTAGACGGATTCCAATTTTTCCACTAATAAAAGGAATAAAGCTCCTGGCAAATAAAATGAACAATAATCCCCCCAAAAATGGAAGGATTTCCTGGAAGCTGCGCTCCTGTAGAAATACACCATCAATGACAGCGACAAGTAAATAAGCCTGTGCCACTATCACACTACCCATTAACAATGCCAACACTAGTAAATAAATGGTGCTTTTTTTATTTGCATAAAGATAATTCTTCATATGATTCATGCAGATGCTCCTCACCCTATGAGCTCGATTACAATTTAATTATATACACAAAAATTTTTTTGGAAGTACTACAAATTTCAAGTAGACTTACTGCTCTGCTTCCTCCAGGAAAAGGAAAAAGACCTGGGTTTTTACTGAAAAAGAACAAAAGCGCAGAGCGCCCGTTTAGCAACGTAGCGACTGGAACGACGCAACTAAAGTTTTAGGAATCATGCCACTAAAACCAGGGGGTATGCCGACGCTTGAGCGGCAAGCCCGTGGTTAGTCGGCCTTCCTTTTAGCTACAACCGACGATGACTTATCGTAGGGCGATTGGTGAAGTCGCATCGTTGCTGGGCTCATACGCCGGACGTGGCTATTCGGTTATTTTGATAACCTCAAGCACCTCATTTTATCGTTTCTTATCTTTTTAGAAAACTTGGCTTACCGCCAAATCTTTATGGCGGAAGCTGTAGTTTTTCTTATACTATAAATCATAGAAATTTTATACTTTCCTATAGTGCAAGAAATCCCTCACTTTAAATAAAGGAAGGCAATGCATGAGCGCTTGCGAAGCACCATGCACTATTTGCTTATTTTTTTCCTTTTACATAGTCTGCATCAAACAGGAACAGACGCATCAATAAAATTAATGATGGAACCAGCAGGAACAAGCCAGCGATAAATACGATGATTAGCGCAATTCCAGTTGATTCATGTGTCGCATTTTCATAAACGGTGATGTACGGATCCAATATATATGGAAAATGGCTTATGCCATATCCAAAAAAAGCGAAGAAAAATTGTAACATAACACTAATAAAAGCCAATCCATATCGTTTTCCTTCATAGATTAACCACATTGCAATCATAAAGAAACCAACCGATAATCCAAACATCCACCAGTAGTCAAACATATTTTGATAATGACGTTCATTATGCTGTCCTAGTGCAATAAACGTTGTCAATGCAGCAATAATCGTCGGTGTCGCCCAAAATAGCGCATATTTCCGAACAAGCTTCAATGCTTCCCAGTCATTTGCTCTTGCCGCATAAAATGTTAAAAATGATGCGCTAATAAACAATACCGATACGATCGCTAGGAATACAACACTCCAGGAATAAGGACTCGTAAACAATGCGAAATAGTCTAAGGAGACCTTCCCATTTTCCTCAAAAATAAATCCTCCTTCTGATAACGTCAAAGCAATCGATAAAGATGCTGGAATTAATAACCCTGTTGCCCCGTAAAGAAACATATACAGATTACTTTTTTTCGACCCATAGTTTTCAAACGCATAAAACGAACCACGAATCGCCAGCAATATGATCGCAATACTACCTGGAACGAGCAGTGCAGTACCATAGTAATAAGCCGAGTCTGGGAAGAAGCCAACAATGCCAACGAAAAAGAAAACGAAGAAGACGTTGGTTACTTCCCATACTGGAGACAAATATCTGGAAATTAGTTGATTAATAATATGACCTTTTTTTGTCACTTTTGCATAATACGCATAAAAGCCTGCGCCAAAGTCAACAGAAGCAACGATTAAATACCCATATAAAAAGAGCCATAATACTGTAATCCCAATTATTTCATAACTCATGATTGATCACCCTTTTCGATGGTCGGATATTTTTTCTCTAGCTCTTCCTCTACTGGATTATTTTTAAACACTTTGCGAAGCACCACAGCTCCTATAACTCCAAGTCCAATATAAAGGAGTAAAAATAATACAAACATCCAACCTACATAAGGCGACGTCGTTGCTGCTTCTTCCACTTTCATATATCCACGTAAGATCCAAGGCTGTCTTCCTTCTTCCGCGTAAATCCAACCAAATTCAATCGCCAGCATAGCCAAAGGACCACTTAAAACAAGCATCCATAGCATCCATTTGTTATTTTCATTCCACCGTTTTAGTTTTGATAACAGAAGATAAAGGAATGAAATACCTAGCAGGAAAAAGCCAATGACGACCATTAAGTCAAACATATAGTGAATCCATAGTGGCGGACGTTCCTCTTCCGGAAACTCCTCTAAACCAATAACCTCTCCATTAAAATCATTAAAAGCTAAAAAGCTAAGCAGGCCTGGGAAACGGATAACACCTTCTGGCTCATTATCTTCATTTAGCCAGCCAAATAATATTAAATCAGCATTTTTTTCTGTCTCAAAATGCCACTCAGCGGCTGCCAATTTTTCCGGTTGATATTCTGCGAGAAATTTAGCCGACAAGTCACCAGCTATTGCTGTAAAAATCGCAAAAATAAATGTTAACGTAACGGTTAGCTTTAATGCCTTCTTATGATATGTTTTCGTTTTTTTCCGTAACAATCCAAACGCGGCAATAGCTGCTAAAATGGCTGCTACTGTTAAATAAGCAGAAGCTAACACGTGAAAGACTTTTGTCGGTGTCGCTGGATTAAACATCGTTTCCAATGGATTTATTGCCTCAAATCCATTACTACCCATTTTGAAGCCTTCTGGTGTATTCATAAACGCATTAACAGTTGTGATAAAGAAGGCAGAAAGTGCACCGCCGATAATAATCGGTAATGATAACCACCAATGCATCATTTGGTTTTTGAATCGATCCCAAGTATACATATATATCCCTAAGAAAATAGCTTCAAAGAAGAAAGCAAATACTTCCATAAATAACGGCAAGCTAATTACATGCCCTCCAGCTTGCATAAATTCAGGCCATAGCAAAGATAGCTGCAAGCCGATCGCAGTTCCTGTTACTACCCCAATTGCTACCGGAATAACAAATCCCCGAGCCCATCTTCTTGCAAGCATTATATAATGCGGATCTTTTTTCTTTATCCCGATAAATTCTGCGATGGAAATCATTAATGGGACCCCGACACCTAAAGTTGCAAAAATAATGTGAAAGACTAAAGTGATTGTTGTTAGCAATCGACTCATTAACACTGGATCCAAATCCATCATAATCGGCAATCCTCCTAATCATCGGCTTTAGCCGTATTGTTCAGTAATGATCAATTATAGAATTACTTATTTGTTTTTTAACTTAACATTATTCTAAAGATAAGTTAATAATTAGTGATTTACTCACATAATAATTAGTATAAACTATTTTCTTATAAAAAAGGGAATAAAGCCATGACAAAAGTATGACAAACTTCAAACAAATATTTGTCTGCAATCATCTCCATAGTATTAACGCTTATGATATATCCTAAGAATGCAATCCTAAAATTAAATTGCCTGATTTTTTATAACCGAATCATCAAAATAAAAGTATCGCTCTATCATTATTACATTCCCTATTATTGATAATTTACACATAAAATTGAGAATTTCTTTGGCTTTTGGTTTAAAAATAATTGTAAGCCTTATTCACATGTTCATTTGTGAGCAAAATAATTTGCACGAAATGGTACACACCCTAAGAAGCTGTTTCCTCATTTTGTTAACAGCTGACTCTTAAAAGATATGTAAAACAAGTGTCTATATCGCCTTCAAACCAGTTCTTTTCTACAAGCGCAACCGTTCTGAACAAAAGCGCGGGGCGCCAGTTTAGCAACGAAGCGAACGGAACAGATCAACTAAAGTTTTAGGAATCATGCTCCTGCAACAGGAGTAAGCCGGCGCCTGAGCGGCAAACCCGTTTTTAGTCGGCCTTCCTCTTAACCACGAACCAATGATGACTTATCGTAGGGCGATTCGTGAAGTCGCCTAGTTGCTGGGCGCTTAAGCCGGACGCGACTATTCCGTTATATCGTTATTCCAATGCCAAAATTTTTATACTTTCTTATCTCTTAAAAAAACACACAAACAGCAGACTTAAACACATCAGCTGTCTGTGTGGCTTTCTTATACATTATTCAACGAACACGACTCTCGTATTACTAATCATATCATGAATACCCTGTTTTTCATTAGAAAAAGCAACAACGATATACAAAAGCACCAAAAAATCAAACGCACGGTGGAAAAATCGTCCAATTACTTCTCGAAAAATTAAATCACTCCACCTCAAGTCCTCTCCATCCGCTCGCACAACTTTAATACCTAAAATCATTTTCCCTAAAGTTTGGCTAAACTTTTTTGTCATCAACAAGAAGTACAGGTAAAAAACAATTGATGCAATAATCCCCGTCACCGTCCAATAACCAATGTCCACTACTTTTCCATCATTGATAAATTTAAACGGGGTTAAAAGAATGCCGTTAATGCTAAATACAACAATTAAATCAATCAGATACGCCCAAAACCGCATCCAGAATCCAGCATATTTTCTCGTATCTGTCACCAGTTCAGGCGCTCCTGTAGCAATGAGTTCACTCATTTTATCCCCCCTTAATTGGAATATAAATACATGGCACGCGGCGCGTTCGATTCACGAATCATGTCCATAACCCCAAGAAACTCTGCTTCATTTGTAAACATAGATTGAACTGACATCCCAAAAAATTCATCCAAACCAGCAGAATAATTGTATTTTACAACTTCCACATCGCTAAAATCATAATCCTCTGTCATATAAGCAATCGTATCTTCTAATGAACCTAACTCATCCACTAAACCATTTTCCTTTGCCTGGCTTCCGGTATAGACACGACCATCTCCTAATTCTCTTACTTTGGATTCAGTCATTTCTCGTCCTTCCACAATAACATCGACAAAATCTGCGTACATATCGTTGACCATCGTTTGGAGAATTTCTCGCTCTTCTCCTGTCATTTCTCGAGAGAATGACATAATATCTTTATATTTTCCGCTTTTAATCGTATTAAAATCAATTCCCCATTTGTCTGCTAGCTCAGACAGGTCATATCCTTCCATAATTACACCAATGGAACCGGTTAAAGTTGCTGGATGAGCGACTACTTTATTAGCTGGCGCTGATATGTAATACCCTCCAGAGGCTGCCGTATTACCCATTGAAACATAAATTGGCTTTTCATATTCTTCTTGAATTTCTACAATTTTGTCGTGGATTTCAGCACTTTCCACGACTCCTCCACCTGGAGTGTTTACACGAAGAATAATACCATCAACGGACGTATCTTCTCCTGCTTCATTTAGCATTTCCAAAAAGCGTTTATGGTTGTACGAAGTTGTATTCACTAACGGAGTTGGTGCAGTATCCTGAATAATCCCGTTAAGTTCTAAAACTGCAATCTTTTCCCCTACTCCCTCTTCGATCACTTCTTCTTCATATTTCTCACTTGGAAAAGCAAACATTTCTGCAAAATTAGTAGTTGCTAAACTACTAACAAATCGAAATCCGATCGAAGCAACTAATAAAACCACAGCTACAATAATGGCAAACCAGCGTTTTGAATTCACATGATCTCCTCCATATTCTCCCATATTTTATGAGTAATTCCATCATACACTATTGTTTTTGCATGATTCAATAAAATGAATCTTTAATCAGCGTGGTGTCCTTTATCCCCCACTTAGACCTATGACCTGTTGCTATACAATTGAAGTGGGAGTCTTACAGACCTATATATGGGATAAAAGTAACGATGAATAACACAATGACTAAAGTTCTCTAACTAATACGATTCGTCTCCTCTAAAGTGGGTAATTCCAGAGTCCTTTACGTCTTTGAATAATCAATATATAGTTCATTCTATTTTTCCCCTAAACAAATATTACAAACATGGTCCCTTCATTTATTCATTATAACCAACATGAAAATAACATATGCTAGACTAGCCTTTTCGAGATTTATTTAAACTACCGTTCCATTAGTATCTATCGCTTTTCATCTCAGAGTTTCTATTATATCCTATAAAGAAGAAATACAAACCATTTATACGTTTGGAGCGATTGCTATGACGATGAAAAAAACATTAACACTTGCAGGTTCTGATTCTAGCGGTGGCGCTGGAATTCAGGCCGATTTAAAAACATTTCAAGAGCATGATGTATATGGCATGACTGCTCTCACTTCTATTGTTACGATGAACCCAGATGGATGGAGTCACCATGTTTCCCCGATTGATGTATCAATCGTTGAAAAGCAATTGGATACCATTTTATCTGTCGGTGTCGATGCAATGAAAACCGGAATGCTAGGTTCTGTTGATATTATAGAATTGGGTGCTAAAAAAATCGAAGCATACGATTTAGCAAACTACGTCCTCGACCCAGTCATGGTCTGTAAAGGCGACGACGAAGTTCTGCAACCAGAAAACACAGATGCCATGCGCGAATTATTGCTTCCGCATGCTACCATTACCACCCCAAACCTGTTTGAAGCAGGACAACTAGCAAAAACCAGTCCAATTAAAACGTTAGACGACATGAAACAAGCAGCTGTAAAAATTCATGAATTAGGTGCTAAACAAGTCGTAATTAAAGGGGGAAAAGCCTTTTATCACGAGAAAGCCATCGACCTTTTCTACGACGGTCGAGAATTTACAGTATTAGAAGAAGATAAAATAAATACAAGCTTTAACCACGGTGCCGGCTGTACCTTTGCTGCTGCTATTACAGCTAATCTAGCAAAGGGGCGTTCCGTCAAAGATTCCGTGACAGCTGCAAAAAACTTCGTAACAGCGGCAATCAAGCATGGTTGGAAATTGAATGAATATGTAGGTCCTGTAAGACATGGCGCTTATAATAAGTATACCAACTAATATAAAGTGAATCTTTAATTAGTGGGGGGTTCTTCCACGCTCCACGGCTTGTTAGGACCGTAATGATGTGACCTAAAGACCTCTTACGAAATAGGGTATTTAGGTGCTGTTATCTCTCACTTAGACCTGTTGCTATACAATTGAAGTGGGAGTTTTACAGACCTTATATATGGGATAAAGAGCCAAGATGTGTTGCATAATTAGCAAGACGAATAACGTTACTGTCCGTTTTGCATAAGTGCATAGCATCTTGGATTAGCTTATAATAAACCTAAACCTTTGCCAAAACAGCCAAGGTATTAGTATTGCGCCCGAAAGGTCCGTTTTTTCCTTTACTTTGACGCTCCTTTTCCCTTGGCCATTTCAAAATTAATTTTTAGTAAACAGATTTATTCAATTCCGATTCCAATACGTACTTTCTCTTCATCCAGTTGTACCGTTTTCATGACCGGATTTACCCCAAATGTGATGTCGTTTAGCAACAAATTGGTTTCCAACAATTCCTGATACGACGTAATGACTGCTTTCATCTTTTCGCTCGCATCAAATGTAATAGACACACGTTGGTCAACAGATAAACGTAACTCTTTTCGATAAAGCTGCACAGCGCGTATGAGCTCCCGAGCTAATCCTTCATGCTTCAGTTCTTCTGTTAATACTGTATCTAACAGTACCGTATAGGACTGGTTTTCAGCTATTTCTACCCCTTCTTTTGCCACTTGTTCTACTATAAGATCTTCTTCACTAAGTTGCACCGTTTCTCCTGATGGTAAAATTAGTTTGCGCTCCCCTTTTGCCATGTCAGCAATAGCTTGCTCCGACAATTGTTGCAGTTGTTTTTGTACTACTCCTACTAGCTTCCCTAGTTTTGGTCCTGCCATGGGGAAGTTTAATTTGACTTCATAGCGAATTTGTTAGCAGAATTTGTAGACCAGGTGAGTAATTGGTATATTCATGGAAATGGTTAACTAGAAAGGAGTTGTCAACACGTGTACAGACATATCAATCCCACGTAAATCTTACCAACACCCACTTATTTCAGCTCGGACAATGGATTGGAGTGTAAAACTCCCTACATCCATTGATTTTGTGCCACGAGGGCAAGCTTTCCCTGAGATAAGGGAGTCTGGAGAAATGGAATGGGAGAATAAATTAGCATTTATCGGGGCTGGTCTTAAATCGCTTAAGCCGGGGTGGGATACTCTCTATTATTGGGATGGATTAAACGAAGCTGGTCTTTCCATTGCCAGTTTGTTTTTAGGTTGTAGCGAATACCCGGAACCACCATCAAGTACGACACTACTAAGTAACATAAATGTAGTGGCATATGTGTTAGGTAATTTTAAGAACCTTAAAGAAGTAGAAACAGGACTTACCAAGCTTACTATCATTAAAAATACTTCATTTGAAGATTCATACCATTATATAATTCGTGATCTTTCCGGCAATCATTTAATTGTAGAATTTATAAATGGAAAAATGCGGACATATAAAACACCTTTAGGAGTGCTAACGAATGATCCACCTTATAAGTGGCATTTAGAAAACCTTAGTTTATATGAGCATTTAACTCTAGAAGATAAATGTAACGCAATTTGTGGATTTGAAATTGCCGGAAGTGGACAACTTGGTATACCTGGTGACCCTACACCGCAATCGCGTTTTGTTCGTGCTGCATTTCTCCAGCAAACCGCTTTTTTACCGAAAAACTTGCAACAAAGCATTGGAGTAGCACGACAAATATTACAAACACTTTCCGTTCCGGTTGGGACAGTATATTTAAGAAAATACGAGGGTTTTTACAATTGGACACAGTGGAGCGTGCTTAGAGACCACACCAACCTCAGCTATTATTTTTATACAGACTTTAATAGTAATTTATACGGAACACACTTTCACAAATTGGATCTAAACGCTCCAAATAAAGTGAAATTCAATATCACACAATCCGATTGGTACCAAGATATCACTAACATTAAAAAATTTTAACTCGCCATTTAATGATATGTATTTAAAAGAGAAATACCAATTGAAAGGCGTTTTGGATGGTACATTCGTTATACCTAGCTAGTATTCCATAAAAAAACAAGTTAAAGTGTTGATTTATTTAAAAATATAGTATATGTTTCATATAAGAAACTTTATTTGCTTAGTTTAAACATTATTCCTTATGTTAATTCTTTTAACCGAAGGAATAAATATCTCGTAGTACAGGTAATTCAAATTGCTTCTCCGGGGTGGTAGCCGGAGAAGCACCTAACTATTATAATCAATCATTCAGGAGATTTTTTTCACTTCATATAGTTAAACATAATGCCTTTCCTAGATTAACTATTAAAACAATCCACTCTTTAAGTGTGGTTTATAACTAGTTATAGCAAATTAATTATAGCTGTTAAAAAAATATAATATCCAAGATAGACCTTCTACCACATTTTATAAAGGACAGACTACTAGCGAAGTACTTTAGTATTTTTATACGCTTTTCAAAATATGAAGCCGCCCTCTCATCTATTATTGCGCTGAAAATAGCTTGGCTTGCCTTTATCGTTTTTCTTATAAGCGTAAGTATTTTATTTGCTTTAGATAAATAAGAAATACAGGCTATTTATTACTTAAAAAAGCATTTACGTATCACACTCTTCCATTCAACAACTTTGGTCCCCTTAACAACAGAGAGTAGATAAAGTGAATTTCAAAACTAGACGCTATTCCCGCCACTGATAGTTACATACCCCTAGGGCTTGAGTTAAAGTTTGCTTACGAACAAAAAGAGCATGTAGGCGCTGCTTTCTGTTACTTAGGCTTATTGTTAGGACAAGTATCCCCCAAAATTGGCAGCCCCCTTAAGTGCGGGATAAACGCTTGTACTAAACGTCTTTGCGTCTCGTGTTATTCCGTAGAGAATTACTTTCCTGTTTTATGTCCATTTAATTAGACTGGAGGTTAACAAATTGTTTAGACTGATGCGTCAATCATTTCCATGGAGTAGTAAAATTAGCGTGCTAACGTTTGGAATGGCGTTTGTATTTGCATTGATATCTACATTATTTCAAGAAGGATCAGGTTTATTACTAAGCTTAATTATTGTATTTGTATTTATAATGATAGGGATTATTGGGGATACTATTGGTCTTGCTGCAGCTACCTCGCAAGAGAAGCATTTTCATGCTATGGCAGCAAAAAAAGTGAAAGGAGCAAAAGAAGCAGCGTATATTGCTAAAAAAGCGCCGGTTTTTTCCAGTTTTTTCAATGATGTAGTTGGTGATATCGCAGGGATTGTTAGTGGTGCAGCTTCTACTGCTGTTGTATTCCAACTAGCAAAATTAATTCAAACTTCAGAAGGGTCCGTCGTCTTTATATTTGTTTCTGTTCTCTTAACAAGTATTATCGCTGCATTTACCGTAGGCGGAAAGGCAATTTGTAAAACCGTCGCTATTTATCATTCGACGCCAATCATTTTGTTTACAGGTAAAGTGATTTATTTTACAAAAGCACTAATACATACCTTTTTATCTCCTAACTTACGCGTTTTTAGAAATAGGCGATAAAGTGAAACTTGATTCTGCAGGAGTTTTCTTCCTTCTCCTACTGAATGTTAGTACATAGAAGGGTATGAACTAAAGGTATTTAAACGAATCGGGCATTTAAGCACCGTTTTCTCCTACTTAGACCTTTGTATTTACTCAGGTCTTGAAGTGGGAGTCTTACGGCACCTTACATGCGGGATGAATATGAATACCTTCCCCTCTTTATAAAGCTGAGCTAATAAAAAACTTGACTACTCAGTCATACGGATAAGTAGCCAAGTTAACAGTGCCCCATCTTTTTTTACGTATTTTCGTTTGCATCTGTTATAAACACGCTCTAAATCTCGGTCATTTGATACGTGTTTTTAGGCGTTTCCTTTATAAAGGCGGTTGGCTCACCGATAACCATTATCGATAAGTCGTGCATTGCTCGCGTACAGGCTGTATAAAATAAGATTTGATCTTCCTTTGTATAATGCTTGTTTGTTGCATCTGGAATAACTACCGCATCAAATTCAATACCTTTTGCTAAATACACCGGAATAATTAAAATCCCTTTTGTAAACGTGTACGTCTCTTCATCAACTAATATACAATCTATCCTTCCTTTTAATGTCCTATATAATTGTTTACTTTCGTGCATCGATTTCGTAACAAGCGCTATCGTTTGATACCCTTTTTGAAGCAGTTCTTGCACCTCTTTCATTAGTACTTTTACAAGCTGATTTTCTTCTTTTATAGCAACAAGCTTTGGTTTGTTTCCTTCTCGTTCAAACGGCTCAATAACATCTTTTTCAGGGGCGAAATGCCTTGTAAATTGGACAAGCTGTTTCGTAGGGCGATAGCTTTTCGTTAATGTAATTCGCTCCACATCATTTTTTTCATCTAAAAGTAATGAATTTTGTTTGGAGATGGGATTATAAATAGCTTGATTCACATCCCCTAATAACGTCATTCTCGTATGTGGAAACAGTTCCTTAATATAGGCAAATTGAAAAGCGGAAAAATCCTGTGCCTCATCTATAACTAAATAGCGAACGGAACGATCCGCCATATCTCCAAGCAGTTTCCCTTTAAAGTACGCATACGGCGCTGCGTCTTCCCACCTCAAAATATTAGACTGCATACTTTTTATTGTTTGTGCAGCAATATCATTCCATTCCGCTGGTAAATTCTTTTGTTGTTCCTGACACTTAAACAATTGTGTAAATGTTTTTGGAACATCTACATACGCATACTGCTTTATTCGCTTTTTGATACGAACAAACATTTTACCCACAACGGCTTTTCTTAAAATCATCTCTTCGTCCACTACGTTGCTAGCAGTTTGCTTTTGTGCCTTATGATACGCTTTCGCATAGGCTTCTTTATCGAGCAATTCTATTTTTTCTTCTACCCAATCTTTCGACACTTCCTGCTTTTGAATGAAAGCTAGTTCTTTCAACAGCCAGTTTGTGACTAGTTCCATCCGATTGAATAAAGAAACGGAAGAATCCAACGAGTAAAAATAATTAGCAATTGCTTCGTTCGAGATAATAATTTGGTTGCGAAACACAACAGGTTTAAAACAAACCCCGGAAATATATAAAGAAGCAATATAATTATCGATCATTTCCTTAAATACGAGCGAGGATTTGCAGGCAATCCCTTGCATGCGAATTTGACTATCTGCTGTTCTTTTATTTGTCAGCATATACTCCATTTGCGAAAAAGGGGATTCAATCGAAAAGTCTTCTCCTGCTTTTTCTTCCACAAAGTAGTAAAAAGTAGTCTGTCTTACATTCTCCTCTCCAAGTTCAGGTAACACATTACGGATATAGCTTGAAAATAACGGATTTGGCGAAAATAGCATGACATTTTCTGGATTTAATTGCATCCGATAACGATACATCAAATAAGCAATCCTTTGTAATGCGGCAGAAGTTTTCCCACTGCCCGCTACCCCTTGTACTACTAATAATTTGCTCTTTTCGTTACGAATGATTTTATTCTGCTCTTTTTGAATCGTTGCGACAATACTTTTCATCGTCGTACTTGCATTATTACCTAGAGCTTCTTGTAGCAATTGATCACCAATCGTAAGTCCTGTATCGAACATTGCTTTTATTACTCCATTACGAATAATAAATTGTCGCTTCAACGATATTTCTCCAGAGATTTCTCCATCTAACGTTTGATAGCTCGCACTACCTAATGCATAGTCATAATAAAGACTTGATATAGGAGCTCTCCAATCATAGATAAGAAAATTTTCTTCTGCACTATCCATTAATGAAGCAATCCCAATATAAATAGCCTCTTTTTCTTCACCATCTTCTGTAAAATCAATTCGACCAAAATAAGGGGTGTCTTTAAGTTTATTTAATGTTTTTAATTCTTTCGCTAAACTGCCATGAATAGTTTCTTTTTGCGTCAATAACTCAGCTTGCTGTTTAATACTTGCTTCTGTTTCAATCACATCATCAGGCTCATCCAGATTTACAGTCACATCATCCCAAAACGTTTTTCGCAGTTCAATGACATCTTGTTTCAAGTCCGATGTTTTAGCTGCTATTTTTAACTCTTTTTGTTTTATTTCCTCGCGAATATGGTCTACACGTCGTTGTTCATAAGGAAAATACTGGTGCATTTGAGTCATTCTACCAACCCCTTATCATTTTTATTGACTTTTGGTTCTAGATACGCTATAATAAAATTAGATACTTATATAAAAAACTATAAATTCCCACCTCAACCTATATAGCATAGCATTTTTATCGCCTTGCTTCAATAGGTTTATTTTGCATTTCACCCTTTATTTTACAATATGCGCCTCCCCTATAAACATTGCCGCTAATATCTATATTTTCCGATTCTGTAAAGAACATGCTCCACAATTTTCTAAGCCACTTTCTATATATTAAAATTCATTGTAAAGGTATATTTTTTTGTACCTACGTATTTTATTTGATCCATACTCTCTCTAAATTAGATGGTAACCTGGCTTACAACAATTAAGATTTTGAAGGGAAGTGAATTAGAAAAACTTGGCTTATCGCCAACTCTTATGGCGAAAGCCTTTTGTTTTTCTTATACTATAAACCAAACCAAAAAATTCTTATACTTTCCTATAATGGGACAAAGGCTCAGGGCGCCATTTAACATCGTAGCGAATGGAACGAATCAACTAAAGATAAAGCGAACCTTCCATCAGCAGGGTTTCTTCATCTCCGCTCATGGTTAGTACCACCAGGGTATGACCTAAAGACCCTTGAACGAATCAGGGGTTGAGGTGCTGTTACCTCCCGCTTCGACTTGTTCCAGCTCACATCATCCATTCTTAAAGTGGAAATCTACAACGCCTCTTTACGGGATAAAGGAATCTACCACTAAAACAGGAATATGCCGATACTTGGGCGGAAAGCCCGTTTTTAGTCGTCCTTCCTCTTAGAGACGAACCGATGACGCCTTATCGTAGGGCGCATTTTTAAAGTCACATCGTTGCTGCGCTCACGCGCCGGATGTGGCTATTCGATTAGTTCGTTATCCCCAAACACCCCTTTTTATGCTTTCTTAACTGTCAAAAAAGGCTGATTATTCATCATTAGGAATAATCAACCTTCATTCATTTATTTACAAACCACCATCATTTTAGGCTTTTAACAGCTTGGCATTAATTGCTACAATGACTGTACTTAAACTCATAAGTACAGCGCCAACAGCTGGACTTAACACAATTCCGATCGGAGCAAGGACACCTGCTGCTAACGGAATTGCAAATATATTATATCCCGCTGCCCACCATAAGTTTTGTACCATTTTTCGATATGTTTTTTTAGATAGCTCCATAAGAGCAACAACATCTTTTGGATTACTTTTTACTAGTACAACATCGGCTGTTTCCATCGCTACATCCGTACCTGCGCCAATAGCAATACCTAGATCAGCTGTAGCTAATGCCGGTGCGTCATTTACTCCATCCCCAGTCATCGCTACCTTCCATCCTTTGCGTTGAATTTCTTTTACTTGGCTCGCTTTATCATCAGGAAGCACCTCAGCGTATACTTCGTCCATCCCAAGCTGTTCAGCTACCCAATTGGCTACTTTTTGATTGTCTCCTGTAAGCATAATTGAATGGATATCCCGCTCTTTAAGTAATGCGATCGCCTCTTTTGCTGTTTCGCGAACTATATCTGCTAAAGCGATCATCCCAACCAATTGTTCGTCAATAAGAACGAATACAACGGTCTTCCCTTGCTCGGACATTTGATTGAATAACTTCTTATCATAGTCAAGCTGCTGATCATTCACATACTTCGGACTAACCACATTCACAACTTTTCCATTCACCTTACCTTGAATCCCTTTTCCGGTAATGGATTCGAAATCTGTAACTTTAGCAATGTTCATTCCTTTGTCCTTAGCTGATTCCACAATTCCTGTAGCTATCGGATGTTCAGAATTTTGTTCCACACTAGCTGCATATAAAAGGACATCGTCTTCATTTTGTCCTTCCATTGGTACAATATCTGTTACGCCAAATTCACCTTTTGTCAATGTCCCTGTTTTATCAAAGACAACTGCATTTAAGTTTCTAGCCCCTTCAAAATTAGCACGGTTACGGATAAGTAACCCTTTTTTAGCTGAAATGGATGTAGAAACTGCAACTACCAAAGGAGCCGCCAACCCTAGCGCATGCGGACAAGTAATAACCATAACCGTAACCATACGTTCCATAGCTACATCAAAAGGATGCCCTAGCAATAGCCAAATAATGAGCGTTGCAAAACCGGAAAGTAGCGCAATATAAAACAACCATTTTGCTGCTCGATTCGTTAAATCTTGCGTTTTGGATTTCGATTCTTGTGCTTCTTTTACCATCTTAACAACTTGCGATAAAAACGATTCTTCCCCTGTTTTTTCTACTTGAATCGTCAGTGAACCCTCTTTATTTACCGACCCACCAATGACTTCATCGTTTTTTGCCTTTTCTATTGGCACAGATTCACCCGTAAGTAATGATTCGTCTACGGCTGATTTTCCGTCCATAATTATTCCGTCAACTGGGATTTTTTCCCCTGGCTTTACAAGGACATAATCCTTGCTTTTTAATTCGGACAAAGGGACGTCTTGGACATTACCTTGCTCATCTAATTTATGCGCCTCATTCGGCATTAATTTTACCAGTTGCTCTAATGCATTAGACGCTCCCATAACAGATCGCATCTCTACCCAATGCCCAAGTAGCATAATATCAATCAGTGTTGCTAATTCCCAAAAGAAATCCTTTCCTGCCCAGCCAAATACCGTAAGAGAACTGTATCCATATGCAACCACAATAGCCAGTCCAATTAGTGTCATCATTCCAGGATTTTTGCCTTTTAATTCATCAATGGCTCCTGTAATAAATGGCCAGCCGCCATAGAAGAAGACAAATGTTGATAAAGCAAATAAGATATACTGGTCATACGAAAATCTCCAATCAACTCCTATAAATCCTTGAATCATCGGAGATAAGGCTAGAATTGGAATGGTAATAATCAGTGAAATAAAAAACCGCTTTTTAAAATCATTTACCATATCTCCGTGATCATGACCGCCGTGGTGGTGCCCATGCGAATGTCCATGATGTTGATGATTATTGTCATGGTCCTCATGAGACTGTTGATCGTGTTGATGTTGAGGGTGGTTATTGTGATGATCATTTTGTTTCATCTGTATACCTCCTATTCTTTTTATTATTAATGTGTATATTTTGATAATTTACATACCACTATACTATACCCCCCTACGGTAACTGTCAAACGATATACATCGATTTTTTATTTATATAAACACAATTTATTATTCAATTGCCTAATTTAGAGTTGGTTTAAACATTTAAAATCAATGTTTAAAGTATTCATGCACGGGAAACATAACAATAAATAATTTTTAGGAGGAAGATAAATATGGCACATGAACAACACAAAGAATTAATTCAAGCACTGCATGAATGTATGACGGCTTGCAACCATTGCTATGATGCCTGCTTACAAGAAGAGGATTTAAACATGATGGCAAATTGCATTCGTTTGGATCGTGAATGCGCAGATATTTGTAGCTATGTCGAACAAGCACTCACTCGAGGGACACCATTTGTTTCCGAGTTGACTGCGTTATGCGCAACTATTTGCGAAGCTTGCGGTGAAGAATGCAAAAAGCATGATCATGACCACTGTCAAAAATGTGCAGAAGCTTGCTTTAAATGTGCAGAAGCTTGTCGCGCGGCTTAATAACTAGCCGTTTTTCATTATAGGAAATTACAATAATCATATGGATTAGTATTTAATAAGCCTGTACGGATTTGGGCTAATTCTTCTGGACTTTTTTCTCGTCCAGAAGAATCAGCAGGCTTTATTTTACTCCTCCCATTTGTAGCCAACGCCCCAAACAGTAATGAGGTAGTCATCTATTGGAAATCCTGCCTGCCTTATTTTCTCACGTATATTGCGAATATGAGAATCCACGGTTCTTCCTTCTGTTTCTGAGTGAAATCCCCAAATCAAGTCTATTAACTGCTCTCTAGTAAATACGATTGCAGAATTCTTCATTAGCTTCCCGATCATAAGAAATTCTTTTGGTGTAAGTCTAATAAGCTGGTTATTATATGTCAGTTCAAACCTTTCCTCATCCCAGCGTAAACCGCTTGCTTCTATATGCTTTTTTGGCTCCGTTCGCCGTAATAATGCTTCCATTCTAGCTAACAATTCCTGTTCATCAAAAGGCTTCGTTAGGTAATCATCGGCACCTAAGCGTAACCCTTTCACAATATCATCTTGTTGATCTCTTGCAGTAATCATCATAATCGGGATATCAGAAAACTCACGGATGCGTTTACAGAGCTCCCATCCATCGATATCAGGCATCATGATATCTAGTAAAACAATATCCATCGATTGCTTCTGTAAATAATAGAGCGCATCCTTTCCATTTTTTGTTTTTGTACAAGCGTAATTGTAAGGTTGTAAGTACAAAGCTAATAAGTCTAACATTCGCTTTTCATCATCTACTATTAAAACGTTTTTCAAGCGGTTCCCCTCCCCGGTATGCGAATAAATACACTGGTTCCTTCCCCTATTCGGCTATTCAGCTTTATTGTACCTCCATGGGACTCCACAATTTCTTTAGCAATTGGTAATCCCAAGCCGCTCCCCCCGCTTTTGCGCGAGCGTGATTTTTCCACCCGATATAAACGTTCAAATACAAAGGGCAAATCCTTTTCGGGAATACCTTCTCCTTGGTCGTGTACACCGATAACTATTTCATCGTCATACGTTTCCACTTCGATTGTAATTGAACTATAGTGCGGTGAGTGCTTTACAGCGTTATCCAAAATATTTAATAAAACTTGTTGAAATCGGTTCGGATCTACTAACACGAGCCTATCTTTAGGACATTGAATAGATACTGTAAGCTTATTTTTTTGCAGCATTGGTTGCATCAAATCGACAATAGAAACTATTAATTCATATACATGAACAGCTTGTTTCTTAACAACAAAGGAGTACCTGTCCATTTTTGCTAATTCAAACAAATTTTTAATCAAGTCGGATAGTTGATCCGCCTCTTCTCTTATAATTCCAATATATGTTTTTAGCTCTTCTTCAGGTAATGGTTGGCGATGAATAATATCTGCATAGCCTTTAATATAAGTGAGTGGTGTACGTAATTCATGAGATATACTAGCCAAAAATTCTTTTCTTTCATTTTTTAGTCGATCTAAATCATCGGCTAAAGACTGAATTGACTTGGCCAACTCTCCTAACTCATCATCCCTCTCCACAGATAACTCTACAGCATTATTTCCTACACTTAATTGCTCTGTTGCTTGTTTCATTTTCATTAACGGTACCGTAATGAAACGCGATAAAATAAATACGGTAATAATAGTTACAACTACAGCAATAACTCCGATTAATTTGAACTGCTTACTTATTTGGTCCAATATACTTCTTATTTGCTCTGTCGGGGCGAACATAAATACATGCCCGCGGTGTTCTCCTTGAATACTAATTGGGCTATCCGTCGCAAGATACCGTTTTTCTTTCCACTTATCTTCAACTACAATTCCCTCAGAAGGTATCGCATCATAATTTGTTTGGTTAATAATCTCCGTCATTTCTGATTGCAAAGGATCAGAACGAACAAGCACTTTGCCATCTGCATCAGTAATAATAACTACAAAATCAGACTCAGATTCCATTAGACCGACATGTTCCATCGTTGTGCTAGTAAAATTATCCTCCAGAACATCACTATGTGTATTCCCTCTCGCTAACAAATTATGGATTACTTCTTCTATTCGCGCGTTGGCTAAGTGAATGTAGAGAATGTAATAAAGAATACCGCCGATAAGTAAAATAAATCCAAAAAACAGCACCCCGATTTTTAGCGATAATCGATTAAACACAAATTTCTCACCTTCTTTCTACCAAAATCGTAACATGGAGGAATATTTCAAGCCTATTTATTTATTCGTTTACTAGAAGAAAGATAGGTATAGTGTATATTTTTATCAAGAAAAAGGCTAAAAAAACAGGTATAAATCCGTGAATACGAATCTTTTAAGTAATGTAAACAGTATCACAAATAATCGAAGGTTGTTTTAACAGAGGAGCAAGTTCTAAGCAGAGTAAACTGTTACAGTAACAAACCACTTTTTAAAACCAATCGTTCTTTTCATAATATTATTTCTAAAATATGTGCAAGCTATCTACAGACGGAGGATGATTCTATCCTATAAGGAAAATATCAAGTTTCTGTGCAGAGAAGCATATTTTTTTAGTATAAGGGGAAAATATGTCATAAAAACTGCATAAAATCTGCAAATATGCGGGGTATTTTACTATACTAAAGGCAATTTTTTCACAGGAGGTAATCTTAATGAACTTAAAAAAATGGATGCTAGGTTTCTTGGCAATTATTTTCGCCACAGTCCTAGCCGCTTGCGGAACCGACCAGGATAACAAACAGGATAATGGAAACCCGGAAGCAGATCAACAACAGGAAGAAAATCAAGGCAATGAATCTAATGGTACAGAGGATAAGGAAATGGAGCATTCCGGCTCTGGAGAAGTTCCTGAAGGATTAAAAGAAGCCGAAAATCCAACATTTCCAGTTGGCAGCAAAGCGATTATTGAAGCAAGTCATATGGAAGGAATGAAAGGTGCTGAAGCAACGATTGTGGGCGCTTATGACACAACCGTATACACCGTCACCTACACTCCTACGGATGGTGGTGAAAAAGTAGAGGATCATAAATGGGTCATCCACGAAGAATTAAAGGATGTTGGTGAAGAACCATTGGAACCTGGGGAAGAGGCAACTATACAAGCATCCCATATGAAAGGCATGGAAGGCGCAACAGCGACGATTGATTCAGCCGAACAAACCACTGTATATATGGTTGATTATCCATCAACCACATCCGGTGAAGAGGTTAAAAATCATAAATGGGTTACAGAAGATGAACTATCACCAGTAGAAGAATAACTAAATGCGTGGTTAAAAGAATAAGGATTCAGTGACGATATGTCCGCTGAATCCTACATACATACAACCCTATGGCTTGGCAACATCGCAAACTCAAATACTGTATCCCAACGCCAGGACTACTGTTTCGTTATAGCAATACTTCCATTAGCAGTTACAGCTTTTATAATATGAGTCCCATCCCCAACTACTGTATCCCAATCGTCATTGCCAAACACTTCAATTCCACCATTATCTGTGCGTAAATCATATGTTACATTCGTTGGCTCTTTATTCGCATTAATATCAATACTTCCATTCTTTGTATTTAAGTCCATCGATTGGTTTAACTCATCTGTTTTTAGAACGATTGACCCGTTACTTGTTTTCCCAATAAGTCTACCTTCCACATGGTTCAGTTCCAAACCTCCATTATGGGTGTTAACTTCTGTAGTTGTGGTTTTTACTTGATCAAGCTCAATCTTTCCATTCGCTGCAGAAGCGTGCATAGTTTTCACTGAAAACTGCTCTCCATAAATGCCTCCATTTTTTGAATCCACTTCCATGGACGCAAATTCTTTTTGAGGTAATCGAACGATTAAGGTTAATGAATCACCTCGGTTGAAAAAATGGAGTCTAAACTTTTCAGGCTTTTTACGAACGATTAATGTTTCATCCTGTTGCTCTATATCTAGAATTTCCTTGTCAGGACGATTGCTTCTTCCTTTTAGCTCTATGGTTATATCCGATTTTTCAGTTGGTACAATAGTTACTTCCTCATTAACCAATTCAAACTCTAAATTTGTTACTTCATCTGCGGACACTTCCTTTGTCACCGCTACTTCCTGCCTAGCTAGTGATTTAAAGGTAAACAAACACCCCACACCCCCAATTGTAATAAATATGATTGCAATAAGGCTCCATTTTTTCAATCTACTCATCTTTTAGACCACCTTTAACCAACTTAACATTAAAATGCAAGTAATTAATAAAACCTTTAGACAAATAACGGGTTACATAATACATTCCGATAATGATAAATATACCTACCCCTACCAAACCGATGGACGCAAAAAGATCGAAAAAGATAAACGTATCTGGGTAAAGAATGACATTCACTAACATCAGCAAGGGAGATAATATGAACGAACCACCCACAATCCATCCAGAAGCAATAATTGATACTAAAGCTATAAACGGACCTAACACAATTACTAAATTAAAGAAACCTAGCCCTATAACGGCCCAAACGGCTCTGAAGATATTTCCGGTATTTGAAGTATGATCCGCTTTTTCAAGATGATACGTTGCTACAAGTTCTTTTGCAACCTGATTTGGAGTCCCTAACGCAGCAGCAATTTCTGCTTCCGTTTTCCCTTCCGCCAGACCTATAGCGAAATGCTCTTCGAAGTCCTGGATTACTTCTTGTTGTTCTTCTTTAGGAAGCTTTTTGATTCCTACAGTTAACTTTTTCATAAATTCCTTTTTATTCAATATGATCACCCTCCTGCAACAGCTTATTTACACCTTGTGTAAACTGCACCCATTCATGAATCAATTGATGTAGATAGTCCCTTCCTTTGTCTGTTAAACAATAATATTTTCGCGACGGACCTTCCGATGACTCCTGTAAATAAGTTGTAAAGTATTCTTCTTTAGCAAGCCTTCTTAATAACGGATAGACCGACCCTTCAGAAATGGCTACCCGTTTAGATATCTTGTTTGCCAGCTCATAGCCATAATGATCCTGCTTATCTAATAATGCAAGCACACATAATTCCAATGCACCCTTTTTGAATTGAACATTCATGCAGTCCATGCTCCTCATTTTTATTTTTTTAACATTAAATTTTACTGGAATATCTAAATGCTAAAGTAGAGTACAGCACTGTAAATGCCATGAATAACTAAAAGTAGAAATCATTACATTAGAGGAGGTAAAGTGAATCTTTCATCAGTAGGGGTTTTCATTCATCCCCTACGGTTTGTTATTAGCCTAAAGCTATAACCTAAAGGCCTCTTACGAAAGTTTAGGTGCTGTTATCTCCTATTTGACTTCAACTCCTGAAGTGGGAGACTTATAGCATCTTAAATAAACGTAAAAAATTGAAAATCACTTCTTCTGCCTCTAATTTCAGCAATCCCTTCATCACTACTATACATTAAACAGTACTAATACATATATAATATACTTTAGTATTGAATATTGCAAGGTACTAAAATAATAATATTCCTGTTTGAAATTTACTCACCCCTCCATAACTGAACAAGTTCAGGACTTTGGAGGCAGGTCATATTCCAATACCTTAAATAAATCATTCATTTAAACTCATGTTGCTGCTTCTTCCAATAGCGATCCCGTTTTCGCCTTGGGAGTAGTAAAACAAGGAATTAGGGAAGTACACTGTTCTTTATGACCAATGGATATGATAAATAACCATCTATGTAAAAACAGAAGGCAGCAATAAGCCACCTCCTCAACCAGTAAATACATCTTCCTCTGGATAACGGATCGATGATTGTCTACGTTTAGCAAAAACAAACACCATCGTAAGCGGTCCTATTCTGCCAATAAACATCATTATCATAATGACTATCTTACCGATGGTAGTTAAATCTCCTGTTAACCCCATTGAAATCCCGACTGTACCAAAAGCAGAAATGACTTCAAATGCAATTGAAAGAAAAGGGGCCCTTTCTGTAATGGTTAATATGAAGATAGCTAAAAAGATTAAACTTATACTAATTATCATAATGGATAAAGCTCGGATAACAATATGAAGTTTTATCGTCCGTTTAAACGCTGTCGTTTCACTTTTTCCACGCAAAAATGAAGCAGTAGCTAAAAGCATAACAACAAACGATGTCACCTTTATTCCACTTCCAGTAGAGCCACTACCCGCTCCGATAAACATAAGCAGCATCATTAGCAGTATAGAAGGTACGGTCATTTCAGCGATATCTAATGAATTAAAGCCTGCGGTTCTTGGTGTAACTGCTTGAAAATAAGAGCCCCATAGTTTATCAACGAAAGATAGATCCCCGATTGTTTCGGGATTGCCATACTCTAGAAAAAACAAGGCGAATAATGCAATAATATTGATCACTAAGGTTCCAGATAGCATTAATTTGGAATGTAATGATAATTTTTGAAACCCTTTTTTATCCCAAATATCAACTAAAACGGTAAACCCGAGACCACCTATAATAAATAAGCCAGTAATTACAATATTTACAAGTGGATCCCCTACATAGTGTGATAAACTATCAGACCAGAGAGAAAATCCAGCATTATTAAAAGCTGATATACTATGAAACAAACTTTGGTTTAAGCCGTCAGACCAGCCAAACTCTGGAACCCATTTAATAGATAAGCACAAAAAGGCGATTGCTTCAATCGTAATAGAAAAGATGAATAATAGCTTCACAAGTCGTAGCAATCCACCTAAAGAGGTTTGATTTAAATTCAAAGATTCCTGCGTTAACAGCCTTTGTCGCAAACCTACTTTCTTACGCATCATCATTAAAATGAGGACGGAAAAAGTCATGAGTCCTAAACCGCCGATTTGCATTAAAAACATAATCACAATTTCTCCAAACAACGTATAAGTTGAACCTGTATCAACAACAACTAACCCAGTAACTGTTATTGCTGATGTAGCAGTAAACCAAGCATCCAACCAGGAAATCGGTTCATACGTGGCTGCAGGAACTTTTAAAAGTAAAGTTCCAATTAAAATTAAAAACAAGAACGTGATTGCCAGAATTTGAGGCGGATTACAATGAATAATTATTCCACGTAATGGATGTAAAGAGATAATCTTCTTCATCGTACCCACCCCTTTTTGCTAACCATTCGATGTTTTTGCGCACTATTTAATACTACATGGATGTGTTTAGAGTCAATATTTCTATTCGTTGTTACAATCATGTTGCATCCTTCTTTCTAACCATACCTAAATGTTTTGTTTCATATTAGAAAAACTTGGCTTGTCGCCGAGTCTTATGGCGGAAGCCTTTGTTTTTCTTATACTATAAACCAAAAAATCTTATACTTTACTATAGTGGAACAAAGGCGCAGAGCGCCCGGTTAGCAACGTAGCAACTGGAACGAAGCAACTGAGATAAAGAAATCACGGTGAGGTAACGAACCGATGATGACTTATCGGAGGGCGATTTGTGAAGTCGCATCGTTGCTGGGCGCTTGCGCCGGACGTGTCTATTCCGTTAAGTCCGTATCCCCAAAGCAACAATTTTTATGCTTTCTTATCTTTTAAAAAAGACCATCACAAATATGGTCTCAAAGGTTTGCTGATTTCCCTAGAATCTCTCTCCTAACTTTATCAACGCTTACGAGGTTAGCTGTCGGGTTAGGGATGGAGAGCGCCCCTTCCTCAAAAAAAGAATTCACCCCAAGGCCAAAAATAATTTTTTCATTGACCTATCTTTCATTGGTTCCCCGCTAAAAAAGATTCAGCAAAAAGGTACATGGATCATTTTATTCTTCTTATGATAAGCTATAATTTACTCCGATTTTGTAAGGTTGTCAATATAATTTTTACTAGTTTTTTTGCTTGTGAACTCCGGCGAATGGAATGGACAAAAATAACCATAAAGAGCAAGCTCTTTATGGTTATTTTCTTGCGCGCATTAAGCGTAATGAATTAAATACGACCAATAGTGTAGCTCCCATATCAGCAAATATAGCCAGCCATAGGGTGAGCCAGCCTGGAATTACTAAGAGAAGTGCGATCACTTTTAAGCCTAGTGCAAAACTAATATTTTGTTTTATAATCGCTATGGTTTGTTTACTTAACCCCATCGTATATGGAAGTTTGTTTAAATCGTCAGCCATTAACGCAACATCAGCAGTTTCCATGGCTGTATCCGTTCCAGCACCACCCATAGCAATCCCGACATCTGCTGCTGCTAAAGCAGGAGCATCATTAATACCATCGCCAACCATAGCAACTTTTCCATATTGCTGCTTCAAATCTTGAATAGCCGTTAATTTATCTTGCGGTAAAAGCTCTGACTTTGTCTCACTTATTCCAACCTCGCGTCCAATAGCTGAACCAGTAGCTTGATTATCTCCTGTAAGCATAACCGTTCGCTTACCGAGCTGATGAAGCTTATTAATCATAGATGGACTGTCTTTACGCACCTGATCTGCAACTGCAATTAAACCTTCAATACTAGTTGCCATCCCAAACAGCATAACCGTTTTACCTTGTGTTTGCAGCGTACGAATTTGCATCTGTAACTCCTTTGGCATATGCGCTTTACCTTGAAATAAGGCTGAGCTGCCGATCATATACTCTATTTCATCAATCGTTGCCTTAGCTCCTTTCCCAGTAAAGGACATAAAATTATCAGCATGAAATTCGTTTACTTTATCTGCCTTCGCTTTCCGTAATATAGAAGAGGCAAGCGGGTGTTGTGAATAAGCTTCAATGGCTGCTGCGTATGCTAATACATCCGATTTAGACATATTTCCTAATGAGATAATATCGGTGACAACCGGCTTTCCTTCCGTTATTGTTCCTGTTTTATCAAATGCAACTACTTCTAATTTGCCTGCTTCTTCTAAATGAATACCACCTTTAATTAAGACTCCTTTACGTGCTGCGTTACCAATTGCAGTTACAATGGCTACTGGTGTCGAAATGACCAGTGCACAAGGACATCCTACAACGAGTACCGCCAATCCATTATAAATCCATTCTGACCAAACAGCACCAAAAAATAACGGCGGTACGATAGCAACTAAAAAGGCAATAAAAATAATTGCAGGGGTATAATATTTTGTAAAACGATCAACAAATTGCTGAGAAGGTGCCTTTTCGGCCTGCGCTTCTTCTACTAAATGAATAATTTTAGCAATTGTAGTATCATTTGCGTATTTGGTAACTCGAATTTCTAATGAACCTTCTTCATTTAATGTACCTGCAAACACTTCATCTCCTACCGTTTTATATACGGGTATGGACTCCCCTGTGATTGCAGATTGATTAATAGAAGATTCTCCTTTTATAACTTCACCATCCATGGCAATTTTTTCTCCTGGCTTGATGACCATGACATCGTCCACTTGTACATCTTCCACATCAATTTCAATGAGGGAGTCTCCCCTTCTAATAGTCGCTTTATTTGGAGCTACATCCATCAAAGAGCGGATCGATTGGCGCGCTTTTTCCATCGAATAACCTTCTAGCGCTTCACTTACAGCAAATAAAAAAACAACGACAGCCCCTTCTGCCCATTCCCCGATAATTGCAGCTCCAATAATAGCAATGGTCATTAACGTTTTCATATCAAACTCAAATCGCAGCAGATTTTTGAAACCACTTCGAAACAGATCCCATCCCCCAATAAGAATCGCAGCGGCAAATGTACTTACTGTTGCAAGATTACTTTCACCAACTTGAAACAAAAATACATATCCTAACATTGTTAGTAAAAAGGATAGCGTCGTGGTAATATTAGCTTTCTTTTTCCAAAAAGGTTGTTTTTGTTCTTCCATACGCTGTCGTTCTGGATAAACTTTAATTCCATCAAAAGCCCCAGCAGCTTCTAACTGCTCCACGGAAGCTTCCCCATGAACTGTAACTTTAGCGGCACCAAAATTCAACTGTACATCCTCTACCGTTTCAATACCTCTGATATTTTTTTCAAACTTTGCCGCACAATTCGTACAAGATAGTCCTTGTAAGCGATAAACATGCTTATTTTCCGCCACTGTCAACACCTTCTTTTGCATGAACTGTAGCTATCGTTACTAACTGATGCACATGCTCATCTTCTAAAGAATAGAAAACAAGCTTCCCTTCTTTTCGATGCTTCGCCAATCCCATATTTCGTAATAATCGCAAGTGGTGCGAGGCAGTAGCCTTCGTTGCGCCAATGATATTAGCGATATCGCAAACACATAGCTCTCTTTCTAACGTTAAAGCGTAAGCAATTTTCAACCTTGTAGCATCTGCTAGGGCTTTAAATATTTGTTCAACACCATCCATTTTGTCTATTTTCGGACGAATTCGATTTACAGTATCCTCATCATAACAAAAAGTCTCACAAACATCGGATTGGTTTTCTTTCTTATCTGCAGCCGTTTTCACGCCTTCATCACCCTTATAATCAAATAGTTGTTTGACTGTTTGTTTATAGTGTATGATTTTCCATTTTAATTGTCAATGTATGGCCTGAATCCAGGCGTTAAATTTGACAAATTTGTGAACGTGATTGATAATAAAGAAAATACTTTAAATTGAAATATTGATTTTGAATTAGCAATAATGCACGACCACTATTAAATAAGAAATTCAACCAACAGAATATGAATTTTTGTTACCTTTTCTTAAAGGAGTGAAGGAACACATGAAAAATGAAAAGCTGTTAAATGCAACGAAGTATGTGGGAGCAAGTGTATTACTGATTGGAATTGCAATATTTTTATATGGATTTTTTGTAAGCGATTACAGTCAAATCACTGGAATTGGCATTGGTACTGTCATGGGTGCTGTGTTCATTTTTCTAATGGGCGTATTTTTAGTCGCTACAGAAGAAATGATTGATAACAGAAAGAAAAAGGGAAAAATGTATTCTAAATTTTAACGTACTTCTCGAATATCATACCTCTAGCCGTTTGCATTGGGTATGCAGACGGCTCCCTTTATGTATACGGTTAATTTTCACATCATCTCTGGTTTTAAGTTTTTGACTTAACATAGAAAATAGTGTTTAACTAAAAAAATTGACATAATAGGTAAGCATTCTTACATTCTTAAAAGGATCTGTGAGTTAAAACCGCTTTACCAAAGATGCTGGGAATTACTCTGAAGGGATTTGCAGTTTAAAACATCACCCGTTAAGTAAGCAGCATTATCTTCAGCTTAATCTAACATCAGTTCTATTCAGAAGAGGCGCTGGAATTATTTGCAAATCATATACATATGGAGCTTAAATGTTTACAAGATACTAGCTCTAATGGAGAAAGCTATGATAAAGTGAATCTTCCATCCATGGCGGTTTTCATTCATCCCCACGGCTTGTTAGTACTGTAATGGTATAATCTAAATGGTATGACCTAAAGGCCTCCCGAACGCAACAGGGCATTTAGGTGCTGGTATCTCCCATAGACTTGTTACAGTACAGATTATCCAACTCTTGTTTGTTGCCGCAATATCCCTACGTATAAGTTGTTTTTATAGACTAGGAAGTCAGTAAGTTGCATTAGGGGTAGCACAAGGCGTAGGACTAGCTGCAACCCATCATGCTGTACCACCGACTCCTGGCCCATTACGTGTTGCTGGAATTTTTGGTGCAGATATTGGAATGATGATTTTAAAGGGTTGTAAACCGTATGCTAGGAATTAAAAACGTGAAGGAACAAATATTAGTTTGGTCATTGCCACCTACTATTACTTGGTTTGTTTCCCTTATCATGTTGATTATTGCTGACCTGATTTCCCCCGGGTAATAATTCTCATACGTTCTTTTTTGTTCTTTTGTCCATCTAGATAAAGTTAATCTTCTATCTTCTATCCGAAGGTGTCCTTTTCATCCCCTACAGTTAGTTAGTAGTAGGAGGAACTCATTCGAATTAGAGTATTTCGTAGATGCTGTTATCACCACTTCGACTTACCAACAGCACCCCGCTCTCTAAACTCGAATTAAAAATCTAACAGTACCTTTTATAGAAGAGAAAAGGAGTCTCTAAAAATCGAAAATGAATTTTTAGAGACTCCTCGTTTATTTTATACGTATCCCCATATCATAGCTAATAAAGTACCTAGTACAGTAAAAATCGCTATCACGATTCCATAAATTACGCTAACATAGATAGATCCCTTATCGGTTGATTCACCAGCATGCATAAACAACACTACTTGCAATGTTGCTTGCGCAAACGCCGTGATTAAAAGAACCGTCATTCCTGCAGTAAATGACATATCCATGAAGTATACTACCAATGCGACACCTGTTAGAATGAGTGAAAACACAAAACCCATAACGTGTTTGGCTGGAAATAATTCCTTCATTTACATCATTCCTTTCAAGTAGACGAAGCTGAAAATGAAGATCCAAACAACGTCTAAGAAGTGCCAGTAAAGCGAGAAAATAAATGATTTATTAGCCGTTTGTGGAGTTAACCCCCGTTTTTTCACTTGCATCAAAATCATAATTCCCCAAAACAGACCAAACGTCACGTGCAATCCGTGTGTTCCTAAAGTCGTTAATAGGATCGAAGTGAAAGCACTCACTTGGAGCCCTGCGCCAACATTTACGTAATGTACAAATTCATAAATTTCAACGCCTAAGAACGCCGCACCTAATACAAGCGTAACAATGAAAAAGGACATCATTGCTTGCTTATTGCCAATTCTCATTGCGTGAACCCCAAGTCCAATGGTAAAGCTACTCGTTAATAATAGCAGTGTTTCAATTAATACAGGCGTGATTTCAAAAATTTCAGAGCCAGATGGGCCATTTCCTGTACGATCGAACAAAGTAAAATAGGAAGCAAAGAGCGTAGCGAATAACATCACTTCTGCTCCAATAAATATCCAAAATCCTAAAATATTTAAGCGACCTTGTTCCGTACTATATTCAAGCGGCTGTGTCTTATTGATATTCACTACTTAGCACCCCGCAATTCTACTTCTGATTTTTTAAGTTCTTCTGCCGATATATGATAGCCATGATCCTTTTCAAATGAACGGTGGATTAAACAAGCAATAATACCGATCAAGGAAGCAATGACTGTTATCCACATACTAAATACAAACCCGAAACCAAAGATGAAGAAAAAGACAGCCATAATAAATGGCACACCACTATTGTTCGGCATATGAATTTCTTTATAGCCGCCTTTAAATAATTTATGCCCTTTTTTCTTCGCGTCCCAGAAAGCCTGTCTGGAATTTACTTGCGGTGTAATAGCAAAGTTATATTCAGGTACTGGATTATGTGTAGCCCACTCTAACGAACGTGCATCCCACGGATCATCGCCGATATTTCTAGAAGCATATCGCGTACTATAATAGATATTGTACACAATAAGAACAAACCCGATTGCCAACCCGATTGCTCCGATAAATGAGAGCATATTCCATATTCCAAAACCAGTTGCTTCTGAGTAGGTATACATCCGACGTGCTTGTCCATCTAAGCCGGAAATAAACATTGGGAAAAACGCTAAACAGGTTCCCCCTGCGATAAACCAGAAAGCCCACTTTCCAATCCGTTCATTTAACATAAATCCAAACATTTTCGGCCACCAGTAAGTTAAACCAGCAAGCATTGCAAAAACAACCCCTGGAATAATTACTAAGTGGAAGTGAGCAACTAAAAACATCGTATTATGATATTGATAATCAGCGGAAGCCATACCGAGCATAACCCCAGTTACACCACCAATGGTAAAAATTGGGATAAATCCTAATGCGTATAACATCGGTACAGTAAACTGAATCTTTCCTTTCCACATCGTAAATAGCCAGTTAAATATTTTTATTCCTGTTGGTACGGCTATCGCCATCGTTGTAATGGAGAAAATACTATTAACTAATGCACCCTGCCCCATTGTAAAGAAGTGATGTACCCAGACAAGAAAAGATAACAATGAGATAACGACCATGGAAATAACCATCGTGTTATACCCATACAGATTTCTACGTGAGAAGGTTGGGATAATTTCACTATAAATACCGAAAGCCGGTAAAATTAAAATATATACTTCCGGATGGCCCCAAACCCAGAATAAGTTAGCCCAAAGCATGTCCATACCACCATTTGTTGTTGTAAAGAAATTGGTAGCAAACAAGCGATCCATGGTTCCCATTGCTAATGCAACGGTCAATACCGGAAAGGCAAATACAATGATGACATTAGTAATTAAACCAGCCCATGAGAACATTGGCATTTTCATTAATGTCATGCCTGGAGCGCGCATTTTTAGAATCGTTACAATAAAGTTAATCCCAGTAATTAGAGTACCTAACCCTGAAATCTGCAAAGAAAGCATGTAGTAATTCGTACCTACGGATTGACTTAACTCATTCCCAGCGAGTGGAAAATAAGATGTCCACCCAGAGCTTGGTGATCCACCAATAACAAATGATATATTGAGCAGCATAGCTCCCATAAAATAAAGCCAGAAGCTAAGTGCATTTAATCGCGGAAATGCAACATCCCGTGCACCAATTTGTAACGGTATGACAAAGTTCATTAGCGCAATGATAAACGCCATTGCCATAAATATAATCATGACTACACCGTGTGTTGTAAATATTTCATTATAATGCTGTGCATCAAGCAATGTATTTTCAGGCACAGCTGTTTGTGCCCGCATCATTAATACATCTGCTCCTCCACGGAATAGCATTAATAATGCGGAAATCATATACATGATACCTATTTTCTTATGATCCACCGTTGTCAACCACTCACGCCATAAATAGCCCCATTTTTTAAAATAGGTCAGCCCTATTACAATTGCAATAGAAGTTAAAGCTATAGCAACCATAGAGGCATATATAGCAGGACTGGGATGCGGTACGGCAAATCGTTCAAAAAATTCCATTCTCTCTTCTCCCTCCTGGAAAACCCTGTTGTAAAAACGGATGATTAGTCGTTATGTGCTTCGTACTCTGCAGCTTCCTTTTCATGTTCCTCTTGTGTAGCTTGTTCAGAGCTGGTGCTATCATGGGATGAATGACTATTCTTTTTGTCGTCTGCACCATGCCCCCCATGATGTCCCTCAGGAGGTGGCATAAAGTCCAAGTGAGTCCCAGTAAACGTTAATTGTCCTAAATGACCCGGTTCCAATATTTCATCGAATTTTTGTTCTGTGAGCGGTTCAGCAGTTTGTTTTACTTCTTTTACCCAGTCATCAAATTCCTGTTGCGGCATTGCCTTTACATTAAACGTATTTTCAGCAAAGCCCTCCCCACTAAAGTTCGCATTACGGCCCATAAATTCCCCAGGAGCGTCAGCACCTAAGTGCAATGTCGTAATCATATCAGACATCGCATATTTTTGTCCGCCAAGCTGTGGGATCCAAAAGCTTGTAATCGGTCCATAGGAATACAATTTGAATTCCAGCGGTCTATCAGTTGGTATATAAAGATAGTTTACCGTTTCAATATCCTGTTCTGGGTAGCTAAAATGCCATTTCCAATCGGAAGAAGAAGCGTAAACAACTAATGGTTCTTTATCTCCATAACCTTCAGGCTTTGCCTCTACTTCGTAAGTGCTTTTTACGGAAACAACCGATAATACAGCCACAATAAGTACCGGTATTCCAACAACGATAGCTTCCACTACTTTATTTCCTTCAATATGTGGAGGCTCATAGGAATCCGGCTGTTTTGACCCACGATATTTAATAAGTAAATAGATTAACATAACAAATACGGTAATAACGATAAACGCCATGATAGCAATAGAAATCCAAATCACATCTGCTTGTGTTTGTGCTTGTGGTCCCTTTGGATCAAGTACAGTTAACGGTTCACAGCCAGTCAACACAGCTATTACAGTGATTAGAGCCCCTATTATGGCCCATTTCAATTTCATAAGAGATGCCCCTCCCCCTAATTCTTGTTGTGTAATTATATTTGGAATAAAAGTTATGTTTCCTAAATTTCCGTTTTTTCATCTTAAAGCTTAGTAAAAGTGAATACAACCCCCATGCCTTAACCGTCAAAAAATGTTCACTAAAATTGTAACAAAATGTCGAACTTTTTTCGTATTAATTGTGTATTTTAATAATAATTATAAATAAAAACTATGTAAAAGCTTGTATATAATGAAGAATCAAGCTCAATATTTCACAATTAATGAGATGCATGATACCTAAAATACTTTTAAACATAAAACGATCATTTAGTATCATACTTAGTTAATAACTATTAGAGAATACTACAGCAAAAGATGCTATAGTTAACTAATTTCACTGCTCTCGCAAATATTGTTTTTATCAAGCTAGGTAATGGCATTATTGTGTATTTAATTGAAATAAAAAACAACCTATGAACGCTCTTCTTACTGCAACAGGTACAGATTCAATAATTACTCGATGTTTTTTCGCTCGATTATTCAAAGGACAGGCAACGTCCCATTACCTAGACTATATTTAAAGTGAGATAAGCAAAAATGATCATACCAACTATTTTTTAACTGATTGATCATTTTTCTGCTGTTCAAATAAAACTTCTTTGCATTTGCTTCATTAAAACGTTTTGGATAATTATGTGATTCGGGATAATTCTCAATAAACCCATAAATAGCACTATAAAAACTCCAGGAATCAACAAAATAAGCAACTACCATTTCGATCCCCAGCGAGTAATATGACCAGTAGCATTATAATGAGCATTCCACATTCTTACTGGAGATGTTATTCCAGATGAAGGACAAATAAATTGGCATCCAAAAGTTCAAGTTGGAAATTTAGAACAACATATCCAATTAACTGCTGATCAATCCATACAGGAATTTTTACAAGGTGCGTTTCAGGATTTATTTCAAGCAGAAGAGGGGATGCTGGCCATTACAGAGAAAATGCTCCTGACGCAAACGAAAGAACTCCAGCAATTCTTACAGCAATACAGCCAGTTGCAGACTAAATTAGATCAACATGATTTTTATCGTATCCCTGCAAAGATGCAAGAAGTTGCTGCTGGTCTTGGTATTTCTCAGTGAGGTATGGAAACGGATGTCAGCCAATTAAGCGGCAGGCAACGTACAAAATTATTACTGGCCAAGCTGTTGCTGGAGCAATCTGATGTCTTGCTATTAGATGAACCGACAAATTATTTAGACACTGCCCATATCGAATGGCTCACAACTTATTTACAAATGTATCCAAATGCATTTATACTCATAACGCATGACACCACCTTTTTGAATGATGTAGCGCAAATAATTTATCATTTAGAGCATAAACGATTAACGAGATAACTAGGCGACTACAAGCAATTTCTTCAAGCATATGGAATGCGCAGAAGAGAAATACGTCTCGAATATCAAAAACAGCAGGAAGAGATAAACAAACTTGAAGGGTATATTCAAAAAAATAAAGCGCGTGCTTCAACCGCTAAGCAAGCTAAAAGCCGGGAGAAAAAACTAAATAAGATGGAACGGATAGAAAAACCTAGCCATAATCCAAAGCCTATTTTCTCCTTTACGGTTACAACACAACCGGCAAATATTGTACTTCAAGCGACTAACTTAACGATTGGCTATGATAAGCCTCTATGTTCTAATGTAAATGTAAAATTGCAACGCGGGGAGAAAATAGTGCTCACAGGGCATAATGGAGTCGGCAAAACAACTACTTTAAAAACATTGCTAGGGGGGTTACAAGCAATAAGTGGGAACATATCGTTAGGCGACTGATTGCTTCCTGCTTATTTTGAACAAGAAATGCCTGGGATTGGAAAGCACATCGCTTTAGAAGAAATTTGGTTCGCATATCCTGAGTTGACACAAAAGGAAGTAAGGCAAAAGTTGGCACGTTGCGGGCTACGATCCGAACATATATTTCAAGAGCTGTCTACACTTAGCGGTGGGGAGCAAACGAAAGTCCGCTTATGCAAACGCATGTTAGCAGATAGCAATTTTCTCATCTTAGATGAGCCGACAAATCATTTAGACATCACAACAAAAAATGCTCTTAAAGAAGCATTAGAAAACTACCCAGGAACTTTAATACTTGTTTCACATGAACGAGATTTTTACCAAGACTGGATTACCCGAGTTTGGAATATGGAGGAATGGAAATAAGAAGTATTTCTTTTTAAAATAAAGAGGTGTTCAAAAAATCCAGTCAATATGGCGTGGTTAATTTGTTGTTTACCAACACCTATATGAAAAAATCGTAATACCACGCCATATTTTTCCAAACAAACTTCCCTGTATTTTTTATACTTTTAAAGAAATCCAATGGTTATTTTTTATATGAAAGTTTTGTCCTTATATACGTGATATCTTTCCTTAAATTTACAACAAATATGAAAGCAAATTTAATGGACTAATACTTTCTCTCAAGGAATACAATAAGCCTTTATTCAGTGGGTTTTCTTTGCTCCCCCGCGGCTTGTTAGTACCACTAAAGGCAAAGGGCTCTTACGAAATAGGGAGGCGTTTAGGTGTTGTTACCCCACTTAAACTTGTTGCCATACGATTGTCCAAATCCTGAAGTGGGAACAAGCACCTTATATGCGATTCTACAAATATACCTTTTGCGCTTCATATCGGAAACCACGGTAGCAATATCTTTGTTTAATATACATTTCCCGAGGTGTATCTTCTCCATCTGCTACTAAAATCACTAATTTATCAGAACACTGATTCATTACAAATTGCTGCAACCTACTCCCTATGCCTTGTTTACGATATTCCTCAAGCACAAAAAGATTGTCAATCTCCGCTGTACTTTTTCCAATAATTACGTCTACACAACCCGAAATATTTCCCCGGAAATACGACACAATTTGCCATTTGTTTGTATTTTGAAAATCTTGTCTATACACATCTCGTTGTGCTTTTGCAAACTCACTACCAAACAGCACATCCTGTTGAGATTTTAAATTTAAGTAGTCCATATAATCGTTTTCAGTAACAAATTGAATACTTATATTTGAATCTTTTTCAACATAAGGAAATTCCTTGGGTTTTATAGTAAAAAGTTCCAAATATCTATAATTATAATTATCTTCTATGAAATGCTGAATCAGCTCTTCTGTTGGCTTTATATTCTGCGGAAATGTAAACTTCACATGATGCTGACCATGCCTGGCATGGAAATTACGTAAATATCCAGCAGTCTGTTTAAATTCTTCCAACGATGGCATCCTTAAAAATTGCAGGAAATTACTATCATAGTGTAGTAGTTTATCTTTATTTTGATAATGAACGTACAAATCCGATTGTGCAACAACTTCACCAGCATGATAAATATGGTCGAAACTAATTTCACACATTATTATTCTCCTATCATTGCATAATTAAAAGATAAAGAAGATAAGATTCATAGTAACTGTCCTGTTGTTTTAAAGTAGTAAATGATTTCCATTTTATAATCATTTATACTACAATCAGGAATAACAAAAAACGACACCTTTTTTAATTATACTATACTTATTCATTTTTGCAGTAGATCTATGTATTTGGAGTCTATCAAAGATTCCGGAAAACTACTTCAAAGTGTATGGTTCATCCAGATTGCTGCTACCAAGTCCACAGTCGATATCCCCTGCTCCCTCACACAAGAATTAACATCAAATCAACTTTATTGTTCCTTTTTTCAAACCATTTGTTCGCAATAAATTACCGCTATTCTAAATAGGAAAAAGACCCCCAAATTCCCGGAAGTCCTTTACGCTTTCTATAGTTAATCTTCGTTCAGTTTACCATACATATCCCGATTTATTTATGAAGGTAGGCCTCAGTAATTCACACTAACCCTCGCTTGATAAAGTGAAACTTCATTCAGTGGGAGTTTTCTTCCATCTCCTACTAAATGATAGTATTTAGAAGAGCATGGCCTAAAGGCCCTTAAATGAATCGGCCATTTAGGTACCGTTCTTTCCCACTTAGACTTTGTATCCCTCAAGGTTTCGAAGTGGGAGTCTTACACCTTACATGCGGGATAAACATCCAGTTAAAAATACTACGCAATCCACTATACATTCACATTCCGAGATGTAGATTGAGCTCCCACTTCTGGATCTTTATACGTTAATGTCCAACCAGTATACCCATATAGCACCGTCAACAATGGAGAAAGTACGCAGAAAAAAGCAAATGGCAAGTAAGCCAATGTAGATACACCTAAAACAGAAGTAATAAAAACACCACATACACTCCATGGTACAAGCGGGTTAATCACTGTTCCTGCATCTTCCGCTACTCTTGACAAATTTTTGTTTAGCAGTCCTACTCTTGCATAGCGTGATTGGTATGTTTCACCAGTTAATAGGATCGATAAATACTGTTCACCAATTAAGACGTTAATTCCTATAGCAGTGGTTGCGGATGCTAAAATGACTGAAAACACCTTATTCAAAAGATGATCGATCGAAGCAAGTAATCGCGGAATAATTCCAAGTGTAAACAATAAGCCCCCCATACTTAAAGCAAGTAACACAAGGCTAATTGTAAACAACATGCCATTAATCCCACCACGTGTCAGCAAGGAGTCAATGCCCTCTACTCCTGTTTCTGAAACAAACCCATCCATAAGTATAGCAAATAGATTTCCTATTGATGGCGCACTATGAAAATAAGACATCACAATGGCAGCTAAGGATCCTCCCGTCAAAGTTAAAATTGCCGGTACCTTTTTAACGGATAGCACTAATAAAACGAGTAGTGGAATGACGCCATTTGCCCAATGAACTAACCCGGTATCCAATAAACCACTTTGGAACTCATTCATTTTTCCAAAATTTGCTTCTGTTAAGTTTGGGGATATAAACAGAAAGATAAGTAACGAGATCAAAAAAGCTGGGACTGTTGTTCCCATCATATTTTTAATATGTGCAAACAAATCAACCTGCAATGTGGATGACGCCATATTGGTCGTATCCGATAGAGGTGACATTTTATCACCAAAAAAAGCCCCTGATACAATCGCACCAGCAGTAATAGCTAAAGAGACATCAACAGCATCAGAAACGCCTATAAAGGCTACCCCTACCGTAGCGATCGTAGTTAAAGAACTGCCTACAACAACACCAATAAGTGCCGTAACTACAAATACAATAGCAAAATAAAAACTCGGAGTCACCAATCCAAAACCAGCATACATTAGAGTTGGTATCGTTCCACCCATCATCCATGCAGCAATTAATATTCCAATAAAGAAGAAAATAAAAATGGCCCCCATCCCCGATTTTGCTCCTTCGACAATTCCCTGTTCTATTACCCTATAAGAATTCCCTTTCGCAAGCCCGTAAATACATAGTGTTAATAGAGAAAGAATGAGCGGAATATGTGGTGCCGCTTCCAAAAAAATAATACTCGCACTGATAATACATACAATAAATACAGTCATCATTATTGCTTCCCAAAGTGGTGGTGCTTGCACAGCTTTAATACGATACATACCATCTTCCCCTTCTTATTATACTCACGTTAAAACAGTGACATATGGGTGTAATCGTTCGCTGTAACTATTGCTCCAACGTGTAACATGGAGTGTTAAATAAACTGCATACCATTTACTTATGAAGGTTTCATATGAATAGCACGATTCGTCAAGCCTTCAGCTGCTTCTAAAAAGGTTTCATTAAAACTCGGGTGCGGATAGAACGGAAAAATTAGATCTTCATCGCGCGCTACTAATTCCAATGCAGTAACTCCAGTACTAATAAGTTCAATCGCACCGAAGCCAACGACATGAAACCCTAACAACAGATCCGTTTTGGCATCTTTAACTATCTTTGTCACTCCATTTTTTTCCTTACCAATCAGGGCATAGCTGTTACCACTAAATCCAAACTGACTAGTTCTTACTTTGTAACCTTGGCGTATTGCTTCCTCTTCTGTCAATCCTACAACAGCAATTGGAGGGATACTGTGGACTACCGTCGGCATCATAGTTGTATCTATCTCGCTCGCTACTCCAGCAATAACCTCTGCAGCTACCTTACCCTGCTTCATTGCTTTTACCGCTGAAAGCTTCTCGCCAGTTACATTTCCAATCGCAAATATGGAAGGGATGTTTGTTCTCATTTCGTTATCCACTTTGATGAAGCCTGATTCCGAATAGATCATTCCTATCCGATTGATCCCTAATGATTCTATATTCGGCTTATGCTCTGTTTCCATATAAAGGTGTGTACCAGTTAAAGAAATTTCCTGACTATTGCTAGAAATCCTTACACAAACCTCACCATCGATAGAAGTTATATTTTTAATTTTATTTCCACCATACAGTTGAATCTTCTCTTTTTTTAACATCCGTTTTAATTCGCGATTAATTGCCTTATCAAATGGAAAATCCGCTTTCTCTGGTATGATAATGGTTACCTCAGCCCCTAACTTTCGATAACTAAATGCGACTTCTAAAGCAATATAATCGCTACCACAAACGATTAAATCTTTGGGAATTTCATGTAAGGCGAAAATCGTTTCCTCCGTCCATACAAAAGGACTATTTTTTAACAATCCAGGTAAAACAGGATAGCTGCCCGTTGCGATGATAGCATGCTGAAACGTGAATATAGTAAATTGGTGTTCTGTTTCCACTCCAAGCTTATGTTCATTGATAAAGTTTGCTTTCCCACGGACAATTTCTACCCGATTTGCTTGGCAAAGTTTTTCAATACCTTTACGCAATTGTTTAATGGTCGTAGTTTTAAAAGCCATTAGCTCCTGCATATCCAAGGATAGATCGCCTATTGAAATCCCAAATGCAGACAAGTGTTGCGTTTGATGCCATTTATTAGCGACATGAGTAAATATTTTAGATGGAATACACCCTTTATGCAAACACGTACCACCTAATTGTTCCTGTTCAATTAACGTAACTTGGTTTCCTAATTGAGCAGCACGTATGGCTGCATGATAGCCCCCTGGTCCGCCGCCAATAATAATTAGCTCTCTATGCTCTGCAAATTCCCCTACTACCATTTACATCAACTCCAATAGTAACTTTGTTGGATGCTCGATTAGTTCCTTAAAGCGATTTGTGAATGCGATCGAATGCGCTCCATCCATGACCCGGTGGTCAAATGTGACAGAAACATTCATCACACTTCGAACCTCAATCGCATCGTCTTTTATAACAACAGGTATTTTCTTTGTCTTATAAAAAGTCATGATCGCTGTCTCTGGGTGATTAATAATTGGTGTGGCTGCTATCCCACCAAGCGGGCCAACATTATTTACTGTGAAAGTCCCCTGTTTCATATCTGCTGATCTTAAGTCACCCGCCTTCGCTTTTTTTACGAGCGTCTTCATTTCTTCATTAATCGAGCGAATCGATTTTTGATCGGCATTGCGGATGACAGGAACCATTAGACCATCTTCTGTATGTGTCGCGATTCCAATAGAATAATGCTTTAATAAGCGAATAATCTCCTTTTCGGCCTCTAATTGCGCATTAAACATAGGAAATTCTTTTAGACAAATGACGACAGCCTTGATAAAAAAAGCAGCAATAGAAACAGATTCCCCCATCTCTTTTAATACGTTTCTTTCTGCTAGCAAATGCGTAAGATCTACTTCGTCATAATGAGTCACATGCGGAATAGTTTGTACAGAGTAACTCATTCTTTCTGCAATCCGTTTACGTATTCCAGAAAACCTGATCTCCTCTTGGACATGTTCCATCTTTGCAGTAGCGTTTTCCTGTTTTTCGGTCCACTTATCTGTCTCTGCTTGCTCAACAGCCTGATACACGTCTTGATCTAGTACACGCCCTGCTGGACCTGTCCCCTGTATTTGTTCTATATCGACACCTAGCTCTCTAGCGATTTTCCTTGTATATGGCGCTGCTAAAACGCGGTTATAAGGGTTAGTAACCGTAGTAGCGTTTATCTTTTTTGCTACAGTAGTACTTATGGATTGCAATGGGGTGTTTGACATCTCACTTAGAGACGCTGTAAATTCAGCTTCGGTGGTAATTTCCATAATGACAGTCCCTACCGTAACCATATCTCCTGCTTTATAATGAATCGATGCAACCGTACCCGCTGCGGGAGCAGGAATTTCTGCTACCATTTTATCCGTTTGTATTTCTACAAGCGGCTGGTCTACAGACACCTCATCCCCAACACCTACAAAATAATGACTTATTTCCCCTTCATTCATCCCTTCACCAATATCGCTAAGTTTTACTTGAACCAATGCGTTCACCTCCTAAAATGAATAAACTTTTTGAATCGCTTCCGTCACCCGTTCTGTTGTAGGTAAATACGCATGTTCCAAAGCAAATAACGGAACCGGTACATCAAAACCCGTCACTTTTTCAATTGGTGCACGTAAATAAAGAAAACTTGTTTCCATGATGACCGATACGATTTCACTGCCTACTCCTCCTGTTTCATGCCCTTCGTGAATAATAACGACTCTGCCTGTTTTTTGTACAGAATCCGCGATGATCGCTTTATCTAATGGATATAAAGTACGTAAGTCGATCACCTCACAAGAGATACGTTCCTCTTTCATAAGTTCAGCAGCTTCCATAGCTATAGGCATCATCGCTCCCCAGGCAAAAATGGTCACATCTTCACCTTGTAGGATGATCTCCCCTTTGCCAAGCTCAATGCGATAATCATGTGCTGGTACTTCTTGCCGCTTCCCACGGTATAAGCGCATAGGCTCTAAAAATAATACCGGATCAGGATCAGCTATAGAAGCTATCAAAAGTCCTTTTGCGTCATATGGCGTGGATGGACAAACTACTTTGATACCAGGCAAATGGACAAATAAAGCTTCTACGCTATCGGAATGAATTTCAGGCGATCGAACCCCCGCCCCGTATGGTGCACGGATTACCATAGGCATCGAATAATAGCCTAACGTTCGCGTGCGCATTCGTGTTACATGTGTAGCAATTTGCTCAAAGGCTGGGTAAACAAAGCCTAAAAATTGAATTTCTACAACGGGTTTTAGTCCATTTAATGCCATTCCTACTGCCGCTCCGACAAAACCCGCTTCACTTAAAGGTGTATCGATTACTCTTTTTTCGCCGAATTTGTTCTGTAAACCATCCGTTGCTCGAAATACGCCCCCATTTTTGCCAATATCTTCACCTAAAAGCAGTACCTTTGCATCCTTTTCTAACATCGTTTTTAGCCCATCATTAATCGCCTGAATCATTGTAAGTTCCTGTGCTCTAACCTGAACCTCCTGTTTGTTAGCCACTTTGGATAATGCCATTAGCTACTCCCTCCCATTGACAGAATATGCTGCTTTTGTTTTTCAATCGTCCATGTTGGCTCAGCAAAAACATGATCAAACATAGCAGAGACGTCTGGTTGTTCATATGTTTCCATGCATTTTATTGCCGTTTCTAATTCTTCTTGAATCCCTGCTTCCAACGAACCCCGCCACGCCGGCTTCCAAATACCACGATACTTCATATGCTTTTCCATGCGCAATAATGGATCGACCTCGTCCCGAATGCGATTTATTTCATCTTGGTCTCTATATTTAGACGGATCATCAGCTGTCGTATGAGCACCAAACCGCATCGTCACAGCTTCAATTAATGTTGGGCCCTTTCCTGTTCGAGCCCTTTCTAAAGCTTCAGAAACGGCAAAGTAAACAGCAAACGCATCCATACCATCAACACGAATACCTGGAATACCATATGCTGCTGATTTTTGAACAATGGTTTCTGAATTCATTTGTTTTTCAACTGGAAGAGAAATGGCATAGCCATTATTTTGATTAAAAAAGACGACTGGTGCCTTAAAAACACTCGCTATATTTATTCCTTCATGAAAGTCCCCTTCTGATGTTGCTCCATCTCCAAAATAGGCAATTGCCGCATTTCGAGTTCCTTTATATTCTTCAGCCATTGCTACACCAGTAGCATGCGGTAAATGCGTAGCAATGGGTATAGATGCCGGCATAATCTTTTTTTCCCTTGAAGGTAAACAACCCTCTATCCGCCCATTCCAATGTAACAACATTCGATCTAGGTCCGCTCCAAAGGTAAGCGAAGCTCCGTGATCTCGATACGTAGGGAACATCCAGTCTTCATTTCCAAGAGCCAACGCACTGCCCACTTGAGCTGCCTCCTGCCCTGCAAAAGGTACATAAGTTCCAATTCTTCCTTGCCTCTGTAAAGCTACTCCTTTCTGATCATAAGTTCGAATCCGTAACATATGGTAGTAAAACTGTTTTACTTTTTCTTCCGATAACACTTCCCTCTTCGATTCATCTAACCATTTACCTTCTTGATCCATTATCTGTAGTAATGGATACTTTTCTCGCATGAATATCCCACCTTTTCATTTATATCTCGTATACAATTGGTAGTAATACAGTTGCCTTCTACTTGGTGAAAAGTAACATGGATGTGAAACATCCAAAACAAATTGCTGGGCGCTTGCGCCAGATGTGGCTTATTTCATAAGCCGCTAAAATTAATGCTTTCTTATCTTTTAAGAAAATCCTAGCTGTATTAAAATTTCATTGTATACAGAAAAAAAGCTTAGTAATGATGATTAGTTGATGTCCCATTTAGGTCTGCGATTTCGACTGTAGAAGTTGTTTCTATTTCGTTGTTCTTCCAATCTTCTTGCATATTTACGATTTGCTGCTTCTACCGTGGTTATACGATTAGCTTGAGCTTCTGCGTATAATTGGAGGATCATTTGATAGATTGATTTCGTCTTTTGTAAAACGCGCTTCTTGTTCGCCCCATATTGTTCATCGGCAACTTGGATAAGACCACCAGCATTAACGATATAATCAGGTGCATATAAAATTCCCTTTTCATATAAAAGCTCTGCATCCGTTTCATGCGCTAGCTGATTATTTGCTGAACCAACAACCGCCTTCACATTCAGCATTTGTATGGTGCTTTCATTCATTACACCGCCCATCGCACAAGGCATAAAAACATCTGCATTTACCTGATAAATTTCTAGCGGACTGACAACATGCACAGCACTCTGAAATGTGTTAGCTTCTTCTAAAAACTCACTGATAACGCTTTCATTAATGTCCGTTACATACACCTCTGCGCCAGCTTCAAGCAGGTGCAGGGCTATTTTCCTACCCACCTTTCCCAGACCTTGTAATGCGTAAACTTTTCCTTCCAAAGCACTCGTTTGAAATAAAAATTGATTCGTCGCTTTTAGCGCATAAATAATGCCCTGTGCTGTTGGTATGGACGTGTCTCCACTACCTCCAAATGCTTCAGGTAGACCATTGATAAAGTTCGTTTCTTTTGCTGCATCAATAAAATCGTTCATTGTCGTTCCCATATCTGTACCCGTGTAAAATCTGCCATTTAATGAATCTACAAATTGCCCAAACGCTCGAAACATCGCCGGGGTTTTATCCTTTTTAGGGTCCCCAATAATGACTGCCTTTCCCCCACCAAAATCAACATCACTCATGGCACATTTAGCGGTCATTCCTTCTGATAAACGAAGCACATCATCTAATGCAGCATCAACACTTGAATATGGATACATACGTGTTCCACCTAGTGCTGGCCCTAAAGTGGTGTTATGTATCGCGATAATAGCTCTTAACCCCGCCTTCGGGTCGTTGCAAAATACAACTTGCTCATGACCACCTATTTTTTGAAACACATCAACCTCTTGCAAATGTTCTAATTGCTTCAATTCTCCAAACCTCCTTAAGTAGACGTTGTACGAACTTTTTCCTGAATTATTTCTTTTGGTAAAACAACCTGTTTTATTTTGCCTTTTCCAATTAATCCCTTCTCATTCTCCACACGTACCTCCGTTGTAATTTCTTTCTTATTTACACCCAAAACAATAGCAGTCAAATTAATGATGGAACCTAACCCCGAAGGAGCAACGTGTTGAACACTTACTGCTGCCCCCATCCCCTCTTCATGGTCTTCCAAATAAGGAATAAGCAACTGTCGGGACACCCATTCCATGTGATACACCATAGAAGCCGTAGAATAAACAGGGTGAACTACTTTCCCATCAAATTGAGCAAACATCTCGTTCGTTACTGTTATCGTTAATGTTTTTGTTTTACCAACATGCAACCCTGTCTTCAATTAATTTATCCCCCTTCCCAAAACATATATAAAATCATATATAATTCTGGACTTGTTTCTAAATTTTCGGTATATTTTGTATGTTAATATATATTCACGTCGCAGTCAACAGAGAACTGTAAACTATAATTTTTTTGATTTTCATTACACATGTGAAAGTATATCAACATGAAAATAAAAATCCAGATGATGTTATTTTCTCACCTGGACTGACCATTCCCAATCTGCATTAATACACCTTCTAATCCTTTTTGAATATGCGTTTTCATCAATGTAGTTGCTTTTGTTTCCTGACCATCAACTAAAAACTGGATCAGCTTTTCATGTTCACTTACAAAAGAAGGATAAAATTCTCCTTGTACCATCGTTATACGCATATAGTGAATTTTTGTCCTTATCACATCTAACAATTCTATTAATTGCTTATTTCTAGAAGCTTGAATAATGATATCATGAAATTCTTGGTCTAATTTACTCAACTCTATTGAATTCTTATGTTGATAAGCATGATAAGTCAATTCCAAATTATTTGCTAATTGCTTTTTTTCATTATCGGTTATTTGCTTAATAGCAAGACTGACAGCTAATGCCTCGAGGCTTTCTCGGCATTGAAAAATATCGACCACATCCTGTAACGTTGGTTGATACACCCTTGTATACCCATCATTATACGTTAATAACCCATCTTGAATAAGCATACGCATAGCCTCTCTTACTGGTCCTCTGCTTATTCCTAGTTTATTAGCGATTTTAGCCTCTACTATTCGCTCTCCTGGTCTATATCCCCCTTCTAATATTTCTCCTTTCAAAATAGCATAAGCTTGTAAATGAAGTGATTCCGGCTTTATAATTCGCATGGTTGGTAACCCCCTGTAGTTGATAATACCTAGTTTATTTAGTCTATAAATTCTGAATATAACCTATTATAACAAAATTATTATGTTTTGGTTACCTAAATTTTTCACGTTCTATTAACATACAAAGTTCTTTCGTAACAAAGATAAAATATTTCCATTTTAAGAAGCGATGCAGGAAAGATATATCAAAAGTAAATGATATGACAGCTTTGTAAAGTGAACCATTAACGAAAGGTTTTCTTTTATCCCCATTGATTGTTAGTACTGCAAGGGCATGACCTAATGAACCTGAAAACGAATCGGGAATTTAAATGTTATTATCCCCGCTTAGGCTTCTTTTATCTCATACGCTTCTCAAAGGGAGGAGCTTGCATCTACTTACATACTATTAAAGTAGAACTAAGCGATTCGATCTAACTCTTTTTTCATATATTCACTTGCGTATTCCTTCCCATATTTAGCCATTGAATAATGATACAAAATACATCCCAAGATGCTCCAAGCTCCGATAATAAACCACTCATAAGGCCAAGCTAAAGATGAAGGCATGCCTGGCATATACAAAATCACCACACCGATAGACATAAGGACAGCTAACCAACCAATTATTGTCCCTCCAGGAAGCTTGAATGGACGCCTCATATGTGGTGCTGTTTTTCGCAGCAAAATGAACGAAATGGCAACCATTAACCAAGCAACAACAAGTCCTAAGCCTCCTGCATTGACTAGCCATACAAGTGCTGGTCTTCCAAATAAAGGAGCCACCGTTGAAAGCAGTACAATTAACACAATTGCTCTGTGAGGTGTTTTATATTTTGGATGTAATTTCCCTAAGCATTTTGGTAACATTCCCGCATTGGCCAACGCATAAATAGCCCGACTCCCTCCAACATAGAACCCGATCCAACTCGTTAAAATACCCCCAATTCCACCAAGCACAAGCACATTCCCCATCAGCTTATTATCCCCAAATGCTTTTACCATTGCGTCAGCTGTCACTAGATTAGACTCGCTAAGTTCTGTTGGATTTAAAATACGAGATACTCCAAAAATAATTGCAATATACCAAATGACTGCTAACATAACTGAAAGAATAAGCAGCTGACCGATCTTACGTTGTGGTAAATTGATTTCCTCTGCAGCTTGTGGAATAACGTTAAAACCAACAAACATAAATGGTGTCATAATAATGACTGTAAATACACCAGTTGCACCTGCATAAACTAGCGGCTGCATATTATCTATACTACCTCCAAAAGTACTCCCCGTGATTAGCATCAAACCTGCTATGATAATAAACATCGTAAAAATACCCGTAATAACAGATGTAAGCTTAATCCCACGATAGTTAATCCAAGCAACCAGTAATGAACCAACCATTCCAACGCCTGCCCAAGTTATAGTAACATCCCAACCCGCTATCGTGTATAAATAACCTTGACTATAGTTAGGCACCATATACTCAAACACGGTTGGTAACGCCACTGCTTCAAATGCTACTACAGACACATAGCCAAGAATAATCGCCCATGTAGCAATAAACGAAGCTACTCTTCCCATCGCTTTAAATGTATACACATGCTCTCCGCCGGCTAATGGAAGAGCAGAAGATAATTCCGCATAGGTTAACCCTACAAATACAACAAGTAAACCGCCAATTGCAAATGCTAAAATCGCTCCTAGCGAGCCCGCCTCTGTTATCCATAATCCAGACGCAACGACCCAGCCCCAGCCAATCATGGCACCAAAGGCAAGTGCCAGCACATCTTTGTTTCCAAGCACCTTTAATAACTTATTTACATCACTCATTATTTCAATTCCTCACTTCCCCTTTATCTACATGTTCTTTAAAGTAACTTTTTCTGTGGATCTTTAAATCATGCGACTTTTAACTTACAATTTATAAAAACTACCAGCTTCTGTTTTCTGTTAGATAAAATCTTTTTTTTGCAACTAAGCTTACGATGAGGAAAAAATAGCAACAAATACATGGTGTATGGTAAATGGGCGCCCTAAGACTCATCGAGTAACCACTCAAAACCACTCCTGCATAAACATATACCAGCACTACTAGATATTATTTTACTGAATAATCGGAATATTACCGGTGCATGTGCCTCAGAAACAAGTAATGCCGTTCGAACTACCCAAAGCTCGGCAAATGCAAAAATAAAACAAGCGAATATAGGTACCATCAAGGAAACACAAATGACTGACTGAAATGCGCCCTATAAAACGACTCTTCAATTAGTAGAGGTTTTCATTCATCCCCCACAGTACGAAAATGGTATGACCTAAAGGCTTATGAAGTAGGACATTTAGATGCTGTTATCTCCCATTTAGACTTACTGCAGTACAAATTATCCAACTCCTCTAAGTGGGAGACAGCACCTTATATGCGGGATAAATAAACTATTTTCCATAAATCCCATGCCTATTTAAGTACCTTAAAGGGGGAGACAATATGCTTTCTGTTCTTCCAGCAATAATATAAACGGATGCGTTTTATTTTTCGGTTTACATAAAGTGAGAATAGAAATAAACAAAAATGATGATAACCACAATTACTAAATTCCCTTTCTCTCACCAACTACACTCGTTCCAGACAATTTGTAATCGGTTTCATTATCTTGAAAAACTTATCCTCTCTCTATCGTTTTATCCCAAGTTGTTGCTGAACTTTTAAAATTGCTTCATATATTCTTTCGACTAGTTGATCAACTTGTTCCTGATTTATAATTAGTGGGGGGGCAATACAAATAATATCCGTATTATTATAAGTAACTCCGCGGCAAATAACTCCACGCTCATGTAGTGCTTCAATCGCTTTTAAGGCTACCTGTTGGTCTTGAGTGAATCGTTTGTTGGAAGCAGGTTCTTTCACAAGCTCTACTGCGCCAAGTAAGCCTACAAATCGTACATCTCCTACAATCTGAAGGCTTTCTTTGATTTTTTGCAAGCCAAGCAACAGACTATTCCCCATCAATCGTGAATTTTCCACTAGTTGTTCTTGTTCCATGATTTCAATATTTTTCAAGGCAACAGCTGCACCCGTTGGATGTCCACTATAAGTGAATCCATGAAATAGCGTTCCAAGAGACTTTTCTTTGAACACGTCATGAATGGTTTCTGAAACAACGACACCTCCTAAAGGGAAATAACCACTAGTTACACCTTTAGCAAATGTTATAACATCAGGAATAACGTTCCAATTTTCGATTCCAAACATCTTGCCTGTTCTCCCAAAGCCTGTAATGACTTCATCAGCTACAAATAAGATGCCATAATCATCGCAAAGAGCTCTAATTCTAGGAAAGTAGTCATCTGGTGGTATTAATACGCCACCTGCTCCTTGTATAGGCTCTGCAAAAAATGCTGCCACTGTTTCTGGACCTGATTCTTCAATTGCTTGTCGTAAGGAAGCGATCGCTTGATCTGTTGTATTGTTATAATGTGTGTCTACATGAATAAAGTCAGTCATCATATGTCCTGCCATCCCCCAAAATTCCGGGATTCCCGTCACGCTTGTAGAAGCAGCCGCCACCCCATGGTAACCTCGCTTAAGCGAGATTATTTTTCGGCGTTCCGGTCTGTTTTGGATCTTCCAATAATGCCGCACTAGTTTTACAGCTGTATCATTTGATTCTGAACCTCCGGAAGTAAAAAACACAGCATTTAACCCTTCTGGTGTAAGAGAAGTGATTTTCTCCGCAAGTCGAATTGCTGGTTCATGGCTAAATGTGGAAAAAGCTGAACTAAACGCCATTTTTTTCATTTGTTCCGCAGCAGCCTCTGCTAATTCTTTCCTGCCATGACCAATATTCACATTCCATAACGATGATACGGCGTCCAAATAACATTTTCCTGTGATGTCCTTTAAATAAATACCGTCGCCTTCTTCCATAATGACCTTTGCCCCATTCTTTTGCTGTTGCTGAATCGATGAAGTTGGATGGATGAAATGCCGTTTATCCATTTCAATTAGATTATTACTCATTACCCATTCCCCCTATAAAATTATTACAAAACTCAGCTTTATGAGTTTCTCAACGATTTCTTTCTCTGTGCGTCTTCTTGCTCCATGATACACGCTTAAATTCCAAAATTGGTACTAAGTTGGCACAGCTATGCCAGGATAATAAGCATAGAAATAGCTTTATCACTACATATTATGAAAAATAAAACAAAAACCAGCCATAAAGTCAGAAAATACCAAAAGGAATTCTGTCCATATAACTGGTTTTCATCTAAGGACCCGCTTTACTTCAACAGTAAAGTCGATTAGACTTAGCAGTTTGGTTATGTGTGTTCAAAAACTGACATGAGATTTCCAGTGGATTTGTTACTGTTTCTAAGCGAAGCTTCCATTCCATTTTGCTCAAAACATGATCCAAAACTTTTCCATGCTAACCTTTTTAAACGAACAACATTTTATTTTTATTCGTTTAATTTTAACGAAAATCCAGTCAAATCACAACATTTATTTTAAATTTTCTGAGGACCCCATATCACGCAAAAGAATGGTTTAATAGGATGTGCGGTTAATTTAACTGGCGAAAATTTTTCTCGGTTCCATACCCTTTACTTTAAAAATAAAGGCACGTCATCCGATCCAAGGAATACGATCGTTATTGTAGCTTTAACGCTCCTTAACAATTGTAAGACATTACAGGTTGTTAGCGTACTACTATTTTATTAATCTTGTTGAAAAGTATGATAAATCTTATATTACTTTTTCTCTTCTCGTCTTTGTTATCAATTAAAATTTCGACAACTATTTCTGAACAAAATAAAGCGGCTCTTTCAATTAGAAAATAATCTAATCGGAAGAGCCGAATCCAAGTTTTCCCGCAAATTATTCTTTTTCAGTTTCCTCTATAGCGTGTTTTATATGCTGTATCCGTTTTTCTCCCTCGGTAATTAGCTTAATCACCATCATATACTATTACGACAATCCCCAGTATTATGACGATGACGTTTCTACCTGCTTGCTAATGGTGTGATCCGTATTTGCATCCTCACGATAATATAACTTTTTAGCAAGTAAGGTTTGTGAAACGAGAACCGTACCACTAACTGCCCAATATAACGGAAGTGCAGCTGGTGTACTAAACGAAATAAACCCGATCATAATCGGAGATATTAAACCCATTATAGCCATCTGCTTTTTTTGTTTTTCCTCTATACCTATCAAAGATACACGAGATTGCAAGAAATAAACAGCTGCTGCAACAAATGGTAAAATCATGTCCACTTGCCCCAAATCGAACCATAAAAAGGAGTGCGTTGCTATCTCCTGAGAGCTTCGAATCGCATGATAAAACGCAATGACGACAGGGAATTGCAACAACATCGGCAGACAGCCCATGGAACTTAATGGATTGAATTGATGTTTTTGGTACAGCTGCATCATTTCTTGCTGCATTTCCGCTTTCGAGGCAGCATCTTGTTTGTTCTTATATTTCTGCTTAAGGGAGTCCATATCTGGCTTCATTTGGTTCATCTTTGCTTTTATTTTTGCACCATTTTTGATTTGCTTAAATGCTAATGGCATTAAAAGTAAACGAATAAGCACCGTTATAAGAACAATAGAGAAGCCATAATCATCACCAAACAGCCCAGCAACATACTTAATCATTGGGGGAAATGGATTTTGAAAACCCATCATTCCTCCCTCTGCCTGGCATCCAGTAAGCAGAACAAGTAAAGCTAAACTAACAACACCGTATTTCTTAAGAAAAGTGAATATAAAATGATCGTGCATATTTTTCCTCCTCGTTGTATTAAATCCATAGCTCGTAACGAGAAGGAAGAGTGGCCTGTATCATCATCCGGTGCAGCGATTCGATTTGCCTTTTTAATGACCCATTGAAAGATTTCATCGCACATTCCGAATAGTTCTTGTATCGGTAATAAGCGATAACGTTCATTATGATTCTTTCTTATTTGCAAGTGATGCGTATCCATCATCTGCCCAAATTGAATAGCCGAAAACGAATATGCAGACGCCATCGTCAATAAGATACTTAAATAAAAGTAAACTGGTGAAACGTCATTAATGAGCTCATTTATTAATTCCATCATTTTATATTCACCTCCTTTAACGACTTATTTATCCCATTATAACACAAGAAAGCCAATAGATTAGTTGGGAGAATATGACTTTTTTGTCCGGTAAATGAATTAGTCAAGTATAAATACCCACTTAAGATGCTAAAATCCGAACACTATTGAAAAAATGATCATCTAAAGATTACTATTCTCATCTGGAAGGGAAATGGTGGACTGCGGCGATTTAGTTATGGGTTATCGAGCAACCTATTTGTACACTTCGGACGAATTGGTTGTGCACTTTATCGTTCTATACTATAATCACTATAACATATGATTAAAATTGCATAGCTAATTGCACTAGGGGAGCTATTTTAGATGGCTGAGAGGAACTATTCCGACCCTTATTACCCGATCTAGATAATACTAGCGTGGGGAAGTGCAGTCGTGACCAACTTACACTTAAGAAATTCTGTTACATGATAATTGGCGAAGACTGCATTCCCAGCGAATGCAGTTTTTTTGTATGTAAAAATAGGACTACACACTGTTTTTCTAAGACGAAATGAGGTAGCCATGGATCAGGAAGTATTACTTAGCGCTAGTGCCATCAAAGAGGTACAGCTTATATAAACTTTAGGGAGGAAGGACGAATGAAAGATCGAGATCAAACCATTATTTGCAACCAAATTAGAATTGCAGGATGTGATTTTGCGCTTTACCCAATGACAGATCAATTTGTAAATGTCATTATGAAAGCATTAGAAGCAGTAGATACATCAAAGGTGTGGGTAAAAACAACAGACGTCGGCACATGTGTCAGAGGGAAAATCGCTCATGTATTCGATGTTACCAAGGCCTTGTTTCTCCATGCCGCCCAGACGGGACATCATGTTGTATTTAGCGGAACATATTCCATAGGCTGTCCTGGAGATTCCGCTGGCGAGGTTTTCTTAGCAGAAGATAATATACGACTAAACGAAGCAAAAAACAGGAAGATTCAACAAAATGTAGCTGGAAAATTTTCTCTCTATCCATTGGGCGGTGACAACTATATGGATATAGTTTACAGTCAAATTGAAGCAATGAAGCAGGAAGGTATCCACGTATCATCGATTCACTATGCCACTCGTTTAGATGGAGAAGGAAAGGATGTATTTAATGGTTTAGAACAAGTATTCACCAATATGGAAAAGAGCAACTCTTCTCACACGGTTATGACGGTAACGATCTCCGCTAATAGTCCATCTAAAAAGGATGTGGATAAAAGTGAGTAATTGGCGATTAAAAGAAATCATTGTCATGGCAGTGTTATCGGTCGTATTTGGAATTGTTTATTTAGCTTTTCTCCCTATAGGAAAGCTGCTTGCATCCTTTATGGGACCTATAGGTTACGATTTTATTTTTGGTATCTGGTTTATCGTATCCATCTATTGCAGCTTATATTTTACGGAAGCCTGGGGCTGCGTTTTTGTCCGAAACCATTGCAGCTACTGTTGAAATGCTATTAGGGAACGCGATGGGGCCAATTATTATTGTGACAGGGATCATTCAAGGTCTTGGCGCTGAGGCAGCTTTTGCTGCTACAAGGTATAAACGCTATTCCTTGTGGGTGTTGATGCTTGCCGGTGTAGGCGCAGCAATCTTTAGTTTTATTTGGGGCTATTTTCGTAGTGGCTATGCGGCTTTAAGCACGCCTTATGTAGTAAGCATGCTCGTAGTTAGAATGCTGAGCGGGGCAATTATTTCTGGTATGCTTGGAAAAGCAATTAGTGACTCACTTGCAAAAACGGGTGTACTGTCCAGCTTCGCTCTAGGTAAACAAATGCATAAAGAGAGGTCAGTATCATGATACACGTGAACGAGCTTTCTCTTTGGTTTGAAGGACATGAACAACCCATTATCAGCAAACTATCCTTTTATCTGAATGCTGGTGAAACGATGCTCTTACTTGGACCGAGCGGAAGTGGAAAAAGCACGTTAACCTGTTGCTTAAATGGGATCTATCCTCGAGAACTCGATGGAATAATGGAAGGAAAAGTCCATGTTTTCGATAAAAATGTACAAGCTACAAAACCTGGGGAAATCAGCAAGCATGTCGGTGTCGTATTTCAAGATCCCGAGAGTCAATTTTGTATGTTAACTGTAGAGGATGAAATCGCTTTTGGGCTGGAAAATATAAATACGCCAAGGGAAAAAATCGCAGCCAAAATTGATGAAGCATTACATCTCGTTCATTTAAAGGAATATAGAGAAGCTACCATCCAGTCTCTTTCAGGAGGACAAAAACAGAAGCTAGCGCTATCCTGTGTTTTAGCGCTAGAACCAGACTTCGTTATCCTAGATGAGCCTACCGCTAACTTAGACCCGTTTGCTAAGCAAGAATTCATCCAAGCGATGAAAAACATCCAACAGGAAAAGAAAATTGGACTTATTGTTATTGAACATCAGCTAGAAGACTGGGTCTCTTTTATACAACGAGCTTGTATATTATCAGGACAGGGACAGTGTATTTTTGATGGTTCGTTAACAGAAGCAATTACGAAGAATGCTCCGCTTTTGCAATCACTAGGGATTGCTCTTCCACCAATTACGGAGCTCGTATTAAATGCTTCTGCAAACAAGCAAGCTTCTTTTACGTCTATCCCACTAACGTATAGCAATTTTTCCACACATGTTTCCTATTTAGATCAGGAATGTTTGGATCAACCGACTGCCAGAAACCAAAATACAAATACCGTGCTTGAAGCACATCATTTGAATCTGGCGAAAAACAAGCGGCAAATATTACAGCAAATTACGTGTACGTTGCAGCAACCGTCGTTTATTGCAATTACCGGAGCGAACGGCAGTGGAAAAACCTCGTTGACTCGGCTGTTAGCAGGAATTGAGCCCCCTTCTACAGGATATATATATGTTAACCATCGTTTACTTAAACATTGGAAACCAAAAGAATTACGGCAACAAATTGGCTATGTATTTCAAAATCCAGAACATCAATTTATTACAGATAGTGTGTTTGAAGAAATTGCTTATACTTTACGGTTAAGAGCATATTCCGAAGCAACGATTAAAGAAAAAGTCTTCCATACATTAGAAAGTTGCCAATTGCAAGGGATGGAGCATCGACATCCTTATACATTAAGTCAAGGTCAAAAACGCCGCCTCAGTGTGGCGACGATGATTGTGGATGAACAAAGCATCTTGTTCCTAGATGAACCGACCTTTGGACAGGATGCTGCCTCTAACCGTGAACTGATGCGGTTATTAAAAGAACAATACAAAAATGGAACAACGATTATTATGGTGACACACGATATGGACATTGTCGATCAATATGCGGATCGGGTTATCGTATTGGCAAACGGTCAAATCGTCATAGATGAAACTCCTGATCGGCTATGGGAACGGCCGTGTTTAAACAAATGGCATTTGAATTATCCGACACGAATTAAATTAAAACGGCATATGGAGGGGCCCCATGACTACATTGCTAAATAACATCAATCCAAGTATAAAAGCAATTACTGTCGTTATTTCTGTTTGCCTATTAACATTCGTGTTTGATCCATTTACACCACTTGTTTATTGTATTCTAACGATACTGCTCACTTTCTTGTTTGGAAAAGTTGCTTGGAAAATATATCTGGTTTATTTTTTAGTTATTTGTCTTTTATCGATTGGCATGCTTTGGACGGCAGTCGCCTTTGCAGATGAACCAAATAACCCTCAGTTAACGATGCAATTTCTCTTTTGGGAATTACCGAAAGAAAATGTTACCGTTGCCCTATCTTTAACCTTTCGTATGCTAGCATTTGCTGCTTTATCGTTTATGTTTATTTTCACGACCAACATGGTCCATTTTATTCTAAGCCTTATGCAACAATGCAAACTGCCGCCTAAACTCGCATATGGAATACTTGCAGGCTATCGCTTTTTACCTTTGATGCGAGATGAGCTACAACAAATTCGCGCCGCCCATCAAGTAAGAGGAGTCAATCGAGCCTCTAGTTTAAAGGAAACCATACAGCAGTACAAGCGCTATGCTATCCCATTACTTGCCGGCGCTATTCGGAAAGCCGAACGAACAGCCATTGCCATGGAATCAAAAGGCTTCAGTGGGGAAAGAATCGTTCCTTTTATCGGCAGTATCGGGTTACTTTTATCGATTGGCTTTTTTTAGGAGGCATGATTGTTCTGTTCGCAATCATCGTAGCTATCTCTATTAAATTGGGATATTTCAACTGGTACAAAGGACAATTTTAAGAACAGAAGCTTGGTTAGATATGATACATATCGTCTGTCCTATCGTGATTTAAGCAAAATAAAAATGATGATGCAGCCTGCACCCTTCATTGAATACAGAACCGCAATACGTACACTGATTGATATGCAAATAATGCTCAATCGTAAATTCTGTTTTACAGACACCACATAAAATAGCTTTCTGGTTAAACTGATCTTTTGGCCAAACCTCTATGGGATGACTTTCGGCATATTGATGACATTGATAGCAAGGATAATACTTTTGGCAACACTTAAACTTAATGGCAATAACATCTTTTGGCGAATGATAGTGAACACATCGAGTTTCTTGATCGACTACTTGCCCAAAAATAGGAACCATTCTTTCTCCCCCTTCCAAAATTAGGTATGGTTGGCGATCACCCCAAATTATTTTAATAAACCGCTATCCTTTAACATTTTTCTGAAAAATGCATAGTGGAAATAGATCATGAATTGAAAATGATTAAAAATACTTGTAATACCTATTGACTCTCACGTTACGATAGACCTTATACTCCTTTTTAGTTACTTATGGAAAGGAGTATAGACGATGAAACATATAACTAAAATTATGAAACTTGAATTAGAAGCAGGTGAAGCGAACCCAGCAAAGGTTGGAAAGGATTTGGCTTCAACGGGAATTAATCTGTTACAATTTTGCAAAGTATATAATGAACGGACTAAAGGTAAATCGGGAGAAATTATTCCAGCTAGAATAACTATCTATGACGATCGCACATTTTCTATCCAATTAAAAACTCCCCCGGCTGCCTTTCTATTGAAAAAGTACGCTACTATCACTAAAGGCGCTAATACAACTGGTCATCAACAGGTTGGTATGATCACACAAGCTCAACTAAAGAAAATTGCTGAGATTAAATTACCTGATTTAAACACAACCCGTATAGAAAGTGCCATGAAGATGATAGCAGGAACAGCTAAGAGCATGGGAATTCGCGTAGAAGATTAATAACCTACTAAGTGATTAACTTCCATTATTTTATCATAACGATGCTTTGTCATTAATTGTTGTATAGGAAACTATAAAATGAGTTGTTTGGAGATAACGAAATAACCGACTAATCACGTCCGGTGCAAGCGCTCAGCAACATACGTTTCACCAAATCGCCTACAATAAGTCATCGTCGGTCCGTCGCTAAGAGGAAGCCGACTAAAAACGGGCTTGCCACCCAGACGTCAGCATATCCCTGCTTTCGTGGTATGATTGATTTATCCGTAAAAAAGCGTTGTAGCCCCCCCGCGGAATGGAAGATGTGAGTTGAACAAGTCGAAGCAGGTGGTAACAACAACTAAATCCACGATTCGTTCCATTCGCTACGTTGCTAAACAGGCGCCCCGTGCCTTTGTTCCACTATAGGAAAGTATAAGATTTTTTTGGATTATAGTATAAGAAAAACTATAGCTTCCACCATAGATTGGGCAGTAAGCCAAGTTTTTCTAATCTAAAAGACGTTACTTTGGCTTGTCTGCACCTGCCACCAAACTGCACCCCCATTGTTAGAGACACATCGGCTCATTGGCGGTGCAGTTGTTAGTTATCCGTATACTCTATAAAATTCGCCGATGTCCACAGTCAAATCGCTCGCAGTTCACAAAAAAATTGGTATTATTTACAGTTAGGTTGTTGGAAGATTACAATTAATTCTCCGGAGTTCGAAAATTTGGTACTAAACAGGATTCAATTACAAATATACAAAGCTGAACCACTGAAAAAATTGTGTTAGGTTTTTCGCTAAGCTTTTTTAATATCATAGATACTAATCGATGAATTAACGTCACAGCAAAATTCATAGGTCTTTATTAACACCCTGCGCGCCTCATTCCACTTCCTGTTTTTTCCGGTTCAAGACAAAAGAATCATTCCGCAAAAAAATTTAATAAATTTTTTCAAACGTGAAACTTATACATTTTTTATTCGTACTAGTATAATGAAGATATGCTAAGAAAAGCTGAGGTGAATACATGAGTATATTGGGGCGTTTATTTGGCAACAAAAAAGAAACAACTAAGCCAATTGTGGAAAGAAATATGTTTAATTTGCAAATAAATGATATTGTCACATTTGACCTGGAAGACTATAAAGTCGTAGGGAAAATCGACTATGACGATCACGGATTCAAATGGTATGCATATCAACTAGAAGGTACGCATAAAACGTTATGGTTAAGCGTAGAAATGGATGATGAACTTAATCTTGGTATATATGAGAAAATTAAATTACCTATTCAAGACCCTATTCCTAAAAAAATTTCCTACGAAGGAACAACGTTTTACTTGGATGAATCTGGGAAAGCTCGCGTAGTGGGAGCCGGTCGAAGTGAAAACTTAACTGGACTAACTTGTGAATACTACGATTTTTATGACGATTCAGACGGAAAGTCACTTTCGTTAGAAAAATGGGGCAATGAAATCGAAGCGAGCATTGGCTATGAAATTGAAGAATATGAATTAAAAATTATCGCTAGTAGTTAATAATAATAAATATAAATGGAGGAATGATGATGTTTAAATTTTTCAAACGTATGAAAACTGTTGTAGAATCTGAATTAAACGCTGCTTTAGATAAAGCAGAAGACCCTGTAAAAATGCTCGATCAATTTATGCGTGATATGGAAGAAGATATTCGCGAGGCAGAAGCTGCTGTTGCCAAACAAATTGCAAACGAAAAAATGATGCACCGTAAATATGAAGATGCACAAAAAATGGTGAAAAAGCGTGAAGAACAAGCTTTGAAAGCAGTAGAAGCAGGAAATGATGACCTTGCTAAACGTGCGTTGGAAGATAAAAAATTACATCAGCAAACAGCTGATTCCTTAAAAGAATCTTATGAGCGTGCAAAACAAGACTCTACGGTATTACGCCAGAAGCTAGATGAAATGAAGGCAGAATATCAGGAAATGAAGTTGAAAAAGGATTCCTTGAAAGCACGGGCAGAATCTGCAAAAACAAGAACAAAAATGAACCGTACCTTATCTGGTATTGGTAGCGACGAATCCAAACAAGGCTTTGAACGCATGGAAGAAAAAGTGCTTAAATATGAAGCAGAAGCAGAAACAAGCGAGGACATGCAAAGTTCCAGCCGAAGCCTTGATGACGAATTCGAAGCACTGGAGAAAAGTGATGTCGATGATGAACTTGCTGCCCTAAAGAAAAAACTAGGCAAAGAATAACCTCCAGATAGAAATATAACAGATAAAGAAAACCTTTGTTCAGCAGGAGTTTGCATCGATATCCTACTGCAATGAAATAGTGTCGCCTCTCGCGATCGACATCTTACAGGCTCAGTGGATCGGGCATAGGTGGCGTTGTCTCCTACCCAAACCATTTTTTGTATCTAGAGCTCCTTGAAGTGGGAGACTCCACACGCCTTATATGTAGGGTAAATTTATACACATTCTATGCAACGTTAACGAATAAGATAAGTTAGGCGCTCAGGATGGTGTCTTCCTGAGCGCCTTTACTTAGATTCTCAAAAAAAGAAGGTGAGAATATGAAGCGTTCACTTTCCTTTGTCCTGGTATCTTTATTGCTCTTTCTAACCGCTTGTGGAAGTCAGGCCAATACCTCAGAAGGAACTCTGTTTGAACATGATATTGCTGAATTTATTAATCAAAATTATACATTTCAAGACGTTGTTTCTAGTCAAGAGAATTCCTCTGATATATCTGAAATATACATAGCTGAGGACAAAAGCATGGATGAGGTAGTAAACGAGCTTCAGGAGCATGAAGAACCCGAAAAGTTAAGTGAAAGAAGCGATAACAAGCAAGCCCTTATTTATGATAACTTGTTTGTAATCGTAACAGAAGATGAAGATCACCCGGAAGATTCAACAGTTGAAATTGCCGAACAGCAATTCGTACGGGATAATTATAATCCGAGCTTTTTTAATGGTTTATTTGCACTTTGGTTATTGGATGAAGTTTTAGACGTTGATGATTGGGGGAAGAAGCGTCAAAATAAATGTAAAAATTCCAGAGACTGTTATGGTGGCTACCAATCTTCGGGCGGTTTATATAAGAAATCGAGTGATTCAAAATCGATCCGTTCTTCCTCTGTTCGAGGTGGCGGCCCAGGTGCTGGTAAATAATGCGAGTAATTAAAGAAAAGAAAGGATGAACTTCATGGAACCATTTGCTTCAACTTTGATATACTTTTTCGTGGCTATTTTTATTGTACTTATAGGCTTAATTATTTTTGAACTGATGACACAGAAATACAAAGATTGGGATGAAGTTTTAAAAGGGAATCATGCTGTAGCTTTATCAATCGGCGGAAAAATCGTTGGAATTTGTATTGTACTTGCCTTCTCTATCTATAATAGTGCCAATATCATTGATACACTCATCTGGGGTGGTGTAGGGATCGTCCTGCAAATGGCAGCTTACTTGTTGTTCCAATTGTTCACGCGTAATTTCTCCGTGGAAGAACAGTTACAAAAAGGTAATATAGCTGTTGGAATTATCAGCATGAGTGTATCCATTGGACTTGGATTTGTAATTGGGGCATCTATCACTTAAGAACCCCCACGAAAGAACAAAGGCGCAGAGCGCCCGGTTAGCAACGTAGCGACTGGAACGAAGCAACTAAAGTTTTAGGAATCAGGTGAGGTACGAACCAATGATGACTTATCGTAGAGCGATTCGTGAAGTCGCCTAGTTGCTGGGTGCTTAAGCCGGACGTGACTATTCCGTTATTCACTTATACCAAAGCAACAAATTTTATACTTTCTTGTCTTCTAAAAAAGGCTAATGTGATACTAAGAAATACCTTAATCTATGAGAGTAAAACAAATTGTAATGATTGCAATCGGCCTATTAGTCGATTGCCTTTTTTTAAACATTCTCATAAGATTAATCTATGAATATTGCATGAATTGAAGTTTTTTTAAAAGATAAAGTGGATCTTGTTGTCGTTCACCCTTAAGACTTGCTAGTAGCTCAAAGTATGCCTAAAGGTCACTTACGAAATAGGGTGTTTAGGAGCTGTTATCTCCCACTTAGACTTGTTGCAGTATAGATACCCAACCCCTAAAGTGGAATCTAACAGCACCTTATATGCGGGATAAAATTAGACAAGGGAAAAGGAGAATCAGATATGCATAATATTGGTAGTCTCGTGCTTGGATTAATTGCCTGGATACTTCCTATTGTTAGTCTCATGAAATATAAAAAACAAACCTATCAAAATTGGGCCATTCTTTCCATTATAAGCATTAGTGCTTGTGCTATTTCGCTAGGCTTACAAATTTTCAATAGCTATCATCTAGTAAAGCTGGAAGATTGGTCTGCTCTTATGGATACAATGGGGGCTGTAGCAATCATTGCCGCAGTTCTTCTATTCGTTACCATCCTTTTAAATATACTTAATTTAATTATATACCATCGTAAAAGCATAAAGTAGAACGTTCCATTATCGTTTGCAAGTTTGAACTTAGTCAGTCATTATGCCAATGATACATTTATAGCATTCTTCTATGTACCGGATCAATATCCAGGAGAACGTACCTTTACAAACTTGTTCAAATTTTTGATTCATGTAAAAATAGTAAGGTACATATGCTATTTCTACCAAGTGAAACAAGGATAGTGTGGGGCAGTATTTTGGTCTATCGAATAGACATACATTAAAAGCTCTAACACCTATTCTTCTCACGTAGAAGTGTATGTATAAAGTGAACCTTCCATCAGTGGAGGTTTCATTCATCCCCCACGGCTTGGTAGTACCGTAATGGTATGACATAAAGGGTCTCTAAAACGAATCAGGCATTGAGGTGCTGTTATCTCCCACTTAGACTTGTTTCAGCAGATTATCCAACTCCTGAAGTTGGGAGTTTTACAACACTTTATATGCGGGATAAGTTATGTTTCTAAGAACCTTTAAGCCTCTCATGAACCGTTAACATGATTTTTTTACAAGGAGACTTACGTGTGAATCATTTAAGCATTAAACAAAGCAAAGCCATTTATTGGGCCTCTGGAATCGTATCTATATGTGGAATCATTTTTGAAGTTTTATTTGGAGCAGCTGGCTCTTACTTACTGGGAGATGGTGTAAAACAATACACTCTCACCATTTCACTCTTTTTAACCGGTATGGGAATTGGTGCGACGCTTAGTGAAAAAGTAACCAAGAATTTAATTTTATCGTTTGTTTGGATTGAATTCGCAATCGGTTTAATAGGTGGTTTTTCTACCTTTGTATTATTTGGAGTTACTGCCTTTTTAAGTTCGGGAATGGATGCTTTCTTTCTTTACTTTATCACCTTAGTAGTTGGCGCACTTACAGGAGTTGAACTCCCAATTTTAATTCGTAAAGCAAATGAAATTGGCGTCACCTTACAAAAAAGTACGGCAAGAGTTCTATTCTCAGATTACGCAGGTGGACTCATTGGTGGCTTGCTTTTCGTTTATTTGTTCCGTCCACAATTCGGATTAGTTAAGTCTGCCTTTATTGTAGCGCTTATTAACGTCATTGTTGCCTTATGGATTCTAGTCTATTTTAAGAAAGAGATTCAGACATTTAAGCGACATTTTATCGCTGGCATTATTATATTCATGGTGTTAGTTCTTGGCGTTATCTTCGGGGAGAAGACTGCCTTTCTCTTTGAACAAAAATTATATAATGACCCGATCATTTATAACGAACAAACCGGTTATCAACAAGTTATCTTAACAAAAGAGCAAGGAGACCTGCGCCTTTTTTTAGATGGACAACTGCAATTTAGTTCAACAGATGAATATCGCTATCACGAAGTACTCGTCCACCCCGCTATGGCTGCTGCTTCTTCGGTTGAAAATGTTCTTGTGCTAGGGGGCGGAGATGGGCTAGCATTACGAGAATTACAAAAATACGATGACATAAAATCCATGACGCTTGTTGATTTAGACCCCAAAGTAACCCACCTTGGCAAAAATCACCATGAGATTACGGAGCTAAATCAACAGGCTTTTGAAGATGAACGGGTAAAGATTGTGAATGCAGACGCTTTTAAATACTTACAAGATCATCAAGAGCTATACGATGTTATACTTGTTGATATGCCCGACCCTAACAATGAATCCTTAAATAAGCTCTATACCCTTGAATTTTATCAGCTTGTTCGTAATCACTTGCGTCCCGGAGGCGCTATGATGGTACAGGCAACAAGCCCGACTTTTGCTACAGAAGTGTATTGGTCGATTGATAAAACCATTCAAGCAGCTGAATTATATACAGACAACCTCCATGTAGACGTTCCTAGCTTTGGCGATTGGGGGTTTATACTGGCAAAGCGCGAGGAATTTGATTTAGAGGATATGGATATTTCTGTTAATACTAAGTTTCTAACCAACGATGTATTAAATGGACTAGCAACGTTTGGCAAGGACATTGATCAACATATTGTGGATAAAAAAGGCAACAAAATAGCTCTAGACGTCAATACATTAATCCGCCCTACCTTGATTGAAAAATACGAAAAAGCATGGCAAAGTTATTAAAACAAGTAGCTTACCCTTAGGTGCTACTTGCTTTTTTATAAGGTAGGAAACTATAAAATAAGGTGCTTGGGGATAACGAAATAACCGACTAGCCACGTCCAGCGCGTGAGCCCAGCAATGATGAGACTTTAGAAATACGTCCTACGATAATGTCTTATCGGTTCATCGCAAAAGGAAGACCGACTAAAAACAGGCTTGCCGCCCAGAATACCCCAGTTTTAGTGGCATGTTTCCTTTATCCCGTAAAAAGGCGTTGTAGACCCCCACGGTCTAAGAATGGAAGATATGAGCTGAACAAGTCGAAGCGGGAGATAACAACACCAAAATATCCCATTCGTTCCAGGGCCTTTAGGTCATACCCTGGTGGTACTAACCATCAGCGGGGAGGAAGAAAACCCCGCTGGTGGAAGGTTCACTTTATCTTTCGTTGATTCGTTTCATTCGCTACGTTGCTAAACGGGCCTTGCGCCTTTGTTTATATACTTTTACAGACGACTCAACACTCAACGCTTTTTACTCCTGCTTCGTTTATGCAAACCTTTTTTCGGATTAGTTGGCTTAGGCCATAGCGGCCGTGCAACATGCTGAATCATCGTATAAAATACAACCTGCCATTGCTCCTCTGTAAGCGATCCAATCATTGTAGGAGATTTCACGCCCAAATTTCTTTTCAAATGTTTCATTTGCGGAGCAGTGAATACACCTTTAAAAACCATTTCCATACTTGCTTTTGGCTGCTTAAGTGCGTATTGAGCAAGGCCTAGAAAAGCCATATAATGCTTATTTTCAATGAGCGGCTGGCTTTTTCTCGTTATTTTGATCATCGCAGAATCTACTTTTGGTGGTGGAGCGAAGCAATCTTTTGAAATATCTTTCACATAGGTAAGATCAAACCACATCCGCCAAACTAGTACATAAGCATTCCTTATAAACGTTGCAGTAAATCGCTTGCCCGCCCCTTTTTCCATAATAATGACTCCTCGGTCAAGCGCTCCTGAAGGGTGATTGAGTAACATCTTCATAATTGGTGTCGTAATAGCGTATGGAATACTAGCTACCACAACGTATTTATTTTTAGGCAAATTTATTTTTAAAATATCTTCATGAATGATTTGCGTGTTTTTATTTTTGACTGTTTTCAATTTTAATATTTGAACAAACGTATTATCATATTCTACCGCCAACACTGTAGCTGCTTTTTGTGCTAAGATGGTCGTTAATGCCCCCTTGCCTGCACCTAGCTCCAATACGGTATCCTGCTTGCTGACAGAAGCTTTCTTGATCATTTCATATAATACTTGTTTTTTATGGAGTAAATGTTGTCCTAAGTAATTGGGGGGTTCCCCTCTACTTAGTTTTTTCCCGCTATACTTATGCATTTTCTTCGTCATCATACTTCTTCCTTTCCTAATCGTACTTAACTTGTTACATAAAAAAACACCAGCTATTGCCAGTGATTTTTAAAGTAAAAGGAAGGAGGTCATCATGATACGTATCGTATACGTTAACCAGGCTATTTAGTCTCCATTCAGAATTGTATTTTTAGTTTCCCCAGAGATGTAATGCAAATCGAAGCCTATATTTGAATATATAACCACCACTATTTAATAGCAGCAAATCCATGGCTAACGATAGGCATTATTTGTACAAGCTATTCAAGCACAAAAAAGAAAGGTGTTACGAGACACCTTTCCCATCATCCGTTCTATGAAAATGAGGTTTTTAAAAAAGGACAGACTAATCCCGCTTACTCCGCAATCACTGGCAGAGCTTTTGAACATATGAAATTACCTGTTCAAAGTTACGAAACGTAGTCTACCTGAATTCATACTTTTAATAAGCCTCCTTTTCTATTCTTCTTATATTATATATCCTGTAGTTTAAACTGTCAAAACATTCCTGTGTTATAATACTCTTTCTCTTAATTGCTGGTTCAATTTTTTCAAAAAGTCATCTAATGTTTCCTTCTCTGATTGCTTTCTTCCATACTTCCTTACATTAATTGTAGCAGTCTCTTCCTCATGGTCACCAATCACCACTGTATAGGGTATTTTTTGCATTTGTGCTTCTCTTATCTTATAGCCCAACTTTTCTTCTCTTTCATCTAATTCAACCCTGATTCCATCCTGTTTTAAAGTAGATTCCACTGCTTTACAATATTCCAAATGTACATTGGAAACTGGGATGAGTTGAACTTGAACGGGTGCAAGCCAAACAGGAAAAGCACCAGCAAAGTGTTCAATTAGAATACCGAAAAACCGATCGATCGAACCATATATGGCGCGATGAATTACGACAGGACGAACCTTTTCATTATTTTCATTAATATAGGATAGATCAAATTTCTCCGGCATTTGAAAATCTAATTGAATCGTAGCACATTGATGACTGCGCCCAAGAGCGTCCCTAATATGAAAGTCAATTTTTGGCCCATAGAATGCACCATCTCCTTCATTTAATTGGTAAGGAACGGCTAACTGATGTAAAACATTTTGGAGCGCTTGTTCAGATGCTTCCCATAAATGATCTTCCCCCAGGGACTTTTCTGGACGCGTAGATAACTCTACTGTGTAAGAAAAACCAAATGTTTGGTAAACCTGATCAATTAACTGAAATACCTGCGCGATTTCCGCTTCGATTTGATCCTTTCTAACAAAAATATGGGCATCATCCTGACAGAAAGTTCGTACACGTAACATACCATTCAGCGCCCCACTATACTCATGGCGATGGACCTGACCAAATTCTGCTATTCGAATCGGTAAGTCGCGATAAGAATAGAGCTTACTTTTATAAATCAACATATGACCAGGGCAATTCATCGGCTTCATTGCAAACTTCGTATCGTCTACTTCTGTAAAATACATATTCTCATGGTAATGATCCCAATGACCTGACTGCTCCCATAGCCGCTGGTTCATCATCAATGGAGTACGCACCTCATTGTAGGCTGCTTGGTTTTGTATCTCTCGCGAAAGCTTTTCTAACTCATTGCGAATAATTTGTCCCTTTGGCAAATAAAATGGCATTCCAGGTGCTTCTTCAGAAAACATAAACAACTGTAATTGTTTTCCTAATTTACGATGATCCCGTTTCTTTGCTTCAGCTATAAATTCCAGATGTGCTTTCAATTCTCCCTGTTTTTTAAACGCAAAACCATATATACGTTGCAGCATATCTCTGTCACTATTTCCACGCCAATATGCACCAGAAACATGTGATAATTGAAAGGCCTTAACACACCCTGTACTTGGAAGGTGGGGACCTCGGCAAAGATCAACGAATTCTCCTTGGCGATAAATAGTAATCGTTTCGTGCTTACTAAGATGCTCTAATATTTCTAACTTGAATGGTTCATTTCGTTCGGTAAATAATTCGACTGCCTTCTCATACGAAATGGTTTTTCGTATTATCGGCAAATTTTCCTTTATTATATGATGCATTTCAGCTTCGATATGCTGTAATTCATCTTCATGAAATGTGCCCTCTAGCTTAAAGTCATAATAAAATCCATGCTCAATCACTGGACCAATGCCAAGCTCTACGTTAGGATACAATCTTTTTACTGCTTGCGCTAGTACATGCGCAGTCGTATGTCTTAACACACTTACTCCTTCTTCTGATTCTAAAGTAAAAATTTCAACTCCAGCATTTTCCATTAGCTTATAGTTTACATCTACCATCTTTCCATTTACTTTTGCTGCTATCGCATTTTTACCTAAGCTTGAACTGATAGACGCAGCCACTTCTAAGATAGTAATCCCTTGTTGATATTTGTTCACCTTTCCATCTGTTAGTTGCACTTGAATTACGGAATTTGACATCTCCTATAACCTCCTTGAAATTTCATTATTGAACAAAGGCGCATTCCGCCCGTTTAGCAACGTAGCGACTGGAGCGAATCAACTAAAGTTTTAGAAACCATGCTACTAAAACAGGAGTATGCCGACGTCAGGGCGGCAACCCCGTTTATAATCGGTCTTCCTCTTAGCGACGAACCGATGAGACCTTATCGTAAGACGCATTTCTAAAGTCGCATCGTTGCTGGGCTCATGCGCTGGACGTGACTAGTCGGTTATTTCGTTATCCACAAGCACCTCATTTTTTAGTTTCCTATGGTACAAAAAACACATCCATCCCTAGAAAGGGACGAATGTGTTATCCGTGGTTCCACCCCATTTTCCAAACGGCAATACTTACCCTATTTGGCTTAATGTGCTGTAACGTAGCTTTACGGTATTGGTTACTTTGTTTCCCCAATACAGCTTATGAGGTGGTACATTATTTCCCATCACTAGGGAGCTCTCACCTTTTCTCCCCTCTCTGACAGCTGTAAAAATAATGCTTGCCCTCTTCATTGCTTTTGTTTATTTTCCTTTTCATAAAAATAAAGTAACCCTATTGCAATTGCTATATCCTCTTGCACCTACATTTTTAAACAAAATCAATCAGTGCAGTTATGATGCAGTCACCTACCTTTTCATGCTTTACCATTAAAAAAAACACATCCATCCCTAGAAAGGGACGAATGTGTTATCCGTGGTTCCACCCCATTTTCCAAACGGCAATACTACCTATTTGGCTTAATGTGCTGTAACGTAGCTTTACGGTATTGGTTACTTTGTTTCCCCAACACAGCTTATGAGGTGGTACATCATTTCCCATCACTAGGGAGCTCTCACCTTTTCTCCCCTCTCTGACGCTGTAAAAATAATGCTTGCCCTCTTCATTGCTTTTTATAGATACTTGATTTTTACTTATGCTACATCAAAATGCCAAAAAATGCAATAGCAAAGGAGTGGAGTCTAGAGAAAGGTAAATGGGAACAAGGAAAGTTTTCGTAAACGATTCTCTTGATGGAGCGCAAACAAGATTATAGAGAGGGCAAGCCAATTTTCGCGCAGAATGAGCGAACTCAGTCGTGATTCGAGTGGCTTTCTCGATGAACAAGGGGAAAGGATCCCATAGCACCACAAGTGTCACCCTTCTTCTCGAGTTGACATTGTACTTATCATCCGCTAAAATAAAGTAAACGTTTACTCTATAAGGAAGATAGTATGAAAAAATCAACGATTAAAGATGTTGCTAGAGAAGCTAATGTTTCCATTGCGACTGTTTCCCGGGTATTAAATGATACGGGAAAAGGCTACTCCGATAAAACAAAACAGCATGTAATGCAAACGATTGAACGAATGGGCTACTTTCCAAATGCTATTGCCCGCGGTTTAATTAACAATGAAAGCGGAACAATTGGTGTATTGTTTCCAGCAGTATCAGGGATGGTAAGCGCAGAGCTTCTTCATGGGATTGAAGCAGCCGCGCAGGCGTTTGGCAAAAGTGTTATCGTGTGTAACACGTTATCTGATCCAGATAAAACGGAACACTATTTACAATTGTTATATGAAAAGCAGGTCGAAGGTGTTATCTTTGCCAATGAAAGGCTAACGTCTGATTTTCAAAAAATGGTGAAGCAAATGGCTGTACCCTTTGTTACATTAGCTGGAACATCGGAAATAGAAGGTATACCAGAAGTAAAAGTTAATGATCAGCAGGCTTCCTATGATGCTACGCAATATTTAATCAAGCACGGCCATTCTCAACTTGCTATGGTTAGTGGACCGCCTCATGATTCAATCGCAGGTACTCCACGAATAGAAGGATTTAAACATGCGTTAGCTGATGCAAACTCACCTTGTAAAGCGACACAAATCAGTTGGAATCAAGCCTTTAATTTTGAAGATGGTAAACATGCGTTTCGTTCGATTATGGCGCATCATCCAGAAACAACTGCTATCTTTGCAGCTAGTGATGAAATGGCTGCAGGTGTCATATCTGAAGCACATGCACAAGGGATTTGTATACCTAATGATCTATCCATTATTGGTTATGATAATACAAAGTTAGCAATGATGACCGTACCGGCCTTAACCACCGTATCGCAAGAGTTCGATACAATGGGGTACCGTGCTGCAGAACTTTTATGCCATTCTATTATGGGCAAAGATATTAAATCGCTCAACCTGAAACATAAAATAATTGAAAGAGAATCGGTGTCCAAACATTAATAAAGGCGCGCAAACACCCGTTCAGCAACGTAGCGAATGGAACGAATTAACTAAAGATAAAGGAATCATGCCACTAAAAAAGGAGTATGCCGACGCCTGAGCGGCAAGCCCGTTTTTAGTCATGATTCCTCTTAAAGACGAACCAATGAGGCATTATCAAAGGATGCATTTCTAAAGTTCCTAGTTGCTGGGCTCATGCGCCGGACGTGGCGATTCAGTTACTTCGTTACCCACAAGCACCTCATTTTATACTTTATTATCTCATAAAAAGAGGTTCTCACCTTTTCTTTTTGCGCAGAGAGTAAACGTTTAACCTAGAAGAAAGAAGATGATTTTATGACAGAGAAAAATTGGTGGAAAGAAAGCGTGGTTTATCAAATTTATCCACGCAGCTTTCATGATAGTAATGGTGATGGTATTGGTGATATCCAGGGAATTATTCAAAAACTAGACTACTTGAAAAAGCTTGGAATTGATATTATTTGGCTATCTCCTATTTATGATTCTCCAAATGATGATAACGGATACGATATTCGCGATTACCAAAAAATCATGCACGAATTTGGAACAATGGAAGATTTTGATGCGTTACTCGAAGAAGCACATAAACGTGGACTAAAGATCGTGATGGATCTAGTCGTTAACCATACATCGGATGAACATGCATGGTTTGTCGAGTCTAGATCAAGCAAGGATAATCCCAAAAGAGATTATTATATTTGGAAAAAAGGCAAAGAAAATGGGCAGCCCCCAACTAATTGGGAATCTGCATTTAGTGGATCTGCTTGGAAATATGATGAAGCAACTGGAGAATACTTTCTCCATATGTTCAGTGAGAAGCAACCTGACTTAAATTGGGAAAATCCAGCAGTACGTAATGATGTATACCAAATGATGCGCTGGTGGTTAGATAAAGGGATTGATGGCTTCCGTATGGATGTAATCAACTTAATTTCCAAGGATCAAACGATGCCAGAACGTGAACCTGATCTAGGGAAAGAACTTGTTTCAGCATTTGAATTTCATATGAATGGACCTCGTATTCATGAGTTTTTGCATGAAATGAATGAAAAAGTATTAGCCGATTATGACATCATGACTGTTGGAGAAATGCCGGGTGCAACGGTAGAAGACGCTAAGCTTTACACTGGGGAAGAACGTGAAGAATTAAATATGGTGTTTCATTTCGAACATATGGGTCTTTGGAATGGTCCTGATGGAAAATGGTCCAACATGCCTTGGAAGCTTACCGACTTAAAGGAAATTTTAAGCAAATGGCAATATGGACTTGAAAAAGAAGGCTGGAATAGCTTGTACTGGAATAATCATGATCAGCCAAGAGTTGTTTCCCGCTTCGGTAATGATAAGAAATTCCGTGAGAAATCTTCGAAAATGCTAGCAACTCTACTTCACGGTATGAAAGGAACACCATATATTTATCAAGGCGAAGAAATTGGCATGACAAATGTCCAATTCCCTTCTATTGACGATTATGAAGATATCGAACTGATTAATTGGTATAACGAGCGCTTGGCACAAGGACATAATAAAGAAAAACTGATGGAAGCAATCTATGCAATTGGTCGTGATAATGCCCGGACCCCAATGCAATGGAATGGCAATCCGCATGCAGGATTTACGACTGGAGAACCTTGGCTAAAAGTGAATCCTAATTATACCAACATTAATGTAGAAGCAGCGCTTGCCGATCCAGAATCTATTTTCTATTACTATCAGCAGCTAATTTCATTGCGTAAGCAAGAACCAACCATTGTGCATGGAAAATTTGAATTATTATTAGAGGATAGTGAAGAAATATTTGCTTACACTCGAAATTATCAAGATGACACATTGCTTATAGTATGTAACTTCACAGCTCAACAACAAACATGTGAATTACCTAATTTATCAGCAGGGAAAGAAATACTCATTACAAACGAGACAACGGATACCATGCATACACTTAGCGAGTTTACCTTAAATCCATATGAAGCCTTTGTGTATAGGCTCATTTAGAAAGAAGGAGATTTTTAATGCGGTTGATTTCTTCTCTAGTCATCTCACTCACTACAGCTGCCCTGCTTGTCGGCTGTAGTGACATTTCTTCCCAGGAAGCAGGTATTGTGGAACTAGAGCTATTTTCCAATAAAGCTGAAAATATAGCCACATACGAATCGATGATTGAGCGTTTTGAAGAGCAACATCCTAACATTCGGATTAATTTATACGCTCCACCTGACGCAGAGACTTTATTACGAACTAGACTAGTAAAAAATGATATGCCAGATATGCTAGCCATTGCTGGTAACGCTTTATATAGGGAATTAGTAAGTGTTGATATGTTAGTAAACTATGAAGGTGAGCCTATGCTGGACCCTATTCAGCCAGCATATTTACAAACCATTTCTGATCTAGAAGGCTCTGAAAAGGAAGGAATACATGGTGTGCCCTTTGCGGCTAACGCCAATACGATGATTTACAACAAGGTCAAGTTAAAAGAACTGGGAGAAGATGTTCCAAAAACATGGGATGAATTCATTCAAGTGCTACATAAAGCAAAAGCAGTTGGAGAAATACCGATTTACTTCACTTTCCAGGATTCATGGACCACAATGCCAGCTTGGAATTCGTTGGCAGGGAATCTGCAACCGAAGCAATTTGCCGAGAAAAAAATAAATAAAGAAGTAACTTTTCAAGGTACCCATCAAGAAGTAGCAGAAAAATTATTACAATTAAAAGATTACGGGCATAATCGCATGTTTGGGATCGGCTACAATGATGGAAACCGTGAATTCTCACAAGGAAAAGGCGTTTTCTATTCCCAAGGAAACTGGGCGATTCCAGAGCTAATCAAGTTAAATCCTGAACTTGACCTCGGTGTATTTGCAATGCCTATTACGAATAATCCCAGTAAAAACAAGTTAGTTTCGGGTATTGATGTGCTTTTTGCCACTTTAAAAGAATCCAAGCATCCTGAAGAAGCAAAGCAATTTATTTCTTTTATGATGGAAGAACAGCAACAGCAGCAATATATGGAAGAACAATCTGCCTTTTCTGTTCGTAAAGACGTCCTTTCTGATGATCCAATTATGGAAGGCATTCAAGATAACTTTTCAGAAGGAAAAATAAGTAGTTTTCCAGACCATTTTTATCCGGCTGGAATGGGCGCTCAAAACATGATACAAGAATTTCTTTATCAAGGTAACATTTCCAAATTGTTAAAAGACTTGGATCGAGAGTGGGACCAAATCCAATTAAGGTATTAAGGAAGTGAATGAATTGAAAAGTCGACAACGTGCATTTTTGCTAATGACCATCCCTGCCGTGATTTTGTTTTTTATCTTTCATACATTTCCTCTCCTTCAAGGAATATTATATAGCTTCACGAATTGGAGAGGGTATGGTGATTGGGATTTTATCGGGCTTTCTAATTATGTTAATGTGTTTAAAGATATGCGTGCCTTAAACGCATATGGCTTTACATTTCAGTTTGCTATTGTATCAACAGTCTTAGTAAATATCTTTAGTTTATTAATCGCTCTTGGCCTAAATGCAAATATTAAATTCCAAAAGACATTACGAGCAGTATATTTCTTACCAAATATATTGAGTATTCTTATCGTTGGATTCATTTTCCAATTTATTTTCACGATCTTTTTACCGCAATTTTCCGATGCGCTAGGTATTCAGGCGTTAGCAACCAATATTTTAGGCAGTCCTGACCATGCTTGGGTTGGCGTTGTCATCATGGCTGTATGGCAAGCGACAGCTTTTAATACGATTCTTTACCTAGCTGGCTTACAAACCGTCCCTGAAGACGTTTATGAGGCTGCAGCAATTGATGGAGCTTCGCCATGGAAAAGATTTTGGAAGATTACATTTCCACTAATCGCGCCATTTTTCACGATTAATATGGTACTTGCATTGAAAACATTTTTAATGGTATTTGACCATATCATTGCTTTAACTGGCGGTGGACCAGGATATGCAACGGAATCCATTTCCGTATTAATCTATCGAGGTGGATTTGAAGGCGGGCAATTTGGCTACCAATCCGCTAACGCGGTTATATACTTTATTGTCATCGTTGTCCTTTCCATTATTCAACTGCGATTCTTACAAAATCGGGAGGTGCAACAATGAGAAAAAAGAAAAATTGGCTTGTTACCAGCCTTTTAATTATTGGAACATTACTGATCTTTTTCCCGTTATATTTAACGATTAATATTGCTTTGAAAACACCGGAGGAAATGGCAAAACCATTGCTTTCTTTACCAGATGAATGGCGTTTTCAAAATTTTCTTGATGCGATTGAAATGACCAATTTCTTTCAAGCATTATCAAATAGTTTTATTGTTACGTTTTCTGTCGTTGTATTAACGGTGTTAACAAACTCTCTTGTGTCCTATGCGATTGCTAGGAATATGCATAAAAAATTTTATAAAGGACTATTCTATTACTTTGTAAGTGCTATGTTCGTACCGTTCCCGATTATTATGCTGCCATTAGTGAGACAAACAGCCATTGCTGGTATGGATAATCTAATCGGACTCATTTTTCTTTATATCGTGTTCCAGCTATCCTTTAATGTCTTTATCTATGTGGGATATATTAAGTCGATTCCAGTAGCACTGGAAGAGGCAGCTGTGATGGATGGTGCAAGTTCTTGGAAAATTTTCTGGAAAGTGATTTTCCCACTGCTTTCACCAATGAATGCAACTGTAGCCATCCTTACTGCATTATATGCATGGAACGACTTCATGCTTCCATTGGTCATCCTGACAGACCCAGAAGATGCTACGTTGCCGCTAGTGCAATATATTTTCCAATCGGAATTTAGTACAAACTATAACTTAGCATTTGCTTCTTATTTACTTGCCTTATTGCCAATGATCATCGTTTATCTCATCGCTCAAAAATGGATCATTGGTAACGTAACACGTGGTGCGGTAAAATAGTCAGTGGGGTTTTCCCCACTGTTTTTTTATATTATAAGGAAAACGATAACGTTTTTCTGTCATAAAGATTTGACGTAAGCCAAGTTTTTCTAATCCTTTATAAAAAATATCAGGAGAGTCAATTATACTTAATTTCGAGACATTACAATACACTATTTTTTAAATTTGTTTACAGCGATAGCATAAAAGGAAATACATTGGTATATGATGACCTTAAGGAGGAGGTTATACCATGAAAGCTTCAAAATTTATTATAATGATGTATCTTATTTTCTTTGCTATGATGGTTGGGATTAATTATTTCGTTGGGAGCAATGTAGGACAAATAGCCAATCAGTATGAAACGCTTATTCAGCCAGCTGGATATGCCTTTGCTATTTGGGGTGTTATCTACTTATTTTTGTTTATTTGGATCATTCGAGGATTCTTTATTCAAGGGGACAAAGCTGCCTTATACAAAGAGTTTCAATTTGTTCTTCCCATTAATTTTGTTTTAAATAGTTTGTGGATTTTAACATTCACTCGTGACAACATACTACTATCAACGATTGTTATCCTCTTATTATTAGGCACGCTTATTTGGATGTACCGCGTCGTATGGACAATTTCTTTCAGTGGCTTACTTGACCGCATTCCATTTTCGATTTATTTTGGATGGGTATCCTTAGCTAGTGTAGTTAACCTATTCACTTATGCAAAAAGTGAAGGAATAACTTCATTTTTAGGGTTAAGTGAGTTCGTTTGGACGGTCATTGTCATTTTGGTTGTGACAGGAATAGCGGCTCGAATTACCCTTCGTAATCAAGACCTTATCTTACCACTTGTTTATATATGGACATTTATCGCCATTTACGTAAAAGATCAACAACAACTATTACAGTTTACTTTACTTCTATGTTGCCTTGTGCTTGTTGTTTGCGTCGTGTTCATTGCTATTAGGAAGATGAAAAAATTCGTTAAATGAACGTTGTATATTCTTTGTATTATGGAGGATGATTAACTTCCTTTTATAAGGAGCTAACATAGCAAATATTTCATCCTTGCTTTTTTCTTCAAAAACCTTATTGTATTTCAACAAAGCTTTTAAAATGTTTATCGATGGTTTATAGTTCGCTTTTTCTCTACCAAGTTTTTGCAAAATAAATCGCTTTATTATTCGAAATCTCCTTACCGAATAATTCGTATCTAAAAATAGAATCAAATCCGCATGCTGAAAACACGGAGAGACCCATGTATGGTGAACCCCTTCAATAATCCACCTATCTAAATGAATAACTTGTTTTAAGTACATATCCCTTTCAGATACAGTCCGTTTTATATCACCAGAATCTGACCTTTTTCGAACTACATTATCCAATTCATAATAGGAGATATGTAAACTTGCGGAAAGCGCCTTCGCTAACGTTGTTTTGCCACTTCCTACAGAACCAATAATATGTATTCTATTTAGGAACTCCTTTTTCATATAAAACCCTCGCTTAATTTGACAAATCAAATACTATAAACTAAAAAACTTTTACTTTCTTATAGTGCAAAAATAGTATCTTTTAGTGAAGGCGCTTATTTAGGTTCAAAACAATCCCAATTGCTTCGGAGCAAGCCCTTCATATTTAATGCCTAAAAGCTTTTGAAATTGCTTGGCGTTTTCCGCAGCATCGCCACCTGAGTTGTTGTTAAATAACACAACAATGTCCTTCGTTTCTTTTTCTAATCTCCGTATCACTTTTTTCCATTCTATAAGCTCTTCTTGATTATACTTATATAAATAACGCACATCACGCCAATTTGTATCAATACTCGTCGGTTTATTCCAACCAACAGCATTTCTACCATGAAAACGGATAAGCGTCTGCGCTTCATTGGTTACTACTGGAACCGTCGGGATAGAACCTTCTCCTGCCTGTGGTTCATCTACAATCGAATGAATCCAGCCTTCTTGTTTCATGAATGACAATGCGCTTTGGCGAAAACGATCGCTGAACCAAGTTTGATTTCTAAATTCTAAAGCAACGGGAATATCTCCCATCATTTGCTTGCAGTAGCGCAAGTAGGTCACATTTTGTTTCGTACAATCAAACCAAGGTGGAAATTGAAATAAAACCATTGCTAACTTATTCGCCTCTTGATACGGCTGTAACGATGCTATAAATGAGTTAAACATCTCTTTTTTCGTCTCAAAAGCCGAATCCTCTTCTTTCCGTTTATGTCCCGTCATCCCTTGGTACGCTTTTACGACAAATTGGAAATTAGCAGGTGTTTCTCTTACCCATTTTTCTGCATTCTTCACTGGCTGAATTGCGTAAAATGATGCATCCACTTCAACAACAAGAAAATGGCTACTATATTCTGCTAATTTATCTTTTGCTTTAATTTGCTCAGCATATAAGGAGTAATGATCTCCCCACCCTGTCAATCCAATATAGATCAAGAAAAACCCTCCTATTTAAAAATATCATAGCATAGGAAGGTTTTTACATAAAGAAAATATGACTAACTTCTATTGAAGAATATTGTACTTAAGACTTTGAATCATTTTTAATTACATCTGCATAGCTTGAGAGAATCAGTAAAGCATGCAAGAATGCTACCGCCATGGCTTACAATGGGCGGGGCACCATGAATAAGAAAAGTACTTACATCCAAACGTATACATGTTATTGAAGTGAGTACTTTTATTGACCGGAAGACAATTCCGTTTTCACTTGTTGTACTTCTTGTTGCGATGCGGGCATGGCTGGCTTATAAAATCCCTTTTGCGACGCATAACTATAAAGCGATCGTTGGCGAGATTCATCCCCATTACGCAAATTAATGAGCGTTTGTCTTAGCTGTGCATTATTGGCTTGAGCTATATAATCGGCATAGCTCTTTAAACTCGAATTTAATCCATTTAGATAATCATTCACAATGTCTTTATCTTGTAACATGAGAACCCTCCTATTGTAAAAATGGTAATAACTGTTGCTGCGCTTGTCTAGCAGCCTGTGCATCTTGAAGCAAAATAGATTTCAGCTCTTGATCTGTTGCGGATTGTGCGTAAGTTTCCAATTTATTAGCGATCATCCTATGACCTCCAATAATCTTACGCAAGTTCTCTAATTCGGTTTGCGTTAACTGATTCATGGCACAAACTCCTTTCAGAAAAGTTCAAGCATATTTTATGCGTTTTTAGAAAGGATATACATAGTAAAAATGTCGTTTGCCTTTTAATTTGAATTTCAGCTTCAATCTTATCTTTCACAGATTGTTAGGTGCAGGCTCTGTTATCTCCTGCTTAGACGTTTTCCAGCTAGCATCTTTCATTTATAAAAATGAAATCCTTATAAGCACCTACAAACCTCAACATTTGATATAAATTGAATTCAAAGCGCGGGGACTAAAACTTAACTTTTAATTTGGATAAATTAAACCACGAAACTAGGCTAGTGCTGATTCGCACTAGCCTGGTTTTTTCATACAATTTAGAGCAACTCGGCTTACCGCCAAATCTTTATGGCGCAAGCGTAGTTTTCTTAGAATACATCTTGAAGCTGGTTAATTCCCAAAAAGGTAGGTTTTTAAAATCACACTTGCAAAAAACACTTTAATCGTGGTTTGTTCAATAACTGTATACGTCGTGCGTAAAATGATCCCATGACCTTTTTGGGTGAGAACCTTAAGCTTTATATTTTTCTATAGTGTAAAAATGCACTATATTTTTGGTTTGTATATTAGTCATCCATAATGGAATGATCCTGCATTGTTTTCATATCAATGATACGTTGATTTTTACTTCCACGAAACGTTAACGTTAAATCACGTTCTGCTAGAATAAATGGACCATCTACAAGTACGTCCACATATTGCAGTAACTCTAACTGGTGCGGATCTTTATTCTCTAATAATTGTTCTAATGTCCATCCCGTATAAGCCCATATGTTTTTACCATGCTCTTTAAGTTGTTTAGCTACTTTAGCTACAGCCTCTGCTTGGTAAAACGGATCGCCACCACTTAATGTAATATCATTTAATGGGTTCAGCGCTTCTTCCACAATTTGATTTACATGCATTTCTTTGCCATTTCGCAAATTCCATGACTTCGGGTTATGGCATCCTTTGCAGAAATGAGGGCAACCTGCAAAAAAGATAACAGCACGTAATCCTTCTCCATCGACAACCGAATCATGATAAATAGATAACACGCTTGCTGTATCCATTACACATGCCGCACCCGATCATGCTCTTCAGAAGCCTTTGCTGTATTCCACTTATCCATCGTTCCTACGAGGTAGCCGGTAATGCGTCGAATTCGGTCAATTTGCTTTTCATCGGTTATTTGACAACTAGGGCATTCATTATCAATCATCCCTGTATATCCGCAATTTTTACAACGATCAACCGGATGATTAACACTCCCATAGCCAATTCCACTTTCAGCCATTGTTTTAACAAGTGTATCCATAGCCTTTAAATTCTTGCTTATATCCCCATCTACTTCAATATACGTAATATGACCTGCATTCGTATACGGATGATACACAGCTTCTCGTTTTATTTTCTCCATGGCACAGATCGGATAATACACAGGAATATGGAAAGAATTTGTATAGTAATCTCTGTCTGTAACACCTTTAATCTTACCAAATTCTTTTTGGTCCCGTTTAGTAAAACGACCACTTAGCCCTTCTGCTGGTGTCGCAATCAATGAGTAATTTAAATCGTATTGCTCGCATGCCTGATCACATTTTTGCCGTAAAAAAGCAACAATTTCTTCACCTAAATTCTGCGCTTTATCGGATTCTCCGTGATGCTTACCAGTTAATGCTACTAAACATTCTGCCAAACCGATAAAACCAACACTTAAACTTCCTTGCTTTAACACTTTTTCTAATCTATCCTCTGGTCCTAGTTCAGAGCTTCCTGTCCAAACTCCTTCACCATGCAAAAAGGTGAAGTCTTTCACAAGTTTGCGTGTTTGAAATAGATAACGATCATACAATTGCCGGATAACAATATCTGCGTATTCATCTAATTTTTGTATAAAAGCTTCAAAAGATTGTGTGTTAAGAGCTAACTTCACTAAATTAATACTTGTAAATGACAAGTTTCCTCTGCCAATACTATTTTCCTTACCATGGCGATTAGCCATAATACGTGTACGACATCCCATGTACGCTACTTCAGATTCAGGGTTTCCTTCTTCATAATACTGTAAGTTAAATGGTGCATCGATAAAGCTAAAGTTCGGAAATAACCGCTTTGCTGTAGTTTTAAGAGCAAGTTGGTATAAGTCATAATTCGCATCTTCTTTATAAAAATTAATCCCCTTTTTCATTTTAAAAATTTGAATTGGGAAAATTGGTGTTTCTCCCTTTCCAAGTCCTGCTTGAGTAGCTAGTAACAAATTCTTAATAATCATTCTGCCTTCTTTACTTGTATCTGTACCATAATTGATAGAAGTAAATGGAACCTGTCCACCACTTCGGGAATGAAGACTGTTCAAATTGTGAATAAACGCTTCACAAGCTTGATAACATTCATGATCTGTCTCTGCCCAAGCTAATTCCTCCAATTCTTTTGGGGAAAGCGGAAGCTTGTATTGTTGCAATTTATGCAATCGTTTTTTATACGACCTCGTTACAAATGGAGCTAAATCATAATCGAAAGCTTGAAAGCTCTGTCCCCCGTGCTGTTGATTTTGATTGCTTTGAAAAATAATCGCTGCTAATGCCATCGCACTTAAAATCGTTTGTGGTGATCGCATATGTCCATGTCCAGTATTAAATCCTCTTTCCAGTAATTTACCTAAAGGAATTTGACAGCAAGTCGCCGTTCCTGTAGGCATGTAGTCTAAATCATGGATATGGATGTAGTTTTCATCTACAGCTTGTTTCGCTTCTTCACTTAACATTTGTTGTTTCGCATAATATTTAGCACTTTCATTAGCAAATTTGTTCATTTGCCCACACGGAGATCGCCCATCAACATTGGCATTTTCTTGAATCAAATCTTGGTTAGAGCTTGATACAATATCTTGAAAAGCTAGCATTAATTCTTGGTCTTCACTTATAGGAGCAGATTTTGTTTCGATCATTTTATTTCTCCTCGTCCTTTCCAAATGAATCATAAATTTTTATGTAATAAAGGTATGTTAAAGGCAGCAGAAGCAGATAAAGTGAATCTCAATCAGGGGGGTTTTCTTTCATCCCCTACGGGTTGTTAGATAATAGATTTGGGCATTTAGGTGCTGTTATTCCCACTTAGACATGTTGTAGTATGGATTTCTTCAATTCTTAAAGCCGGGAGTCTTACAGCACTTATATACGGGATAACTGCGAACCTTATTTAAGCGTATAAACAGACAACCTCTTTACACACCTCAACTATATATAGTATTAACAAATTATTTAAATACTATATATAGTTATATCCTAAATGAAACGATGAAGAATTTCAAATGTATATTTTATGACTTTTTGATGTAAAAATTGTAACGTTCGGATTTTGTAATTGATTTTTAACGTTAACGCCTTGACATGAATCATAATTAATGTTCACATCTTCACAATGAAGTGTACGAGGTGATCCTTACACCTCCATGTGTGCCTCTTTAGCGTATTTATTCTAAAGCCTTATTTTAACCGCCTTTGTGGCAATAAAGCACTTTAAATATTGATCCAACGGAAGTACTTTTTTCATTTACCCCACTGGCAGCCATCAACTAACGCTTGAAGTCTAAGTCTTATGACCCTTTAGCTGTAAAACCACCGTATGATATAATGCAATTAGTGCATAAGGCTTTTGGGTGGTGGCTCATCCCTTTCAGAAAGGGGGTGAGGCCTATATGACAGTTTTCGAAGGGTTGGTCTTAATGATCTCTTTCGGGACGCTCATTGTAGCTATTCTGTCAGAAAAAAAGTAACCACCCTAGCCTGACAAGCATTTAATGGTTACTTTTCTCAAAATGTGAGTCGCCCCCTTTAAGGGCTATGCACAAAACCGTTTGGTGTTCCAGCACCAGGCGGTTTTTATTCATTTGGCTATCTATGTACAGTATACCCGATTTTAGTCCAAATGAAAACAGGACAAATTGCTAATAACTTCCGTCATACACGTTAACACAACTGAAGTAAACCGTCATTCCAATCTTTATTAAAATTGTATGCAAAAACCATTGAATTCATGAACCCCAGTTCCAAACTTTACAAGATCGTGTTTTCGTAAATAAGTTACTGCTTGCTTCACTTCTTGTATTATGGCTACATCCAATCCTAATGTATTATGAGAGCCAAACACCTTCCTCACCCCATCTATGTTTGAAATTTTTTCTAAAGAGGAAACTAAATCAACTGGATTTGTTGATGGATAAAAAGCATAGATAGGTGTTTGATCATACAATAAATCCCCCGTAAATAAATACCCCTGCCTTTCATCAAATATGGCGATATGCCCCGGTGAATGTCCTGGGGTATGATAGATTGTTAGCTTCCTGTTTCCTAACTCTATCATGTCTCCATCCTTCAATATATTGGTGGGAAGTCCTTGAAATGGCGTATATGTTTCAGGATTAAATGTAGGCGGGGTTGGAAGCGTAATATCTCTTGCTATATCTTTTCTGATCTGTTGTAGTGTTAAGCCCTCAATTCCATGAATGAGCCAATCTTGATCTCTTTCATGAACATGAATCGCGTCATATTCTCCGTGGCTGCCAATATGGTCTGCATGAACATGCGTTGTGATTACTTCAATCGGTTTCGTTGTCAATTGGTCTGTTATTCTTTTCATGCTATCAATTCCTAAACCAGTATCAATCAATGCAGCTTTATCCTCACCTATTATTAAAAAAGAATGCACTTTTTCCCAATGACCGTACTCACTAATTGCAAATGTATCCTCAGCTATTTTTTGTATTGTAAACCAATTATCTTGTAACAATGTTTATTGTCCCCTCTCTCTTCCTAGTTAAACATTTTTTCTATCTCAAGCTTATACTTCCTTTTACACGCTATGAAAAACAGCCGGTGCCTCATTTTAGTAACCCCAGCTGTTTTTTTTATATTATAGGAATTTGAATGAATAGAACACCCTATTTAAGGACTTTATAAACAGGAACCTCTAGGCCCGTCTAAAAATTTTTTTCGCTACTTCCATACAAATCACCGCTGCGACAGCTAAACCTGTTGCAATAGTCCAATCTATAAAGCTAAATGCAGCAGGTATATTAAATACGCCTCTTGCAAATGGAAGTACCGTAATACCGTATAATACAAACCCAAGTAATACAGCACCTATGACATATTTATTGGAGAAGAAACCAATTTTTATGGACGTCTCCGTATTCGAACGTGCAGCAAAAGTTTGTAATGTACGCGAAATAATTAATGTGGTAAACGCCATCGCTACTCCCATTTCATTAGAATGAGATAACCCGATATAGAAGGAAATGACAACTGCAATAGCAATTAGGATCCCCCGAGTTAATACGGTTTGTAGTGTTCCTCCAGCAAAAATCCCTTCACCAGTCGGCCGTGGCTTGCGTTTCATCACATTTGGTTCTGATTTTTCCATTCCTAGCGCTATTGCAGGCAAGGAGTCATTCACTAAGTTAATAAACAACAATTGTAACGCTGTAAATGGATTTGGTAAATTGAAGATAACAGCATACAGAATAGCAATGATTGCACCTAAGTTACCAGCAAACAAATAGCCAATGGCTTTCTTAATATTATCGTATACCGTTCTGCCGACTTGGACAGCATTCACAATCGATACGAAATTATCATCTGTTAAAATCATCGCGGAAGAGTCCTTCGAAACATCGGTACCACTTCCCATAGCTATCCCGATATCTGCTTGTTTTAAAGCAGGAGCATCATTGACTCCATCCCCTGTCATGGCAGTAACTGCACCTCTTCGTTGCCAAGCACGCACAATCCTAATTTTGTTTTCTGGGGACACACGAGCATAAACCGAAATTTGCTCTATCTTCTCCTCTAACTCTTCATCTGACATCTTATCCAGTTCTTTCCCTGTAATGGCAATATCATTGTCTCCCATTAAACCGATATCTCGACCAATTGCTTGTGCTGTCGTTTTATGATCGCCAGTAATCATAATTGTCCGAATACCTGCTGCCTTGGATTCTTCGATGGAGCCGTAAACAGCCTCTCGAGGCGGGTCCATCATTGCCGTTAGTCCGACTAATACGAAATCATACTCTTCATCATGAGTTATTTCTGTTTTATTATCTGGTAAACGTTTATAGCCGTAAGCCAACACACGTAATGCCTGATTGGAAAATTCCTCATTTGCTCCTTCAAAACGATCCAGTAAATCATCCGTCATTGGCTGCTCTTCTCCGTCTACGAACACATAACTGGAGCGATGGAACATCACATCTGGTCCGCCCTTAGCCAAGAGCATTTTTGTACCATCTATAGTATGGACGGTCGACATCAGTTTGCGATCTGAATCAAATGGTAACTCAGCTTCTCGAGGATATTTTTTTCGTAACTCTTCATAGTTCTGTGCATGCTTGTTTGCAAAGTTGATTAAAGCAGTTTCTGTTGGATCGCCAACTTCCTGTTTATCCCGATTAATATACGAGTCATTACAAAGCGCTGCGATGTATACAAGCAACCGCTCTGCTTGCTGCCAATCATTCGGATCCTCAGGTAAACGCTCGTGCTTGCTGAACGGTAAAAAATGATCGGTAACGGTCATTTTGTTTTGTGTCAGTGTTCCTGTTTTGTCTGTACAAATAATACTTGTTGACCCTAGTGTTTCTACAGCAGGCAGTTTACGAATAATCGCATGCTGTTTCGCCATTTTATTCGTTCCAACGGATAATACGATTGTAACGATCGACTGCAGTGCTTCTGGGATCGCTGCTACTGCAATAGCTACAGAAAACATCAATGCATTTAATAATGCTGTTGTCGTATCAGCCTCACTATCACCTAACCAAATACGGGCTGCCTGAACAGCAAATATAACTATACATAAGAGGAGAATACCCATCCCTAACTTCTTACTAAAGCTATTTAATTTCTGCTGTAATGGGGTTTCTTTTTGCTCAGCAGTAGACAGCATGTCGGCAATTTTACCAACCTCTGTTTTCGTACCTGTACCAGTTACAACAAAGGTACCCCTACCATAAACAACTAATGAGCTGCTATACACCATATTGCGACGATCACCTAAAGCAGCCTCTTCCTCAATCACTTTGGTCGATTTTTCTACAGCTTCTGACTCACCAGTAAGCATCCCTTCATTCACCTTTAATGAGCCACTTTCCAATACACGACCATCAGCAGGGACGTAATCTCCCGCTTCTAAGTAAACAATATCTCCCTGAACGAGTTCTTTAGCAGCGATTGTCTGTTTTATGCCATCTCGCATCACTTTTGCTTCTGGTGCCGACATATCTCTAAGTGCTTCCAATGAACTTTCTGCTTTTCTTGTTTGTACGACACTAATAACCGCATTAATTAATAGCACAAGGAAAATAATGAGTGACTCCACCCATTCTCCAAGCAACATCTGCACTCCTGCAGCAGCTAGTAGTACAATAACCATTGCATCTTTGAAGGTTTCTAAAAAAAGTCTCCACGTTGGAACCTTTTCCTTATCTTCTATTTCATTGTACCCATCCCGTTCAAGTCGTGATTCCACTTCTTGCTGCGTTAAGCCCCTTTGTGTAGAACCTACTTCTTTTAGAACGTCTTCTGTTTGCCTTTGGTAATATTCCATTTTCGAATCTCCTTGCTTGTTCAGTTTTGCAGACATGGGATGCATTGTGTTATTCGTTATCTCTCTGTTCTATTTCTTCCGTTTCTTGAACTTGAGTAATTAACAGCTTGTCAACAAGCACACGGTCCATATCCACTACTTCTAGTTTTAAGTCAGCTAAGTAAATAGTATTCCCTTCTTTGGGGATATTACCTATTTCATTCGTGATAAATCCACCTAACGTCTGGAATGACGTATCCTTTACAATATCTTCATCTATTTCATCTTCTAAGTCGAAATAGCGTAAAAACGTATCAAACGGTACTTGTCCATCTGCCAGCCAGGATTGGCTATCTCGTTCCATGATCGTAGCCCTTTCTCTGCTACCTCCTGTTTGGATTTCACCAACAATGACCTGCATAATATCATTTAATGTAACAAAGCCCTCGACTCCTCCGTATTCATCTACTACGACAGCCTGGTGATAGCCTGATTCTTTCAATGTTTCTAGAGCCTTAAATACTTTCACATGCTCTGGTAAAATTAATGCTTGCTCAATACAATCATTAATCGAGAAAGGTTCTCCTGATTGCAGTTTCGAAAAAACCTTTTTAGTATGTATAATACCCAAAAAGTGGTCCAAACTACCCTTTCCAACTGGAAAACGCGAAAATTCACTTTGACTAATGACTTGCATGTTCTCCTCAAAACTACTTTCTATATCAATCCAGGTTAATTGCGTTCGTGGTGTTAGGATATCGCTAAGCCGCTGATCACCCATATAAAATATTTGATCAACCATTTCGTGTTCAATTTCTTCAATGCTTCCACTATGGACACCTTGCTCAATCATTTGTTGAATTTCTTCTTCTGTTACATCCGGCTCCTTATTTCTTTTTACCCCTAAAGCCTTTAATACAAGTGTTGTGGACCTATCTAAAAGCCATATAAGCGGCTTAGCAACTTTAGAAAATAAGTACATTGGTTTGGCGACGGCAAGCGCTACTTTTTCCGGATTTGTTAAACCAATTTGCTTTGGTGTTAATTCACCGATGACGAGAGTCAAAAATGTCGTAAACGTAACTACTAAAACCATACTGATCTCTGTACTCCATGGTGCTAATAAGGAAATCTTGCTTAAATGAACACTTAAATTATCCGCAATTGCAGCACCACCAAACGCACCGGATATAATTCCAATGAGCGTAATACCAATTTGTATCGTTGACAGCAGCTCACTGGAATTCTCAGCTAAATAAAGAGCTGTCTTCGCCTTGCTATTCCCTTCTTTTCCTTTCTGTTCTAGCCTTATTTTTCTTGAAGTAACAATGCCTATTTCCGTCATTGCAAAAATACCATTGGCAATAATTAAAATGAAAAGAATAACAATTGATACAGCTAGATTGTCCATTTTTACACCTTTCCTTTTTTATCCCGCAAATAACGTACTGTAAGACTCCCACTTGAGGAGTTGAATAATCTGTACTACAAAATCCTAAGTGGGAGATAACAGCACCTAAATGCCCTTTTTCGTAAGAGGTTTTTAGGTCATACCTTGGTCTACTAACCATCAGTAAGGAATGATGACCCCCCACTGATAAAAGAATTACTTTATCTACCTAAAATGGAAAGTTATTTCCCTCTTCATATGGTTGATTGTATGGTTCCTCAGGCAGAACACTATGATAGCAGGATTATATAATGTACCTTTATCATTATTTTGCCTCAGTATAAATTATATTCCCATTATTACCATCAACTAAGCTTCTTATTTTAGCTAGTTTGTTCTTAATTCTACAGAAAAACCCAAGCTAACAGAAGCGCTCATGTCAGCTTGGACAAAATTACTATGTAATCTTTCAACCAGTGAAGCTTTCTTTTATTACACTCCTGGCTGAAGATAACAAGCCTAGACTTTCAACTGGGAGCTAATCCTTTCGGTCATTTTCGAAGAATTCGCCTTCAAAAAACAAAATCAATTCTTATTACCAATCATAATTCAAAAATAATCCCCATTAAAGAGTATATAATAACGGTTGAAAAAAGTACCGTCATATGAACAAGTGAGTAAAGGAACATGGAAGTAGCCCATTTTTCTGCATTTACTCTATGATAACGAAACATACTAAGCGCTAACCATCCTGCACTTAATAGTAGCGCTACTAACATTAATCCTATACTTAACGTTCCAAATAAAAAGCTAATCATAATCATAATGACTAAATAAACGTTTGTTTGAATATACGTTCGTTGCACACCTTTTACGACAGGAAGCATTGGTATTTTTGCAGCCTCATACTGCTTATGATTACGAATAGCAATCGCATAAAAATGCGGCATTTGCCAAATGATCATAACTACAAATAAGCCGACAATTGCTGGATGTGTAATGTCCGGAAAAACAGCGGCCCACCCAATTAATGGTGGCATCGCACCGGATATACTTCCGATTTCTGTATTATATACCGTTCTCCGTTTACTCCACATCGTATAAGGAACCACATAAAAAAACAGTCCTAAGAAAGCCAACACAGCTGCTAACCAAGTCGTTAATGCAAGCAATGCAATTCCGCTTATACTCATGATCACACTAAGCAAAAACACAATAACTGGTTTAATTTGTCCAGTTACAGTGGGTCTTTGTTTTGTCCTTTCCATAAGCGCATCTATATCACGATCATAAAGGTTATTAAAAGCTCCTGCTGCTCCAATAACTAAAGCTGTTCCGAGCAAAGCAAAAATAACTTCTGGCAGCTTTTCCATAAAGCTTATGTTATACGTATATAAAGCCAAAGTAAAGCCAGCAAACATAGGAATAAGGTTCGAGCGTATAATTCCTGATTTTACTGTTTTTGCTAAAATGCTGACCCAATTTTTCTTTGATTCTTCCTGCTTATTTCCTAAAATCATGATAACTCTCTTCCCCTTAAAAAATGATCCATACTCCATCGTGCTTCTAATTCAATTTCTTTTTCAATAGCTAATACCCCAACTCTATTATACGATAACAACGTGTAATTAGCATGTGAAAGATATGTGAATCAGAGGAGCGTTCTCGCTTCATTTGTTTTCAAGCTTCTTTTTGAACTTAATAGGAAAACATTAACAAACATTTAATAAATAACTGTATATACAATCACGCCTATTTGTTATACTGGAAGTGTGGATACATTCATCATAATGAGGAGGTAATCAATTTGAAGAAAATGGAAGGAAAAATAGCAATTATAACTGGTGCAGCAATGGGTAATGGAAAAGGAATTGCCGAGGTCCTAGCTAAACATGGTGCTATTACCGTCTTATTAGATGTTTCCAAGCAGGTACACGATACGGCAAAAGAATTAGCCGAGCAAGGCTACGAAACAATGGCTTTAGAAGTAGATGTTACAAAAAATGAAGATGTGAAAGCTGGCATTGCAAAAGTAATAGAAAAATACCAACGTGTAGATGCACTAATCAATAACGCTGGGGTCGTTCGGTTAGCAAACTTTGAGGATATGGATGACGAAACGAGGGATTTTCATTTCAATATTAATATTAATGGGGTTTGGAATGTGACCAAGGCTGTTCTTCCTCATATGAAAAAAGCGAAGCAAGGTAGAATTGTAAACCTATCATCTGTAACGGGTACCATGGTTGCTGATCCTGGTGAAACCGCATACGCAACAACTAAAGCTGCTGTACTTGGCTTTACCAAATCTTTGGCTCGTGAGGTAGCTCCAGATAACATTACCGTAAATGCTATTCTGCCAGGTTATGTCCTAACACCGATGGCTGAACAAATGGCAAAGGAAACAAACCCTGATAATCCGCAAGAGGTTATTGACGGTATCGCTAGCGGAGTTCCTTTAGGACGTCTAGGTAAAATTGAAGAAGTAGGCGAACTTGCTGCTTTCTTAGCATCTGATGAATCAAGTTATATCACAGGTACACAAATTGTTATTGACGGTGGAAGTACATTACCAGAAACCGTTTCTGTAGGAAGCTAAGCTTTCATCCACATGCCATGTAACGAGAAGAAATCACTTTTTTCGTTACATGGCTTCGTAATCCGTTTTAGTGACCTCAATTATTTATATCGTTCCTCTCTAAATAATCTCGCCTTCATACAGCTTTTTTCTGGTGAAAATTGCTCTTCATTCTCCGTACACCTGTGACAACGTCTTTTATTATTTCGTCCAAATTATTTGGATACTTGATAAACAGCAAGCTTAGTATTATATATTCAAGTAAACATTCATCGCTGTAATCCAAAAGCCGGTGATCTGGAATAAGCGTAGGATGTTGATTTTACCTCCCTAGGAAACTGGCAAAACTGCTATTGCAAAATTTGTGAAATGTCCTGTATGATCCCACCATAGCCTTTGGAGACAACGAGAATGATATTGGAATGTTAAAACGCACAAAGGATGGATACTTATTACAGAATGCAACCGCTAAAAGCCAAATCCTTGCATTAGCAATTAATGCCATAGCCATATGCTGATAGAATACGCTATGTTTTGCAGAAGTTGTTTACAACGGGTCACCATCATAACATTTAACGTTGGCACAACACATTTACCTTAACTTTTTTGGGTAACTGCGGTTGGAGCTTCCCAAAATAAGTTAATTATTTGTAATTGCAGGGACGAATATGTTTCGATAACTTTCGGTTTAACATTAAAGCGCACTTAACAAAATCACAGCGAGTCTTTCTAAGAAGTCTGCAAGCAATGATTTGCTACTTTTAGGTCTCTTCTTTAGCCCCTTGGCGTAATATAGCATATATTTCTATTAAAAATATAATGAAAGCCACTACCCCTGCAATAATAAAACTACTAGTTTGCTGGATGCCTATGATTAATCCGATCATATGTAAAGTAAAAGTTCGGATTAATAACAAGAAAATGGGGTAAAATAAATTCTCCCCAATGATGTGTTTCACTAAAAAATCGATCACATTATCAACCGTCAATAAAAATATCAGATACGCAATAAATACCACGCCAATCTGCTTCATGTTCAATTCCAAACCAAACAGTGTATTAGTTATTTTTATCGAGCCAAATAACGTAAACAGACCTAATCCAAGTACTAACGTGATTAGTAACGCTAGAAAAAATGCGGCTATCGTTAACCCTAAAATACCTCCCTTCTTTAATTTATTCTCTTTTTTCTCGCTAATTAACATCCATCCATATAGGACTGAAAATAAAAGTACGAATATAATAACGGTGATAGAGATAACTAGTTTCATATACACCCTCCGAATTTTGATCTTTCTGTCTCTCGTTTTCTTTGTCTTCCTTGGGTCAAATTCCATTAGGTGTACTTACGGATGAACAATACCCTTACACATGTAGTATTAAGTAAGTACAGTTGGTAATCATTCTATTTTGATTGCGTCACCGATGTTTCTACTTTTTCTTCTACCTTGACGTGTTCTTTTAAAAACCTTAAGATCCGCTTCAGTATCTGTTCAGAAGTAATCACAAAAGATGCATACCCAAATGTATATTTAATTTTAATTTTTAAGACATACCCTTGGTTCGCCGCTTGCGAAAAACCGTAATATCTATGATTTTTATCAATCGGTACAACGTAGATGGTGTTTATTCTTTTCCACGGAATAAACCGCATACCTATTAATATCCCATCATGTTTCACCGCAAATAAATTTAATGGCAGCATAAAATAGGAATATGCCAAAAAGAGAAGCATAAACAAATATTGATGCCAAGAAAATACATCCGTAATATAGACAATCGTGAACATAGCAATAATAAACAGTACGAGCGCAGCGTTTATGATTAAGCCATTTTTCTGACCTTCAACAGTCGGCGGAGCAGTTATTTTTTGCGGATGTTTTCGAATTGCACTTCGTTCTTCCTTCGTTGCTGGGATGGCGATCCGTTGCCTTAATTTTATCATTACCTGAATGATTCGAAAGCCATAATAGACAAGAGCTAATACCACCAAAATCATCATGGTCATTTCCATGATAAACACCACCTTTTTTGTAAATCATATGCAAACAAACCGATTATAGAGTTTTGTATTCATCTACCGTAGATCCAGGGATAAACTGAATCGAATAAGCCGAGCGTAATTCAGCTTGTAATTTATGTAATAAAGTGTACCCGACCTCATTATATGCAAATTCCTGTTGCACAGCATGTGGTAATAATTGTTCATTTTCCCAATCTATCCATTTGCCATATTGGGTGCTCCAAGCTTCCAATTCGTCCATTAATCCTTGAGAAATAGGCAAATCTTCTATATCTAAATTACACCGACAATGCTTACACCAAATCGGGTCTGCTCCAATATCTGCTTCTATAATTAATTCTCTCGTTTCTCCACGTTTACAACAACAATTCAGACGCAATACCTCCTAACCGACTGTATTCTACTTTAGATTATAAGTGATGAATATATTTTTAGGAACCTTTTTACAAAATTTAACAAAAATTGGATGAATTAAACAATCGCGAAACACAAAATGAATCCACCTTGCCAAGCACTAGCAGGAAGTAAGTCACTTTCATACAAATCCTATTTTACAGTATAGTTACTAATTAAACACTAATACGGCAGCAATAATATTTTATTTCTTATTTAGTTGCTAGATTTTTTCTAAACAAGCGATTGGTCTTATTATTGTATCAAATGACATCACGGTGCAGAAAACCAAATGATTAATTGTAATTTTTATCCTATTTACGCCAAATATTGGTACTTAATTAATAGAACTCCCTCGTTGTTCATGAGTGCTACAGATTTAAATTAGTGAATTACTCATTTCTCTTTATAGTTACGACACGCGTCTTCATCCGCGTTCTTTCTACATGTAAACAGCTAGTTAACAACTTAAACCATAAGTTTCTTCCCACATAATAATTAATCCTTTTTTATAAGCAGAGAGGTGAGTTTATGGAACAGCAAGCAAACTATTTTGGAGAAAAATTGAAAAAATGTAGAAAAAAACGCGGTTGGTCGCAGGAGAAATTAGCCAATGAGTTACATGCCTCACGACAGGCAGTGTACAAGTGGGAGGCAAATAAAGGTTATCCCGATATTCAAAATTTAATTCGCATTAGTGATCTGTTTGGTATAACAATAGACGAGCTTATTCGAGGGGATAAAAAATGCAGGAGACGATAACTATTGACCAGGGAGAATTATTTGACCAATTTTCAGATCCAGGGTTTTATTTAGGCATCATACTTGTATTTATAGGTATATTCATATTTTTGATGGATCTTTGACAAACATATTCTCCTTGATTGGTGTCCTAACCATCGTCTTTTTCACGGATACAGTGCGATCATTAAAAACATTATGAACAAAGGCGCAGAACGCCCGTTTAGCAACGTAGCGACTGGAACGAAGCAACGAAAGTTTTAGAAATCATACCACTAGAACAAGGGGGATGCCGACGCCTGAGCGGCAAGCCCGTATTTAGTCGACCTTCCTCTTAACCACGAACCAATGATGACTTATCGTAGGGCGGCTGCATTTCTAAAGTCGAATCGTTACTGGGCTCATGCGCCGGACGTGGTTATCCGGTTATTTCGTTATCCCCAAGCACCTCATTTTATACTGTCTTACCTTATTTAAAAAGTGGCCAAGCTATGAAGGAGAACGAAGCGCACATACAACAGAGGTATCGCTCATTTTTATACCTAAAGTGAAGACGCCATTCAGCTATTGCTTTTATCAATTATCTGAATTAAAATAATTAAAAGAATACTTCCCAAGAGCTGTTCACCATAATTTTCTGAGGAGGGAGACATTGAACACGGGAACAAATATTGATTTGGAGAAACTGTTGCAACGGGCAAGAAGAAATACACTCGGAGATATCCTTTCTCGTACAGCTGATCGAATGCCAGATAAAAATGCAATCTCTTACAAATCGATAGCATTAACGTATAAAGATTTGGATCATTTAGTGAACCAAACAGCACATGCATTTTTAGCACATGGAATGAAAAAAGGAGATATGATTACGGTCATGTCCAAAAACAGCTTAGATTTTGTAATTGTTAATTTCGCACTTGCTCGAATAGGAGCTGTAATGATTCCAATTAATTATATGTTAAGCTTAGAAGATATTGCGTATATTGTAGAACATGCAGAGGTTACTGGACTTATTGCTTCGGAACAATATGCAAATATACTTGCCGAAGCTTCCTCAAGCGTGGATATTAAATACCGGTATATGATGGACACAGACAAACAATCGCTAGAAGGTTGGAAACTACTAAGTGACATAAGAAAAACGCAGCCAAAATCACTGATGGAAGTTGACATCGGAGAAGAGGACCTTTGTCATGTTTTATATACAAGTGGAACGGAATCCCGACCTAAAGGTGTTATGCTTTCACATAAAAATATTGTAAGTGAGTATGTTAGTTGTGTTGTGGATGGGAAAATGGAAACGCAGGATACAATTATCCATGCTTTGCCACTTTATCACAGTGCGCAACTTCACGTGTTTTTAGGCCCGAGCATTTATGTTGGGGGTAGTGGTATTATTCTTGAGGGAGCAAATCCTAAAGTTATTTTAAAAACAGTCGAAGAGAAAAAAGTGACGCAGCTTTTTTGTCCGCCAACCATTTGGATTGCGTTATTGCGTCATCCTGAGTTTGCAATACGGGATTTATCTAGTCTGAAAAAATGCTACTACGGCGCAGCAACTATGCCAAGAGAAGTATTAAGAGAATTAGCAGAGCGCTTACCTAACGTAGGTTTTTGGAATTTTTACGGTCAAACAGAAGTGGCACCACTTGCCACGGTGCTAAAACCAGAGGATCAAATTCGAAAGCTCGGTTCAGCTGGAATTCCGTCATTAAATGTACAAACAAAAATTGTTGACGATAATGACCAAGAGGTAGCGCGTGGTGAGGTAGGTGAAATCGTACATCGAACACCACATGCGATGAAAGGCTATTTACATGATCCAGATAAAACAGCTGAAGTATTCCGAAACGGCTGGTTCCATAGCGGCGATTTAGGTGTAATGGATGAAGAAGGCTATATAACCATAGTCGATCGCAAGAAAGATATGATTAACACAGGAGGAGTAAACGTATCAAGCCGTGAAGTAGAAGAAACCATTTATCTCTTGAAAGGCGTGTCGGAAGTTGCTGTCATTAGCATACCAGATGCTTACTGGATAGAGGCGGTAACAGCGATCATTATTCCGAAAAAAAACACACAGCTAACAAAAGAGATGGTCCAAACATTTTGCAAAGAAAGATTATCTACATTTAAAGTACCGAAATACATTTTATTTACAGACACACTCCCTAAAAATCCAAGTGGAAAAGTTCTTAAGCGTAAGTTGCGAGATCAATATGGCGATATAAGTGTAGATTCATAAGCTATTTATGATATTACACTACGGATTGAATAAGCGAATAAAGCCAATTTTCAACTATCTACCACTGCTTGTAGTACTGTGATGGTATGACTTAAGCCCTCTAAACGAATCGGGCATTTAAGTGCTGTTATCCCCCTCTTCAACTTATTGTAGTATCGATTCTCCAATACTTGAAGCAGGAGGTCTTGTAGTACTTTTTGTATGGGATAAGTTACATGGCTTTGAACCAACGGTATACAAGCAGGAGATAATTAAGGTTATCCATAGAGCCTAAACTCCCATTCACATTAGCGCCGATTTGCTAGGAGACAATGATAGATGAGAGGATAATAAAAAAGGTAATGAATTTTAAGGTCAACGCAATAGAACCAATTCAAATGCAAGACTTTATAGAAACCACTCTCCTATTACTAGGTTATCCCGTTTTGATGGACCTTCCACGAATATAAGATAGAGGATTTCCACTATACTATATTGAAAAACAAAGCGCACATCTGTAACAGATGATGCGCTTTGATTTCGAGTAGAGAATCTATCACCTATACCTAAGGGAATAGTTCATAAGACTCTCATGCGGCCTCGGCAATGGAATAAGAGGAGGTTATCGTTTCCACATTGTATATTGTTTTGACATACGTTATACATTTCGCTGCTTCCAAAGCTCCATCGGGTTTTCTTGTCCACCACGTAAAGGCATATGCACAGGAAATAAAGAGCGTTGTTCTTTAGGTTTTTGTAAATCTTCGTAGATGTTTTTGGAAGCTCCTAAACCTACTTCATCAGCTTCCTCGACAGAAGCACAGTAATATATCTTGCTAATTCCTGCAAAATACATCGCCGTTAAACACATCGGGCATGGCTCTCCACTTGCATACATCGTGTAGCTTGATAAGTCATTTGTTTGTAATGCCTTTTGCGCTTTTCGAATAGCTAATAGCTCTGCATGACCACTTATATCATACGTGTGATGTAGTTCATTTACCCCCTCTGCTTTAATCTCTCCATCTTTCACAAGTACCGCTCCAAATGGCTGTCCGCCTGCTAGCACATTTTCCACTGCCAGCTCTACTGCACGTTCCATAAATTTATCCATTACTATTACCTCCATCAAAATAATATAACAGATACATCCTCTTATATACGTAAACTATTTTCTCCATACGCCCTGTAACTTGCATGTCTGTGCTTTTAACCTAAATCGATAGATAAGCGAATCATATCTGTACACAGAATTCCATTTTCAACAATAGGTTCTGAGTAATGCTTAACAAAAAAATCTTTATCTACACCAGTTATTCTAAAACCACATTTTTGATACATAGCTAGCTGACCTATACTCGAATTTCCTGTGCCAACTTCCATGATTCTGCATTTCTTTTCTTTCGCTTTCTGTATAGCATCAGCAATAAGCTTCTTTCCATATCCTTTCCCTTGTTCTTCTTCAGCTATTGCTATATTAATCAATTCAATGGTACTAGGCCTAGTTGGAAGCAAAACATAAACCCCAACCACTTTTTCAGTTATTTCGGCTATAAAACATTCTCCTCTAGAAAGATATGCTTCTATCAATTCTTTTTGTGGATCTGCTTCTAATAACAGTTCCAGCGGTGGGTTTTCACCTGCCTGTAACTTCCTGATTTGCATTCAATCATTCCCTCTATACATTTCAATTTGCATACACTACTTTCTTCAAAATCACTATAACATACCCACTAATAGAAAGACATTAAATTTTCCTATGGTTTAAATCATGATAAAATAAATACTCAATCAGTACGAATTTTCTATTAGCGTCCACTGATGGTTAGAGGAATGAATCAGGTAATTGATTAGTAGTTGGAGCTCAAATCGTTTTCATTACAGAATTGAAGCAGGCCTTTAGTGACAGCTTTAAAATAAAGTGAATCTGTAATAGGGGTTTTCTTTTGCCACCCTCTGCTCTAGTTAAGCCTTGCACTTATCCCCTTAGAACCCATTTCTTAAAGTAGAAGTAGAGATTTACTGCCAAGAATATGAGAATAAACTTAACTAATGAGGAGGTTAACAGACTGATGAAACAACATATGCTTTTGGGAGCTTTACTGGTTACCGTCATTTTTTTGGTCGCATGTCAAAACAGGAACGACTTTTCTTCAGATGAACAACAAACAAATAACAAGGAGGAGATTGCTTTGAATCAATCACTCATAGAAGCAGCTGCAAAGGGAAATCAGGAAAAAGTAGAACAACTACTCCAAAACGGTGCAAATATTGACGCAACCAATGATCAAGGAACTACAGCTGTACTCGCCGCTACATACAACAACGAAGTGGAGACAGTAAAATTGCTCATTGAAGAAGGCGCCGACATTAACAAACAGGATGATCGTTCGGACAATGTCCTGCTTTACGCCGGAGCAGAAGGCTTGCTGGATATTTTAAAATTAGCTTTAGAAGCTGGAGCTGACACAACACTTACCAATCGTTTTGGTGGAACAGCACTCATTCCCGCTGCTGAACGGGGGCATGTAGATGTAGTAAAGGAATTACTCACCAACTCAGACACTGACGTAAACCATATTAATAATCTGCATTGGACAGCATTGATGGAAGCAATCGTGCTTAGTGATGGTGGCAAAAAGCATCAACAGATTGTCCAATTACTTCTTGAACATGGTGCAGATGTTTCGATTACGGATAAGGAAGGGGTTACCCCATTAGAGCATGCCAAAGATCGCGGATTTGATAAAATAATTAAGTTATTGGAGAAGGCAAAGGCTTAAAGTAAAGCTTCCAACAGTGGGGATATTTTATCCACCATTGTGTGTTAGACCCGCCTGAGTATGACCTAAATACCTATGAACAGTCGGGTGTTTGGCTTACATGGTGTGCCCATCCCTCACCATGATGTTAGTCCCATAGGGGGTGTGGAGCTTTACTGCTAGTTTTATGGGATAAGTAATTTGCTTTGGTAGGGCAAATCTGGCTGTGGGCTTCTCATATATTAAGAAGTCCGCAGCCAAGCTAATTCATTACCCTTCCTTAGTTTCAAATCCCTCAACGACTAATTTCCCAATCATTTTTCCTGATTCTACAGTAGCGTGCGCTTTACGTAACGTTGCCGCATTAATCGGAGATAGCTTTTCTTGCAGCGTAGTTTTTAGTACACGTTGATCTAACAATTCGCTTACTTTATTTAATAAAAGATGTTGGTTAATCATATCCGGTGTTGTGTATAATGAACGTGTAAACATAAATTCCCAAACGAAAGTGGCGCTTTTACTTTTTAATACATTTAAATCAAGCGGTTGTTCATTTTCCACAATGGAACATACTTTTCCTTGAGGTTTAATTACTTCTCCCATAGCTTCCCAATGCTGATCCGTATTATTTAAGCAAAGAATATAGTCTACCTCATGCAACTGTTTCTCTGTTATTTGTGCTTTCAAAGCCTTATTATGATTGATGATATGATCAGCGCCAAGTTGTTTAACCCAATTTACCGTTTCTGGACGAGAAGCGGTAGCAATCACTTCCAAACCAGCCCACTTAGCAAGTTGGATCGCAATCGAACCTACTCCCCCAGCGCCACCAATAATCAGAATGCTTTGTAAATTGTTTTTCTGGTTATTCTCTGAGTTAATTGCTAATCTTTCAAATAACGCTTCCCAAGCAGTTATGGTCGTTAGCGGCATTGCAGCAGCTTCTGCAAAGGATAATGTTTTTGGTTTTTTTCCTACAATCCGTTCATCTACAAGATGATATTCACTATAAGTACCTGGTCTGTTAATAGCACCAGCATAGTAAACTTCATCCCCTACCTGAAATAATTTACAGTCTTCTCCTACTTCCACGACCACTCCGCTAGCATCCCATCCTAATACTTTAGGCATTTCTTCTTTCTTTTCTTTTGGTGCACGGACTTTTACATCCACCGGGTTAATAGAAATGGAATTTATTTTAACTAGCAAATCTGTATCCTTTGCGGTTGGTTTAGTTGCTTCAAAATCAAATAGACTATCTTCCTGATCAATTGGCAAATATTCCAATAATCCGACTGCCTTCATGCGATCATCTCCTTTAATTTATTTGTTCCTATTATAGAAACAAACGCAAAATAATGTAAGAAGGCACATTTATGTTGTATAGTAACATTAGTGTTACCTATAAGGTTATTTCTAATATGAGATTATTACGGTATCACAATCCCCGAGAAATGCATTTCTGCAAATGATTTAAAACTAAAACAGGCGGTGGGTAGATGAGAAACAGAAAAAGCGGATACGGTTGCCCAGAAGGCTGTCCGGTAGAATCAACGTTAGATGTCATCGGCGGGAAATGGAAAGGCGTTATTTTGTATCATTTGCTAAATGACAAAAAGCGTTTCAACGAATTACGTCGCTTAATTCCTGGTATAACCCAACGCATGCTATCCTTACAATTAAGCGAACTAGAACAAGATGGTGTAATTTGCCGTAAAGTATATCCGGAAGTGCCTCCAAGAGTCGAGTACTCAATGACTGAATTTGGCATGACTTTAGAACCCATTATTACGCAAATGAAAGAATGGGGAGACAAATATAAAGCTAGAATGTTTGAAAATAAGCAAAAGAGTCAATAATATTTTTTCTTGTTCTTTTACTTCTACACTACAAGCTCATTACGTTTTCTGCAAGATATACCATAAGAGGCGTCCTGTATCTCAGCATGCCAACACCGAAACAGTTTTCAAGAACAAAGGCGCAGAACGCCCGTTTAGCAACGTAGCGACTGGAACGAAGCAACGAAAGTTTTAGAAATCATGCCACTAAAACAAGGGGTATGCCGACGCCTGAGCGGCAAGCCCGTATTTAGTCGGCCTTCCTCTTAGCTACAACCAATGATGACTTAGCGGAGGGCGATTCGAGAAGTCGCCTAGTTGCAGGGCGCTTGCGCCGGAAGTAGCTATTCCGTTATTCCCTTATCCCAAAGCAACAAATTTTATACTCCCTCTATATACTAACAAAAAAGAGAGCAGTGTGCTCCCTTTCTTTTTTGTCCCTCATTATTTTAGAAATCCTTATAACCTTAATGATTTCGTATGTTGCACCATTTCAATTTCTATACCTTGCTCCATTTTCCGAGCGCTGAGGGACATAAAAATAGCACCAATACCAGCCGAAACGACTATCAATAATATAATCCCTAACAAAGTTACCAGTACAGGACTAGCCTCTTTCCATACTAATACTGTATGAACGAAATTTGCCACTAGACCAAACACGCCACTACTGTCGCTTGCAACCTCTTGTGCTAACTCTTTTGCTTTTGTAGGAATAAGTAGCAAAACATATGGAATAAGTGCTAAAAGCAGATACACATATGAAGCGATAATTAAAAGTAATGACGATCCAAATTTCAGCCTATTTTGTGGATTTTCCGGATTATATTTCGCTCCAATGGTTCCAAACCACAGACCTATCCCGCTAATACCAATAGTCATAACAGCTTTCATAGCTATCCCAGCAATAAATGGAAGCACCGTCCAGCCCAAAAACAGACCAACAGTAATCTCAACAACCGTTAACACGACAAAAGGGATGAGCCAGCTAATCCACAGTTTTCCAAGCGCTATTTCTTTTCCGGACAACGGAAGAATACGCAAAATCCAAAGGTTATTTGCTTCCCGAGCAACAGAAGAACTAGCAATCTGCCCATTAAACATAGCATAAATCAACAAAAAGATAACTTGCGCTATGGGCCATGTCACTTCATGGGGGCCTCGTAAATCAGTCAAACTGCCGCTTCCATTTATCACTCCCGTAAAGATATATCCGACAAAAAAGAAAAGTAACGGTAGAAAAACTAGCCACTCTCTCATATCACGCTTCATCATCAACCATTCTTTCTTACCAATCGCAATAACGGGATGATTTGGTTCGGCCTTGGACACTTTTTCAGAAATTTTCTTCTTTCTTTTTCCTCCCCCTTCACTTAGCTTAATCCAACCCGTTCGGAAACCCTTTTCCACAAATATGGACGCAAATAAAACAGATATAATTGCTAATGTAACCATCATAGTTAACGGTAGAATAAAACCAAAAGACCCCGCACTTGCTTCGGAGATAGCTTTACTTGCCCAAGTTAGGGGCACCCATTCTGGAAAAAGAGGAAGTCCAGTTAAAATCATTTCCGTTAAAGAACGTTCAGCCATCATATCTGGAAGCAGAATTAATAAATATACAAATACACCAGAAAGAACACTCATAACCGTCATAAATTCATTTGCCCGGCTAGCTGGAATGATTTGAATAAGTAATAAGTTAAACAAGTAAGCAATCGACAATCCAATCACCATCACCGCTAGCAAAACAAGGAAAAAAACAGGATAGTACAACATATGCACACCGACCGTTGCTCCGTATGTGAACATCGGAACAATAACGATAATAAAAAATATTAGGGGTATACCTGCAAAGCTCTGAATATATTTCGTCCAAAAAATATATTTCGTCGGAATAGGCATCGTAAATAATAAATTCAAGTCCGTTGCTGAGTAAAGTTGTTTAAATACTTGCGGCAACCCAAACAAAATAAGAAATCCGATTACTGCTAACATACCGTATGCTAATACGCCTTCAAAAATGTAACCCGATAAAGACCCGCTAAATGCAACAATACTATTCGTAACCCAGATTAAAAAGAATCCAATTAAAAGAAATGTGATGAGATACCCAACGTACGACTTGCTAGACTGGGATTTAAATGTATTAATAAAGATCTTCCATTGATTAGCAAGCAAGACTTTCATCATTGGCTGTCACCTTGATTCGTTAAACCTTGAATGATTTCCTGATGGTCTTCGCCACCTGTTAATTCTAAGAAAATATCTTCCAAGCTCTTATCTGCATATTCGCCTCGACTTCTTAATTCTTCCAACGTTCCTAATGCAATAATGTCTCCTTCAAAAATAATCCCCACACGATCACACATTTGCTCAGCAATTTCCAGAATATGTGTTGATAAAAAGGCTGTCATCCCATTATCACACAGCTCACGTAATAAATTCTTTAATGTTCTGGCACTTTTCGGATCCAGACCTACTGTCGGCTCATCTAAAAACAGCACATCTGGACGATGTACTAAAGCACCACAAATGGCAATTTTCTGCTTCATCCCATGAGAATAACTTTCAATTAAATCATGAGCCCGATTCGTTAACCCGAACATATCCAAAAGCTTCCTCGCTTCTTCTTGAAAGACGTCTTTGGGAATGCGATAAACGGAAGCGATAAATTCAAGATAATCCCAACCGGTTAGTTTCGGATAAATATTCGGCTGATCTGGCACATAAGCAATATGCTTCTTTGCCTCAATCGGATTTTTCCATATATCAATACCAGTAATGGCAGCAGTTCCACTGGAAGGTTCCAACAATCCAGTTAGCATTTTAATCGTCGTCGTCTTCCCAGCACCATTAGGTCCAAGGAATCCAAAAAGCTCTCCTTTCTTCACTTCAAGTGTAATATTTTTAACCGCCTTGTTCCTACGATACGATTTTTCTAAATTGGTTAGCTTTATTGCTTCCATTGTCTCACCTTTCATGTTTAGAAGTTATTATTATTATAACAAACATCATCCAGCTACGGGTATATTTTCAGAATACGCCATAATCGCCATAAAGGACTTGATTCTAGCTTGTTCGCAATTATGACGGAGCTGCTTACTCTTACCTCTTACTTACTGCTTACCTGTTACCCTGTTCATAATCGCCTACTTTCTCTTTGTATCACCTTTTAAGTCTCCCACCCATCACTTTCTTCCCTAAACTGAAATTACTTTCATGAAAATGCATAAAAAAGATACTTTATACAGAATAACCTGTAGATATATACAATATAATGCAACCTCCATATAATAAAAGTATAGCTATATGTCTTTCTTATTGTATCTAGATACATGGAGACTCAGAAAAGAAATACCACGTATAATGTCGTATAACTTCCATAAGTACCAATACAAACTCTGAAAGGTGAGCTACCATGTCTAAAAAGAAAATTGTTGGTGTTACAGCTTGTTCTGCTGGAATAGCCCATACGTATATGGCCGCAGAATCTTTAGAAAAAGCTGGGGTTGCCAAAGGATATGAAATGAAAGTGGAAACACAAGGTTCCATCGGTGTCGAAAACAAACTTACCCCTCTAGAAATTGAGGAAGCGGACGTAGTAATCTTAGCTGTGGAAATTAATATAGATATGTCCCGTTTTGTAGGCAAACGTGTATTAAGAGTACGGGCAGCTGAAGCGATTAAAAATCCTGAGACTTTAATTGAAAGGGCTTTAAATCAAGCAACGACTTACGGAGAAAAAGGAACAAAAGCTGGGATAGCCAAAATGGGTAAAACGGAGGAAGGTGGCTTCTTCCAGCATATTATGGCGGGTATTTCCTACATGATCCCAATGGTTATTGCGTCAGGACTTATTTTAGCTATTGCCAATGTATACGCATTCCAAAAGGATGAAGCAGGAAGAATTGTCAACTGGGGGTTTGATACTTCGACATTTATAGGAGATTTAATGTCCAACTTGTTCAGTGTTGGACAAGTTGGTTTTCTATTGATGATCCCATTATTTGCTGGATTTGTTGCTAACTCCATAGCTGGAAAACCAGCTATTGCCGCTGCCATGATTGGAACATATATTGCCAACGATGCAGAAATGCTTGGCGCAGAAGCTGGCGGAGGGTTCCTAGCTGCTATTCTTGTAGCTTTCGCAGCTGGCTATTTAGTAAAAGTTCTTAAAAAGATTCCTTATCCTAAAATGATTCAACCTATTGTACCTATTATGATACTTCCATTAGTAAGTACATTAATTATATCTATTTTTGTTCTATATGTGATTGGCACTCCAATGGCTTCAATGATGGATTTTTTATATCAAGGGTTAACGACACTAAATCAAAATTATGCGGCTGCTCCAGTCATCGTAGGTGTTATTATCGGAGCAATGGTCGGATTTGACCTTGGTGGCCCAATTAACAAGACAGCACTTGTTTTTGGGACAGCAGTCTTTACTGACACCGTTGCCAAATACGGAATTGAAGGCGCCAATTTTGTACCACAAACAGCTACTCAAGCTGCTATTTCAGTCGCTCCGCTCGGCATTTGGCTTGCTTCCATTTTATTTAAAAAGAAATTTTCGCCAACCGAAAAAGTATCTGCTCACAGCGCCTTTGGAATGGGTATGGTTGGTGTAACGGAAGGTGCAATACCTTTTGCTGCCCAAGATCCAATCCGAATGATCCCTGCCTTTGTTGCTGGATCAGCAGTGGCTGGAGGCCTTGCTGCAGGATTAGGTGCAAAATTCTATGGTGGAATTGGCTCTCCGCTCGGCACATTTATTGGTTATATTGAACAACCTATTCCATTTGTCACATGGATATTTAGTGTCATGACAGGAGTTCTCGTAACAGCTGTTATTATTGGATTCACAAAGAAAAAGGTGGAATAAATCATGACTACATCTATTTTAGATATGCAACATATTACTTTTCAAACTGCAGCAAAGACAAAAGATGAAGCGTTGCAATTCATTGCGGACTTCGCAAAGGAACAGGGCATTGTTAAATCCGCTAAGGCTTATTATAAAGGTCTTAAAAAACGCGAGGAAGAGGTTACAACTGGATTTAAAAACTCCATTGCTATTCCTCACTGTAAACATAAAACAGTTAAAAAACCTGGGCTTATATTAGTAAAATTCAAAAACCCAATCGATTGGGAATCCATGGATAATCAACCTGTTCATATTACGTTTGCACTCGCAATTCCTGAAGGGAAGAACCAAGAACATTTAACATTACTCAGTACTATTTCTCGAGCATTAATTGATGAAGCATTTACTAAAAAAATCCTAGAAGCTTCCACCACTGAAGAAATGTTTACCGTTATTAAGAATAAATTACTTACTCAAGGCAATTAACAGATTAGGGTGTTGTTGAAATGAAAACTAAAATTCACGTCATCGCTCATACCCATTGGGACTATGAGTGGTATTTTACAAGTAATGAATCATTTATACAACTTTGTTATCACGTAGATGAAGTAATAAAAGCTTTACAAGAGGGAGTCCTCGACTATTACATGCTGGATGGACAAATGAGCATTGTCGAAGATTATTTGGAAGTGCACCCAGATAAAAGGGAAACATTCAATTCCCTTATTACAACAGGAAAATTAAAAGTTGGTCCTTGGTACACACAATCAGATCAAATGATCATTCGTGGTGAGTCGCTTGTTCGTAACTTGCAACTCGGATTAGAATCAGGGGATGCATTAGGAGGAGCAGATCGTTTAGGGTATGTACCTGATGCGTTCGGGCAATCCATTGATATGCCGAAAATCTTTTCCCAGATGGGCATTGATAAAGCTGTTTTTTGGCGAGGATTATCATCCGATCAATTGAGTCAAAGAGAATTCCTTTGGCAATCGGAGGATGGTTCCAGACTGTTAACCTACAATATAAAAGATGGTTATTTCGTGGGTGTGCAGCTAATTGAAATAGACTATACTAAACCATTATTGGATCAAATTAAGCAAGATAGTACATCCTCTCATATTGCGTTACCAGTTGGTGGCGATCAACGCTATGTCGATTTCAATTTAAAAGAACGGATTGCGTATTATAATGATCAGCTTACAGATGAGCAATTAGTGGAAAGTAATTACGATCAGTTGTTTGCACAAATTAATGAAGAAGCTAACACTTTACCAATTGTGCAGGGAGAATTATTGAATGCAGAAGTTTCCAAAATTCATCGCTCCATTTACTCATCTCGCTACGATCATAAGTATTTAAACGATAAAATAGAACGCCGACTGATTTACCAACTAGAACCATTAATGATGTTAGCAGATCAGCTAGGGCTACCTTATAAGCAAGAACTAGTAGATAAAATTTGGAAATTGACGTTACGTAATCATGCTCATGACAGTGCAGGTGGATGTAATAGTGATAAAACGAACCAAGCTATTTTACAACGGTTCATTGAGGCGGATCAACTGTCCTATTCTGTAGTAGATTACTTAACAAGAAAAATTAGCGAATCAAGAAAAAATCTAAAAGAAAATCAAATTACTGTCTTTAACACATTACCAATAGAAAGAGAGCAAGTTATTGGCATTACATTATCGCTACCACAAACTGCTTTTACGATTTACCATGAAGGGAAAAAGGTCACTTTTGACATCAGAAAAATAATCAAGCATTCGAATGCACCTATTCGAAAAAACATTCATCCTTCTCCAGAGTCATATTATTACGAAATTGAAATTGTTTTGCCTTTAAAACTACCACCACTGGGTTATGAAGTACTTGATATTAAATTAAACGAAGCTAGTATAGAAACGACCTCTGCTTCTAAGCAACTAGAGGAAAACGGAAATACGATTGAAAATGAGTACTATCAAGTGTGTTTCAAAAATGGAAGTATTCAAGTTTTTGATAAAGAAAGCAACATCCTTTACCCAGATTTCCTAATGATGGAGGATGCAGGAGATGACGGTGACAACTACGACTACTCACCACCAGCAAACGACTGGAAATTGCAATTTAAATTTGATAGAGCTAACGTTTCTATCGTCAAAGGAAATTGGAAAAGCTCATTAAAACTAAACGGTTGCTTTATTATTCCGAAAAACCAATCTGAACGAGAACAAAGAAAGGCTACTACATCAATTCCCTACTGTTGCACACTGGAGTTAGAAGCTCACAAACAAGCAGTGGATGTTCATTTGGAAATAAACAACCAAGCAATGGATCACCGTATGCGATTACTTGTAAATGGCGGGGTAAAGACGGAACATAGTATAGCTGACACACCTTTTGGAACTATTTATCGTCCTGTTGTCGACCCTAACTTAAAAGATTGGAAGGAAAGGAACTGGAAAGAAGAACCAACTGGTCTTTATCCTATGCTCAGTTTCGTCAACTTACATGACCAACAAAAAAGTATTACTGCTTTTACAAAAGGTATAAAAGAGTATGAAATCATCGGGTCCAAAGAGAAAATAATTGCGCTTACCTTATTCCGTGCAGTAGGATATCTCGGTAAGCCTGATCTCAAGCGACGTCCAGGCGTTGCTTCCGGTAACCAATTCAAATATATTGAAACTCCGGATAGCCAATTACAAAAAACATTAACGTTTAAGTGCTCCATTCAGATTAAGCACACATTTAACGCAGCACGTGTATTCTGTGAATACCAAAAACATGCCATAGCTTTTCCCTATTACCAACAACAAAACGTGAACCAATTTACTAATACGCTAAAATATTTTGTCATGCATCCATTGTCATTTCAAGTTCCAAAAACATATTCTTTTGTTGATGCTACAAAGGTGAAGCAAGTCGTATTCAGTTCATGTAAGAAAGCACGTAATAGAAAGGGGATGATCATACGCTTTTTCAATCCAGTTAATCAGGCTATTCAAAATGGTGGTGAGTTAATCTGCAGAGAAAATATTCACTTTTGGCAGTTTACTACAATGGAAGAGACGATTGATGAACAATATTTCCAAAACAGTCAAACGATTCCCTTAGGTAAATTTAAACCAAAAGAAATTAAAACGATTTATATAGAATTTCAAACACCTACGAAAGAACAAAGGCGCAGGACGCCCGTTTAGCAACGTAGCGACTGGAACGAAGCAACTGAGATAAAGGAATCACGGTGAGGTAACGAACCGATGATAACTTATCGGAGGGCGATTTGTGAAGTCGCCTAGTTGCTGGGCTCATGCGCCGGACGTGGCTTATTCGGTTAATTCGTTATGCCAAAGTAATAAATTTTATACTTTCTTATCTTTGAACAAAGGCGCAGGACGCCCGTTTAGCAACGTAGCGACTGGAACGAAGCAACTAAAGTTTTAGGAATCATGCTCCTGCAACAGGAGTATGCCGACGTCGGGTGGCAAGCCCATTTTTAGTCGGCCTTCCTCTTAATCATGAACCGATGATAACTTACCGGAGGGCGATTTGTGAAGTCGCCTAGTTGCTGGGCTCATGCGCCGGACGTGGCTATTCCTTTATATCGTTATCCCAAAGCTAAAATTTTTATACTCCCTCTATATACTAACGTTTTCTCTTGTTTTCTTTGTTTTTCTTAGAATTTCATTTTGTTTTT
>NZ_QWLJ01000020.1 GCF_009917385.1 Roseburia sp. 1XD42-34 | reverse complement strand
CGGTACAATACCGAATTCAGACCTTAATAGCTGCTTAGTAAAATTATCTGTCTAACTTTATGGGGTCACTTCAGAACTGGTGGTTTTGATTTTATTATTCCGTTACCATGCCATGAATTAATGTTGGAACTTCTATTTCACTTTCTGAAATTGAAATACTACCGTAAAGCTTTTCTTTCACTTCGTCGACATCTTCTGAATTAGCGTGAATTGTAAGTAAAGGTTCTCCCTCTTTTACTTCGTCCCCGATCTTCTTATGCAGAACAATACCAACAGCTAAGTCAATGACCGCATCCTTTGTTGCTCTTCCTGCACCTAGCATCATGGCTGCTGTTCCAATATCATCGGCTATGATTTCGGCAACCTTTCCAGAAGATTTAGCTGGCAACTCGATTTGATATGTTGCTTGCGGAAGAGACTCTGGTTGATCGACAACAGAAGCTTCTCCGCCTTGTGAGTCTAGGAAAATTTTAAATTGCTGTAATGCCTCACCATTATGGAGATTTTCTTCTAATTTTGCTCGAGCTTCTTTAATAGTTGTGGCCTGCTTTGCCAACACAACCATTTGACTTCCTAATGTCAAGCAAAGCTCTGTTAAATCTTCAGGTCCATTTCCTTGCAATGTTTCAATTGCTTCTTTTACCTCTAATGCATTTCCAATTGCATTACCAAGTGGTTGACTCATATCTGAAATAACCGCCATCGTATTTCTTCCGACTTTGTTTCCAATGGTAACCATAGCAGTAGCGAGTTCCCTTGCATCATCCAAATCTTTCATAAAAGCACCAGCGCCTGTTTTTACATCGAGCACAATCGCATCCGCGCCTGAAGCGATTTTTTTACTCATAATAGAACTAGCAATTAAAGGAATGGAGTTAACCGTTGCTGTCACATCTCTTAACCCATAAATTTTCTTATCTGCTGGAGTAAGGTTTCCTGATTGACCAACTACCGCTACTTTATTCTTGTTTACTAATTCAATGAATTCATCATTTGATATTTCAACATGAAAGCCTGGTACAGATTCCAGTTTATCAATCGTGCCACCTGTATGACCTAAACCCCTGCCACTCATTTTTGCTACAGGAACACCTAAAGAAGCTACTAACGGAGCAAGAATTAAAGTTGTTGTATCCCCAACGCCACCAGTGGAATGCTTATCTACTTTTATTCCCTCAATTGCCGATAAGTCAATTTGATCACCTGATTCTACCATTGCTTGAGTCAAATCCGCCCGTTCCTGAGCATTCATATCCTGAAAATAAATCGCCATTAATAATGCGCTAACTTGATAATCCGGAATTTCCCCGTTTGTATATCCTTGAATAAAAAATTTAATTTCCTCTTTTGTAAGTGCTTGGTTATCTCGTTTCTTCTCAATAATGTCATACATACGCATGTTTATCACCCTTACCTTTCAGGAATAGTTTGGATAACTTTCTTGACAAATTGCAGAAAAGACGCTTTCACTTGTTCAGTTGTTTCAATTACTTCATCGTGCGTTAATGGTTGATCGAGTATTCCGGCAGCCATATTTGAAATACAAGAAATACCTAATACCTCCATACCTGCATGAGCTGCTACAATGACTTCAGGAACCGTTGACATTCCCACTGCGTCTCCGCCCAACGTTCGAAGCATGCGAACTTCAGCAGGTGTCTCATAAGAAGGGCCTGTATTACCAACATATACCCCCTTCCGTATCGACAGACCAATCTCTCTAGCACAAGATTCCGCATGGGCAATCAACCTCTTGCTATATACTTCAGACATGTCAGGAAATCTCACTCCTAACCGCTCATCGTTTCTACCGATTAACGGATTTACACCCATATTGTTAATATGATCGGTAATTAACATCAGATTACCAGGCTGAAACTGCTCGTTAATTCCTCCAGCGGCATTCGTCACTAGAAGGGTTTCAATTCCAAGTTCCTTAAAAACACGTATTGGGAAAGTAACTTGTTGCATGGAATATCCTTCGTAATAGTGAAATCGACCTTGCATGGCAATCACTGGTTTACCTTTTAGCAGTCCGGATACTAATTGTCCCTTATGACCAGAAACCGTTGATTCTGGAAAGTCTGGTATCTCCTTATATGGAATCGTTACTGCATCTTCTATTTCTTCCGCTAAGACTCCGAGACCAGACCCAAGTATTAATCCGATTTTGGGTTTATGTGTTAGCCTTGTTTGTAAAAATGTACTCGCTTGTTGTATCGCTTCTTGATTCATTTCTATTCCCCCTCACCGTTTAAATTGTATTTAAAAAGCTTGTTCCGTGTTTTGGTAGTTTAACTTGAAAATTATCGGCAATGGTTGCCCCAATATCAGCAAACGTTTCACGAATTGGCAATTCCTTTCCTTCTTGTATACCAATATGATAAGCAAGTAATGGAACATATTCTCTCGTATGATCTGTCCCGTGATGAGTTGGGTCATTTCCGTGATCAGCAGTGATGATTAACAAATCGTCATCCTGTAACTTCTCTAATACTTCCTCAAGACGAGCATCATAAGCTTCCAAAGCTTCCGCATAACCGTCCGGATCGCGACGATGTCCATACTTCGCATCAAAATCCACTAAATTTAAAAAGCTAATTCCAGTAAAATCTTCCTGCATCGATTCTACTAATTTTGTCATTCCATCATCGTTATCTTTTGTACGGATAGCTTTTGTAACTCCCTCTCCATCGTAAATGTCAGATATTTTACCTAAAGCAATGACATCATAATTGTTCTCCTGCAATTCATTCATAACCGTTTTTCCAAACGGTTTTAATGCATAATCATGGCGATTTGCTGTTCGCTCAAATGCTCCAGGTTTTCCAATAAATGGACGAGCTATCACCCGACCAACCATATATTTTTCATCTAATGTTAGGTTACGAGCTATCTTACAAATACGATACTGTTCGTCAATGGGAATGATTTCTTCATGTGCCGCGATTTGCAAGACAGAATCAGCAGAAGTGTAGACGATTAAAGCTCCTGTTTCCATATGCTCTTCACCGAGCTCCTCAATAATTTTCGTCCCGGAGGCCGGTTTATTACCAATCACTGTACGTCCAGTCTGTTTCTCTAATTCTTGGATCAGTTCATCCGGAAATCCTTCTGGAAATGTGCGAAACGGTTGTTCAATATGCAGTCCCATGATTTCCCAATGACCTGTCATCGTATCTTTTCCATTGGAAGCTTCTTTCATTTTCGTATAATGTGCTTTTGGTGTAGCCGCTTTCTCAATTCCTTGAATCTCCCGGATATTACTTAACCCTAAACTTGCCATATTTGGCATACGAAGACCATTCCGATGAGCAGCAATATTTCCAAGTGTATCTGCTCCCCGATCATTAAATTTATCTGCGTCCGGCGCTTCTCCAATACCTACAGAGTCCATTACAACTAGAAAAATGCGTTTGAATTTTTTCAATGTTGTTCCCTCCTTATAGTTATTATGTTCCCGAAAATAATTGGAACTATGCTTTCATAGTGGTAGGATGTCAGACAACTGTCATAAAAAAATTATGCCCTTGGATGGTAATTTGTATAAACATCCTTTAGCCTTGATTTTGTTACATGTGTATAAATTTGTGTTGTTGAAATATCTACATGCCCAAGCATTTCTTGAACAAGGCGCAAATCAGCTCCATTTTCTAATAAATGTGTAGCAAAAGAGTGACGTAATGTATGAGGAGTAATTACTTTTGTTATTCCAGCTTCCAAAGCCCTTTTCTTTAAAATCTTCCAAAATCCTTGGCGTGATAAAGGTTTTCCGTGTTGATTGACAAACAAGTTAGCAGTTTCTGGATGATGCTTTATTAACTTTTCTCTTCCTTGTTGTAAATACGTTTCAATTGCGCGGATAGCTGTATTCCCAATTGGAACAATTCGTTCCTTAGATCCTTTGCCGACACATTGAACAAATCCCATTGTCAGGTGCAAATCCGAGATTTTCAATGTAATCATTTCAGTAACCCGTAAACCTGTTGCATAGAGAAGTTCGAACATCGCTTTGTTTCGTAACTGTAAAGGGCTTGTACATTGGATGTTTAAAAGCGCATCCATTTCTTTTATGGATAAAACATCTGGTAATTTACGGTCCTTTTTTGGTGTTTCAATATGCAAACTTGCATCGTGCGTTACCAGTTGCTCGCGAATTAAAAATTGATGAAATGCTCGAATCGATGAAATATGCCGAGCAATTGTCGCTGACGATTTATGATTGTCCTTTAAATTGTATAAAAATCCCGTCATATCTGCTCGTGTAACTTCTTCCCAATTGTTTTTTTGCACATTGGTTTTTAAATATTGGATATAGCTTGCGATATCTCTTTGATAGGAATCCAGCGTATTCTCTGCTAGCCCACGCTCAATTCGCAAATAATGAAAAAAATCTTCCGCACTATCTTGTAACATCTTTCTACTCCCCTAAACGGAAAAATAAATGAATACGCTCAAAAAAACTATGTTCCTCCGTATACACTTTCACCGCTGGCCCTTCTGGAGGATCATAACGGTGATAATGTTCGTATTCCGCATGCATGACGCGTAAACCGTAATAAAATAATAACGTGAACGCAATAAAGAGACAAAACACTTTTAACATGTCCAAAAGCATCATTTTCATATCCATTACTCCTCTAAAAAATATCTTTATAAAAGATATGCAAAAATAGAGGCGCAATATACATAGAAAACATAAGAAAAAAGCATTTCTAAGTAAAGGACCTTATCTTTAATTTACCGCTTTTATGTTCATTTGTAAATGATTTTCCATCATATAAGAAAATTAATGCGTATTTGTTTTTGAAAGTTGCTTAAGTAGTAGTTACAAAAAGTTTGTTGACTAATAACTTTTAGCAGTAGGAAAATAGAAAAACGGAATCTAATTATTGAAGTAGTGTCGTCGTATGTATTCTAACTTGCTTATCTGTTTTTTTCTAAGTAACAATACTATAAATACGTGCTCCTAGTATAGTCTACAAACTCAACTAGAAGCACTTACGGTTATAGTCTGGCACTGTTTACAGACTCCGTGAAACGTAAGCCGATGATCCTTTACCTGAAATCCCCATTCATTTTGGACGATTTTTTCAACCTCTTCCAGCAGATCCTCCTCTATTTCTTCTACGGAGCCACATTCAGAGCAAACGAGATGATGATGCGAGTGCTTTGCACCTTCTTTTCGCAGGTCGTAACGAGAGACACCATCCCCAAAATTTATTTTATCAACAATTTTTAATTCCGATAATAATTCCAATGTACGATATACAGTTGCCAAACCGATTTCTGGTGCTATTTCTTTCACAAGCAGATAAACATCTTCAGCACTCAAATGATCTTCTTCTCTTTCCAGCAAAACTCGGACAGTCGCCTCGCGCTGTGGCGTCAGCTTGTAACTTTGGGCGTGGAGCTGTTTTTTTATCCGATCGATTCGATGTTCCATTGGGCGATTACCTCCCTCATATCCCATCTATATTATATGCTTGGATGAAAATTGTGTCAAAGCAAAATACTATTAAATTATATTTAAAATAATTATAATATAATATTAATTATTATTAAAATGACCGAACCAACCACTGCATCGCTTCATTCGACACAAACGTCTCTAATAAGGCAGCTATACTAGCAAAAAGTATTAGCAAAGAAAATAGTAGTACATATCGCCCAAATGGTTGGAATACTGGCTGTGCAATTCTATTGGTAAATAATTTGCTCAACAATGTTAAGGAAAAAATCATTGCCAAACTCCCCGCTATTATATATACGGGTATGATGAGAAAATTTTGTGGTGCAATTGATAAACTTGCCAGTAAAAGCCCGTTCATGCCAAGCTGATTCACCATAAATCCTACGGAGAACCCTACTACCAAACCTTTAAGAAAGATGAGAATCCATACTAATGGCAACCCAATGACGGATAATCCTAACACGAATAAAAGCAACAAATACTTTATATGGTAGAAAAAGCTATTTTTAAAAATTTCTATATACGCTGCTTGTTCATTATCCGTTACCTGTTTAAAAAAGCGTTCCAAATAGAAGAACAAATCTTGTTTTTGTACAAAATTCATACTGTTAACGAGGATTGCACCAAATATAATACCTGTTAAAAACAGAATGACCATAAACAAATATATGGTGGTGTGCTCTTTGACATGGTTGATGAAAAGCGTTTTATTTTTATGCATTGGAATCCTCCATTCAATAAACTGCTATAGTAAAAACTATGAAGGTAACCAAGCAAAAATACCATTTTTCTATGAGCTTTCTATTAAATATGTTTGTAAATGAGAGGTTTGTTTTAGTGAAACTTTAGCAGGGTCCGGCTTAAGCGCCCAGCAACTAGGCGACTTCACTCCATTGCCCTACGATAAATCATCATTGGTTCGTACCTCACCGTGATTCCTAAAACTTTAGTTGCTTCGTTCCAGTCGCTACGTTGCTAAACGGGCCTTGCGCCTTTGTTCTTTGTACACATCTGCTACAAAGTGAATCTTCCATCAACAAGGGTTATTCATCCCCACTGATTGTTAATACCAAAATGGTATTATGATATGACCCTAAAGGCTAATTACGAAATAGACCATTATGGTGCTGCTATCTCCTACTTAGACTTATTGTAGTACGATTATCCAACTCCTAAGGGGAGGAGCCTACACTTTATATGCAGGGATAAACCATTTGCATTTCTTGCATCTCTATTTGATAGAGCCGTATTTTCCCCCACCACCTTCATGGACATGTAATTTACCATTTCGCATATCAATAATTGATTGAGCTATTGAATTTTGAACGACATTAGCAAGTTCCTCATAGGAAGCTTGATGGATAATGTACATCTCTGTGCCAAACTCATTTAACAGCTTCTCATATGTTTTCTTCCCTAAACCAGGCAAGTATTCTAACGGTACTTGATACGTATAGCCTGGTCTAGAAGTACGCCCTTGATTGATATCTTTTAACGCTGCTATTCGGTCTGCTACCCCTTTGACGTATTTTCTCGAATGACAGGTCGGACAAATAGATTCGTCCCCTTTTAACTGTGATAAGCATTGCCTGCATACGGTTCTATAGTATTTCCCTAGTTTCGGGTTCATACCATAGTTTTCTTTGATATGTCTCCCGTTTTTGTTAGCTAATACGTAGCGAAATTCCTTAAAGGACGGATGTTTCATTTGCAAATGCTGATATTCACGGGCAATTTTTCTTAATGAATGTGCATCAGAATTGGTGAGATACGTAAAGGCATGTAATTCCTTTATTTGATCAGCCATGTACGTATCAGCACTTAGCCCTAGTTCGACCCCATCGATAAGATCTGCAGATAATATCTCTGTTAATGATTGTAAAACGCCTTTTCCATACAAGCTTTTAAATGGTGTAAATATATGGGCAGGGATAAACACCCCTTCTAGTTCTTTTACCTTCCATTGCAACTCAATTGCAGTACCATAAAAGCGTTGTGAGCTTAACGAAATATTTTTCATTCGTTTTCGCAGCCAATCAGAAAACATCTCCATTTCATGGATACTAGGAAAATAACAAAGGACATGAACCGGTCCTTGACAACGCTCATCATACACTTCAATTTCTGAACCTAACAGAAGGGTGACCGACTCAAATCGAACACCGCCTTCCTCTAACTCAGTAGCAACCCCTTGAGAAATCAGCTGTTTTAGCTCCTGCAACACTGCAGGAGCTTGACAATCAACTATACCGATCATATCAATTCCTTTATTTCTACTTGCTTCTTTTAAAATAGCTGGTAATGTTAAGTTGTTAGAGGCAGTAATCTTAACCGGCTTGTGAAACATATCGCGACCAATATGGACATGTAAGTCCGCAGTATAGACAGATACCATGTTAACTTAACCCCAACGCATGCAAATAAAGGATAGCATAGTTGGTTTTTGCATCATGAATACGTTCTTCCTCTACATATTGTTTTGCTTCTTCTAACGTTAGCTCAACAATTTCAATAAACTCATCCTCATCCCCTGCTACTTTTTCTTCCAACGGTTGCAACTGATTGGTAATATATATGTGCATTAATTCGTCTGCAAAACCTGGGGACGAATAAAAAGAAGTAACAAATGACAATTCATCCGTGGTGTACCCTGTCTCTTCCTCTAATTCACGGATTGCTGTAGTTTCTGGTTCTTCACCGGGCTCAAGCTTGCCAGCAGGGATTTCTAAAATAGACTTTTCTAATGGTTTGCGATATTGTTCAACCAATACAATTTTATTTTCTTTCGTTATTGGAATAACAGCTACCGCTCCAGGATGCTTAATGATCTCTCTTTTCGCTTCCTTACCATTCGGCAAACTGACGTCATCGACTTGTAAATGTACCACATGCCCTTTATATATCTGCTTAGAACGTATCGTCTTTTCTTCAAATTTTCTCATATTTATCACCCTTGTTTTCATTCGCTTCTTTCTTATCTTATCATAAATTATCCGTGTTATGGATTGTTTTCAACATGATAAGTCGGTAAAATGGATGTATTAATGGAGGTACTTTTCGTTTATTTATCTTTTAATCAATTAACCTTAACCTCCTTAAAGACTCTACTTCATATGATACTTAGAAGTCTAGCAAAAACGACTCACTGTTATAGTCTACCATTTCTTCTTTGTTGATTTTTGAACTCGAAAAGTGAAAGGAGAATAACAATGAAAGTAAACCAGCTTGGCAAATCACAGATTTATCTGTCTGAATTGACTTTAGGATGTATGTCGCTAGGAACAGATGTACAAACAGCAAAACACATCATAGACTATGCTCTAGACAATGGGATTAACCATTTAGATACAGCGGATTTATACGATTTTGGGGAAAATGAAAGAATTATTGGGGAAGCACTAAAACAAAAGCGAGAACGAGTTATTTTAACTACCAAAGTAGGCAATCACTTTGATAAAGCAAACAAGACCTGGTTCTGGGATCCAACAAAAAAACATATCCAAAATGGGGTTAAGGAAAGCTTACAACGTCTACAAACAGATTACATTGACTTTTATATGTTGCATGGAGGTACTATAGAAGATCCAATTGAAGAGACCATCGAAGCTTTTGAGGAACTGAAGCAAGAAGGACTCATTCGAGCTTATGGAATATCATCCATTCGACCGAATGTCATCCGCGAGTATGTGAAAAAATCCTCTATCGACGGTGTTATGATGCAGTATAGTTTATTGGATCGTCGACCTGAAGAGGAAATGCTTGATTTGTTACATGAAAATCAGATCAGCGTTTTAGCAAGAGGACCTTTAGCAAAAGGTATTTTGAGTAACAACGGCTATAATCAGATAAACAAGAAAGCAAAAGATGGTCTCCTCGGATATTCATATGAAGAACTCCACCAACTATACGAGCAACTCACTTCGCTTGCCGAACCATTTAAGCTGAATGAGCTTGCATTACTATATGTCTTACAACATCCAGCTGTAGCTAGTGCAGTGTTCGGCGCAAGTTCGGTGGATCAGCTGAAAGCAACACTTACAAATAGCAGCAATAAGGGTCTTTCAAATCAGTTGTATAAGCAATTAAAAGCATTAACCAAAGCGCTTACGTATGAAGCTCATCGCTAACGAAAAGTTCTTTCAAAGCCTACTAACCTAATTGGAAGAAAAAAGCAATGCTCTAGGGACAAATGGAGGCCGAGCAACTAAACGAATAACCCTGAAGATGGTTTGATGCATCTAGCTTCAGAAATAGCGGGCGAAAAGGGGTCCGAGAACCTACAGCGCATTAACACGAGAAGACTCGCCACTGAAAAGAGAAGTATATTTCTAAAGCGGCTTATATATCCCATTATTTCTAGATAGTCTACTTAAAAATGAAACTGAATCTGTGAGGATTTTCTTTTCCAACTAAATGAAGTAAATCAAAGGCTAAAAATAAAAAAAGAGAAACACTTTTTCTGCGCCTCCAGAAATGGATGTCTTATCAGGTCTAACGATGTAGAATTCAGGTGCCATCACCCCTACTTTTGAGTTTTATATATCTACAGAGCTTCCCCAAAGCGGGGGTTTTTGGCATGTTACATTGGAAAAATATGTGTCGCAGCCTTTATTACTCCATGGACTTCTTTAAGAAATCATACTTTAGTAATCAATTGGTGTTTAGAAATAAAGGGATTTAAAATACCCTCCTGGCTTTTCAAACGAAATAATCCGTGCTCATAATCAAGTGTTAGTTTATCAGAGAAAAATATTTCTTGTTGCTCTTCTACAAATGTTAGCATTCTTGGGTTAAACACGCACTTATAACTTGATTTTCGCTGTTTTACAAAGCGAATTGTCGCCATACCATTCACCCCACAACCGCAACCTTCTGTGTCATACCATAACAGTAAATACGAAGAAGTTTGTGGCTGTATAGCTTCCAATTCCCCCCAAGCTTTATCCGTTATTAATAGTTCCATTTTTAACCCCCTTTATTCACGATTATTTTCTGGTAAACTGATTTCGTAACAGCTTTTCAGTAGCCGTTGGAAATATCTGGTATATTCGACTACCAATATCCATCCACAACGGTAAATTAATTTCTCTTTTTGGAGTAAATAAATAGCGAACGATTTTTTTGGCTACCTTGTCTGGATCTAATATGTACCGTGCCACATTTTTCTCATAATTACCAGTCGGATCAGCAGTAAGGAAAAAATTCGTTTTCACTGGTCCTAAGTTCACAGCTGTTACATTAATATTACTTGCAGCCAACTCAAGACGGAGCCCATTTGAAAACCCGATTACCGCATGTTTTGTCGCTGCATAAATCGCCGCTTTGGGGGTAGCTACTTTACCCGCCTGTGATGCAATATTGATAATATGCGCTATTGGCTGTTGTTGAAAATAAGGCAGTAATTGCTTTGTTATAAAGATTAAAGCTGTTACATTTAATTGAAACATAGCATTAACTTCATCTTCTCTTATATCTTTTACTTCCGAAAAAATTCCTATTCCTGCATTGTTAACAAGACCTTGGATAGGGTCATGCTTTATAGTAAGCTCACTAATAGCTCCACTTATCGCTTTTTTGTCTCGTAAATCAATGGAATAAATCGGACTTTGTATATGAAAAGATTGATATATACCATCACTCAATTGCTGTAATTTATCTTGTGAACGAGCTAATAAGATGGGAACACCCCCATTCTTTGCGATATGCCATGCTAATTTTTCGCCAATACCACTCGATGCCCCAGTAATAATTATTTTTTTATTAATCAATGATGCTTGCTTCATATACTATTTTTCCGTCCTCTTTTCTTTTTTTCACTCGTTTTAAGGCTTCCAAATAATCTAATTGCCCAATCGTTTCTGACATGGTTAAGTCAATTTGTTTTTTAAACTGCTTCGGAAAAAGTTTAGTACATATTTCATATGGCGTTAACACACTTCTACTCTGCTGTAGAATATCATAAACGAAATCTGCCCTCTCCTCCTGTTTTGTTAAACGTGATAAGATTAATCTTTGTGGATTCTTCACAATCTCGCCATGACCGGGTAACACTTTTTTCACACCTAGATCAACACATTTTTGCAAGTTTTCCCGATATTGTAACATAGGTTGCGGCCGATGCTCAATCGTTTCTCCTATTTCTGGGGGTTCAATAATCGGGTTGGAAGAAATATGTTGCAATAGATGATCTCCGCCAATTAGAAGATGGTCATGAACACGTAAAAACGACAGATGACTTTGTGCATGCCCTTTTGTTTCAATCACTTTCCATTCTGGATGTCCAGGCAACGTATCACCTTCAACAAGAGGAATAGTCACTTCTCCTTTCCCTGCAAAATCCACTGAAGCCTCTAGCTGGTCTAAAGCATGGTAGAAAACTTTAGGAATGCCACTTTCAAAAAAGTATTGTTCAAAGAAATGCATATAATGAGCCAAATAATGCTGATCCCTTGTAAGCCATCGGTTGACATCCGGGTGAGCAGCAATGTGCTTTGCTTTAGGAAATTGTTCTGTTAAGCCGATATGATCAGGATGGTGATGGGTTATAATAATTTGTTCAATATCATTTGGTCGATACCCGAGTTCCTTTAATTGAAACGTTAACGCTTCCCATGCTTCCTTTGTTTTCACTCCTGCGTCTACGATAGATAATGTATCTCCTGCTAACATATATACATGCACATCTCCTACTGCAAAGGGAGTGGGCAAGGTTATCTGACTAATTGTCTGTTCAATTACTTTCATTCGTTTGATTCCTCCAACTGAATCATCATTCATTTTTATATATTGTACTCTCTTTACAACATATTGTCGATTGTTTTAACTGGTTTTCCATTCAACCACGGATTGATACCCCTCATCTTTACTGCTAAAATGAGGATTAACTATTTCCATCCCAATCTGTGTATGTAAAGATGATTAAATGACTAATATTTGACCGTTTCTAAGGAAAACCTTTATGCTAAAAATAAATCCGTGGAGAGCGTGTAAAAAGCAAGAATAAGAAGAACAGGAACTTCAAAGCGATAGATTGAATAGCCTAAATATAGAACGGCCAAAAAAAGAGAAAAATACCACCGTTTAAGCAACCTCTATATAAGGGTAAATAACTATCATGCATGTTCTTTAATTATAAGAGGTGAAATTAAAGAGTGAAACCAACTATATACGCTCACCGTGGAGCAAGCAGCTATGCTCCGGAAAATACCATGGCTGCATTTCAATTAGCGTTTCAGATGCAAGCAGAAGGAATTGAAACAGATGTCCAACTAACGAAAGATCAGATACCAGTCCTTTTTCATGATGAGCATGTAAAACGAACCACCAATAGCATGGGTTACATTAAAGATTTCACATATCGTGAACTATGTCAACTTGATGCAGGAAGCTGGTTTTCGCCAAAATTTACTGGGACACCAATTCCAACGTTAGAAGAATTTCTGACTTGGATTAAATCGAAGCCACTATATTTAAATATTGAACTAAAAAATAATAAAGTGGAATATAATCATATTGAGGCAATCGTTTATGAATATCTCTTCACTCATCAACTGATAAACCGAACTACCATCTCTACATTTAATGCAGATAGCGTTAGAAAATTGGCTGCATATAAAAAAACTGTAGAAATAGGTTTCTTAACTTCACGAAGATATCGGCACCCTGTACATGTTGCAAAAGAATTAGGGGCAAATGCACTGCATTTAAATTATAAACGAATAACACCAAAAATAGTCGCTGCTGCTACTGAACATAAAATGAAACTAAGACTATATACTATCAACCGCCCGGCACATCTTATTCGTTCTATTCAATACGGTGTGGATGGGATATTTACGGATGTGCCTGATCAGGCATTGTATTATAGAAACCTTTTGTACAATCGGTAAGGCGTATATTTCAAACAGCACACTACAGTAACACATCGACGTTTCTAGTTGGCTTGTTTTTCTCTTCGAAAAAGTGCCCCTTTGTTGCAAACTTTCCTGCGAGAGAATAGGTTTCAAGGAAGCGACTAGTAGTGCTCATGTATTTAATACATACGCCTTCCTTCTAAAACATCCCTCTTCCTGTGGAGGAGTCTAGAATCAGTACATGCTGTATAGGCGTATTACTCAAAACTTCAGCGTCTCGAACTAAGACACCATGATGTTACGGTGCACGCAGAAAAAGTAGTTTCTTTTGAAGGGAACTTAAGACCTTAGTCCTGGTTATCTTCTATAGTCATTGCCGAATTTGTGTTGAAAAGGATACTATTCTAAACAAAAGCTATCGCGAATGAAGTATAATAAACATAATAGCTCATTAGTTATTTGTACATAGAATGGAGGGATAACGATGGAAGTGATTTTTCTTGGTACTGGAGCTGGAGTTCCCTCCAAAGAAAGAAACGTTTCTGCTATAGCGTTATCATTATTACAAGAACAAAATAGTATTTGGTTGTTTGATTGTGGAGAAGCAACACAGCATCAAATTTTGCATACAAATCTGAAGCCACGTAAGATAAATAAAATATTTATTACCCATATGCATGGCGATCATATTTATGGCTTACCTGGTTTTCTAAGTAGTCGTTCTTTTCAAGGAGGAGACACACCGTTAACCATCTATGGCCCAAAGGGATTAAAACAATATGTCGAAACAAGCTTGGCTTTGAGTGAAACACATTTAACTTATGACCTATCTTTCGTTGCAGTAACCGATCAAATGATCATTGATACAGAGCAGTTTCAAGTTTTTGTTCAATTATTAGAACACGGAATTCCGTGCTTTGGCTATCGCGTTGTTGAAAAAGATAAGCCAGGAGAATTACTCGTTAATAAACTAAAGGATAAAGGAATTGAACCAGGTCCCATCTATCAGGAAATAAAAGAAAACGAACATGTCACCATACCTCACATAGGGACTATCTACCGAAAAGAAGTGTTGGGAGAGCCAAAAAAAGGAAAAATTGTTTCTGTGATTAGTGATACTCGATTTTCTAAAGACCACATACGCTTGGCTCAAAATGCCGATATGCTTATTCATGAAGCGACCTTTGGAAAAGATAAACAAAATCTTGCACACCGTTACTTCCATTCTACTACGTTAGAAGCCGCACAATTAGCGAGTGAAAGTAATTGTAAACAGCTCATTTTGACGCATATTTCTTCGCGTTACCAGCAAGAAGCAACTGCACAGCTGTTACAGGAAGCCCGAGAGATATTTCCCAATACAGAATTAGCCAATGATTTTTCCAGATTTACCATTACATAGAGGAGGGCTTTCATTGACGAACATAGCACAAATTGTTGCCAACCAGCGAACGTTTTTTCTTAATGGAAATACGATGGATTATATAGTTCGTAAGCAACAGCTACAAAAATTAAAATTAATGTTAAAGGAAAATGAAGCAAGCATCTATCAAGCATTAAAGACTGATTTAAATAAATCAAAACACGAAACACTAACAACTGAATTAGGCTTTTTATTCATGGAAATTGACCATACGCTAAAACAATTGCAAAATTGGGTGGAGCCGATTAAAGTATCTGCACCGATTACCCATAAAGGTACCAAGAATTATATAATTAAAGAACCTCTCGGAGTTTGTTTGGTCATTTCACCTTGGAACTATCCACTACAGCTAGCACTTGCACCAGCAATTGGCGCACTTGCTGCTGGCAATTGTGTCATCATTAAACCATCAGAAGAAGCTAAAGCAACTTCAGCCTTATTAAAAAAGTTAACGGAAACTTATTTTGACCCCTCATATTTAACCGTTGTGGAAGGGGAAAAGGAAACTGCACAGGAATTATTACAACAACGGTTTGATTATATCTTTTTCACTGGAAGCACAGCAGTTGGAAGGATCATTATGAGGGAAGCTAGTAAGCATCTTACACCAGTTACTTTAGAACTCGGCGGCAAAAGCCCTGTGATTGTAGATAAAGATGCTAACATTAATCTTGCTGCAAAAAGAATTGTATGGGGAAAATTTACAAACGCTGGACAAACGTGTGTAGCGCCAGATTATTTATATGTACACGAAAAAGTGAAATTTAAATTACTCAAAGCTATGAAAAAATATATACGCAACTTTTATGGCCGTAATCCTTTATCCAATAAAGATTATATTCGAATTATTAACGAAAAACATTTTAATCGCTTATCAAACTATCTAGTAAATGGGTCGATTGTACATGGCGGGTCAACAGATCCGATCACATTAAAAATAGAACCGACTATTATTGATAAAATCACATGGGACGATCCTGTTATGCAAGAGGAAATATTTGGGCCTATCCTACCTGTTTTAACGTTTGATGAAATCGAAGAGGCTGTTAGTGTAATTCGAAAGCAAGAAAAACCGCTAGCTTTATATTATTTCGGTGAAAACGGGAACACGCAGCAACAGATTATGCAATATCTCTCCTTTGGAGGCGGCAGTATTAATGACACTGTTTTTCATCTGGCGAATCCGCATCTTCCTTTTGGCGGCGTTGGTGAAAGTGGAATGGGAGCTTATCATGGTAAATACAGCTTTGATACATTTTCTCACAAAAAAAGCATCATGAAGCAATCAACTAAATTTGATGTCCCATTTCGTTATCCAGGTGGTAAATTATCGGAGACCATTTTGAAAAAAATTATGAAGTAATAGGTATGAAGGAACAAAGGCGCAGAGCGCACGGTTAGCAACGTAGCGAATGGAACGAATCAACGAAAGATAAAGGGAGCGGGGTTTTTCTTCATCCCCGCTGATGGTTAGTATTACAAAGGTATGACCTAAAGGCCTTTGAACGAATCAGGGATTTAGGTGCTGTTACCTCCGCTTCGACTTGTTCGTCTCACATCTTCCATTCTTAGACCGTGGGAGTTTACAACGCCTTTTTTACGGGATAAAGGAATCATGCCACTAAAACTGGGGCTGGGCGGCAAACCTGTTGTAGTTGGCCTTCCTCTTACAGGCGAACCGATGAGGCCTTATCGTAGGGTGCATTTCTAAAGTCGCATCGTTCCTGAGAATGGAGCCGGACATGACTAGTCGGTTATTTCGTTCTCCACAAGCACCTCATTTTTACTTTATTATCCTAGGTGCAAGGAGCCCGTAACCCCTACTTCGTGACTCGAGTAGATATAGAGAAGTCTAAGCGGAAAATAACGGCTCCTTTTTAAGTGAGGTCGCGCTATTGAAAAACTGCTCCTTCTATACCTAACATAGGTTTAAGGACTATGTAGCTAAATCTTAAGAAGTACCCATAATCTAGAAGCTGCTAGATAAGGGTAGATAGGATATTTTTCATCTAGGAGTTCACTAACTTTACTTGATCCCGGAAATCCCTTTTTCCATATCTAACATCATTGGATATAACTATCTTCCACATCTTACCTCTATCATGAATTCACTAATCGAAAACACGGAGAATTGAATTCACGTTACTTTTTTATTGCTTTTTGCCTCAAGTAACCATAATTTTCTGTTCCGCTAATTTGACAAGCTTTCAACATTTTAACTTTCGTACTTAATAATCTTCCATTCATTTCTCCAAAGTTACTATTATTCAACTTTAAATTCATTCCAATCAGTTTACATAATAATAATATAGTAATCTAAATAATTTCCACAACTAGCATTTAGAAAAAAATATAATTTTTTACAACCTATCATTTTTTGTTATCATCCTCCCATTATGGATTTGAATTAAACCGTACTACCTTCATCTATATCTTCCATACCAAAGCTGTTTGTCTAAGTCCAATATAACATTATGATTTATAGAGTAAAAAGAATGAAGTGTGCTCTAAGAAGTCAAAAACCGTTGCATATATTTTAATTTGAATTCGGAGCTAATTCTTCGTAATTTTAATTAGTCTTGGAGGGGAATTACCATGCCAAGAATATGTCATATGATAAGTTTCTGTTAGTTCAATTAAATCCCATGTTGATTTAGTTTCTACTTGGATATCAACAACTTGGTTCTTTTCAGTCTTCACGGAAATATAAAATTCATTCTCTTTGGAGTATTTGTCGACTATTTCGGCAGATGAAATTTCCTTTGTGTGTATTAAGAAATATGTTCCACTATAATAGGTAACCATCATTCCTATAATAGAAAGTGAAAAACAAGTTATAATTTTCCGTTTTTTATTCACTCGCTCTCCACCTTTGCATATTGAATTTTAACAGTGCGTTTTGTATATTGTAAAAAACAGCGATTGATATAATAAAGTGCAACTTCAATCCATGCATCCCTGCTGATGGTTAGAGGCACGAATCGGGCGTATTTAGGTGTTGTTATATCCAACTTAGACTTGTTGTTGTACAGATTTTATTCAACTTCTGAAGTGGGAGTCTTGCAGCACATTATATACGGAATAAAGCTAAGGGTAATCGTCTAGCCTTTAGCTTTTAAAATCATCTAGGAAATCTTTTTGGAAGCTTGTCGTCGGTTGTTGTGCTCCTTCAGAAATGTCATCTTCTAATCGAATAAATGGATTTTTGCCGTATTTACTGGATAAGTGCTCAATTGCTTCGTACAACTTCTCTTTCTCTGCTTCATTTTCATATGTGAATAAGTCAAGCTGTTTGGCGAGCTGTTGCTGCTCTTCTAAATCCCCTACCGTAATTCCTAATAAGCGAATTGGCTCCAAATTCCAATGTTTTTGCAGTAGATCATTAGCTTCTAGCAAAATATCTTTTTTATCATATAAATAATAATGAAGCTTTTTGCTTCTCGTAATAGTGCGGCGATCGTGGTATCGAATCATTAGCTGCACACTTCTGCCAACAGTTCGTTTTCGTTTCATTCGTTGTTCTACTTTGCTTGCTAGGGCTTGTAACAATGTATATATTTCCTTATCATCCGTCGTATCATGAGCCAATGTTTTCGAATTACCAATGCTTTTGAAATCATAAATGGCATCAGGATCGACTGGCCGATTGTCGATGCCATTTGCCCTATTATGTAAACGTTCTCCATTAATACCAAGAAGTTGTTTTAAGTGGTATACATCTTTTTTTGCCAAATCACCAATCGTATAAATGCCTGCTGTATTTAGTTTCGCTGCTGTTTTCTCACCAACACCATACATCTCGCCAATCAGGAGTGGCCATAATTTAGTCGGCAATTCCCGCTTCCTTAAAATAGTAAGTCCAAGTGGCTTTTTCATATCTGAAGCCATTTTAGCAAGAAATTTATTGGGAGCAATCCCAATACTGCACGGCAAATCAAGCTCTGTTAATACTCGCTGTTGTAATTGTGTTGCCAAATCAACCGCATGTACTTCTTTCGCTGCTTCTGTAACATCCAAATACCCTTCATCAATAGACACGGGCTGGACAATAGGGGTATACTCAGAAAATATTTTAAACACTGATTTCGATGCTGCTCGATAACGAGGGAAATTAGGGGGCATAACAATTAACTCTGGACATAATTTTTTAGCTTGCCACACATTCATCGTTGTTTTAACTCCTTTGGCACGAGCTTCATAACTGCTCGTTACAACAATTCCCCTCCTTTCTTCTGGATTACCGGCAATGGCTAGAGGTTTACCTTTAAGATTTGGGTTATAAGCCATTTCAACAGAAGCATAAAAGCTATTCATATCTACATGAAAAATAATTCTCCTCTGTTTATGCACTGCTTCATTCATCTTGATTACTCCTTTATGAAGTAATTTAAACTAAACCCCTCTAAGCCTAAGCAAAACGTACTTAGAGAGGCTGATTTTTAGTTTTTAGCTGCCTCTTGAATAATGGCGGTCACAAGTTTCGTAACCTCCACTAAGTCTTTCACTTTTATTCGTTCATTCGTTGTATGAATTTCTTCATAGCCGACAGCTAAATTAACTGTAGGTATACCATGTCCAGAGATTACGTTAGCATCACTACCTCCACCGCTTTGCAGTAATTGACTTTTTTTACCAATTGTTTGGGCTGCCTTTTTTGCAACTTCAACCACTTTATCTCCGGCCTGCTGCTTAAACCCTGGATACATCACCTTAACTGTAACTTCCGCAGCGCCACCAAGTTCTTTAGCAGTACTCTCAAACGCTTCCTTCATTTTGGCAACTTGTGCTTCCATTTTTTCTGGAACAAGCGATCTTGCCTCTGCAAGTATTTCCACATGGTCTGCTACAATATTCGTTTGTTTTCCACCTTCAAAGCGACCAATATTAGCAGTTGTTTCCTCGTCAATTCTGCCTAATGGCATCTTAGCAATCGCTTTTGCAGCTAATGTAATTGCCGAAATTCCCTTTTCCGGTGCGACACCAGCATGTGCGGTTTTTCCTTTAATAATCGCATGAAGCTTTGCTTGTGTCGGTGCTGCAACAACGATGTCCCCAACTTCCCCATTACTGTCCAGTGCATAGCCATAACTAGCATGAAGTAAAGAAGTGTCTAAAGCTTTTGCGCCTACTAGTCCAGACTCTTCGCCAACAGTTATAATAAATTGGATATCTCCATGACTGATGTTTTCTTCGTTGATGACGCGAATGGCTTCCAGAATAGCCGCTAAACCAGCTTTATCATCTGCACCTAGAATGGTTGTACCGTCTGAGGTAATCCATCCATCTTTGATGTTCGGTTTAATATTTTTTCCTGGTACGACCGTATCCATATGTGAGGTGAAGTAAATGGTTTCAGCGCTCGAAAGATCCCCTTTCCAGTTACAAATTAAGTTTCCTGCACCATGACCTGTAGTTGGTTTACTATTATCTTCAATTACTTCAAGGCCTAACGCTTCAAATTTATTTTTTAATACCGACGCTATTTGTTCTTCATTCCCAGTTTCTGAATCAATTTGTACAAGTTCTAAAAATTCATCTACCAAACGATGTTCATTAACCATGTAAATCATCCTCTTTCATTTCTTTATCATAATGGGATATTCCCATGTTTTTTTACGGGAGACACCACTTGTTTATCCTTTAGCATCTCCAATGCCGCGATTATTTTTCCTCTCGTTTCTCTTGGATCAATCACATCATCGACTAAGCCTAATTCTGCAGCTTCATAAGGTGTAGCAAAGCGTTTCTTATATGTAGAAATTTTTTCCTTCATCAGTGAAATTGGATCTTTACTTATTGATAGTTCTTTGGTATACAATATGGACACTGCACCTTCTGCGCCCATCACAGCAATTTCTGCATTTGGCCATGCAAACACAATATCAGCACCAATGGACTTGCTGCTTAACGCAACATATGCTCCACCATACGCTTTACGCAAAATGATAGTTATTTTGGCTACAGTAGCTTCTGCGTAAGCATAAAGTAGTTTGGCTCCATGTCTAATAATACCTTGATGTTCTTGGTTTACTCCAGGAAAGAATCCAGTTACGTCAACCAATGTTACTACAGGGATTTGGAATGCATCGCAGAAACGAATAAACCGAGCAGCTTTATCACTCGCATCTAAATCCAAACTACCTGCTAAATACCTCGGCTGATTTGCAACAATCCCAACCTTTTTTCCTCCAATACGCACAAACCCGACGACAATATTCTTGGCAAAATGGGCATGCACTTCCAAAAAACTAGACGGATCTACAATCGATTGAATGACTTGCTTGACATCGTAGGACGTTTTACTTTCTACAGGTACTATTTTCATTAAATCATTTTCTTTAGCAGAATCATAATGAAACGGTAAGACAGAGGAACGCCCCTGTGCTGACGACATATATGAAATTAAGCGGCGAACTATATCCAATGCTTCTTTTTCCGTTTTGGCAATGAAATGTGCGTTACCGCTTTTGCTATTGTGAATGAAAGCCCCACCAAGTTGTTCTGCAGTGATTTTTTCTCCTGTAACCTGTTCAATAATTTTCGGACCAGTAATGAACATTTGTGATGTATCTTGGACCATAATCACAAAATCTGTAATCGCTGGTGAATATACAGCTCCACCTGCACTTGGTCCTAAGATGACAGAAATTTGCGGTATAACGCCTGAATAGCGAACATTACGGCGAAAAATTTGCCCATAGCCATCTAAGGCTGCTACACCTTCCTGAATGCGGGCCCCGCCTGAATCAATTAATCCAAGAAACGGGCTGTTATTTTGAGCAGCTAAATCTAACACAGCAGCAATTTTTTTGCCATGCATTTCACCAAGCGTCCCACCCATAACAGTAAAATCTTGAGCATAAATATATACGGCCTCTCCATCTATTTTACCATAACCTGTAACAACTCCATCACCATATGCATGGTTTTCTGTTAATACTCCATTTTTAATAGAACGTTGTGTTATAAACGGATACAGTTCAATAAAGGTTTCTGCATCCAACAAATAGGAAATACGTTCACGGGCAGTCAATTTTCCTTTTTTATGCTGTTGCACGATTCGCTGCTCTCCCCCACCTAGCTTTGACCTGCGCCGTTTTTCGTACAACTCGTTTAACTTATCATACATGTCCATTTCTATTTGCCTGCCTCTCACAAAATTCAAACAGAACGCCATGCGCTGCAACTGGATGGATGAAAGCAACGCGCTTGCCCCATGCTCCTTTTTTTGGGTAATTATTTAGTAATGGAACGTTGCTTCGCTCCCATATTTTGATATGATGATGTAACTGATCTACTTCTATTGCTACATGATGGATGCCTCCCCCGTGTTTCTCAATATAGTTAAAAACAGGAGAATGCTCATCCAATGGTTCCATTAATTCCAGAAAACATTCACCAATTGGTAAAAAAGCAACCAATACGCCCTCTTCTTCCATTATTTCCTGTCTTACAACCTGTAACCCAAGAACTTCTTTGTAAAAAGGCAAGACCTCTCCAATAGAACGTACAGCAATGCCAATATGCGCAATTTGTTTGGATACCGATAAACGCCCGTTCATCATCTTCCCCCTTTAACTAGCTTATATATCATGCATATTTATCAATTCATTTAAACAGACCTCGTTTAATAAAAATAACACTTCAAACTCTTGTCCAATTGCTAGTTTCAAGGTAAAATAAAGCTATTACCAGAACATATATAATTTCATAACATGCGATGGTTGTTCGAATTAAGAATAGCACTGGAAAAACATGATGTTTTTTACATGAGTTAGTTTGCTCCATTCTTCAAATTAAACGAAGGCTTGCATGTTATATTACACTTTTTTAATCCATGTTATATAGTTTGTATTAATGAGCCTGAGTAAACCATCTTTATGATAAATTGAATGTATGTAAGGGGGATCTATATGTCTCGACAATCAAAGCGACAACGTAGAACTAAAATTGTTGTATATATTATGATTATTGCAATGCTTCTTTCTACTTTGACAGCAGGACTGGCGTTGTTTATTTAGTTCTTTTTAAATCTATTAGGAAATCTAAACGCCCGCTTCAGAAACAGAAAATAATCTCTGTTTCTGAAGCGGGCGCTTGTTGTCTACTGTCTAATCGCCTAATATTGCATTAACTCTCCATCTGCTTCTTTTTTCTCACAATATCGCTTTCTTTATATTTCAATTTTACAATCAAATAATCTTCAATATCATGCAGTAGCCGAAATAAATTAGCTCTTGTCTCGAATTCCTCTTTAGAGCAAGGAAGATCTTCCTCATCAAACTCTTTACGTAGGTTTTCTAATTTTTCTAGATAGATGATAGCTGTATTTCCTGGATGCACAGCCTCCGATAAAGATTCAAAAAAGTTGGCTATTTTTTCTGAAATAGTATCTTTTTTAGGCAGTCTGGTAACTAAAGGCAACATCCGTTGCAACAATTCAAACTGGCGAGTACGCATTTTGAAATAGTCACGATAGATATGCTTACTTCGTAATAGGTGATTTTCCTTATCCCGCTCTACTAAATCATTTGCCTCTTCTAAGATCTCTCCAATTCTTGTTATTTCTTTGCCATCCCAATCAATATTTTTATTTCGGACATAAAGCGCAATTTCATGCAAAATAAATTGAAAATTTCTCTCCAATTCTTGTTGTTTTTCTTTTAGTTTACGATCTAAGCTTGGCATATATAAATTCATGACAAGTCCTGTTCCAATTCCGACAACAATTAATAAGAATTGGTCCACTAAAAAATCGAAATCTAAATAGTGCGCTCCATATAAATTTAAAATAATCACACTGCTAGTAGCAATACCTTGCGTAATTTTAAGAAGGACAGTTACCGGAATAAAAACCATTAATAACAAACCAACCACGATTGGATGATAGCCAATAAAATGAAAGAAAGCAATGGAAAACACAGATGCAATAATACAGGCTAAAAACCTGTTCCAAGCGCTTAAAAAAGATCGCTTTCTTGATGGTTGAATACATAAAATGGTTAAAATACCTGCAGAAACGAAATTAGTAACTCCTAACAATTGTGCAATCCAAATAGCGATTGGAGTTCCGATAGCTGTTTTTATCGTTCGATACCCAATCTTCAAGCGTCATTCTCCTTTAAAATTAGTTCATAATTGTCTTTCACTCATGGTTGGAAGTTCATTCATTTAGCCGTGAGTTGACCAAAATCCAGCCGTTTTTCTAAGCTATTCCACCTCTCATAACGTAAAAACAGGCTGACCTATAAATAGTGACAGCCAGCCCTTTCTTACTTTATCATGCACCTACACTTCTTCACAATGTTTTTCAAAAATTTCTTGCAAACTTCTAATCACATCAATCGCATTATGACCTTCAATGTCATGACGCTCCAACATGGTGACAATTTTTCCGTCTTTCAGAAAAGCAAAGGATGGTGAGGATGGTGGGTATCCTTCAAAGTACGTCCTTGCTCTTTCTGTAGCTTCTTTATCTTGGCCAGCAAACACGGTAACTAAATGATCTGGACGTTTATCATAATGAACTGCATTTGCAGCAGCTGGTCTAGCAATACCACCAGCACACCCACAAACCGAATTAATCATAACCAGAGTTGTTCCTTTGCGCGACAGAGCTTCATCAACAGCTTCTGGAGTAGTAAGTTCTTCATAACCTGCTTCTCTTATATCTTCTCTTGCAGCGTTGACCACATCATTCATAAATATGTTAAAATCCATAAAAAATCAAACCCCTTATTATAATGATACTTTATAACCTTGTTGTTAGAATACCAGTACTAAAACAATATTTCAATTAAATGCATTTGCTAGTTAAAGTATCTTTTTTATGATGACTTACGATATATGAAGCTCCTGTCATAACTATTTTCTTTAAGCTTAGAATGAAATGCATTGCTTGTTAATCACTCAGCTGTAATTGTAAACCGACAGCCATCTATCAGCTTATTTACAATTAATGTCAATCACCTTACTGTTTCCGATGTATCTATCACTAGAAACAGCAGGTTATACTTATTTAATAAACATTCACCGTTTGTGCATTCATTTGTTCTAAAATAGCTTTCACGTGAGCTAAAAATTGACCGCAAATTAATCCATCTAAAATTCGATGATCTAAAGATAATGATAAATTAACCATGTCTCTTGCAGCGAACATATTATTGACAATCATGGGTCGTTTAACGATCGACTCCACTTGTAAAATAGCCGCTTGTGGGTAATTGATGACTCCCATAGAGTGAATGGAACCAAATGAACCGGTATTATTGACTGTAAATGTGCCGTCTTTCATATCATCTGCAGTTAATTTACCTGTCCGAGCTTTAACAGCTAATTCATGAATTTGCTTTGCTATCCCTTTAATGCTTTTATCGTCAGCATGATGGATAACAGGTACAAACAGCTCTTGCTCTTTTGCTACCGCGATAGAGATATTCACATCTTTACGTTGGATGATTTTATCCTCTGCCCATGTACTGTTAAGCTGCGGAAATTCTTTTAACGCTTGGGCTACAGCTTTCACAAAAAAAGCGAAAAAGGTCAACCCGTAGCCTTCTTTTACTTTAAAGTCATCTTTTATCGCATTTCGATACGTTACCAAGTCCGTTACATCTACTTCCACTGTCATCCAAGCATGCGGTATTTCTTGTGTTGAGCGTACCATATTTTGCGCAATGGCTTTTCGTACTCCAGTAACAGGAATTTCGATATCGCCAGGATACGTATTTGGTTTTGGTGTAGCAGAAGGTTTGGCAAGCTGTTGAGATACTTGTTCTTCCGTTTTAAAATCGGGCTGCTCTTTACTAGGCGTAGGAATTTTTCCAGAAGCAATGATTTTCTCCACATCTTTTCTAGTAATTCTTCCCGATTTACCGGTACCTGCTACCTGTTCTAGATTAATATCATGTTCTTGAGCGAGACGTAATACTGCAGGAGAGTAACGCTTTTTCATCGACTGATCGGTCACAGGTATGGCTTCCTCCTGTTCTGTTTTTTCTGATTCAGGCTGGCTTTCTTCTTCTATTTCCTCAGACTCTCCACCTGTATCGATATAACACATCAATTCGCCTACTTCAATAGTGTCTCCTTCTTTAGCAACTAATTCCTTTATCGTTCCACTATAAGAGGAAGGGACCTCTGCATTGACTTTATCTGTCAGAACCTCTGCAATCGGATCATACTTATTCACTTCATCTCCAACCTGAACGAGCCAAGAACTTACGGTGCCTTCCGTTACACTTTCACCAAGCTGTGGCATGTTGATTTTTTCTATCGCCATTGTTTAACCTCCTAACAGCAAATTAAAATTCCGCTAATTCACGCATTGCTTTTTCTACTTTATCCGGATTCATCATAAAGAACTTCTCCATTGTTGGTGCATATGGCATAGAAGGAACGTCTGGACCTGCCAGCCGTTGTACAGGTGCATCCAAATCAAATAAACAATGCTCGGCAATGATTGCCGCTACTTCGCCAATAATACTTCCTTCTTTGTTATCTTCTGTAATTAAAAGCACTTTTCCAGTTTTTTTCGCCGCATTAATAATTGCTTCTTGATCTAAAGGATACACCGTTCGTAGGTCTAAAATGTGGGCACTAATTCCTTCTTCAGCTAGTTTTTCTGCTGCCTGTAGAGCAAAGTGGACACAAAGACCGTATGTAATGACGGTGATATCGGAACCTTCTCGCTTTATATCAGCTTTGCCAATTGGTAGAACGTAATCCTCTGCTGGTACTTCCCCCTTCAATAACCTATACGCACGTTTATGTTCAAAAAAGAGTACCGGGTCATTGTCACGAATAGCTGCTTTTAATAAGCCCTTCACATCATACGGTGTAGAAGGCATAACTATTTTTAATCCTGGTTGATTAGCAAATACTGCCTCTACTGATTGGGAGTGATAAAGTGCCCCATGGACACCTCCGCCATAAGGAGCACGAATGGTCATCGGCACATGCCAATCATTGTTAGAACGATAGCGAATTTTGGCTGCTTCGGAAATGATCTGATTAACTGCCGGCATAATAAAGTCTGCAAATTGCATTTCCGCAACAGGACGCATACCGTACATTGCCGCGCCTATACCGACTCCTGCAATAGCTGATTCTGCAAGTGGCGTATCCAGCACTCTTGCTTCGCCAAATTCTTCATATAGACCATCGGTAGCACGAAAAACCCCACCTTTTTTACCAACATCTTCCCCTAAAACAAACACATTCTCATCTCGTTGCATCTCTTCACGTAAAGCAGTAGTTACTGCTTGAATATAAGACATTACTGGCATTGTATTTCCCCCTCCTTACTTTTCATAAACAAATTTTAATGCATCTTCCGGTTCAGCATATGGGGCATTCTCTGCATAGTCAGTTGCTTCGTTTACTTCTTTCTGAATCGTTTCATTCATTTCTTTTTCCAATTGGTCCGTTAAAACGCCTGCATCTTTTAAATACTTTGCAAACGTGACGATGGAATCTTTTTTCTTTGCTTCATCTACTTCTTCACTATTCCGATACAACCGATCATCATCATCGCTGGAATGAGCTGTTAGACGATAAGAAACAGCTTCTATTAATGTCGGGCCTTCTCCGTTCATTGCTCGTTCACGTGCTTGTTTCACAGCATCATAAACTGCTAACGGGTCATTTCCATCTACCATAACTCCTGGCATACCGTACGATTGTGCTCGCTCAGCCACCGTTTTGCTAGCAATTTGTTTTTCGATAGGGACAGAAATGGCATACTGATTGTTTTCTACCATTGTAATAACAGGAAGTTTATGTACTCCTGCAAAATTCAATCCTTCATGAAAATCACCTTGGTTAGAAGACCCTTCGCCTAATGTTACAAACGAAACAATAGGATCCTGCTTCATTTTAGCAGCTAATGCGACGCCGACTGCATGTGGAAGCTGTGTCGTTACCGGTGATGAACCTGTCAGTATCCGATTTTTCTTTTGCCCGAAGTGACCAGGCATTTGTCTTCCACCAGAGTTTGGGTCCTCGGCTTTAGCAAAGCCAGATAGCATTAAATCTGTAGTCGTCATACCAAACGCCAGCACGACCCCCATGTCACGATAATAAGGAGCAACATAGTCCTTTTCTCGATTTAACGCAAACGCTGCTCCGACTTGCGCAGCCTCCTGTCCTTGACAGGATATAACAAATGGAATTTTCCCAGCACGGTTAAGCAACCACATTCGTTCATCAATTTTTCGGGCAAGTAACATCACTCGGTAAATATCCAAAACCTGCTTATCCGTAAGTCCTAAAGTTTGATAGTCTTTTTCTGACATAAAAAGTTCCCTCCTTCAATTATTTATCCATGTATTTGGTTTCCATCGACAGCAAGTGCTGCTTCACCAAACACCTCTGCTAAGGTTGGGTGTGGATGAATAGAGTGCGCAATCTCCCATGGAGTAGCATCAAGCACTTTTGCTAAACCAGCTTCAGAGATCATATCGGTTACATGAGGTCCAACCATATGGACGCCTAATAGATCATCATTTTGTTTATCAGCAATGATTTTCACAAAACCATCTGTTTCTCCGTAAACAAGTGCTTTTCCAATTGCCTGAAAAGGAAATTTTCCTACTTTTACGTCATAACCTCGTTCTTTCGCTTGTTTTTCGGTTAAACCGACACTTGCTACTTCGGGGTTCGAGTAGATGCAGGAAGGTACTTGCAAATAGTCAATAGGCAATGGGGCTTGATTTGCCATATGTTCTACAGCAACTATACCTTCATGTGAGGCAACATGGGCAAGTTGCATACCACCGATAACATCACCAATAGCATAGATATGTGTTTCTTTTGTTTGATAAAATGCATTGGTCTGAATCACGTCATGGTCTACAACAATATCCGTGTTTTCCAGACCTATATTACTTATATTCGCCTTTCGACCTACAGATACAAGCATTTTATCTGCTTGAAATGATTGCTTTTCACCATTTATTTCTGCTTCCAAAGTAATCTGACTGTCTTTTTGGATAGTATCTGCCAATACTTTTGCTCTCGTTACGAACGACACTCCTTTTTTCTTCAGTAATTTTTGTACCTCGTTCGCAATTGCCTCATCTTCGGTAGATAAGATGTGCTCCGCATATTCGATAACTGTCACTTCGACATCAAAATCAGCTAGCATCGACGCCCATTCAATTCCTATGACGCCCCCACCGACAATCAGGATCGAATCTGGTAACTCCGTTAATCGCAATGCATCATCTGATGTCATCACAAAGGAATGATCCACTTCTAACCCCGGCAATGTTTTGGGCTCTGATCCAGTGGCAATTAATACATTCTTGGGAATAAGCATCGTATTCTCTTGATCGTTACCATGTTCAATAGAAATGGTTCCAGCCATTGGAGAAAATATACTCGGACCTAAAATACGACCATGACCATAGTATGTATCAATTTTTCCTTTTTTCATTAATCCTTTAACGCCTTGGTGCAATTGGTCGACTATTTTCTGCTTTCTCGCTTGTACGAGAGGGAATTTTAGCGTTGTTGATTCCGTTTCTACTCCGAACAAAGCTGCCTCTTTCGTCTGCCTGTATACTTCAGCACTGCGCAACAATGCTTTTGAAGGAATACAACCTCGATGTAAGCACGTACCCCCTAGCTCCCTTTTCTCTACAACAGCTACTTTCATTCCAAGCTGCGAGGCGCGGATTGCAGCTACGTAACCGCCCGTTCCACCTCCAAGTACGACTAAATCATATTCTGTTGCCAATTTATTCACTCCTTTTTATCATGCCTGGCCTGGATAGACCTTTGGCTTCTCTTCTCCACGCAATACCCGTAGTACACCTTCATTTAAAGCTTGCAACTCATCCTCGCCTGGATAAACAACGGTATCAGCTATCCAATCCACTCGATCTATAATCATATTGGTAAAAGATTTGCCATATGCTAGACCGCCCGTCAACACGATAGCATCCACATTGCCATGTAATACAGAACTCATTGCAGCAATTTCTTTAGCGACTTGATAAGCCATTGCTTCATAAATTTGTTTAGCATATGTATCACCACAAGCAATTCGTTTTTCAACTTCTGTAGCATCACTCGTTTGTAAATAGCCCATTAATCCGCCATTACCAACAATTTTACGCATGACCTCTTCTAAGTAATATTGCCCTGAAAAGCACATTGAAACTAAATCACCAACTGGCACCGTACCTGCTCTCTCAGGAGAAAAAGGTCCTTCTCCATGCAAACCATTGTTCACATCAATCACTCTTCCATGATGATGAGCACCAATGGTTATCCCGCCTCCCATATGTGTCACAATGAAGTTCATTCCTTCGTACGTTCCATCTAACTGTTTGGCAACTCGGCGGGCAACTGCCTTTTGATTAAGTGCATGAAAAATACTTTTTCTAGGTATTTCAGGTATACCGGAATAGCGTGCTATATCAGCTAGCTCATCCACTACGACCGGGTCTACAATATATGCTGAAATATGGAGTGCAGAAGCAATTTCATTTGCAATAATGCCGCCCAAATTTGAAGCGTGATGCCCATTATAGCCCATTTCCAAGTCAGCTAACATTGCTTTATTCACTTCATACGTTCCACCTGCTATAGGCCGAATTAAACCGCCTCGAGCACAAACCGCATCCAGTTTAGAGATGTTAATTCCTTCATAATCAAGTTGCTCCAATATAACAACTTTACGAAAAGATTTCTGTTCACTGATGGACTGAAAACCTTGTATTTCCTCCACAGCATGTCGAATTGTTTTTTCGAATATACACCCTTCATTATCGAACACACCAATTTTGGTCGATGTTGAACCAGGGTTGATAACAAGGGTCCTAAAGATAGCCTGCAATACACATCGCTCCTCATGTATTTTCGCTTTGCATTTTGACAATGAAGCCATCCGTGGAGAAATAAGCCACGGATGGTGGAGTTAGCTTATCTTCTACTTAAAATATGGTGACTATTTAATAAAAACTGGCTTCTGGAACGATATTCAGACTTAATTCTTTCTTCTGCCATCCGATCAGCAGCTAGATAAGTAGGAATATGGTCACGTTTAGCAATGGAAAACACTTTTTGTAAGCTGTCATAAATGGTTTCTACCTTTTTCATTGCTCGGTCATAATTATACCCTTGTAATTCATCGGCAACATTGATCACTCCACCAGAATTAATGACATAATCAGGAGCATAAATAATTCCCTGCTTGTGAATCATATCACCATGTCGTGACTCTTTCAATTGATTGTTAGCAGAACCAGCTATCACTTTTGCTTTCATTCTTGGAATGGTCTCATCATTAATCGTTGCACCTAACGCACATGGTGCATAAATATCACAATTTACATCATAAATCGCATCTGGCTCAACTGCTTCAGCAGCGAAATCATCTACTGCTCGCTGTATCGCTGCCTGATTAATGTCAGTAACGACCAAGCGTGCTCCTTCTTTATGTAGATGTTCACAAAGTGCATAGGCGACGTTACCTACACCTTGTACAGCGATCGTCTTCCCGGTTAATGAATCATCGCCAAATGCTTCCTTAGCAGCTGCCTTCATCCCCTTATAAACCCCGTACCCAGTTACTGGAGAAGGATTTCCAGAAGAGCCTGATTCAGGGGAAATACCAGTTACAAAATCTGTCTCCATATGAATAAGATCCATATCATGTACTGTTGTTCCTACATCCTCAGCTGTGATATAGCGCCCATTTAGTCCTTGAATATAACGCCCAAACGCACGAAACATTTCTGGATTCTTATCTGTTTTCGGATCCCCAATAATAACTGTTTTTCCACCGCCTAAATTTAAGCCGGCAGCAGCATTTTTATACGTCATTCCTTTAGCTAGCCGAAGCGCATCCTCAAGAGCTGCTTCTTCAGTTTCATACGTCCACATTCTTGTACCACCTAAAGCAGGACCTAAAGTTGTATCATGAATAACAATGATTGCTTTTAAACCAGAGTTCTTGTCCTGACAAAATACGACCTGTTCATAATCATCATGTTCCATATAACGAAATAGTTCCATTAAAGTTCCCTCCTATTTGGTGTAGCTGTCATAATTGCAAGGGACAGCGAATATAATTTACTTTCGATTGGATCAGCTCGTGACGTTAACACAATTGGTGCTTTAGCTCCACTAATAATTGCCGCTACTTTTGCTTGTGCATAATACACAAATGATTTGTATAAGGCGTTACCCACCTCAATGGAAGGAACGAGGAGTATATCTGCATCTCCAGCAACTTCAGATGAAATTCCTTTTTGAGCTGCAGCATCTTTAGAAACAGCATTGTCAAAAGCTAGCGGACCATCAAGGAGACAGTTTTCGATTTGTCCTCTCCGTTGCATTTGTGTTAATGCCGCTGCATCAACTGTGGATGGCATTGCAGGATTAATTACTTCTACTGGTGCTAAAGCAGCTACTTTAGGTAGGCTGATACCAATATTTTGTGCCACTTTCACTGCATTTTTAACGATGGTTGCCTTTTGTTGAATATCTGGAGCAATATTCATAGCAGCATCTGTTAATAGTACTAATTTTTCTTGACTTGGGACTTCAAATGCTGCCACGTGAGACAAAACCTTCCCCGTTCGCAAGCCTTGCTCTTTGTGTAGCACTGCTTGCAAGACCTTTTTAGTCGGTATTTTCCCTTTCATAACAATATCTGCTTGCTCTTGCTTCACAGCGCGGATGGCTGATTGTGCTATGTTTGTCATATCAGTTTCATGTTTAATAGTGACTTTTTCTCGCCAATTATACAAATCAAGCCCAATTTGTTTCGCTAACTCCATGATTTTCAGTTCATCGCCAACTAATAAAAACTGACATAAATCTTCTTCCAATGCCATTTTTACAACCTGCAAAATATTCTCGTCTTCGGCATTTGCTACAGAGACGACTTTTTTATCTTCCTTTTTAGCGGCAAATTTTAATTCTATCAAACTGTCCATATGATCCTCCTTACGATTCGCTCCACAGTCATATAGCAAATTATGTGCCAAAACCCACAAGTTGAAAGCGTTTCATTTGCCAGAATTTAGTCTGCAATAAATTTCATAAACCTGCATTTTATTGCAGGTCAGGTTTTGCAATCTGGTACTTTTCCACCTTATAATAAAGATTTCGAATCGAGATTTGCAATTCCTTAGCTGTTTTCGTTTTATTATAGTCATTGCGTTCATAAACCTGTTGAATATAATTTTTTTCATATTGTTCTATAGCACGTTGCAAAGGTTGGTGGTTTGCTTTAATAGGGGACGAAAAAGTATGGTCTGCAACCACACTCGTTAAATTTGGCAAATGCGATTGCTGAATCACTTTTTCATGTATTCCCATATAGATCATAGCTCTACCAAGTACGTTCTCCAGTTCGCGAATATTGCCTGGCCAATGATAATTCTTTAAAACCGCTAAAGCTTCTTCGGATAGATCTTGCACGTCTCTACCATAATCTTGATTAATCTTTGTAATAATATGCTTAGCCAGTAGAGAAAGATCAGAGAGTCTGTCTTTTAAAGGCGGAATAAATATAGGCAAGCGATTTAACCGATAGTAAAGATCTTCCCGAAACGTTTTGGCCATGATCGCTTTTTCCAAGTTCACATGGGTAGCTGTAATCACCCGCACGTTTATTGTAATCGGTGTTGTTCCTCCTACGCGAACAATTTCATTTTCTTGCAGAACGCGTAGTAATTTGGCTTGCATATGCAAGGATAGCTCACCAATTTCATCTAAAAAAATGCTGCCATTATCCGCTTCTTCAAACAGACCTTTCTTTCCCCCCCGTTTAGCACCGGTAAAGGCTCCTTCTTCGTAACCAAATAGTTCACTTTCTAAAATCGACTCTGCGATAGCTGCACAGTTTACACGAATAAACTTATAATGTTTACGGTCGCTTTCATTGTGGATCGCATGAGCAAACAATTCTTTCCCTGTTCCAGAAGCACCTCGAAGCAAAACGGTAGCAGGTGTTCTCGCACCTACTTTTGCTTGTTCTAAAGCAATTTTCATTTCCGATGAAGTACCAATAATATCGTCAAATGTATATTTTGCTTCTAAATTACGAATGATTTGGCGTGCGCGTTTTAATTCATTCGTTAATGATTGCACTTCTGATATATCATGCAGTACACCAACACTACCTTTCAATTTTCCGTCTACAATAACCGGAGCCACATTGACATAGACTTCCTTTTTATTCGGGCCGACCTTCATCAACACTCCCCTCACCGCTCTTCTTGTTTGTAGGACGCGCATATGTACACTTTCACCTTCAGAAATATCAGTAGTTGCTGGCTTCCCAATCACATCTGTTTCAGCTAAGCCAGTTATTTTAGTATAGGCAGGATTAATCATTAAACCTAGCCCCTGTTCGTCTACAACGCTTATAGCTTCATCAGAAGAATGAATAATAGCCTCTAACATCGTTTTGATTTCTTTTAAGTCGGTATTTTCCTCCGCTAAATGGACGACTTCTGTAATATCTTTAAAAACAGCAAAAGCGCCTAAAAGACGGTTATCCGCACGAATAATAGGAATTCGTGTTGCAATAATTTGCTTACCATTTTCCAATGTTAATTTCTGATTAATTTCTCGTCTTCGGCTTTTTAACACTTCAGGCAGTCTAGTATTTTTAATGATGTTTTCAATTCGTTCCCCTTCTAGTTCACTTTTAGCTAGGTCAATAATCGTTTCCGCACTTTTATTGACAAAAGTAACGATGCCATAATTGTTCACGACAATCATACCGTCACGTATATTGTTTAAAATTAAATTTTGATTTTGCATTTGCAGTGCTATTTTTTCTAAAAGCTCCTGCTTTTCATCAAACAGTTCAGAAATAATATAAGCAACTGTTCCAGGAATAACAACTGTTTTTCGTTCCCGTCGCTCTAATAACTCTTCTAGCACATGTTCATTACCAGTTGCTTCAATGATGATGTCAATATCTTTGTCAACCCATTGTTTCCACGATTGACTCACAGGGATGTCCGATTCTTTGGCCATCTCGATACCTGGAGCAGATAGATTAGTGTCAATTACAGCAACCACTTTCATCGTATGTGTAGCGTTTAAAATATTTAGTAACACACTTCCACCTTTACCAGCACCAACGATAAGAACGCGCTTCATTTCCCCACCATCCCATATTGCACTATTTTGCATATTTCTATCTTACGTTAGTATGCAAAGTAATGCAATTGTGATTTATCTTCAAATTTGTCAATACTTTTTTACGTTATATTTCTTTCCTCGTCGATTTTGTTTGACCTCTAGTTCTATAAAAAGCCTTTAGTGTTATGTCCAATAGCTCTCCGTAAGCTATCTTCGTTTTCCATGACCGTCCTTCTTCACTGACTGAGCAAAACAATTTTTAGTATTTTAAAGTCAAAGATGAGTTGTATATATTTTCTGTTTTTTGCAAATGACAAATCCTTATTTGAAATGGTAGTTACCCGCAGGTCATTTGATTCATTCCCTTAATTAGAGCCACTAGACGTCAAAACGCGTTATGTATGATGCGATTTAGCCTATAGTATTTACAGTAATACAATTCATAGGGATAAGAGAGTCCATAAAGGATTAGAGCTTTACTTTATTTCTTTTTATATATTTTTTTGCTATACTGAACGTGACATTAATGGAGGGAAATATGGGATGGTTCGAATCATAGCTATAATTCTGTTATTTATTCCTGGCGTGGTTGCAGCAATTGGAATAAAATTGATGAGAGACACATTGTTTGCTTCTTTTTATCCAATATTTTTTCATAACAGTATCCAATTTATCGTTGGACTTATTTTATTTTTAGCTGGACTAGCCTTTATCGGTGGGTTTATTATCCATCGGGATCGAAAACGCCAAAGAACTCAACAACTGAAAAAAAAATGTTATGCAGATGGGGAATAAGCACCCATCTTTTTTTATATAGGGAACGGACTTCGCGAAATCGCCCTACGATAAGACGTCATTGATATTGCTAAACGGACGTTTTCGTCCTTGTTCTTTTTATGCGACATATAATCTTAATCCTACTCGTTGGTGAAATTTATTTTATCACTTCTTGAACATAAAATTATTTTCCACATAACGAACCATTTTTTAATTACAGTTGCTGTTTATTTATTTTTAATGTGCAAAATAAACTGAATTTATGATATGATGAAAAATAAAAATACAGCGGGAGGAATTTGGCGTGAAAGTAGCAAAATTTGGAGGAAGCTCTGTCGCTAGTGCAAAACAGATAAAAAAAGTTGCCGATATTATTAAGATGGACCTCCAAAAGAAATTTATTGTCGTTTCCGCACCTGGAAAACGATACAAAACAGATAAAAAAATAACAGATATGTTAATTGAACTATGGGATGCCCACGAACAAGGCACTTCCGTAAACCAATATATAGATCCTATTATGCGAAGATTTGCTGAAATTATCGAACAGCTTGAGTTATCTGCTTCTATTTTAGATAATATTAAACAAACCATTGAAAATCAGTTACATAATGATGCTAATCCTGCAGAAAGGTTGGATGCATTAAAAGCTGTTGGCGAAGATAGTTCAGCTAAAATTCTGAGCGCATACCTTGCTTCTTGTGGTTTAAATGCGCGCTATTTGAACCCTCACGATGCTGGTGTGACGGTAAGCGATGAACCGGGAAATGCAAAAATATTGCCAGAAAGCTTTAAAAAAATTTATAGTTTACGATCAACAAAAGAGATTTTAGTAATTCCTGGATTTTTTGGCTATACAAAAGAAGGTAAATTAATTACTTTCTCACGTGGAGGTTCTGATATTACTGGTTCCATTATTGCTGCAGGGATTAAAGCAGACCTATACGAGAATTATACCGATGTAGACTCCGTCTATGCTGTTAATCCGTCAATTGTACACAATCCTAAGAAAATCACTACGCTTACTTATAAAGAAATGCGCGAATTATCTTACGCGGGATTTTCAGTGTTTCATGATGAAGCGCTCATCCCAGCTTACCGCGAAGAAATACCTGTATGTATTAAAAATACGAACAATCCTCAAGCGCCAGGAACATTAATTGTTTCTGAGAAAAAGCCAAGCGAGAAGTGTGTTGTCGGGATCGCCAGCGACACAGGGTTTTGCAGTATATACATCAGTAAATACTTAATGAATCGGGAAATTGGTTTTGGTCGAAAAGTATTTTCTATCTTAGAAGATGAAGGTATTTCTTTTGAGCATGCACCATCAGGCATAGATGATTTGTCAATCATTATTCGTGAAAAGCATTTACCTCTAGAAAAAGAGAAGCAAGTATTGAAACGCATTCAAAAAGAACTGCAACCAGACCTAATTTCAATTCATCGGAATCTGGCTATGATCATGATAGTTGGTGAAGGACTTGTCCGCACAATTGGCGTTGCTCAAAAAGCAACGTCTGCTATTTCCAGTGCAAATGTAAATATTGAAATGATTAACCAAGGTTCCTCAGAAGTTTCCATGATGTTTGGAATCAAAGCAGAAGATTTGGAAAAAGCTGTACAATCATTATACACTGCTTTTTTTGTAAAATAAGAATGGTTTACATGTTACACGCAATAGGGAAATTGTCAAATTTCTCTATTCTAAAAAACATATCCGCCTTCAATGGAGGATATGTTTTTTAGCTTTTAGAGCAATATTAGCTTGCTTTATGCTCCAAACGTAGATGATCAGCCACCATGGCAATGAATTCACTATTCGTTGGTTTTGCTTTGGAAATACTGATCGTATATCCAAACAAGTCAGAAATGGAATCAATGTTCCCCCTGCTCCACGCTACTTCAATAGCATGTCGAATTGCCCGTTCTACACGAGAAGCTGTTGTGTTATATTTCTTAGCTATATCCGGATATAAAACCTTGGTAATCGAACCAAGGAGCTCAATATCATTAAAGACCATCGTAATCGCTTCTCGTAAATACATATAACCTTTAATATGAGCTGGAACACCAATTTCATGAATAATATTCGTTATACTTGCTTCTAAATCCTGTTTTTTCTTCTCTTTTCGCTGGACTTTGGAAACACCTGTTGAATAAACAGCAGTTCCCTGTACTTGTCTAATTTGTTCAGCTAAGTTATCTAAGTCAAAAGGTTTCAAAATAAAATAGGCTGCTCCAAGATCCACTGCTTTTTTCATTACTTCTTCCTGACCGAAAGCTGTTAACATAATGACATGCGGTGTTTTTCCACCTGAAGAACGCAATGTGTTTAGCACGGCAAGCCCATCCACATGAGGCATAATAATATCCAACACCAACACATCCGGCTCCATATCTTCAAGCATCGTTAAACAGTCTCTTCCGTTAAAAGCTGTCCCAATTACTTCAATATCCGCCTGCTCTTCAAAATAGTCTTCCATTAGTTTGATCAATTCACGATTATCATCCACTAAACAAATTTCAATCTTTTCCACAATAGCTCCTCCTTTTATGTAATACATAACTTCTCACTATTTTACATATTCTACACAAATCACAAATATCCTTCTTTTAATTAAAAAACTTTGGTTTTTTTGAAATTTGCTTTGTTTTTCTCTGTTTTACTCAAAAATACGATTATATTCGATAAATATAGACATATGCTTGTCGAAAAATATTTATTATTTCATAATTATAACATATCTATTTTTTACTACCGCTAAAAATATGAGTTTCTTGACACAAATTAATGCATTCCTTTACAAAAATAAGTGGTTTTAGCTGAAAAGAAAAAAGACTTGAATTGGAGAAGTTTCCAAAACAAGTCCTTACTTTAGCTTACCTTTTTTAATGATGATCCATTTTTAGGAACATTAATACCAGCTTCTTGTAGCATAAACTCAATGTGGACACCATAGCCAGACGTTGGATCATTAACGAACACATGCGTTACTGCGCCAATAATTTTTCCATTTTGGATAATAGGGCTTCCACTCATTCCTTGCACAATTCCACCCGTTTTATTCAGTAACTCCTTATCCTTTATTTGAATAACCATTCCTTTAGTAGCTGCATTTGTCTGCGGCACGCTACTGACGATTTCTACATCGTATGCTTCAACCTTTTCTCCCTCAAGTACCGTTAAAATTTTTGCAGGACCTTCTTGCACTTCATGAGGTTTAGCAATAGGCATTGGTTTACGAGCATCCTCCAAATTTTGATTCAGCTCTCCAAATATGCCAAATGGACTATTTTTTGTAATAGAACCAATTTTATTATCTGTCGGCGAAAATGTGGCTTGCTTTTCTCCGGGAATTCCATTATTACCTTTTTCAATTGACGTTACCGAAGAACGAACAATTGCACCATTGTTAATTTCTATCGGCTTTTTCGTATCCATATCCGAAATCACATGGCCGAGTGCTCCGTATTTTTTTGAGCTTGGATCATAAAAAGTCATCGTTCCTATCCCAGCTGCTGAATCACGAATATACAATCCAATTTGGTAATTTTTACCTTGTTGATCTAATGCAGGTTTTAACTCCGTAGAGATCGTTTTTTCTCCACGTTTTAATTTTATATCCAATGGATGATTTGTTTCCCCAGCTTGTTTAACAAACGGTTTAACATCATTCATTGTTTTAATTTCTTTACCATCAATTTCTAAAATAACATCCCCCACCTGAATATCAGCTTTTTCTCCTGGAGAGATGCCACCTGATTTTCCTTTTACTACATGATGTCCTACAACTAAGACACCTTTTGTTTGTAGTTGAACGCCGATGGATTGCCCTCCAGGGATTATCTTTTTATCATCATGCGCTTCTGCTTTTGCTTGGTGGAAAGATAAACCGGTAAGCTCAGCTAGTGATAGATCTTTTGCAGTGGTATTTCCAGCACCGGTATCAGTTAAAGTGGATGCTGCCTGCGAAGGCTGACTTTTAAATGGAATTATTTGTTGCGTAAAAAAAGGAAATGCAAGCAGGGCAATAATTGTGACTATGCCAATGCGTATTTTGTTGTGCTTTCTTTCCAAATTCATTCACTCTCCTCTTTCCATACCCAAACCACCTTTATATCTGTACCTTTAATTTAAGCTTTTTCACGTTGTTTTAAACTGGTGAAACATAAGCAAGCTTGCCTAACATTACCTTCACAGGCTTTTAGTTCGATATGTATAACATAGGTTAAAACTTCGCTTACCATTGTTGCTGTTTTTAAAATTTTCCAACATGCCAATCACTTTAATTTGTTAATCGAATCTTCAATAAGTGGGTTTTCATGCATCTCCAAGGCTTTTAGCAGCTCAAGGATATGACAAAGACCTCTCTTATGAAATAGGATATTTAGGTGTTAGACTTCTCGCAGTACAGATTTCAGCACCTTATATGGGGGATGAAAAACGTTTACAACAGGGGATAATAACTGATATGCTTTTTATGTTTTGAAATTTTTTGGACAAAATAAAAAGCCAGATAATATATTTTCTGGCTTTTTGCTATAAATTATGCTCTTTTGATTTAAATTGGATTGCCATTTCTAACATTTCCCTACCATGATCTACTGCTGTTTCCGTAAGCTTCGTTCCCGTAATCATACGAGCTAGTTCATTTATCTGCAGTTCTCGGGTCAATTCATGAACACTGGTAGATGTTCGATGATCCATTACTTCTTTTTCAATTAGTTTATGGGTATCAGCCATTGCAGCTACTTGAGGAAGATGAGTAATACATAAGACCTGTGACTCCTGAGAAATGTGATATATTTTCTCCGCAATTGCTTGTGCTACACGCCCACTAACCCCGGTATCAACTTCATCAAAAATAACACTTGTGACTCCTTGATGTCTGGCAAATATTTTTTTTAAGCTTAACATAATGCGTGACAGTTCTCCTCCAGAAGCAACTTTATTTAATGGCTTTAGAGGCTCCCCTGGATTTGTAGAGATCAAAAAGGTTATATGATCCAATCCATTTTTATGCAATTGCTTATCCAATGCTTCTCGTTGATCCAGCTTATTTTCAGCAAAATCAACTTTAAATTGAGCTTTATCTAAATAAAGATCCTTTAACTCCTTATGAATTTCTTTCGTTAAAGCCATTGCAGCTGCTTGACGTATATCATGCAACTCCTGAGCTTCCAAAAAAGCATCTTTCGCTTTTTCTTTGATTTGTTCTTCTAACTTCGAGAGATGAGAATCTTTATTGTTAATTTGCTCGATTTCTTCTTCAATTTTTGCCATATATGTCAGCATTTCAGACACCGTAGCACCATACTTTTTCTTTAATCGATTGATTTCGCTTAGACGAGCTTCAATCTCATTTAAACGCTCGGGGTTATATTGTAACAATTCAATTAGATTTCCCAAATCATAAGTAAGCTCCTCTAAACCAAAATAGTAATTGGCTATCTCTTCGGCTTTTTCTGCAATCGATGAATCAAACTTACTGTTATCCTGCAAGGCAATTTGGGCTTGGTTCACCCAATCAAGACCTTTTTGTTCCCCATAAAGGGAATTATAGGCTAGTTGCAAGGCTGAATAAATTCGTTCATAATTTGCTAACGTATTTCTTTCTTCTTCCAGCTGTTCGTCCTCATTTGGTTGCAGTTGAGCTTGTTCCAATTCTTTTAATTGAAATTGTAGCAGGTCTAATCGTTGCGCAGTCTCTTGCTCATTTTCACTTAATTTACGATAACGATTTTTCAAATTGGATAACTGTTCGTATAGGTTAAAATATTCGTCTTTAGCCTTGTTGATTAATTCGGGCTGATATAAATCTAACAACTCAATATGCTGCTCTGGATCCGTTAGTGATTGTGTCTCGTGCTGGCTATGGATATCAATTAATGTTTTCCCAAATTCACGGAGAATGGCTAGCGTCACTAATTTGCTATTTACACGGCAAATACTTTTACCATTCGCGGTCATTGTTCGTCTTAGCACAAGCTGATGATCTTCACATTCGATACCGTACTGTTGGCAAACGTTATATACTGGGTGTGACTCATCCTCGATAATAAACAGCCCTTCAATGTCTGCTTTTTTGGCACCGTGCCGAACAAATTCAACGGAGCCTCTTCCTCCTGCGAGCAATTGAACTGCATCAATAATAATCGATTTCCCTGCGCCCGTTTCACCTGTCAATACAGTTAATCCTTCGTGAAAAGTGATGGAAAGCTTGTTGATAATCGCAAAATCCTGAATTGATAATTCCGTAAGCACGCCCTTATTCCCCACCTTCTGATTACAGCATCTCTATAAAACGCTCTTTGATTGCTAATGCATCTGCTTCTGTTCTGCATATGATTAAGCAGGTATCATCTCCACAAATGGTCCCCATAATTTCTTCCCAATCTAGCTGATCGATTAAGGCACCAACAGCATGAGCATTACCAGGTAGTGTTTTTAATATGATAAAATGGCTTGCATAATCAATTTTCACAAATGCGTCCATGACTAAACGCTTTAATTTATCTAACGGATTAAAGCGTTGGTCTGCAGGCAAACTATATTTATATGTCCCATTTGTTGTTGCTACCTTTACTAAATGCAGCTCTTTGATGTCTCTAGAAACAGTTGCTTGCGTTACATTATATCCTAGATTTTTCAATCGATCTACAAGCTCATCCTGTGTTTCAATTTCATTATTTGTTATTAATTCTCGAATTTTTATATGACGTTGTATTTTGCTCATCGGGTGACCCCATTTCTTAAACTTGCATTATTTATTTTTATTCTTTTTTCGTATCAACTCTTCATGTGCTTTAGAAACTAAGTTTTCTATGTCTTGATCCGAAAATCGTTGTGATGTTTCATGTTTTTTCCAGCCTAAGTGTAGCAAAAATTCAATATTGCCGTCTCCACCAGTTATTGGGGAAAAAGTTAAGCCTAACACTTGATATTCTTCCCGTTCTGCAAAATCAATCATTTGACTGATGACAGATTGATGAACACGACGATCTCGAACAATACCCTTCTTACCAACTTGCTCTTTTCCTGCTTCAAATTGCGGTTTAACGAGTGCTACTATATCACTATTGTCTTTCAGTAGCAACTTTAATACAGGCAAAAGTAACCGCAAGGAAATAAAAGAAACATCGATAGAAGCAAAGTTTGGTTTTCCGTCCTCGAGCATATCTAACGTAACATAACGAAAATTCGTTCGTTCCATCACAATAACCCGATCATCGTTTCTCAACTTCCAGTCAAGCTGATTATAGCCGACATCAATCGCATAACATAATGCAGCGCCATTTTGCAAGGCGCAATCTGTAAAACCACCAGTAGATGAACCAACATCCACAACAATTTTATCTTTTACCGTTATTGAAAACTCTTTTAATGCTTTTTCAAGCTTTAATCCACCGCGTCCAACATAAGGAAACAGCTTGCCTTTAACCGTTAAATGAGTGGATTCATCAATTTGCATCCCTGGTTTATCCAATCTCTCTTGTTCAGCAAAGACTTGTCCAGCCATAATTAATCGCTTCGCCTTTTCTCTTGTCGATGCCAGTGATTTTTCCACTAGCAATACATCTAGTCTCTTTTTACTCATTAGGGTAAGTCCTTCTTTTATTAATTTTTAGGCAATACTTTTATTTTTAATCTATTTTCCATAATGGAGATAATTTTTCCTGCAAAAAAAATAATTTTCGTGGAAGCATTAATGGCAAAATATTTACCTAATGCTTTGCCACCAACTGTAAGTGCAGCGACAACGCTTGTCAATACCACCGAAATAAAAATTTGCACGGATGATCCTTCTCCATAACCTAACAAATTTGCGATTTGAAGTACTACTATAGCTGAAGCTGTACCACTTACAATTCCAGATATATCCCCAATTACATCGTTACAAAAGCTGGCAAATCGATCTGCATTTCGAATAATAATAACCGCCTCTTTTGCTCCGGTCACTTTCTCTGCAGCCATCGCATGAAAGGGAGCTTCTTGTGCCGCTGTAGAAGCGATTCCTAGCATATCAAAAGCAACTCCAACCAAAACGATGACAAGCACAATGAATAAGCCGATAAACCAGGCAACTCCGCCTAAAATAGAAGAAGATACAACTGAAAAAATAGCCGCTAACACAAAAGTGATAACGGCAATAGTTAAACTAAATTTAATCGATCGTTTTACATGTGATTTCATTTCATACCCCATTATTTAAAAACGTGTTATACGTAACTTATTATGTACAAAGGAATGGTCGTTTAAAAGGTAAAAACTGCGGCTTAGGTCCAGTAGGTTTTCCCAGATGGCTACCCCGTGTTGCCACATGGGCGGTTCCCCTTTAAAACCATCTTAGCTTTGTCGCCAAGAGCTAGACTGGATTACCACTTAGTCCACACTATAATCCCTTTTAAACGTCGAATGAACAGTCTAGGAGATTTCCTCAACAGTTCTTAACCGTCCCCTAGCCTCTTTTGCAGTGCTGATTTCATAGAGATGGCAATAACAAATTAGTGGCCATCTAATTTATTATTGATAACTCTAATCCCCTCAGTCACCACTCAAGGCAGGCTACGCTGCATATTAGGTGTCCCTTACCGTATACTGCAGGTTCATACCCCATTCCATAATGACAACTAGGCTTAGTTGTTACTACAGAGATGGGCCTCCGCGGAAATCGGGTCAACGCCCACATGCCTTTGTGGATCGCCCGATAACCTTAACTCCCAGCACAGACCCAAGGCTGGGCGCCTCAAGCCTGCACAAGGAACTTCATCGATGTGCCCTTTGGCGAATTTTTAGGCCCGCCTTCAGGTACGGAGAACTGACTAGAATACTGCACCATTCCTATCCTAATTCGATTATAACATATTTTTTATTAAAAAACTACGGAATTAATGATCTCTTTGACTAAAATAAACGGTTAAATCCATCAACTCGGAATTTGCAACATCAGCCTTTTCAAGCGCTTCTTTCGCCTTCAATACATACCATTCTTTCTGTTCCATTGCCCCATCTAAACCAAGCAATTTTGGATACGTGCTTTTTAAATTTAGCACATCACTGCCTACAGGTTTTCCAAGTTTTGCTTGGTCGCCGGTTACATCTAGTATATCATCCTGCACTTGAAAAATGAGTCCCAAATAAAAAGCGAATGTTTCCAATGCGTTTAATTGTTCCTTTGTTGCTCCTCCAAGATATGCACCTGCAAACACGGCAAAACGAAGCAATTCACCTGTTTTTAACGCATGCACTTGCTCTAGCTCTTTTAAGGAAATCGTCTTGTCTTCTGCGGCCATATCTAAGATTTGGCCTGCAACCATTCCCTTCGGACCGCTCGTCTCAGCTAATAATGCCATTAAAACTGCTTTTTGTACTGGGGTTAGTTTTTCATCTTTACTAATTAATTCAAAGCTGTACGTCAATAAAGCATCTCCAGCCAATATCGCTGTCGCCTCATTAAAAGCTTTATGATTTGTAAGTTTACCTCGGCGATAATCGTCATCATCCATTGCTGGCAAATCATCATGGATTAAAGAATACGTATGAATCATTTCCAGTGCAGCAGCTGAGCTTAAAGTAACTGCTATGTCCAAATTAAATGCTTCATAGCTTGCCATTAATAAGATTGGACGTAATCGTTTCCCGCCAGCTTCTAATGAATAAAGCATGGACTCCTTCAACGCGGGAGGGATTTGTAATCTTTGGACATAATTTTGTAGCGTACGATCCATTAATTGTTTCTTTTCTTCTAAGTACTGCTTCATTGTCATCTCCACAATTATGCTTCCTCCTGCATCGGGAATGGTTCCAAATCTCCCTGCTCATTCATAATTTTTGTCATTTTTTCTTCCGCTTGGTTTAATTTTTCCGTACATAGCTTAGATAGCTTCATTCCATCTTGATAATAGGTAATTGCTTTTTCTAAAGGGACATCCCCCGTTTCTAATTTTTCTACAACTTGCTCCAGTTGCTGCATTGCTTCTTCAAAAGTCAATTCCTTCTCAGCCATTTCGTTTCTCCTCCTCCACTTCTGTAATCTGACACCTAAGCTGTCCATCTGGAACGCGTAATGAAATTCTATCCCCTCGTTCAACAGCATGTACAGATTTTATAATTTGCCCTGAATTTGTATAAGGGATGGAAAAACCTCTTTTCATAATTTCTAATGGGTTAAGCAAACTTAATTTATTCATTTCATTATGAAGCGAGCGAACCTTTTCTGTATGTAATTGTTTCATCAATACATGCTGTTGCTTTATGAACTGTTGAAGCTGCTGCTTCGCTCTTTCTATTTGCTTTCCTGGCTGCTGGACGATAAAACGGGCGCGTAAATACTGATAACGCTGTTGGCTTTCTGCCAATTTTGCTATGATACCCTTTTTCAATTGCTCCATGTTGGCATCCAGTTCTTGTTCTTTTTGTTTTAGCAATTGATGTGGATAACGAAAAGCGTAAGCCTGTTTTAGTCTGGACAAATGCTGTCGTTGCTGATTAAGTTTTTCTTGCATATCTTTCATCGCTATCCGTTTTAGCGTTTCAATTTTCTCTATTAGCTCTTCCCTCGATGGAACAGCCATTTCAGCAGCCCCTGTTGGTGTGGGAGCACGTAAATCTGCGACATAATCACTGATGGTTGTATCCGTTTCATGTCCAACTGCAGAAATAATGGGGATGGTTGACTCAAAAATAGCCTTTGCTACGATTTCTTCGTTAAAACTCCACAATTCTTCAATAGAACCTCCACCTCTACCAACAATCAGCAAATCAAAGTCACCGATTTCATTTGCTGTTTCAATCGCCTGTTTAATCGAGCTTGCACCTGCTTCACCCTGCACTAATACTGGTAAAATGATCAAATCTACAATGGGATAACGACGTTTAATTGTAGTTATAATGTCCTTTACAGCCGCCCCTGTTGGTGAAGTGATGATACCAATTTTGTTTGGTAAATGAGGGATCTCTTGTTTGTATTTCTCGTCAAAGTACCCTTGCTGTTGCAGCTTTTCTTTCAACTGCTCATAAGCTACATACAATGCGCCAATTCCATCCGGCTCCATGTGCTGAATATAAAGCTGATACTGTCCATAAGCTTCAAAGATGCTAATTTCCCCTTTTATCAATACATTCATACCGTTTTCTGGAATGAACTTTAGCATTCGATTATTTCCTGCAAACATAACCGCCTGAATCCGCGAGTGATCATCTTTAATGGTTAAGTACATATGCCCTCTGGAATGGTGTTTGAAGTTCGATATTTCACCACGTAGCCATACTTGGCGTAAATGTGGGTCTGTGTCCATTTTTCGTTTAATGTACCTCGTTAATGCTGTAACAGTTAAATAATTATCCTTCACGGTTCTCAAGCCCTTTTGCAGCTTTTATCGTGTTTTTTAATAGCATGGTTATGGTCATTGGCCCTACTCCGCGAGGTACCGGAGTTAGATACGCAGCTTTTTCCTTTACCGATTGGAAATCCACATCTCCTGTTAATGATCCATCTTCTAGGCGGTTAATTCCCACATCTATCACTGTTGCCCCTTCTTTAATATAGCTTGCATCAATAGCATGGGCTTTTCCTACAGCCACCACAAGAATATCAGCTGTTTGGGTATACTGATGAAGCTGCTTGGTTTTAGAATGACAGGTTGTTACAGTCGCATTTTCATTCATGAGCAATTGCGCTACTGGTTTACCTACAATATTACTTCTGCCAATCACAACAGCATGCTTTCCTTCCACCGGAATATTTTTTGAGCGTAACATAGTTATGATGCCATATGGCGTACAAGATAAAAATGTATCCATTCCTGTCATCATTCTTCCAATACTCACTGGATGAAATCCATCTACATCTTTTTCAGGGGATATAGTTTCAATCACCAGTTGCTCACTTATATGGTCAGGAAGTGGCAACTGAACTAATATTCCATGTACTTGAGGATCGTTATTTAGTGTATGTATATGGTCGAGAAGTTCCGATTCGCTAACCGTTTTCGGTAATTCAATAATTCGGGAACCTATTCCTGTTTCGTCGCAAGCTTTTTTCTTCCCATTCACATAGGACCTAGAAGCAGGATGATCTCCAACAAGTACTACAGTAAGTTGGGGATGGATACCAACTGTTTTTAAATCAGCTACTTCCTGCTTCATTTTCTCCTTTAACTTGAAAGACAACGCTTTTCCATCTATGATTTCTGCTGGCAATTTAAGTACCCCCTTCAGTTTTAACTTACATGAAAGCTCCAGTTATTTTCCAATCCAGTAATATATAGACACCGTGATTGGACTTTACCGTTCATTTGTTTACCTTGACAAACTCTTCATAAAGTGTATCTTCAGTCAATGGAGGGTATTTTCATTCATCCCTTCACTGATTGTTAATACTGTAAAGGCCGCTTATGAAAGTGCTGTTATCTCCCTCTTAGATTTGTAGCATTACAAGATTATACTAATCCTGAAGTGAAAGTCTTACAACACCTTTTACAGCACCTTATATGCGGGAAAAAATTAATATCTCCGTGAAGTAATTTGAGTGGTGCTAGGTGACTTTGAAAAAGACTTACCTCAGGCATAGTTTGTCAAAAGGAAGTGAACAAATACAGCTGAACCATTCTTCTAACCTTTGCTCATCCATGGAAAGAAAGATCGATCAGCAATAAGTTTTCCTGCTTTAAACAGGCACATATTTATGTATGATGGTTTCGTTTATGCTGTATAGCTGGCTATAGAAAGTGACACTATTCATTTATGCGTGATAAAACACCATTTATAAATTTCCCGGATTGTTCATCTCCAAACGTATTGGCTAATTCAATTGCTTCGTTGATAGAAACACTTATAGGAATATCGTCTACATACTGCATTTCATATACTGCAATACGGAGAATTGCTTTTTCTACAGAAGCGATTCGATCCAAGCTCCAATTCTTTAGTTTTGCACTGATCATTGCATCAATTTCCGCTTTGTAATGCACTACACCATTAACAAGCATATTTAAAAAGGCATCCTTCTTTACGTGTTCGTCTAAATGCTCCATTTCATGGATGGGTTGCATATCATTAATGTCGAGAGAAAATAAAATTTGCAATGCCTTTTTTCTAGCTTCATGTCTATTCATTCCTTACTAACTCCTTTAGTTCATCTCTTCCAAAATCATAACACGATTCCAACAGCAACGCTACAATCAACCATTTTTTCTGTTGCACTAAATAGCTTATCGTAACAGCCGTTCTTTTATCTAGAATTATGTTCTAGCATACCCATATGCCGCGAGCTTTTATCTTTGCTTACTTCTTTATATAGAATGAAAAAGAAAATGCCTTTCATGAGAATAGGTAGTTTCCACATGAAAGGCTTTCTTCCTTAAAGTTATGCTAACGTCTATATGCCTTAACTCGAAGCTAACTGACTAATTATTTTCTAACCCTTCTTCTGTAGCATCCATTTGAATTCCCACAACGTGAACATTAATCTCATCAATTTCTAAAGCGGTCATATTTTTTAACGTTTGCCTAATATTGGACTGAAGCATTTGGGCGACGTTTGGGATTGAAACCCCAAAATGTAGAATTACGTATAAATCAATCACAATTCCATTATCGGTTAACTCCACTTTTACCCCTTTACTATGAGACTTTTTTCCAAATCGTTCAACTACACCAGAAGCAAAATTCCCTCGCATTGCATAAAGACCATCCACTTCCGATGCCGCTAGACCTGCAATGACTTCAATGACTTCCGGGGCAATTTCAACTTTACCTAAATTGTCATCACTTACGTTTAGTAATGGTTGTTCACTCATATGCTCACTCCTTTATTCATTTTATTCAGCTTTATCTTGGACTATCGGATTTTCTTCAAGAAATTTTGTATTAAAGTCACCGTTTATAAATACGGGATGTTCCATTATCTGTTGATGAAATGGAATCGTTGTATGAACACCTTCCACAATAAATTCATCCAAAGCTCGTTTCATACGATGAATTGCTTCTTCCCTAGTCTTACCATACGTAATCAATTTGGCAATCATTGAATCGTAATAGGGAGGTATGCCGTAATCAGGATAAACCGCAGCGTCTACGCGGACCCCAAGTCCTCCAGGCGGCAAGTACATAGAGATGGTTCCAGGTGACGGCATAAAATTCTTAAACGGATTTTCCGCATTAATTCGACACTCAATCGCCCATCCTTCTAGGGTAATATCAGCCTGTGTATACGCTAATGCTTCGTTGTCAGCAATTTTAATCTGTTCTTTAATCAGATCAATACCAGTAATTAATTCCGTAACTGGATGCTCTACCTGAATACGTGTATTCATTTCCATAAAATAAAATTGCTGTGTCTTCCGATCAAATATATATTCAATAGTACCAGCCCCTTCATAGTTAACTGCCTTAGCTGCTTTTACAGAGGCCTCCCCCATTTTCTTACGAATATCTGGCGTTATTGCCGGAGACGGCGCTTCTTCTACTAGTTTTTGTAGCCGACGCTGAATCGAGCAATCACGCTCACCAAGATGGATGACATTGCCATGTTTATCAGCTAGAACTTGAATCTCCACATGACGAAAATCTTCAATAAACTTTTCCAAATAAACACCAGCGTTACCAAAAGAGGTTTCTGCTTCTTTTTGGGTTACTTCTATCCCTTTTTTTAATTCTTCCTCTGTCCGGGCTACTCTAATTCCTTTCCCGCCACCACCTGCAGTAGCTTTAATGATGACCGGGTAACCTATTTGATCAGCAATTGCTTTTGCTTCTTCTTCATCTTTAATAATCCCATCAGATCCTGGAACAATGGGAACATTTGCAGCTTTCATCGTTTGTCGAGCAACATCTTTAATTCCCATTTTTTGAATAGCCTCTGGAGTCGGGCCAACAAAGGTTATCTTACAGGCACGGCATATCTCTGCAAAATCAGCATTTTCTGCTAAAAACCCATATCCTGGATGAATAGCGTCTACTCCGGTCATCGTCGCTACACTCATGATGTTGGTAAAGTTTAAATAGCTATCCTTGCTGTGAGTTGGTCCAATACAATAGGCTTCATCAGCCATTTGAACATGTAGAGCCTCACTGTCAGCCTGGGAGTATACAGCTACTGTTTCAATATTCATTTCTTTACAAGCCCGAATAATTCGAACAGCGATCTCCCCTCTGTTTGCGATCAACAGTTTTTTTATCACACTTTACATCCCCTTACTTTGTACTAACTCGAAATAGTGGCTGTCCATACTCAACTAGCTCACCATTCTCTACTAATATTTCTACGATTTCTCCGTCAACTTCAGCTTCAATCTCATTAAATAACTTCATTGCCTCAACGATACAAACTACCGTTGATTTATCCACTTTACTACCTATCGATACAAAGTTTTCCTTTTCTGGGGATGGAGCTGCATAAAACGTTCCTACCATTGGTGAAACAATTTCGTGGTCAAAAGCAACCGTACGCTCCTCCTGAACAGAATCTAGTATATGGTCTTCACTCGTTTTTTCTGTTTCCAGTTGCTCTGTTCCAGATACAGTTTGCACGGGAATGCTTTTTGTTTGTGCTTGTCCATTTGCGGAAGCTTTCTTTAGCGAAATAGACGCTCCGCTTGTTTCATATTTGAATTCTTCAATGGATGTTTGATCAATTAACTTTATTATTTCCTGTATTTCTTGTACATTTAGCATATATTTAGGGCACCCCTTCATTTTTAAATTTATCATTAGGTACTAATAACTCCTGTTAATATTTTACGATAAATGGTGAACAAACTTCAAGGTATATTATGAGAGATCCTTGACGAAGAGTTGCCTACGATATAATTATAACAAACTATAAATGGAAAGCGAGGATAAAGCAAAGCTTCGATCAGCTTCCATGTAAAGGAGGAGGTGCTCAACCAATGATAAACAAATCGTTGCGTATTAAATAGAACAAAGGCGCAGAGCGCCCGTTTAGCAGCGTAGCGAATGGATCGAATCAACTAAAGTTTTAGGAATCATGCTCTTGCAACAGGAGTATGCCAACGCCTGAGCGGCAAGCCCGTTTTTAGTCGGCCTTCCTCTTAACCTCGAACCGTTGAGGCCTTATCGTAGGGCGCATTTCTAAAGTCGCCTAGTTGCTGGGCGCTGAAGCCGGACGTAGCTATTCCGTTATATCGTTATCCCAAAGCCAAAATTTTTATGCTTTCTTATACGATAAACCAAAAAATCCGAGTTGCCCCGGATTTCATGTCCTTACTTATCTTTTTCGGTTGGCACTTCAGATGGTAAGTAGGATACATTGACTTTTTTATCCCCTAATTCATCTTTTACCATTTGGATAATCGAAACTGCTTCAGATTTTGGTAAATTTTCTTCAACTTTCACTTGAACAGTTACACTATCATCATCAGAGCGTACAAGTACATCCTCATAATTAGCGGAAGCAACAATGGTCTCTTCTAAAATCTTTTCTTTCGATGCCAAATCTTCAAGTGCATCGATTTCTTGTAATGCTTCATCTTTTTCTGCGGCGCTGGCAGAGCTAGAAGCTACAACGTCTGTTAATCTCTCTTTTTCCATATTGCGCTTATCTTGTAATTCCATACGAATTGTCGTAAAAAGTTCATCTTGTCCTACATTCGATATTTCCTCTACCTCTGCATCACCGTTTGCTTCTGAGTCAGTAGGAACCGCGTCCTCATTCGTATTGTCCTTTCCATCGTCTATATAAGCTAAATCTTCACTATCAGGTGAGGTCATATAATAAACACTTAATACAATCATTAAACTTAACATCGTTAATAACCAAACAGTTTGTTTTTTCAACATTTCTATTCCTCCCTTAATTCTTTGGCATTACGGATACCCGGTGTGTAGGTACGTCTAACACACGGGAAACAGCTTCAATAATCCATTTTTTAACCGTTGCATGATCTGCGCCCTTAGCTACAACAAATACACCTCTGACTTGCGGTTTTTTCGTTTGAATAAGCAAGGGAACTTCCTTTTCTCCTTGTCTAACCAACACTGTCTGTGTTTCTTCTGTACCATCTTCTGTTTCTCTGGTTCCACCATTTGTATCAGTTTCTTCTGTTGTTTGTTGCCCTTTGATTAAGTTTTTCTCATATACCTTGATACTTGTAGATTCCAGGTTTACCATCACCTCAGCTTCGGATACACCTTGTATTTTATTTAATAATGCCTGTAAGTCCTTCGTATAAATAGATTCCAGTTCTTCCATATTTGAAGTTGTTGTTTCCTTTGAAGATGCCGTTTCCTTTGCATCTGGTTCGCTAGTCTGCTCTATCGGTTGTTGTATTGGATCGTCAAAATCTGTTTCAGATGAGGAAGAAAAGATGTTTCCGATGATGATTAACATCACACTGACTAAAGCTAAAATAATCATATAACTAATTTTTTTAGGTGGTTTTTTCCCATCTTTTTGAAATAATTTCTTTAATTTTTCTATCAAGATCTCCCTCCCTCCCACTGCAATGAAAGTTTCTTTTGTTCTATCTCCCATAAATCATTAAGCATCGCTTCTATGTCTTGAAGCTTATTATCCTCTCTTGATTGTTCCGGGCTGTCTAAATCAATTACTACATCATCTACGATTCGCACTGCTCCCTCCCCATCTTTTGATTCATTTACATGCACAATGACCTCATCCAAGTTTTCATACGTCTTTTCTCGTTCATTTGCAAATCGAAATTGAATATTTGTAATCTCTGTCTGGAATTTATCCTGAAGCGGATCTTTTGCAATTTCTTTTAGTTGGACAGCCATTTGTTCTAAAATATATGCATCTTGTTTGTCTTCTATTTCATTTTTTTGTGTTTCAATGGATTTATCTAGTGCATCATTCTGGTTGTTTTGTTGAAAAACCCCTGATAGAGAGGTTTCTAATGCCCGTTGAACATCAATTTGAAAAATAAAAAATATTGGTTTTAATAAGATTAAAATAAGTATAAATCCAACGACGAGCTTAATATATTTCTTCATGGAAGTAGCAGGAATAAACAAATCGATAATTGTAGCAAGTAAAATAAATAAAATTATTTGTGTAACCCAATCTATGACCATTTCCATTTTAAGCTCGCCCACCTTACCGTAAAAGTAGTGTTATATTACTTGCTACGACAATAATGACAATCGCTAAGAAAAACATAAACGATACTGCCAGTAAACATGCCAAGATAAAAACAATGTACTTACTAATCGTATTCAATGTAGTAATTACTGGTCCGTCTGCAATTGGTTGCAAAATGGCTGCAGCTAGTTTGTAAATCAATGCAATAGCAAAAATCTTTAGTGCTGGGAATAAAGCAATAAATAAAATAATGATTAACCCAACAATTCCTACTGCATTTTTCAACAATAAAGATGCACTTAATATCGTATCTGCCGCATCTGTCATGGTCCTGCCTACCACTGGGATAAAATTCCCGGTGATAAATTTCGCTGTTTTCATTGCTACTCCATCTTGAATTGCACTTGCTACTCCCTGTACAGACATAATGCTAAGAAAAATGGTGAAAAAAATACCAAGCGTGCCAATTGCTATGGATTTAAATAAATTAGCTAGATGAGTTACTTTATAATGTTCCGTTAAACTACTAACAATCACTAATAGGGCAGAGAAAAACAATAACGGTAAAATAAAATTAGCAACAATCAGTCCACCCGCATGAATAAGAAAGATGATAATCGGGTGGAAAAATGAAACGGCAACAAGGTTTCCAAAGGATGCCATTAATCCTAAAACTAAAGGTAGAAGCGCAATCATAAAACTGCTCATACCGTCAATTGCTTCTTTGGTATACGTCACTGCTGAATAGAAGCTATTTAAGGCCAAAAAGATAAGCACAATATACACAACAAAGTAGGCTATTTTACTAACCGTACCCGTCTCAAAAGCATTATGCATCGTCTGCAGCATCGCTGAAAATAAGGTTAGCATTAAAAGCAGTCCCAATAGCTTGCCGTTTAAAATAAGTTCATGAAATAAAAATTCTATAAAACCGATAATAATAGCTTTTGGCGACAAGGAATTTTGGTTTTTTATAAATTCATACACGCTTGATTTTTCAAGTTCTGGTAAATATCCGCCATATTCATTTACAAGCTTACTCCAATAAGCTTGTACTCCATCCAAAGATATCTCTTCTAACATGTTGTCCTGCACATCAACTAAATCGTCTGTTTCTTTAGTAGTTTCTGCTGCTGTTTTGTCATATCCCAGAAAGAAAAAGCCAAAAGCACATAAGAGAATCATAGATATACGTTTATAATTCATCCACGATAAAAACTCCTTTCCGGGATTTATTTGCCAACAATACAGCACCCGATTATACAGAAGGTATAAATTGCAAAATGGCTTCAATGACTGCGGTTATGATTGGAATAGCCAATAATAAGATAAATATCTTTCCAGCAAGCTCTATTTTCTTTGCTACCGAGGTTAATCCAGCATCCTTTGTTATACTCGCCCCTAATTCAGCAATATAAGCAATACCAATAATCTTCAAAATAGTTTCTAAATACATCCCATCTACTTGCGCCTTAGCTCCTAACGTTCGAATCAGCTGAAATATATGATTGATTTGCTGGATAATAGACAAAAAAATTACAATACCGGTTATTAAAATCACAAAAAACGCAAATGTTTGATTCACATTTTTTAAAATAATATAAAGCAAACTAGCTACAAGACCTAACGTCACGATCTGTAAAATATCCATCGCATATTACCCTTGATAAAGAAATACGGATTTGATCTGCTGAAATAGATCCGATAGACCATCTATAACGAGTACAAGTACGATAATAAAACCAATTAACGTTGCAAATTGGGCTATTTCTTCCTTTCCCATTTGTTTTAATATGGTGTGGATTAAAGCAACAATAATTCCTATTCCTGCGATCTGAAATAAAATCGTCGCGTCAGTAAACATTGGGATAAACTCCTTTCACCTATAAAAGCAACAATACGACAAATACACCACATAATATGCCTAAACTTTTCGTCATTTTCCCGTATCTCTGGTACTGTTCATTAGCAGCTTCCAATTCCCGTTCTAAATGACTGGCAGCTAATTGGATATGTTTTTGCTGTTGCAGAAAATCATGTTTTCCCAGTGTTTGTCCAAATTGCCGCAAAATTTCTTGCTCGTTCTTCCCTAAACAAGATATATCCATAAACGCATCTAAGCTCTTTTCCCAAACAACTTGAAAATCTTTACTTTCATAATTCATATTTTTATACAACCGATCGAAAAACGCATGAATGGGAAAAGGTGTCTGCTTTTGGATCGTGTAAAAAGCCTCTTGTAACGGTAAGTGACTATACATCATTTCTGCTTCCAATATTTGCAATGCATTCTTCACTTGTCTTATATGCTTGGGGCGATTGGCAAGCCGATTGCTCCATTCAAATCCAATCCAAGTTGTTGTGGTAATAAAAAGAATGGCTCCCATCCATATCATGAATACCCCCCCATTTTTTCCGTAAGCAAATTTCTTTGGTTTGCATCATAAATCGTGTACGTATACCCAGATGCTGCCGTCCGGTTAAGAAGAATAAAACGCTCGAAAATCCTCCCTTCAAGCAATACTTGTACACCCGGACGGCGCTTTAATTCTTCTAGGGAATGGCCGTGCACCGTACATACCACAGCAACACCTGCATGGAGAGCTTCCATTAAGGCATCTACGTCTTTCTGACCGCCAATCTCATCAACAATCAGAACTTCAGGTGACATGGATCGAATCATCATCATCATTCCTTCTGCTTTAGGACATGCATCCATCACGTCTGTCCTTGCGCCGACATCATGTTGAGGTATCCCTTTAATAGAAGCAGCTATTTCAGAGCGTTCATCAATGATACCGACTTTATTCGATGGAATATGCTTCCAACCAGACGAGATCATTCTCGCTATATCGCGAATAAGAGTTGTTTTACCTGTTTGCGGTGCCCCGATAATTAACGTATTAACATAACCTTGTTGATATAAATAGGAGATCACCTTATTCGCTGTGCCAACTTTTTGCTTGGCAATCCGAATATTTAAAAACGTAATATATTGAATAGCTTTTACAGACCCGTGTAACGTATTAACCTTTCCTGATAATCCTACGCGATGTCCCCCTTCGATGGTCATATATCCTTCCCTTAACTCTTCTTCCATTCGATATAAGGAATAGTCACTTAATTGCTGAATGATATGAGTAAAATCATGCTTGTCCGGAACTAAGTGAGCAAGCTGTTCATGAGTCTGATTAAAGATAAGTTCAATAGGTTGTTGAAGCCTTAAACGAATTTCTTGTAAAGTGTCCCATCTATGTGCAAGTATACGATTTAATTCTTTTTGCAATCGTTCAGGAAAAAGTCTGCTTATTTCATCCATTAGCTTCTAACCCTCACTTTTTTGCAATTTCATTTATTAGTAAATGTATGCATCAACAAACGAAATATGACTTTACAGTAAACGTGTAATAATGAATTAGTGAAAATTTATGGAATGGAGGTTTTCTTCATTTCCTATTGAGTGTTTATATCGCAATGACACGAACTAAGGATCTTAGAAATGAGTGGAACATTTGACTTGTATTTAGATTTTATGCTTAGTAGCCTATTGAGGTTCTTCGTGAAATGGAAGCGGCCGATTACATGTGGAAGATAATTTGAATAGCTATTGAAAGAAAATTTTTAATCTATGGTAAGATTTCACAAATGATATATTAGTATAATAGACATTTTTCTAGAGGCGTTAATTATCTGTATGAACAAAGACTCGGGGCGCCCGGTTAGCAACGTAGCGACTGGAACGAAGCAACTAAAGTTAGGAATCATGCTCCTGCAACAGGAGTATGCCGACGTAGGGCGGCAAGCCCGTTTTTAGTCGGCCTTCCTCTTAACCACGAACCAATGATGATTATCGTAGGGCGATTCGTGAAGTCGCCTAGTTGCTGGGTGCTGGAGCCGGACGTGGCTATTCGGCACAAGCACCTCATTTTATAGTTTAAAAAAACAGCCCCTATGGACTGTTTTTTAAACTTATGCTCTTGATACGTACTTTCCGTCTGATGTATTAATGACCAACACGTCTCCTTTATTAATAAAGAAAGGTACTTGAACCGTATGACCCGTCTCTAACGTAGCTGGTTTTGAACCGCCGCTTGCTGTATCACCTTTAATACCTGGCTCTGTTTCGACTACTTCTAACTCAACGTTATTTGGAAGCTGTACTCCTAGCACTTCCCCTTCATAGGTCACAATAGATACTTCCATATTTTCTTTCATAAATTTTAACTCATGGTCAATTTGACTACTGGATAGCTCTATTTGTTCGTACGTATTGGTATCCATAAACGCATGCATATCACCAGATGCATATAGGTACTGCATCTTCTTTGTTTCAATATGTGCCTTCCCTACCTTTTCTCCAGCACGAAACGTTCTTTCTTGAATATTACCATTTCGTAAATTCCGAAGTTTAGAACGGACAAATGCAGCTCCTTTCCCAGGCTTTACATGTTGGAATTCCATTACTTGCCAAATATCATTATCTACTTCTATTGTTAATCCTGTTTTAAAATCGTTCACTGAAATCATAGTATGCCTCCATTATAGCTGAATTAATTCTTTTGGTGCTAAAGTTAGTCGTTCATTTCCTATCTCTGTTACGACCACATCATCTTCAATTCTACAACCGCCAACTTCAGGAATGTATATACCAGGCTCTACGGTAACGACCATACCTGATTCTAATGGTTTTTCTGACCGTAAAGATAGCGAAGGAGCCTCATGAACTTCAAGACCTAGACCATGACCTGTAGAGTGACCAAAATAGTCGCCATAGCCTTTCTCTTTAATATAATCCCTTGTAGCAGCATCAGCTTCTTTTCCAGTAATGCCAGGTTTAATTGCGGTTACACCACGTAATTGTGCTTCTAAAACAATATGATATATAGAATGTAATTGCTCACTGATTTCCCCTACTGCTACAGTACGGGTAATATCAGAACAGTAGCCTTGATACAAAGCGCCGTAATCCATCGTTACAAGTTCTCCAGATTGGATTTTTTTATCCGAGGCAACGCCATGAGGTAAAGCTGAACGTTTTCCAGAAGCTACTATAATATCAAAACTGGAAGATGTCGCACCTTGCTTACGCATAAAAAACTCCAATTCATTAGAAATATCTATCTCTCTTACGCCAGGTTTAATATACGGTTGAATATGTTCAAACGCATCATCTGCTATTTTTGCAGCTTTTTTCATAATGTCCAACTCATCGCTCGTTTTTATAATCCGTAATGCTTCCACCATATTATCCACAGGAACCAATTCCACTTCGAATGTATCCTTAAACGCTGTATACTGACTATATGTAACATGTTCTTTCTCAAATCCTAATGTTTGAATGTTCATTTCCTTTAGTTGGCTTTTTATTTCTTCGTTCAATCCCTTTTGATACTCCACTACTTTAAAATCAGCAATCTGATCATTCGCTTGCTTCGTATAACGGAAGTCAGTAATGAAACGAGCGTCAGTTTGACTTACTAATGCCACACCTGCTGTACCGGTAAAACCAGTTATGTAGCGACGATTGATAGAACTAGAGATTAAAATACCATCTATTTCTTTTGTTTGAAGCAATTGTCTTAATTTGGTAAGCTTGCTCATCCTTCTCATCCCTTCACTTAGTTCATTTTGTACAGAAAAATCGGCTGTATCCAGTTTATCATAAAGATAGCTATTTGAATAATATAATTTGCCGTGTAAAGCTTATGACTGCTTTGCCTCAGGTTGATTTGCGTTATTATTAGCACCTTGTAAATCATGATAATCATACGATATAGAATAGCCGATGAATGTACCATAAAGAATGTAAGCACATAGGCTTGATATAATAGTATCGATATCCAATTTTTGAACAGATGGAACCGTTGTAAAAATGGGATTCAACACATAAAAAATGCCCCCCCATAATATAATCCCAAAAGCAACTCCCATCCAAACAGAATTTACTTTTTTAAATAACAAAAAGTAAACTAACGCAACTGCAATCGAAATGATTCCAATAATGAGAATGGTCATAATATTTCCGAGCCAAGTATCGATCCAATCTGCATGAAACCACGAACTAAGAACAAACGATTTTGGAGCTACTTGAGAAAAATTAAAAAAATACAAAACTGTGCCAAAAGCGCTCCAAATTACTCCCCCGATAAATCCTGTTAACAGCGATCTCGACAATATAGTCATTGGCGTTTCATGTTTGTTTTGTTCTAATTGTTTCTTTTGTTCTTTCAATCTGAACACCTCCAATATGTAGTATGACCTATTTGTGATGAACCAATCCCGGTAATATATATTCATTCACTATATCCTGTTTTTTCTAGTTATTTCTCTAGTAATGAAGTAAAATAAAAGCGAAGACATAAGAAAATTACGCCATCTATTTCTTACAAAGAATAAAAGTGGAATATTTTATCATCAAACAGGTAATGCTATAAATGATGGTCATAAACATATATCGTTTTAAAGATATCGTCCATACGCTCACTAGAAAAAGAGGAAGCAAGCAGGAACTATACTCGAGTATACTTTTTAGAACAATAAATCATGCAACACCGGTTTCCACACTTGGTTTGTTTCATTCCAAAGAGTCAATCAAAAGCAATGATTCCTCGGAGCAGTTTATGAGATTTAAAATATAAATATAGATAGGAGGACACGTCATGAAGCGAAAATCTATTTCTATTCCAGTGTATATAATTATTGGTTTAGCTGTGATTGGACTAACGACACAGCTACTTACAAACACCGTCAGTTTTATCAATAGTATGTTAATTTCTATCGGAGTCGGAGTCGTTCTATTTACGATTATCTATTTTTTGTTTATTCGAAAAAAGAATTCTTCTAATGAAATGAAGAAATATAAGCAAGCGGTAAAGCAATCAAAAGCCAAATACCATCAACAAAAACCTGTTCATAAAGCAACCGCTACAAAAGAACAACCATCTAACGCACTTCGAAAGAAAAGAAACAAGCGTGCAGCTCATTTACGGGTAATTGATGGTAATAAACATAAAAGAAAGGATCGTGCGTCTTTTTAACGCACGATCCTTTCTTTTTCAAAAGATAAGAAAGCATAAATGAGGTGCTTGGGGGTAACGAAATAACCGACTAGCCACGTCCGGCGCATGAACCCAACAACTAGGCGACTTCACGAATCGCCCTACGATAAGTCATCATTGGTTCGTACCTCACCGTGATTCCTAAAACTTTAGTTGCTTCGTTCCAGTCGCTACGTTGCTAACCGGACGCCCCCGAGTCTTTGTTCCTAGGAAGCTATCCATTTTGTTCATCTTAGCTTAGTTGTGATGACCTGCATTTAATTAATTGCTTTATCCTTTATCCTTTTATACTCACCTTGATCTACTACTTACGCCTTCACTTCCATTTTCAGAAAATATCGCGCAGATGATAAGTACTTATGTTTTGTCTGCTTATCTAAAAGAAAATCAGGAAAACTACTTGGGCCATCGATCGAGAAATGTATCTGTATATTCATATCCTGCTTGAATAAGCGTTTCCTTTGTAGTTTGATCAATATAGAAATCAGTACTTTCAATATTTCGCACAGGAATAAAAACGATGTTTTTTGCATCTGTTGTGGAAATATATCGGGCATCATGTGCTTCTTTCATAGTAAGAAATAAAGCATGAAACATATGGAGTGCTGTTTTAATTTTTCGAGGTTTTAATTCTTGAATTGGGGTAGTAGTTAATTTCACACCGATTATTGGACGAGTCCTTTTATGAGGTTTTTTTTCAAACACCCATAGTGGAAAATTACTTAATAGACCACCATCAATAATCAAACTTTTCCCTTGGTTACTTGCTGTCATTTTGTTGGGCATGAAAAAATACGGGAAACCTGCACTCATGCGAATTGCTTTAGCTACAGGAAACTTTTCTGGCGAAATACCGTAAATTCTTTCCAAATCATCAGGAATAACAACTAGTTTACCTAAAGATATATCACTGACAACGACTTTTAAATACCCTAGTTGTATATCTTTGAACGTGTAAATGTTCTTCGCCGCCAATTTTGCAGCAATCCATTTTTCTAATTTATTCCCTTTGTATATTCCTAATTGATAATATAAAAACAACCACTTTGTTACAGGTAGCCACTTTGCTATTGCTGGAGGATCTAAGAAATCTTTTAAATCCAATTGTTCCATAAATGTTTGTATTTCTCGATGCGTATATTTGGCCGCTAATAAACAAGCTATAATTGCGCCAGCTGATGTACCCGCGACACGCTCCCATGTAAAACCGTTTTCTTCTATCCGCTTCATTGCACCAATAAACGCAAAAGCTTTCACGCCGCCTCCAGAAAAAACACCATCAATCCGCATAAGCATTCTCCCCTCATCGCTTACAAGCTTCATTTTTTAGGGGTTATTCAAATGTCCGGTAAAATAAAGTACGCTTTGTGCAGCTTCATAGAATTCGTTAGTCATTCATTGAAATCTGACAAGGAAGGCTTACGGCTTCCACAGCAAATACATCGCACGCAAAGAAGTCATTTCCTTTATCAAAGTAGGAAACAGCTTTACATAGCATGGATCTTAAATTCATCGGCTTTAAGCTGCCAGTACGTATTATTACCTTCTGTATGAACACGTTCCTATTAGTTTTATAAGTAAGCAGAAGGGCAGCAAATTAGAACCTTTTATAGTAGAAAATCAGAGTTAGCTTATTCTCTATCCTGTACATAACATGCGTCCCCAAAAGCCACACTCGTCCTATGAACTAATAGAAAACCATAAATCATGTAAAAGCAAATGGGAAAACTTCGACACAAAGGACGAGCTAGTAGGGTACTGAGAAGGTATTACTTTTTTGTAAGCGGCATCTTGACAATATAGCCTAGGGATAAATTAATAGCGATGCACTGCAATTATGGATGGATTAACCAGTAAATAATATTTTTTATCAGTTATTTTCTAACTCTGCTTCTTGATGAGTACGTTTCAACTCTTCAACTCTTGCTTCGTCTTGCTTAAAATAATTGACAACATCGCCAATCCGATCAATGGAATTCCAGCTCAAATGGTGTTCAATACCCTCTACATCATTATAAATATTTTCATCCTCTACCCCGATGATTTGCAAAAATTCTTCTAGCAAGTCATGTCGGAATACTAACCGTTCGCCAACTTTTTTTCCTTTAGCTGTTAGTATAAACCCCCGGTATTTTTCATAATTTAAGTAATCATCTCGATCTAGTTTTTGCACCATTTTTGTTACTGAAGAAGGATGTACTTCTAATGCTTCAGCAATATCTGAAACACGTGCATACCCTTTCGACTCCATTAAATTATAAATTTGTTCTATATAATCTTCCATGCTTGGTGTAGGCATTTATATATCCTCCATTTCAAGAATAATTTTTTATCTAAGGCAAAATTGTTTCTGTATTAAGAATACATGAAATACGAAAAGGAAACAAGCTAAAACATCGTACCACATATCGGTATTGTTTTCATCTCCCATCTTAAGTAAGAATCTGTTACTTATTTGCTGGAGCTAGCTTACTTCCTATTATGGAAATTTAATAATACTTATTGAATATTCGTAAAGAGGCTGAGGGAAAAGTATTTTCTCAAAGTAAATTCTGAGGAATCTAGAAATAATGGTTAGAATATATAACCCGCCAAAAATATACTTTGCTTTCCGTGCCACTAGCAACTGAGGAGATCTCATTGCCCCATGATCTCTGAAAAAGTTGAGCTTTACAAGGATACGTTTTCACCAGATGCAACATATCGAATTAAAACTTTACTGCATGCTCGTAAAGCCTTACATATGGTTTTCTTTGCTCACGCTTGCTGATGCTGGCATTTTCACTTAAATTACTCCATCCTCTATATTTTTCGAGACTATTCTAAATACTATATTAACCTGTGTATCGTATGAATCATACCTTACTACAAATAAAAAGCTTTCGTATAATTTTTGAAAAATCCCGTTCTACCACCTATAATAGAGATTGTACAAATGTGAAAGACGGGGGAAAAATAATGGAATTTTTAGTAATACTCATCGTAGTTCTTGCAGCCTTCCTTATATTTCGGTTTTTTCGACAACGCATGTATTTGAAAACATTAACAGAAGACCAATTTCGTGAAGGTTACCGTAAAGCTCAATTAATTGATGTACGGGAACCGCAAGAATTCAAACGCGGTCATATTCTTGGCGCTAGAAATATACCAGTAACGCAAATGAGACAACGCTTAGTGGAAATGCGTAAAGACAAACCAGTATATCTTTATTGTCAAGGTGGTTCAAGATCTGCAAGAGCCGCACAACTTTTGCATAAAAAAGGATATAAAGATATTAGTGTTTTAAAAGGCGGCTTTAAGAAGTGGACTGGTAAGATTAAACAATCTTAAACTTCTAGTTTCGATCAGTTTATCAACGCAAATAAACCCAAAGGTCACCAGCTATACTGCCTTTGGGTTTTGGTTATGACTTTAGTTGGTTGAGCTCACGACAGCGTGCAGAAACAGAAAACCACCTGCTATGCTATTGTTTTTCATACCGCAAAATCGGCTTTCTAGCAGCCATTGTTTCATCCATTCGCTTAACGATCGTGTCATGCGGAGCTTCCTGTACTAGTTCTGGTTCGTCTCTTGCTTCAGCAGCAATCTTTTTCATTGCCTCGATAAATCCATCTAGTGTTTCTTTTGCTTCCGTTTCTGTCGGCTCTATCATTAATGCCTCTTCTACATTTAACGGGAAATAAATTGTTGGTGGATGATACCCATAATCCAACAATCGCTTAGCGATATCTAATGTGCGTACACCCAGCTTTTTCTGACGTCTGCCAGAGAGTACAAATTCATGCTTGCAATGTTGATCAAAAGGCAGATCATATTCTTCCTCTAATTGTCTCATCAAGTAATTCGCATTTAATACAGCGTACTCACTCGCTTGCTTTAACCCTTCCGCACCCATTGTACGAATATACGTATAAGCACGTAAATAAATTCCAAAGTTACCGTAATATGGTTTTACCCTGCCAATTGAGCTAGGAAGATCATAGTTAAAGCGGTATGCTTCCCCTTGCTTTTCTAGTAACGGCTTCGGTAAGAATGGTTTTAACTCTTCGGTCACACCAACAGGACCAGAGCCAGGTCCTCCGCCTCCATGAGGGCCCGTAAATGTTTTGTGCAGATTTAAATGAACAGCATCAAATCCCATATCTCCTGGGCGTGTATAGCCCATAATTGCGTTTAAATTAGCTCCGTCATAGTAAAGCTTTCCACCTGCGTCATGCACGATTTTTGCCATTTCTTCAATTTCCGTTTCAAATAAGCCTAACGTATTCGGGTTCGTTAACATTAACGCTGCTGTATCAGGACCAACTACTCGTTTCAAATCCTCTAAATCAACCAGTCCTTTTTCATTCGATTTTACTGTAACAGACTCAAAACCGGCAACCGTCGCAGAAGCGGGATTCGTACCGTGCGCTGAATCCGGAACGATCACTTTCGTACGGTGAAAGTCACCATTTGCCTCATGAAAAGCACGAATCATCATTAACGCAGTCCATTCACCTTGCGCACCTGCAGCAGATTGCAATGAGACTTCATCCATTCCCGTTATCTCGCACAATGCAGTTTGCAGATCATACATCATTTCCATTGCCCCTTGCACACTGCTTTCAGGTTGATCTGGATGAATATGACTAAACCCATCCATACGTGCAACATCTTCATTCATTTTCGGGTTATATTTCATAGTACATGAGCCTAATGGATAAAAACCAGAATCCACACCATAATTTCTGTTTGATAGAGCCGTATAATGACGCATTAAATCAAGTTCGCTAATCTCAGGGAGATCTGGTGCTTCTTTTCGAATATAAGTTTCTTCCAGTTCTTCCGCTAAATCGATATCAGGAACCTCTAATTCTGGCAAACTATAGCCTATTCTTCCAGCTTTACTCCGTTCAAAAATTAATGGAAAGTCTTGCTTAGCCATGAATATCCCTCAATTCTTTAACAAATTGATTTATTTCTTCCATCTTCCTGTTTTCCGTAACAGCTATAAGCATATGCCCATTCATGTCAGGATAATCTCTTGCTAGATCATATCCTCCAATGATCCCTTTTTCAAGTAATCGCTCATTGACTTCTGCGACAGGCTTATCCAATTGAATAATAAACTCATTGAAAAACACGCCTTTACTAACAATGGTAAATCCTGCTTCTTGTAACTTTTTCATCGCATAACGTGCTTTTTTCATATTCATAGCTGCCATTTTCTTCAGTCCATGCTTTCCGATTGAGCTCATCGCTACTGCACTGGCAAGAGCATTTAACGCTTGGTTTGAACAAATATTGGAAGTAGCCTTATCTCTACGAATATGTTGTTCTCTCGCCTGTAATGTAAGAACAAATCCTCTAATGCCATCTTCATCTATCGTTTGACCTACTAATCTTCCCGGCACTTTACGCATAAGCTTCTTTGTTGTTGCAAAATAACCGCAATGGGGGCCGCCGAATTGAGCCGGAATACCAAATACTTGTGTATCGCCAACCACAATATCCGCGCCAAATGCTGCAGGCGGTGTCAAATATCCCAACGCTAATGGGTTACTGGATGTAATAAACATTGTTTTCTTTTGATTTTCAATCAGCTGCTGTACCTCTTCCATCGGTTCTAATTGCCCAAAAAAGTTTGGATACTGTATAACAACACTTGCCGTTTCTTCATCCAAAGCAGCTTTAAGTTTCGCTACATCCGTTTTTCCATCCTTTGTATCAATATAAATGATTTCCAAATTAGGACCCTTTGCATAGGTCTCAATAACAGCTCGATATTGCGGATGGACAGCATTAGACACTAAAACTTTTTTTCGCTTTGTTTGTGCGGCACTTAAATTCACTGCTTCAGCCAGAGCAGTTCCACCATCGTACATGGACGAATTTGCAACATCCATTCCTGTTAATTCACAAATCATCGTTTGAAATTCAAAAATCGCTTGCAGCTCCCCTTGTGATATTTCCGGTTGATACGGCGTGTAAGCTGTATAAAATTCTGACCTAGAAATAACATGGTCGACAACAGATGGAATAAAATGATCATATACACCTGCACCTAAAAAACTTGTATATTGTTTCAAATTTGCATTTTTTGCAGCTAATTGTGCCAATTCTTTTATCAAATCTGCTTCACTGGCAGGCTTTTTAAGTTCCATTGTACGCTGTAAACGTACATTGCTTGGAATATCAGCAAAAAGCTCTTCTGTATCTTTGATACCGATGCTAGCTAACATTGCTTGTTTGTCATCTTCAGTCATAGGTAAATAACGAAATTCCATTGATTTCTCCCCCTATTTTTCTCGTTTATAAAAAGGCGTAGGAACAACTCTTGCCTGTAGCTGCCGCTTGCGAACCTGCACGAGGAGCTCTGTTCCTTCTTTCGCATAAGGACTTCTCACTAAAGCAAGTCCTAGATTTTTTTCAAGCGTTGGCGCCTGAGTGCCCGAAGTAATTACACCGACCTTTGACGAGTCATCGTAAATGTCATATCCAGTTCGAGGAATACCTTTATCGATCATTTCCAAGCCTACAAGCTGTCTGTCAGCACCTTGTTCTATTTGTTTTTGCAGAACTTGCTTCCCAATGAAATCGACCGCTTTATTCACCTTTACGGCAAATGTTAAACCAGCTTCCACTGGAGTAATCGTTGGTGATAATTCTTGACCGTATAAAGGTAAAGCCGCTTCAAACCGTAATGTATCTCTGGCTCCTAAACCGATCGGTTCTGCTCCTTTTTCTTTACCAGCTTCTAAAATCGCTTTCCAAAGTGGGATTCCACTAGCTGCAGGGACATAAATTTCAAATCCATCTTCACCTGTGTATCCCGTACGTGACACAATTGCTCTTCCCTCTATTCCCGTAAAGGCAACATCCAACTCAAATCTAAAAAAGCGAATTGCTGATAAATCTGTCGTTGTTAACGATTGCAATATTTCTTCTGCGAGAGGACCTTGTAAAGCGAGTTGCGCGTAATATTCTGATACATTTTCAATTTTCACTTCTGCACTACTGTAGTTATTATGATCTAACAGCCATTGAAAGTCTTTTTCCGTATTTGCCGCGTTTACAACTAACAAGTAGTCATTTTCTGCCAGCATATAGATAAGAAAGTCATCCACCGTACCACCGTCTTCATAACACATAAACGTATACTGCGCTCGGTTAGGAGTAAGCTTGGCTACGTCATTCGTGACCATTTTTTGTAAAAATTCTAAACTTTTTGGACCTTTAACTGTGATTTCCCCCATATGTGACACATCAAATAACCCAGCTTTTGTCCTCGTTACCTCGTGCTCATGCTTAATCCCTTTAAACTGAACAGGTAAGTTCCAACCACCAAAATCAATGGCTTTTGCACCATACTCTTCGTAAATTGGATATAAAGGCGTTTTTTTTAACTCACTCATCCCAATCACTCCCTTATTCTTTTTTAAAAAACTCACTTGGGGCCAAATCTTTTTTAGCATCGATTTGCACGATTACACGCTTAACTCCAATACTTCAAAAACGGATCAATCTAGAGTCCATTCTTGCAAATATTTAGGTTTTTACGCGCAATAAAAAGAGAGATTCCATCGTTTTTTCATGAAATCTCTGTCCTGCTACCAGAAAGTTGCATACCAATACAAGGATTGGTATTTGCTTCGTGGGTGGTCCACAGCCAACCGTTGCTGTAGACACTCTCCAGAGTTGCGTCCTACAAGAGTCTGTTTGCCTGAGAGATTCGCTTTTGCTTGCTCCTTCGGCGTTACATAGTTTGACTTTCACTATATGGGATCTATGTAAGCTCTCCCCTTGTATTCATTCGCTTTTATGAAAAATGTAGTTTTGGTTATACTATGTACTAATCCATCAATGAAACATCTATTTTATTGTGTATTATTATAGCACATATTTAGCAAGATAAAATAGAGAAACGATATATTCAACAAAAAAGGAATGTTACCATGAAATCGATCTATGTAGAAAAAGATGATAGCTTCATCAAGGAACTTGAAGATAAACTTGAAAAAAATGTCCCTCTTTCTTCTTGGGAGTTGTTCTCCATGGCCTATGCCACTGAACAAACAACGATGGTGCCTAACTTTACAGGATTACGAGCGTTAGAATTTTTGCCTCACGTTTCCTTTTTAGATCATCAGATTCGGACTGCAGAACAAGTTATGGAACAAATGCATGGCAGAGCCATTTTAGCCGATGAAGTTGGATTGGGAAAAACCATTGAAGCTGGACTGGTATTAAAAGAATATATGATTCGTGGATTAGTGAAAAAAGCTCTGATTTTAGTTCCTGCTTCTTTAGTAAACCAATGGGAAAGAGAATTAAACGAAAAGTTTTACATTCCAGCAGTAGCTTATCGTAAAAATATGAGTTGGGAGCAAGGTAATATTATTATTTCTTCTTTAGATACTGCTAAAAGGGTACAACACCAGGAGACCATTCTTAACTTAGATTATGATTTTGTCCTTGTGGATGAAGCACATAAGTTAAAAAATCATAAAACGAAAAACTACCAATTTGTACGGTCACTAAAGAAGAAGTACTGCCTATTATTAACGGCTACTCCTGTTCAAAATGAATTGCTGGAGATTTTTAACCTCGTGTCCATTTTAAAACCAGGACATTTAGGGAACTATGATTCTTTCAAAGCAAGCTATGGAAACGACCGAAAAAATATGAAACAAGATTTGTTTTTAAAACAATTAATCCAAAAAGTAATGATAAGAAACACAAGAAAAGAAACAGGTTTAAATCAAATTAAACGACATATTAAAACGATTTGGACAGAGTTTTCAAACGAAGAAGCAGAGGTTTATCAAAAGCTTGAAGCAGGTACAGCACTATTTCCTGCATTTTCTAAAATCACGTATCTGCGTGAATTTTGTTCATCGAGAGAAGCGTGCTATTTATCTTTGCAAAAAGTACTTGCAGAAAACCCTCAATTAGATTCCATTCAAGATGTGGTACAAAAAATTGAACAATTACCTCACCATCAAAAAGCAGCAAAAGTGGTGGAACTAATTAATAAAATTGGCAACGAGAAAGTGATTATCTTCACAGAATATCGTGCCACGCAATTTTACTTGCAATATTATTTACAACAAAATGGCATCAGTTCTGTTCCTTTCCGTGGAGGATTTAAGCGGGGGAAAAAAGACTGGATGCGCCAACTATTTAAAGATCATGCCCAAGTATTAATTGCCACAGAAGCTGGAGGCGAAGGAATAAATCTACAATTTTGTAATTATATGATTAACTATGACTTACCATGGAACCCGATGCGTTTAGAGCAGAGAATTGGACGTATTCATCGCTATGGTCAAGAGAAAGATGTGTTTGTCTATAATTTTGCAATTAGAGATACGGTGGAAGAACATATTATGAAGCTGTTGTATGAGAAGATTCATCTATTTGAGCATGTCATTGGTGATTTAGATGCTATTTTAAGCGAGTTATCCATTGATAATATGGAAAAAGAAATTGAACAAATTTATGCAGAATCAGCAACTGTTGGTGAAGCTAAAATCAAACTGCAAAATCTCTCGGCTGTAATTGAGTCAGCACAAAGATCTGATATACAGGAGGAAAAGCAATATGGAGATACATGATTTAAATGCATTTCTATATGATTTTTTCAAAGCACATCACTGTCCAATTTTAACAAATCATGATGGGGTATTGACCATTCAGCTTACGGAAGAGATGGACAAGGTGCTTATGAACAGGCCGTTTTATTGGCATTATATAAAAAAAATGGGCTATCCAGGAGATCCCATGCAACTTACACTAATAACGAACCCTGATAAGCGGCAGGAAAAGGGGGAATGGATCCATTTTGGTAGTCCACGCCTACAACAGATTATACGTTATTTACAGCAATCAGAAAAGTACACCAAGCTATTTCAGCAACTCAATCCAAATGTGAATACCCCACTCTTCCCTTGGCTAGTGACAAATATTAAAATTAGTTATCAAGGAAAACATAAGCGCGATGAACTGTTTTCTATTGGTCTCAATTTAATCAATGGCGTTTTAAAATCGGATATGATGGATCTGCTAAAAGCCATTTCGCTTGAAACGACTATTTCCGACTATTGCTATACACTTTCGCCAATGATTAAGCTTCATAGCGGTTATAAACGTATTGAATCAGTACTCGATCAGTATGTAGAAAGTCAAGAGCATTCATGGGCAATAGAAGCTTTACAGGCATTAGAAGAAGAAACCACGCTATTACATCATTTTTACACCGAAGATACGGAAGATGAGACAATGGAACGAGAACTCAAGGAAATACAGGAACGATTCCAACCCAAAATTACATACCAAGTCGTCAATGGTGGATTATTTTACTTAGCATCGGACACAGCTTAATCCTGTTGTGGCCATCTAGTTCTATAAAGCATATGACCTGAAGCAGGCGTTTATTTCGCCTGCTTATTCGATGGTTGACGCATTATCCTCAAGGCTAGTGGAAGTGTACCAAACCACTTGTTTGTGGTCGACCATTTCGATCTTTTTTTCGCTTCTTTTCGTCGTCTTTTTTCATCTGCAGGCATATCCAAATAAGTGACGAACTGTTCGGTGATAAATTGTATATAATCTCTCGTAGACAAAATAGTTCCCTCCCATGCTATCCTTATTATGATTTTTTTCTTACGACCTATATAAATAGCATTTCCAAACCTGGTTAGTTTATAATCACCCGTACCAATGGAATATTGAACAAAGGCGCAGGGCGCCCGGTCAGCAACGTAGCGAATGGAACGAAGCAACTGAAGTTTTAGGAATCATGCCACTAAAACCAGTGGTATGCTGACGCCTGAGCGGCAAGCCCGTATTTAGTCGGTCTTCCTCTTAGCTACAACCGATGATGACTTATCGTAGGGCGATTCGTAAGTCGCCTAGTTCTGGGCGCTTGCGCCGGACGTGGCTATTCCGTTATATCGGTATCCCAAAGTAACAAATTTTATACTCCCTCTATTTACTAACGTTTTCTCTTGTTT
>NZ_QWLJ01000019.1 GCF_009917385.1 Roseburia sp. 1XD42-34 | reverse complement strand
ACGCCCGCTTCTCCACGTAAAGCCTGTATATTTTATTGTGTGCAATTCCCATTTACACAAAATAGTTTATACTCCCAGCGCCCAGCAACTAGGTGACTTTAGAAATACGCCCTACGATAAGTCCTCATTGGTTCGTGCCTCACCATGATTCCTAAAACTTTAGTTGCTTTGCTCCAGTCGCTACGTTGCTAATCGGGCGCTTGCGCCTTTGTTCCTGTTCAAGCATTTTTCTAAAATGCGCAGATCCATCTATGTTTTTGAATAAAACTCCCCGTTTTTGGCTACACTTACTACTAGCTGTTTCATTGATATCTTGTCTATTTTCAAATGGAGATAACAGCTACAAGAAGTTAAAATAGGAGCTACTACTATAAATGCCTGATTAAGCTCAACTAAACACGCGGCACACCTAAATGCAGTTGTCTTTATTGCGTATTTAAGGGCTGGTCTGCCTTTTGATTCCATAAATATCCTAAAACAATCTGAAGTGGAAATGATTATCCATTTAACCAATAAATTTAAACCAACATACTTCTTGGACAGTGCAGAGGAATTAAAATCAGATTTTTGCTATGTATACGTTTAAACGGAAAAAGGTGATTTCGATGGACGTGGAGTCTATATACTTTCAGATATACGAAATGAAGGAAAAACTTGGAAAAATGGAAATGGAGTATTGGCAACTTACTTCAAATATCGATACGTGGTATTTTTGGTTTAACCTTTTTTCCTTTATAGTTCCGCTAATTATTCTATATAAGGTTATTGATCGCGACAAAATATTTGAAGTATCTTTTTATGGTTATTCTATTCATATGATCAGCTCTAAAGTAAATAGTGCGTTAGAGGCTAATAATTTGCTTGTTCACCCACATAGTTTAACATATGTATTTCCAAGTGGCATGACTGTAACAGCAGTCATCTTACCTGTTGCTTATATGTTGGTATATCAGTATTGCACTAATTACAATAGGAACTTTTACATATTCAGCTTTCTGTTAACTATTCTCATTGCATATGGGATAGACTATGTATTTGTGCAAATTGATTATATCAGGTTACACAAAGGAATGAATTTAACCTACTTATTAGTTCTTAATTTTGTGGTAGCATGTCTTTCATACTGGCTGACCTTGTTATTTAAGTGGATGAAGGTCCATACAAAGCAATTGAAAAGGAATAGTAGTTAATATGGACAAGACTAGCGACGCTAGCTAATGCTGGGAGAGTTTTGAACGAGTAAGATATGTATAATAAAATTCGCCTTTGAAAGGTGCCTTAGGCATTATTTCTGAGGATAAACGTTAAGTGAGATACTTTAAGTCTTCTTATTTTGAAAGGATTGTTAAATCCGACTGGAAAATAATTGCAAGCAGATTAGCAAAAATACTAACCTGCTTGTGGTTATCGTTACTTTTTAGAACAATAAGTAACTATTGCTGATTTTCTATTCCTATGTCTGTGTTTTATGGCTTCGGATCCGTTAATCCTTTAATGCTAATTGTTTCTACGAGTGCCGTTTGGTTGTCTCTAATAGTTGCTTCCAGTTCTACTTTATCTCCAGCCTGTAAGAAAACGGCTCTTGGAGATTTTCCTGAATTAACAGTATAAATAATCGGGTCATCTTGAAGCAGAAATTGGACAACTTGTTTTTTATCTTGGGTTGTAACTAACACACGTTCTACTGTACCGTTACGCTTTTCTAAGCTCGCTTCCCCAGTGGATTCCACATTGCTTGGATCTTGCGCCAAGGCGAGTCGGTAAGACTCTAGTGTACTTCTGGCTGTATCTCCAAAAACGACGAAATCAGAGTCAGCTGCTTTAATGTAAGCATAATGCTTGAATAGACCGTTCGGATCCAAAACGTTAACCACCCAAGTGGGATTGCCATCAATATTATAAAGAATTGGCATGGATCCAGTCCATTTCTTTTCAGGAAACTCTTTATTGACGATTTCTTTTGCACCTTTGCTATCCATAATACCATTATTCTGTTCACCATTATAATAGGTCAGTTTACCTGTTCGTGCATTGATAAGGGTGTAACCTAAAGCGGAGTCGATATTTTCTTTTGGCGAAGACATGTCTGTAAAGTAATACATGTGGCCATTCTCATCGAATAAAGGCGTTACGCTCGATTCTGTTCCTGATTCATTAGGTATTTTTACATCTTTTTTACCGAAGATAGAATTGAGCCATCCGTGAACGTATTTTCCGAAATATTCATTTTCCTCTGAAGCCATTTCGGAGCTGATCGACCCTTCAATGAATTTAGGCGCTTTATCTGATTTATATAGTTTCACATCCCCAGTAACTGGGTCAACAACTGCAGCGTGTAGATTTTGCATATTAGGTTTGTTAGTCCAGCCTATCGGTTTATATAATGTCTGTACATACCATGGTTTTCCTTCCTCATCTACTTCAATTTGGGGTTCCCCATTTTGAATGTAGCTTGGGTAAGCATTGTAGATCGTGCGCGACACTTGATGATTAAAGTAACTGGAATTTGTATATTTCATTTTACTTTTAATAAACTCTGGTTGTGCATTGATATCTGTTGCCGAAATAGTAAAATATCCTTCTGTCTCTTTTCCGCGAAAGTATTTCCAAAATCCGGTAAACTCTACAGGAGCCACAAATACGATATTATTGTTGATTTTTTGTACTTGTAATTTTCCTAGATCGTAGAATTGCGTATTTGGAACAACACTCATCGCTTTTTGCACTTTGTTGCGAGCAAATTCCGGTGATACGACGATTGGTGTAGCATCTTGATCTAATGGCTTTGCTTCTTCAACTTCTTTGGTAGCAATAGACTGATTTGTATCGTCTAAGGAAAGAATACCTAAAATAATAAATCCAGGAATGGCAATGATTGCAAAAAGAATAAGGGCACCTGTAATTGTATCGAAATGCTTCGTTGATTTGGTAAATGGTTTGCTCTTAGTTAATGCGTATAAACTTATCATTCCTGCAGTCCCTATAACAAGGTTGGCAATTGTCATGTTCGGTATGGTAATCGGCGGCATTAGAATATATACAGTAATAACCCCGAGTATAAAGAGCGTTACAAAAACCAGACCGACTGCTCTTACTGTCGTCTTCCGGTATTTCTTGTTTTGAATAATAAAAAATACAGCAATGACAGCATATAAAATAAATGAAAGTATCGTCGTTGTTAAAATTCCCGTCATGTTTTCACTCCTAATTATAAACTTTACTTTTAATACGAGAATTGTAAACGAAAAGTTTCAATTAAATACGTATGGATTTTCAAATGATAGAGTAAAGATTACAATGGAGGGTGAAAGTGTAAGAAAGGTGGGAACTTTATGCAATCGATCTATAGCGATGTAATACAGTACCGGGGGAGACACTATGATTTTGGTTACAAGCAAGGAATAGATTTAAAGAATTCGTATATATTAGAAAATAGGAAAAAACAATGGAAGATTAGACAACCGAGATTTATTATCAAAGAAGATGAAGTGAAGCGAATGATTCAACCGATCGCTCCTGGGATTTGGGAAGAGCTGTGTGGACTAATGGACGCACTTCAGTGGGATATGGAGGAAATACTACAAGAGTTTGGCGGATATCGACTAGCATATCAAAAAAGTGGTTGCTCCATTTTCACGAATTCAGACTATATGATTCGCAACTATGATTATCATCCTAAGACATACGAAGGTCGCTATACGGTTTTTCAACCGACTGATCAAGGCTATGCGACGATTGCGCCGTCCCAGCGTATAACTGGCAGGATGGACGGCATGAATGAACACGGGTTAACCATTGGTTATAATTTTATTCATCGTCGACATCCGAAAGATGGGTTTATTTGTAATATGATAGCCAGAATAGTTCTTGAAAATTGTAAAGATGCGGAGCAGGCTATTGTTTTATTACAAGAAATTCCACATCGCCATTCTTTCAGTTATGTTTTATTGGATAAAAATGGGGAAACCTATATTATAGAAGCTTCTCCCCGAGCTGTAAAAATACGTACAGGACAAGTCTGTACCAATCATTTTGAACATTTAACCGAAGAAAATCGGCATCATTTGGCAGATTCCCAGCGTAGGCAGCAGACGATTCAGGACAATAAAGGACAAATTACGAATGCGTATGACGCTTTTAGACTGATGAATGATTCGAAGCGGGGAGTTTTTTCCACAAAATATAAGCAGTGGGCTGGGACGATTCATACATCGGGTTACTTCCCGAAGCAATTAAAAGCTTGGTTTGCGTTAGGAGGCGACAGAGAGCCGATTATTTTTGATTTCAATGAATGGCTAAAGGGAAAAGAATTTTCCATTCAGCGTGTCATCGGTAAAGTAGATACTTCATTACCGTTTGTTCATATGGAAAAAATGTGAGTTTAACGCTGTTGTTTAGCTGTTTTTTTAAGACTAATAAGTTTTAAAAGGTAAATTAAAGGGAATTTTATTTAGGACTTTCTTTTTTTGCTACAGTTGTAATATACTCTAATGGAACATCATTATAGGAGGTAGTCTAATGAAGCTTTTTCAAGTGAGAAAAGGGCAGTTTGTTTTTTATCGAAATGAATTGCACCAAGTGTATTCAGTAAAACCGATGTTTAAGAAATCTGTGCATTTATATCGTTTAAAGGACATGCAGCAGATATTAACGAAAGCAAGCGAAATTGAATTATGTCGTCCACAGCATAATGATACATTCATTTTTTATGGTAAACGATATACCATCGATAAACATAAACGACCAGAGCCAGGTGATTATATTTTAATCATCAAGCCAGCGCCGGATTTTCTTGATCACTATTCACTGAATGCGATTGAAAAAGTTGATAGTGTAGAGGATGGAAACGTAGTTACTACCAGAGATAATGGTGTAAAGCATAGTGAGTATGTTGTGATGGTTCCGGGTAGATCAGAAGCTAGCCGGGAAATTGCATATTACGATAAAAGTTTGGTTCCTGAGGAGCAACAAATCCAAGATGAATCGATCACCTATTTAGCTGAAAGTGATACGAATCTAAAACCTGCTGTCGGGGATATATATATTGATGTAAATAAAGAAACGAAAGCAATGATTGTTGCGATGACGGAGGATGAAGTCATTTTTGGACATGGCGTGCGTATACATGTGGTAGATTTATTAAATGAAGAAAAGTATAAATTAGTTTATCGGTTTGAAGAAGATTTGTAATGGATAGCTAGCTCTACAGAAAGGTGCTAAAAAGGTGCTTTCGTAGGGTTAGCTATTTTAATTTGTCTTCGAGCTAAAGTTCCAGTTTCGCTCTTATGGAAAGTTTGCTCAAGCTTAGTAGCTCGAATAGTTATTTTAAATAGCTGATTTATTAAAAAAATGTGAAATTAATCACGAAAAGCTTGTATAATCGCTTCCACCATTGTTATACTAAACATGTGTATGTAATACTATAATTGCTTTGATTCAAATAGGGAGCAGGTATATAGAGCCTAGTTTAAATGATCAACGGCAAGGCTAATGCATTTGCTTTTCTTTCGTATGGATGGCTTTTGCAGAGCCTGTGTATCCTTATCTTGAATTGCTAGCAGAAGGGGCGATGACAAATGTCAGAGATTATTTTTATTTCACCAAGTAAGTATATTCAAGGAAAAGATGCTTTAAAGAGCCTAGGAAAGCATGTCATGCCAATTAGTCAGAAACCATTAATTTTGTCTGATGATGTAGTATGGGAGATTACGAAAGAAACCATTGAAACAAGTATGAAAGAAGAGAACCTAGCTTATCACTATGTTCCATTTAATGGAGAAGCTTCTATAGCGGAAATCGACAGAGTTGTCAAAGTAGGAAAAGAAGCAAGCGTTGATGCCGTAATAGGTGTAGGTGGTGGGAAGACATTAGACACTGCTAAAGCAATCGCTGATGGCTTAGAAGTAAGCGTTATTATTGTTCCAACAACAGCATCTACGGACGCACCTACAAGTGCTTTATCGGTTATTTATAGTGATGAAGGTGTATTTGAATCATATAAATTTTACGATAAAAACCCAGACTTAGTGCTGGTTGACACAGCAGTTGTAGCTAAAGCTCCAGCAAGACTATTTGCTTCCGGGATTGCGGACGCAATGGCTACGTGGGTAGAAGCAAGAGCGACACTAAAAAGTAATGGCGAGGCTATGGCTGGTGGAAAACCAAGTATTGCCGCAAAGGCAATCGCCAAAGAATGTGAGAAAACATTATTTGCGTATGGCGAGGCAGCGTTTCAAGCTGTTAAAAAAGGTATTGTAACCAAGCACGTGGAAGCTGTTGTCGAAGCAAATACATTGTTATCTGGACTAGGCTTTGAAAGTGGCGGATTAGCTGGAGCGCATGCTATTCATAATGGCTTTACTGTACTGGATGGAGATATTCATCATTTAACACACGGAGAAAAAGTAGCCTATGGCACATTAGTACAGCTTGTTTTGGAACTGCATCCAAAAGAGGAATTACAAAAATACATTGATTTTTATAAGAAATTAGGTTTACCGACGACATTAAAAGAAATGCATTTGGATAATGCATCATACGAAGACTTGCTTCGTGTTGGAGCGGCTGCTACACAAGAAGGCGAGACGATGAGCAACTTATCTAATGATGTGACTGCAGACGATGTTGCAGCTGCTATTCTTGCTGTGAATCAATTAAGCAATGAATAGGCTAAGGTTGAGAAAATAAAAATAAACTGACCAACCTTTCTCTACAAGTGGTTAGTATAGTTTGATACTAGTTGTTAGAGAAAGATTTTTGGCCGGTCTTTTTCTCTGCATCTAAGTACTGTAAGATTACTTTTTGCGTAGGATTTTTTTGCTACACCAAAATTTAAGCAGGAGCTAACTGCATATACGCATTATATTTACGATCATACCCTAGGGATGTTAATAATCCCTAGGGTATGATACTTTCTCGGATTGAAAATAGCTAGTTCGTATTTTTAGAGTGATCGTCTATTAATGTTTCCTCATCTGGATAACATTTTGCAAGTTGAATTTTTTTATACGAATGGATAAAGCAAACCAGCCATTTAAAATTAAAAAACTAAGCTAGAAGGTGGGCGGGCAGAGGTAACGGACGAGGTTTTATTTATATATGGATGTCTGTTTTAATTTATCCCGCTTCTTCTTTGTTCCCTTCCTATTTTATAAATGATTGAAACATTTTGCGTATGCAGACCGTATTTAGTAGCTGAGAAGGAGGAAACACGGTGAAATCAGTTCTTTTAGGTCCAACAAAGTCTACCAAATTTATGATAACTATTGTTCTAATTGGTTTAGGAATTATCCTTGGGTACTTTGCCATTGCCATAGTCGAGTGGATTATAAACATTGATTTTTTACCGTTTCAAGATGAACTTCAATTTATTCACAAAATAATTGAGAAGTTAAACGATTTATTTGCAAGTCGGGCTGCTCTTTTTTTAGCCCTTATAGGGGGAATAATAGGTTTAATTGTAGCCATGAGGATAAATAAACGCTTATTAGTAATTAGCGTCACTAAAGATTATATCGATTTTAAAAAAGGAGCAAATATTAGTCAAATTCTTGCTTCAAATGTTAACGGAATTTTTGTTGAAGAGGACGAGCTCGTCGTTTTAGATGAAAAAGGAAATGAATTATTTCGAAATCCGCTTTATACAAGTAATAACTTGTTAAAAAGCACTTTATTAGATTATGGTTATCCTTGGTTTGATAAAGATCCTTATTTATTTGAATATCAGGAATGGCTATTAAGTGATACTAACCTACCTTCCTATATCCATACGCTATTAAAGGTTCGTCGTCATGCATTAGAACTGGGAAATGATGAAGAAGCTGATATGATTAGGGAAGAACTAAAGCATTTAGGGATCATTCTTCGTGATAAAGATGAAAAACAATATTGGAGGGGCGTTATAAAAGAAGAGGATCAATAATAAATACATATAGGTAAGGAATAGATACTAAAGGTGATGTTAAAGGTGATGTGTTTGTGTACAGCTAAACATAATCGAAATATGGAGAAAGATAGTAACTCCAATCCATAAAAAGTAGAGGGATTTTCCTCTTGCTTTTTTCCTGTGTAGGAACCTATAAAATGATGTGCTTATGGATAACCGACATAGAGGAAGACTTACCTACTGCTTCATTGTCGAGTAACGATGTGGCTTCCGCAATCGCACTAAGATAAGTCATCATCGGTTCGTGGTTAAGAGGAAGCCGACTAAAAACGGGCTTGTCGCTCAGGCGTCGGCTACTCCTGTTGCAGGAGCATGTTTCCTATCCTAAAACTTTATTACATCGTGTATAGTATTAGAAAAATTAACAGTCGTCCCTTTATGCAACATTTTATCTATGACTCCAACATTTGAGCTGCTTTGTACCCAAGGATATTAACAGGATCCTTAGGACTCGAATATGGAGGGGCGTAAGCGAGCTCTATTTCTTGCAAATCAAACACAGTAAGCTTCCCTTTAATAGCAGTTGAAAGAATAGCCAACCGTTTATCAGCACCTGCATACCCTACGACCTGACCTCCATAAATTCGCCCGTTATGGGCATCGAATAAAATTTTAATCCATAGTTTAGCTGTAGAAGGGAAATAATTTGCGTTCGATAATGTTTCGATTTTCGCCTCTTTACAAGGGATACCTTTTGCTTCTAGTTCGATACGATTAGCTCCAGTTGCTCCAATTGTCATCTCAAAAAGTCGTAAAACACTGGACCCTAGCGTTCCTTGATATTTGATAGGTTGCCCATGTAAATGGCTAGCAATGATAAACGCCTGCCGATGGGCTGGCCAAGCTAATGCGATATTTCTCGGTTCTCCAGTTATCCAATCGGTTGTTTCCACAGCATCTCCTAAAGCATAAATGGCAGGATCATCCGTTTGCATATATTCATTTACGATAATTGCACCAGTTTTTCCAATAGATAAACCCGCATTTTGTGCTAGTTGAACGTTTGGCTGAATACCTACAGCCATTATCGTCATATCCGCATCGACTTTTTTCCCACTAGCTAGCTGTAATGTTTTACCTTCATTAGTAAACTCTTTCAATCCATTATTAAGCAGCAATTGGACTCGCTTTTTGTTTATATATTCATGAACAAATTCAGCCATATCTGGATCAAGCGGATTCATCACTTGATCAGAGCGGTCAATTAAGGTACATTTCAGTCCTTTTGCATGTAAATTTTCCAGCATTTCTAATCCGATGAAGCCGCCACCTACAATAGCAGCAGATTTTGGGTGTTGTTCTTTGATGTATGCAGCTATTTTATCCATGTCGGCTATGGTGTGTAGAGAAAATGTTCGTGTCTGATCTATTCCTGAGATCGGTGGCGTTACTGCAGTTGCGCCAGGTGATAAAATGAGTTGATCATATGTCTCTGTATACTGTTTTGATCCAGTAAAGTAGGTAATAGCTTTTTGCTCTCGCTGAATTGCTGTTACCTCCGTTTTTGTTCTTATCTGAACATCATATTTCTCGGCAAATTCCTCTTTTGGATATAAAATTTGCTCACGGTCCTTTACTATATTTCCTAAGTAATATGGCATGCCGCAATTAGAAAAAGCGACATAATCATCCTTATCAAAAATAGTAATGGTTGCATCTTTGTTTTTTCTACGTATTTGTGCTGCTACTGTAGCCCCTCCGCCAACTCCACCAACAATGAGGATTTTCTGTGCCATTAAAACACTCCTTTACTTTCTCATTTTTTTAAGTGCGATACAATCAGCTTTCATGCTCTGTTTAAAGCAGAATGGAATTGAAGTTATAATGGTGCAAAAGATGATGGTTACTTGAGAAGAGGTTGCTACAGTTACTTTACCCTATAAAAAACATTTAAAACAGTCTGTGCAATCCAAGTACAATTTCTAAAACACTAACTATTGTAAAGCCTAATTAAGAGATCTAACGTTCAGTGCTAAACCCTACAAAAAGCCGAGGGAACCTAGAAAAACAATAATAATTGTTAATGGAGCGAGCCAACGAAGCAATTGATACCAAGCCTTATACACGGTATCTCCTAGTTCATTTCCATAACCGAACTCCTGCTTAATGAGTTGTTTATCCATTTTAAAGCCAACAAATAATGCAATAAATAGGCAACCTCCTGGTAACATAATATTACTGACTAGAAAATCAGAGGCATCGAAAAAGGTTTTTCCGAAAATAGTCAAATCAGATAGACTGCTGGTAGAAAGTGCTGCTGGTATTCCAGTAAAGAATACAAGCAAACCTGCAACTAAAGCTGTTGTACGTCGCGAACGTTGCTTTTTCGCGGTAACTGCTGCAGTAACAATTTCTAGCATACTAAACGAAGAGGTTAATACAGCAAATAAAAACAGCAATAGAAATAAGCTTAAAAATAGTTCTCCAAACGGCATTTGCGCAAAAGCTTCTGGTAAGACGATAAATAATAGTCCTGGACCTTCTGTAGGCTCTAAACCAAAGGCGAATACCACTGGGAAGATAGCTAGCCCTGCAAGTAAAGAGACAAATATATTCATAATGGATACAGAAGCTGCTGACATTGGCAGGCTAACATCTTTTTTTAAGTAAGAGCTATACGTAACCATTACAGAAACACCAACAGCCAAAGAGAAAAAGGACTGTCCGAGCGCATAAAGGATGTTTTCGGTATTTAATTTTGAAAAATCGGGTTGTAGAAAGAACTGTAGCCCTTCCATTGCTCCATCAAATGTAATCGAACGAATAACAAGAATAATGAAAAAGATAAACAATAATGGCATTAAAATCTTGCTCGTTTTTTCAATTCCATCCTTCACACCAAACGATACAACAACCACATTGATCATAATAAATAAGAAGTGTCCTAAAATAGTTAAGAAAGGACTCCCCGTAATAGTTGCGAACAGATCTGCATAATTAGTTTCGTTGCCGATAATCATTCCTGGGATGGATAACAGGCTATAGGTGAGCACCCATCCGCCGACGACACTATAGAAAGACATTAATAAAAAAGCCCCTGCGACACCCCAATGTCCAATAAATCTCCATAGACTCCGTTTGGGAGCTAATGTTTGGTATGCAGAAATAGCTTCTTTTTGTGCGCCTCGGCCAATAATAAACTCAGCAATTAATATCGGTAAGCCAATAATGATTGTAAAAGCGATAAATAATAAGAAAAAGGCGCCCCCGCCATTTTCTCCTGTCATATATGGGAATTTCCAAATAGCTCCAAGGCCAATGGCAGCCCCAGCTGAGGAGAGAATAAATCCAATTTTACTTGCCCATTGTTCCGGTTTGTTTTGCATAAAAAGTCTGTCTTCCTTTCAAGTGGGTTTATGATACTGAGTAAATAAGAAAACAGAGAGGAGTTTACCTCTCTTGGCTTGTAAATTATGTTTTACTTTATTTCTATTGTTCATAAAAGTCAAGTCATTTTTGTAGGATTTCTTTGCCACCATATCTTCAATAGGAATACTAGTTAAGATTCATCCTACCTATAGGGGGATGTAACACCTCACTTTAGGAGTTGGGATAATATAATCTGCACCTCCATAAGTAAGTGGAAGATAATATATTTCTCAAGCCCTATCATTATAAACAGAAGTTTGAATGATACGATGGAGCTACTAATAATAAAACTCACTGATTCATTTTAACGGATTTTTTAAAGAGATGGAAGTCCTCCATAGGTGTTTTCCGTTTAACTTCTGTATGAACGATGCCAAATGCCATAATTCATAGCTGTAGATGATATAATTAGGAGTTGCCATCATCTAGATTTTCAGACGGTAACTTCGTCACCCTGCACCATCAGGGGGAAAAAATCTGAATACAGTTTCCTTCATATTTTACTGCGTATTTCCCATAATTCTGGGAAAAAGTAGTGTTCAAGCACCTTTTTTAAATAATGAACGCCCGAGGATCCTCCTGTACCGATTTTGAAGCCAATAATACGTTCGACTGTTTTCATATGCCTGAATCGCCATTGCTGAAACCAATCTTCGATATCTACTAGTTTTTCAGCAAGCTGGTATAATTCCCAGTATTTATTTGTATTATGATAGACAGTTAACCAAGCTTGTTCCACAGAAGTATCTTTTTCATACGTTTTCGAAAAGTCACGTTGCAAAATGTCCGAGTTAATGAGTAATCCATGCTCTGCCAATGCTTGAATAGCTACATCATAAAGACCAGGTGCATCATAAGCCTCCTTTAGTGTATGATAAACTTCTGGATTTTTTTCATATATTTTTAAAATATACGGAGTTTTGTAGCCAAGCACAAATTCGACAAGCCGATATTGGTAAGATTGAAATCCGGAGGCATTGCCAAGGCTTTCTCTAAATTCCATGTACTCTGCTGGCGTTAAAGTGGATAAAACGTCCCATGCTTGAATGATTTGTGATTGCGTTTTGGAAACTCGAGCAAGCATTTTAAACGATGCTTGAAAATTTCCTTGTTGAATGGATGAAATCGCTGCTTGAATTTCATGAATAATCAGCTTGAGCCAAAGCTCACTTACTTGGTGGATAATGATAAACAGCATTTCATCATGATGATCGGACAGTCGCTTTTGACTAGTTAATAATGTCTCTAATTGCAAATAATCCCCATAGGTCATTTTTTCCTTGAAGTTGGTATAGATACCGTCTTCTGAATCAAAAACCTGACTTTTTTTATCTGTCATTACCCATTCCCCCTTTTTTGAGTGGGCGAATAACTGCTCGGACGGGGCTTGCATCAGCACCTTGGATGGATAAAGGAAGGGCAATAAGTTCATATTCACCAACTGGAACCCTATCTAGCATCACGTTTTCCAGAATATAAATTCCATGGGCAGCTAAAGCATGATGAGTGGCTAAGTCCTTACTATCTGGCGCATCAACGGAAGGCATATCTACACCTAGTAGCTGAACCCCTTTTGCTTGTAAAAAGGGTGCAATATTTGGATCTAAATAAGGAAGTTTAACTGGGAAACGATTCGGTTCATTTTCCAAGCTTGTGTGTAATAAAACTCTTTTCGTACTTTTAGACCAATCCATTGCTGCTAAAACTTGCGCATTGATTGTTTCGGTATCACTTACATCAATAACAACAGCTCTTCCAATATATGGTTCAATTGATAATTGACCCACCGTTTTCCCTGTAGCTGAAAAATGATATGGGGCATCAATATGTGTACCAATATGTAAACTCGTATGTATATTTCCAATATTAACAGATTTGGTTTCTTCAATGGAAGCTGTAAGCTGATATTGAAACGGCGTATCTCCAGGCCAATGCGCAATCTGAGGTGACAGTGGCTGTGAAATATCTATCCAGTTAGCCATTTAGGCAATCACTCCTCGTTTATTTTCATACACTTTATAGCTCTCCTCTTTCATAATTGACTGAAGCAGCTGAACCATTTGCCACACTTCCGTATACGTATTGTACAAAGCGACAGGTGCTAAACGAATACCATTTGGTTTGCGGAAATCCGGGATGACGCCATTTGCTTTCAATGCTTTACAGATGCGGGCAGCTTCTTTATGCTCCAAGTATACATGTCCGCCACGGATAGAATCTGACCGAGGGCTGGCTATTGTAAAGCCATACTCGGGAAGTTCTTTATCAATAAGTTCCATTAAATATGCGGTTAACTGTAATGATTTTTCCCTAATTGCTTCTATCCCTACTTCGGATATCATCTCTAAAGAGCCAAGCAATGGTGCAGCGCTTAATACGTGTGGGGTGCCAATTTGATAAGCGCCAGCATTGTTTGCTGGGGATAAGCTATGTTCCATATCAAATTGTTTCGCTTTGTCAGAGCTGAACCAACCAGCAAGTCCGGGCTTTCTGTTAAAATGTTTTTTATTTACATATAATCCACCAACGCTTCCAGGTCCACCATTTAAATGTTTATACGTACACCAAACAGCAAAATCCACCCCCCAGTCAGATAATTGATGTGGAATTGCGCCAATCGAGTGACATAAATCAAATCCGATTAGAATGTCTCTTTGATGTGCCTCTTTAGTGATTTTTTCCATATCCAAAATTTGTCCACTACGGTAAAGCCCCCCGGGAAGAATGATTAACGCAATTTCTTCTGACATTGCATCTATAATGGCAGAGGTTTGTAATGTATTGCCATCTGTACTTTGAACTTGCACGAGGTGATCGGTTGGATCGAGCCCTTTTAACTGTAATTGACTTTGTAGTGCATAAATATCGGACGGGAAATTTAACTCATCGGCAAGAATCTTGGTTCTTTTTCCTTCTGGTTGAAAGAAACTTGCCGTAAGTTGATGTAAATTCGTTGTTGTAGAGCCAGTAATAATCACTTCTTCCGTACGAGCGCCTATTAACGGTGCTGTCATGGCACCAAGTTTTTCCGATAAATAAAACCACGGATGCTCCCCCTCTGTCCAACCATTGATCCCATGTTGTTTCCAAGAACCCAATAAGTTGTGTATTGCCGCTTCTGCTCTAGTGGATAGCAGACCTAAAGAATTGCCATCAAGATAGATCTGATCGCGAGTAATGTAGAATTCTTGGCGGTACTTGCTTAATGGATCTTGGTTATCGAGTCGTCTTGCTTCGCTAATATCCGTTTTCACCTTTCTCCCTCCATCGTAAAAAAATGCTTACGTATTATTTTACCAAATTTCTGTATGTTTTGGATTTTTCTAATGAATTTTTTTAAAAAAATAATGAGCAACATAAATGACAGTTATGAAACATTGGGTTATAAAATAAAATAGAATAATATTAGAAATTCTTAAACAAAGGTGCAGAGCGTCCAGCAACGTAGCGACTGGAGCGAATCAACTAAAGTTTTAGGATTCATGCTCCTGCAACAGGAGTATGCCGACGCCTGAGCGGCAAGCCCGTTTTTAGTCGGCCCTCCTCTTTGTAACGAACCGATGATGACTTATCGTAGGGCAATGGTGGGAAGTCGCCTAGTTGCTGGGCGCTTAAGCCGGACGTGGCTATTCCGTTATATCGGTATCCCAAATATTAAACTTTAAAAAGGAGGGAGAGTTGCTTGGTGTTTTTAAATATCCAAAAATTTAAGCTAAAATTATATCTAGTATAAAAGGAAGGAGAATTTAAATGGAAGAGACAGTCTGGTCATTAATCCCGCCAATTATAGCAATTGTTATGGTTTTATTAACGAAGCGCGTACTATTGTCATTGGGAGTTGGTATTCTCACTGCCGCATTATTCCTAGGAGAGTTTCAGGTTGGAGATACGTTAACGCTCGTTTGGGAGGCGTTTAAGGGGGTGTTTGTTGTAGATGGCGCATTGGAAACGTGGAATATTTTTATCTTGCTGTTTGTCCTAATGCTCGGTATGCTAACAGCGTTAGTAACTATGATGGGCGGAACACGTTCATTTGCAGAATGGATGATTCGCAGAATAAAAACAAGAACTGGAGCACAACTGATGACGGTTCTATTTGGAATCATTATTTTTGTAGACGACTATTTTAATAGTTTAACGGTGGGACAAATTGCTAAGCCGCTTACGGATAAGCAACGCATTTCACGGGCAAAACTTGCTTATCTAGTCGATTCAACTTCAGCACCAGTCAGTGTAGTTGCTCCCGTATCCAGCTGGGGAGCTTATATTATTGGTATTATTGGTACTGTGTTAGCAACACATCAGGTAACCGAATACGGTGCTTTTCAAGCATTTATGCAAATGATTCCAATGAATTACTACGTTTGGGCAGCTCTAGGTCTTGTCGTTGTTATTGCAATCAAACAAATTGATTTTGGACCGATGAAAGTACACGAAGAGCGAGCACTGGAAACAGGGGAAGTGTTAAATCCAGAACATAAAGAAACGATAGATGTAGCCTCAAAGCTGCCAATTAGTAATATTAGTAAAAGGCGTGATTTACTCCTTCCGATGGCTACATTATTTATCGCTACGATTATCGCTATCTTTGTGGACGGTTTACGTAAAGTAGAGGGGGAAAAAACATGGATTAATATATTAGGAAGTGCGGATGTATCGTTAGCGTTATTCATTGGTGGTAGTATAGGCATGGTACTTACGGTGACCTTGTTTTATCAGCATATTCGCGCAGGAAAACTTTCTTACAAAAATTTTATAACCGGCGCTAAAATAGGAGCGAAATCAATGATGCCAGCTTTTGGTATTTTAATTTTTGCTTGGGCAATTGCAGCATTAATTAGCCAACTCGGCACCGGTGTTTATTTGGCGAGTGTTGTCGAAGCAGCCAACTTAAGTTTTTATCTCCTTCCGTTAATCGTATTTTTAATGGCTGGGTTTATTGCATTCTCCACAGGGACATCTTGGGGGGCGTTTGGTATTTTGCTTCCTATTGCTGGGGAAATAGCAGCGACAACAGATGTAACATTACTCTTACCGATATTGGCCGCAGTATTAGCAGGTGCTGTTTTCGGTGATCATTGTTCTCCGATCTCTGATACGACAATTTTGTCATCAACTGGTTCTAGCTGCCATCATATTGATCATGTGACTACGCAAATTCCTTATGCGCTTTTAGCTGCCTGTATAGCTGGTTTGGGGTATATGGTGTTTGGGTTTACGGAAAGTGTTTTGTTAGGCTTAACCATGGTCTTTATTAGCCTCATTGGGTTATTTATTGGGATGCGAAAGAGGAAGGTCACTAAAATGTAAACAGAACCATTACAATATACTGAAAATTAATATTAAAAATAATTTCAGTATATTGCTAATTAGTGGAACATACTTTATACTGTTAGTAAATAAATGAAATATCATTTCGTCTAATGAAATCTATAGGGAGGAATACAATGGATTTTGTATCTGAGAAGGTGAAAAATCTCCCCCCATATTTATTTTCTCAGTTTCAGCAACGAAAAGAACAACTTAAACAAAAGGGCGTAGACGTGATTGATTTAGGAATCGGTTCTCCGGATTTACCAACACCGGCATTTATTTGTGAAGAATTGAAGGAGCAAGTGAACAATCTGCAAAACCATCGATATTCTCCTTACAGCGGGTGTGATGAATTTAAGCAGGCGGTGGCATCTTTTTATGCAAAACGATACCAGGTTACTCTTGACCCCAACACAGAAGTTCTTGCGTTAATTGGTTCCAAAGAAGGGATAGCGAACTTAATCCAAGCCGTTATAAATCCAATGGATAAAGTGTTGGTTCCAGATCCAGGCTATCCAGCTTACCAAAAAGGGGTACATTTGGCGGGTGGGGTAAGTGTATCATTACCGCTTGATGCTAATAATCAGTACGCACCTTTATTTAATCAAATTTCTGAACAAGACGCATTAGCTGCGAAATTAATGTTCCTTAATTACCCGAACAATCCGACTGCTGCGTATGGAGAATGGGGAACTTATTTGGAAGCGGTTTCTTTTTGTCGGCGATACAATATTTTACTCGCACATGATGCAGCTTATGACCTTGTAACCTTTGGCGATTATAAAGCTCCGAGCGCTTTACAAATTTCAGGTGCCAAAGACTTTGTTGTTGAATTAGGGTCATTATCCAAAAGCTTTAACATGGCAGGGTGGAGGATCGGGTATATCGTCGGGAATAAGGAGGTTATCGCTGCACTATCCACTTTAAAAAGCAATATCGACACCTGTCAGTTTATGCCAATTCAAAAGGCAGCAGCAAAGGCGTTACAAAGTGATTTAACTGCTGTAAAGGAGAATAATCTTATTTATGAACAACGGATGGAAAAACTGCATACTGCTTTAGGGAAATTGGGGCTCCACGCTGAAAAACCAAAAGGCACGTTATATCTTTGGGTGCAAGTGCCTAGAGAAGAAAGTTCTCTTACATTTGCTAACCGGTTACTAGAAGAAACGGGCATTATGGTGACGCCTGGAACGGCGTTTGGAGCAAATGGGGAAGGATTTATTCGGATTTCTTTATCGACACATGCGGAACGTTTAGATGAAGTCGTTCGCCGTTTGAGCAAATTGGATGTAAAGAGGTGACAAGGTGGAAATGAGCCATAAAATAGAAACTGCTGCACAGGCAATTATTCATTGCTTAAGGCAAGCACAAGTCGAAAAAGTGTTTTGTGTTCCAGGTGAGAGCTATTTACCGGTTCTAGATGCTTTATATGATACCTCATCTATTCAAGTCATCTCAGCACGTCATGAAGGTGGTGCTGCGTTTATGGCTGAAGCGTATGCAAAATCCGCTTTAAAGCCTGGAATTGTGATGGCAACAAGGGGAGTAGGTGCAACAAATTTATCGATTGGTGTGCATACAGCATATCAAGATTCTACGCCAATGGTCGTATTCTTGGGGCAGGTTCATCGCAAATTTATTGGCAAAGAAGGATTTCAAGAGGTGGATTTGGAGCATTATTTTCAACCTATCGCCAAGTGGTCCGTGGAATTAACAGATGCAGGTCGCACGGTAGAGATCGTCCAACGAGCATTTCATATTTCGATTTCCGGTAGACCTGGACCCGTAATTATTTCTTTACCAGAAGATGTATTGCATCAAGAAACAATTATAGCGTCTCCACAAACGCCACTAAGACCAACACCAGCACCCTCGGCAACAGAAGTGAAAAAAGTGGAGATGATGTTAAATCATGCACAGCGGCCTGTCATTATAGCTGGGGGTGGGGTGAAGAGTGCACAAGCAGAGGTAACGTTGAAGCATGTTGCAGAACTGTATCATTTGCCAGTTTTAACCGCGTTTCGAAGGCATGATATTTTCCCAAATGATCATTTACTTTACGCTGGTCATTTAGGGTTAGGTTCACCGAAGTCCGTATTAAAAACAGTGCAACAGGCAGATGTTATATTAGCTTTTGGTACACGACTATCAGAAGTTACTACCCAAGACTATTCACTTCTATCTGCAGATCAACAACTTATCCACATTGATATTGATTACAACAGTATTGGGAAAAGCTATTTTCCTGACGTTGCCATAGTGGCTGATATGAAAGAAGCGCTTTTGCAATTACAAACGATGAAATTAACTCCAAACTGGGAAAGATGGGCTTCTGCATGCAATGCACGTTATATTCATGCAAGTAGAATCGATGAGACAGAACCTACACATATGAATACAGAAATTATTTCCTATTTATTAACAACATTACCAGATAATGCAATTATTACAAATGATGCTGGCAATTTCGCTGGTTGGATTCATCAGTATTATACTTTTACACAGCCTCACACCTATGTTGGACCAACATCAGGTGCGATGGGATATGGATTACCGGCTGCGATAGGGGCTAAGCTTGCTTTTCCAAATCGGGTGGTTGTCGGATTTGCTGGAGACGGCGGTTTTATGATGACTTGTCAAGAATTGGAAACTGCTGTTCGCTATAATATTCCAGTCATATGTCTCGTTTTTAATAATAAGATGTATGGGACGATTCGCATGCACCAAGAAATGCACTATCCACATAAAGTGATAGCTACGGATTTAGGCGAGGTTTGCTTCAAGGATTTAGCCATAAGTATGGGGGCGCTTGGTTATCGCGTAACAACGATGCAGGAGTTTAAGGTTGCTTTTGCCGAAAGCTATCAAGCAAAAAAGCCAGCTGTAATTGAAATAATGAGTGACCCGGAACAAATATCTGTGTCACAGACAATTACAGACATCCGCGATCGTAAAAATTATAAAAAATAAAGTAGGAGGAGATTTGGTATGACAACGATTTTACAAACAGATAAGCTGAAAAATTTTATTGCTGGAGAATGGCAGGAAGCAAATCCAACAGTGGCTGTTCATAACCCTGCTACGAGTGAGGAGATCGTACATGTGCCTTTGTCAGGGAAAAAAGAAGTTGACCAGGCAGTGGCTGCAGCGAAGCAAGCACAAAAAGAATGGGCATTGGTCCCTGCACCACAGCGGGCTGAGGTTTTATATGAAGTAGGTAATATCATGAAGGAACGAAAGGAAAGACTGTCGCAGTTATTAACGATGGAGAATGGAAAAGTGTTGGAAGAAGCAAGAGGCGAAGTGCAGGAAGGCATTGATATGGCCTTTTATATGGCAGGAGAAGGACGCAGGTTATTTGGGCAAACAACGCCAGCAGAATTAAAAGATAAATTCGCGATGAGCCAACGCTGTCCTGTTGGCGTAGTGGGCATTATTACACCGTGGAATTTCCCAATAGCGATTGCAACATGGAAGTCGTTTCCTGCTATCGTTGCCGGTAATGCTGTCGTTTGGAAGCCAGCTACAGAAACCCCAATCATGGCGTATGAATTGGCAAAAATATTTACCGAAGCAGGTTTACCGAAAGGGGTGCTTAATGTCGTCTTTGGCAGTGGCGCTTCCGTAGGTGATGCTATGGTTCATCATGACGATATTCGCGTGATTTCCTTTACGGGATCAAACGATACAGGCAGGGATATTGCAGCTGCATGTGGTCGACAATTAAAGAAAGTATCTTTGGAAATGGGCGGTAAAAATGCGGTGATTGTGATGGAAGATGCTGATTTAGATTTGGCGGCAGAAGGGATTATTTGGAGTGCTTTTGGAACAAGCGGGCAACGTTGTACAGCATGTAGTCGGGTGATTGTTCATGAGCATGTAAAAGAGCAGCTGGAGGAACGTTTACTTGTGAAACTGGAGGAATTAACGATTGGAAATGGATTGGATGAATCCATTAAGATTGGACCAATTATTAATCGTGCTGGATTAGAAAAAATTAAAAAATACGTCCAGATTGGCAAAGAAGATGGAGCTACGTTACTAGCGGGTGGCGAAGAATGGAAAACAAATGGTGAGCTCAAAGGCTACTTTTTCACACCAACAATATTTACTGATGCCAATGCTACGATGCGCATTGCACGAGAGGAAATATTCGGTCCTGTCGTTTCATTAATTCCAGTAAAGGATTTCGAGGAAGCGATTGAAGTAAATAATCAGGTATCATATGGCCTATCAAGTTCGATTTTTACGAATGACGTGAATCGAGTATTTCGCGCACAGCGTGATTTAGATACAGGAATTGTTTATGTTAATGCCGGAACAACCGGGGCAGAAATACATCTTCCGTTTGGAGGGACAAAAGGAACCGGAAACGGTCACCGAGATTCAGGTGTGCAAGCACTGGATGTATTCACAGAATGGAAAGCAATCTATGTTGATTATAGTGGTAAACTACAGCGTGCCCAAATTGATATCGAATAACGCGAACGAGATCAAGGTGGTTTAACAAAGGACAAACGAAAGTGTATTATGAATGGTTTTCCTAAGGCACACGTGGTCAGTGGAGATAAGCTCCATCGCCTTTAGGGAAACATTTGTCAAGTTATCCTGACGTGTTATTAGGCTTAGTTTTAGAAAAAGGAGTGAATGGAGTGAAGATAGGTGTTTTAGGAGCTGGACTAATGGGAAAGGAAGCTGCCAGAGATTTGGTGGCTAGCGAAGAAGTAACCGCAGTTGGATTAGCGGATATTGATTTAGCAAGAGCAAGCAATATTTGTACTCAATTGCAGTCTGTCAAGCTAACCCCATATCAAGTAAACGCAGCAGACGTTGTGGAATTAGCAAATTATATGAGGAAATTCGATGTGATTATTAATGCGCTGTTTTATTCATTCAATGAAGTAGTTGCTAAAACAGCTATAAAGGTAGGCGTTCATGCAGTGGATTTAGGTGGCCATATTGGGCACATGACTGATAAAGTGCTAGCACTACATAAAAAAGCACAAGGCGCCGGTGTTACATTAATTCCTGATTTAGGTGTAGCTCCAGGCATGATAAATATTTTATCAGGTTATGGAGCTAGCAAGCTGGATAAGCCGAAAGAAATCAAATTGTACGTTGGTGGTATTCCTGTAAAACCTGAACCTCCATTGGAGTATAATCATGTATTTTCCATGGAGGGTGTATTTGATCATTATACAGATTCATCACTCATTATTCGAAATGGGATGAAACAGGAAGTTCCTTCTTTATCTGAGGTGGAAGTGATTCATTTTGACAGATTTGGTCCATTGGAAGCTTTTCATACTTCAGGGGGAACTTCAACGCTCTCTATTTCTTATCCGGAATTAGAAACATTAGAATACAAAACCATTCGTTACCCAGGGCATGCGAAAAAGTTTAAGCTGCTTGTTGACTTGAATTTAACAAAAGCTAATTATCACGTCGATGTGAACGGGCGTACCATTTGCCCTCGTGATGTATTATTAAAAGTTTTAGACCCGATTGTTGATTTAGGTGATAAGGAGGATGCTGTATTATTACGGGTAGTTGTTGCCGGCAAGAAAGCGGACATGGAAACGTCCTACACGTACGAAATGACAACTTATAAAGATCTACAAACAAACGTCACTGCCATGGCCAGAGCTACAGCCAATACAATTTCCATCGTTGCACAAATGATTGCCAGTAAAAAGATTGATAGAAAAGGAGTCTATCCGCCTGAACAAATTGTTCCAGGGGATTCCTATATAGAGGAAATGGCAAAGCGTGGTGTGTATATTTCAGAACGAGAGCAAGTTAATGAACAGGATACGGTTTATTCTTATACAAAAGGGTATTGAGTGCCTTTGGTAAATCGGTCATGTAACGAGCATGTTCATAACCAGTTGGATAAAAGTGATGATGGTATTTTTCAGTGGTGGTCTATCCACCACTGAATCGCTATAAATTAATTCAGTTGCTTACACCTTAAAGCTGTATTCGCTGACTATGATGATAAAGGTGCACTTTTTTCGCATGTAATGGTCGTATAACATTCTCGGATTACTAATTTTTAGCACATGAATAGGTAGAGAAGGAACAAAGGGAGATCAATTTATGAATCAAAGTGTTCTAAAAGCATTAACATTACTAGATCTATTTCAGGAAGATATAGACACATTATCCCTTAAAGAAATAGCTGAACAGGCTGGGATGCCGAAACCGACAACGTATCGATTACTTACTGCTTTAGAACAAAAGGGATATGTATCGAGAGTGAAGAGTGGAGAAGGCGGAAAATACCGCTTAGGATTAAAGCTATTAGAATTAGGTAGTTTAGTAGCGAACCGAATAGAAATAAGAGAGATAGCCTTACCATATATGCAGGCTTTGGCTAAAGATTTAAATGAAGTGGTTCACTTGGTGATTGTTAATCGGGAACAAGCGACATATATTGAGAAAGTGGAGAGTACGCGTGCTTTACGTCTTTATACGAAGGTTGGCAAAAGCGTTCCTCTTTATCTTGGTTCTGGACCAAAGCTGCTTTTAGCTTATTTACCCGAGGAAAAACAGCACGAAATTGTTCGGCAATCTGAGCTTCGATCGATGCACCGGTTGGTAAAACAAGAAGAACTGCTACAAGAATTGCGGCAGATTAGAGAAAGCGGCTTTGCTTATAGTGTTGGTGAACAGGACGAAGATACAACAGGTGTATCTTATCCTATTTTTAATCACCATAGCCACATGATAGCTGCTCTAGCAATTAGCGGGTTATCTACTCGTTTTTCAGGAGAGAATTTACAAAGGATAAAAGAAAAAACAAAGCGCGCAGCTGATCGAATATCGAAAAAACTTGGCTATCGATCGTGAATACAAAGAAACCAAGAAGGGGGAGAAGAAAAAAGATTTATCCCTCGTGAGGCGCTAGGTCTTTCACTGCTAAGAATTAGAGAATCCATACCTACAACAAGTTTAAGTGGAATATAATAATCTCCAAACGCCTAGTGGATTCATTTAGAAACCTTTAGGTCATGCTGTTATAGCTCTTAATGGCCGTCAGTGAAGGATAATTGAAAACCCCCACTGCTGGAAGCTTCACTTTAAAATAGCTAATCGAAAAAATTGCTACCATTTAATGCCTAATTAGTAGGAGGAGAAGACGTTGAACACTGTTTTTATTGCTGGGCATGCACGTCTACCTTCAGGGATGGCTGCTCAAAGTATTTATGAGACGTTAACGATCACTGCTGAAGTCGATATAAAGTATGGAGTGATCGTTACAGCTGGTTGTACACTAGCTACGGATCATGGAAAGGATTTTGTAAAGCAGTTGCTTCGTGGTCATAGTTTACAAGATGGAATTGACAAACCCGTAGAAATGATTAAAGCGCATTATTTAGGGAAGGCAGGAAATGCACTAGCATCTGCTTTAAAAGATTTATATAAACAATATAAAAGTACGAAGTAAGTATCTAAATGAGTAATTTATTTAAAGACCTTTTGAGCATGCCCTTATAGTGCAATAATCAGCGGGGGAGAAGCCCCGCTGATTGATAGTTTTATTTTTATTCTACCTTTACTTGCCCCATCATACCATTGTCTTCGTGTTCAAGAATATGACAATGAAACATATACACCCCTTTATGCTTAAACTGAATAGCAATTTTCACCTTTTCATCTGGGTGTACGGAGATACTGTCTTTCCACCCCTGCTCATTTTGATTGGGCTGTATACCATCACGGGAAAGAATTTTAAATTGAGCACCGTGAATATGAAAGGGGTGAATCATACCTCCCATCTCGTCTGGCTTATTGTAAATTTCCCATACTTCCGTAACCCCCTGTTTTTGTGTAAAATCAATTCTTTTTGGATCAAATTTCTTTCCGTTTATGGTCACTTTGTCCATCATCCCAAAAAGTTCTATCTTTTTGGTAATAGGCAAGTCCATCTCTTCTTTTGTAATGGAAAAATTGTTCATCTTTTTAGGTGTTTTATTCACCACACCAATTTGATCAGAAATATCAAATGGTAAAAGGATAGAACCATCCTCATTTGTCAGCGCTAATTCATTTTCAGAGGTAAGTTGTGAAAAATCAATAATTATTTCTGCTCGTTCAGAGGGTGTTAACGTCACTTCCTTTAGCTGCACAGGCTTGTTCAGTAGACCTCCATCTGTGGCAATTTGTACAAAAGGATCTCCAGTATTCAGTTTGAAAGTGTAATTTCTCGCATTAGATCCATTCAGTAGGCGCAGACGAACTTGTTCTTTTTTTACAGTTAACTTTGGATTCAACGTTCCATTAATTAATAATGTCTCACCGATTGTACCGTCCTCATTCTTTGCAGCATTATAATTTAACTGTTTTTTACCATCAAATACTTTATCTTGAAAGATTAACGGAATATCATTCTTTCCATATTCATCTGGCAATCCAATACTCGTTGCATTTTTATCATCGATATAAATCAATCCAGCAAGACCATTATAGACTTGTTCAGCAGTTTTCCCTTTTGGATGTGGATGAAACCATAGTGTTGCCGCTTCTTGAGTTACTTTAAAAGTAAGTTGTTTTTCCTTACCTGATTCTATAGAGTTATGTGGTCCGCCGTCTGCATTTCCGGGGACTTCTAATCCGTGCCAATGAAATGTCGTTGGTTCATCCAGCTCATTTATTAATCTGATTTTCACTGTATCTCCTTTTTTAAAACGCAGCATTGGTCCTAAAAAATCGCCGTTATATCCATACGTTTCTGTTTTAGTTCCAGTGAATATTTCGGTTTCCCCTTTTTTGGCGCGAACTGTGTATGCTACTTCTTGTTCACTGTCACTTTCAAGTATGGGAGGGATTTTCAATTCATTTTCCCCAGTTGAATCATTTAAACTTACTACCTCATCATGACTCATATGGTTAGTTTCTGTTTCCGCGTCTGTATCCCCTTGATCCAACTCTTTATCGGGCGGTGGAACGTTATTACTGCAGCCAGTAATTATAAATAGACTTACGACGAATGTGCCTAGCTTCATTTTTATTCCCATTATATCTTCCTCCACTTTTTCGATTATATTTTAAAATATAACAAGGAAATATGGAGAAATAATGCACATTCTATCCTTTATGTAGATGGGAATAAATTTTTATTCAAAACAATAGGAATATTCAATGTAAATATGGTGTACAAAAGCCCTTTATATTTATAGGTATCTGCCCATCTGAAGCCAACGTAAAAAAATAACACGAACAACATATGGCAGGTTTACATCATTTTCCAAAGCTTGAACTTTCAAGCTACATGTATGTAGCAAATGCAAGGAGCACTCGTTAATTTAATAATTCTAAAACCACTTCTGAGATTCTATGTCTTAAGACTAACTGCGCTTTTCGAGCTTTTATATTTAAGTTTGTTAAATCCTCTGCTTGCTCTTCCCACGGTAAACCGGTCTCGTTTTCTAATTTTATTACTTCTTCTTCTATCCAGTCGCTAAAATCTTCATACATTTGTTCAGCCTTTTTTTCTTTTTTAAATGGCTCAGGTACTTGATAATGTAAATTTACAAGATGTTTTTGAAAAACTCTTTCTCCACTTTCACTGGCTATGAAACGGAATTCAACGAGTAATTGTTCTATAAGTTTGTCTGGAAACATTTGCTCATTCAATTTTTGTTCTATGCTTTCTAAGGTAATTCCTCTAAATTTTTTATCATAATACATATTACTTATATATTTTGCTAATTTGTTCATTAAAATCACCTCTATAAATAACTACGATAAGTACGTGGAAAAGTTTCAAAAAGGTGAAGGTGTTGGTTATTTCACACTTAGACGTATCAAGTTTGCAAGCTTCCAATTTTCGAATTGGAAGCTACAGCATGTTATATCCGTACTAAATTACAGAAAACGAGTAAATGAATTCATACCAAAAGAAATGAACTTCTTTTCCATGAATTCATCCATACCATGATGTCCGCCTTCTTTACCCAAACCAGACTGTTTCACTCCGCCAAAAGGGGCTTCTGGAGACGCAGGAAATACATCATTGACCCCAACAATTCCGTAATCAAGCTTTTCAGAGATACGAATAGCAATGCTTGTATTTTCGGTAAAAATATAAGCAGCTAAACCGTAATCCGTATCGTTAGCTTTGGCGATCACTTCTTTCTCATCAGAGAAGGTTTGAATTGGCAATACTGGTCCAAACGTTTCTTCATGCATAATTTTCATGTCATCTGTTACGTTGGAGAGGATAGTTGGCTCGAAATAATATTCAGAAAGCCCTTGGTGATGCCAGCGCTGACCTCCATATTCGATTACAGCACCTTTTTCAATCGCATTATGGACATGTGCTGCAACTTTGTCACAAGCTTGCTGATTAATTAATGGACCGATATCCGTATCCTTTTCTAACCCATTTCCCAGATTGAAGTTGGCTATATTGCGCTTTAATAATGGAACGAAATCAGACACTACGGATTCATGAACAAATAGTCGATTGGTAGATATGCAAGTCTGCCCGTTATTTCGGAACTTGCTTGCTAAAACGAGTGATGCTGCCTTTTCTAAATCAGCATCTGGAAATACGATGCTAGGAGCATGGCCTCCCAGCTCTAAGGAAAGTTTCTTTACATGCTCGGCGCTTTCTCGCATTAAATGCTTTCCGACAACTGTGGAACCGGTAAAGGTGATTAACCGGACATCTTTATTAGTAAGTAACTGATGACCAATAGCTTGTGCATCGCCTGTTACGAGATTAACTACCCCATTAGGCATGCCAGCACGGTCAAAAATTTTGATGATTTCAATTGCTGATAAGGGCGTTTCTGGTGCAGGCTTTAGTACAGCCGTACAACCTGCTGCCAATGCAGGTGCGAGTTTTCTTGTAATCATAGAAGATGGAAAGTTCCATGGCGTTATAGCACCAACCACACCGACGGGCTGTGGAACGACAACCATTCTTTTGGATTTTAGCGACGAGGGAAGCCATTCACCGTAATTTCTGCTTGCTTCTTCTGCATACCATAGTAAAAATTGTGCTGCTCCTTTTACTTCGCCAATTGCTTCACGAAGAGGTTTTCCTTGTTCCATCGTTACGATTTCGGCAAGTCTTTCCACTTCTTCTAGCATAAGCTGATAAGCCTTGTATAGGAAAGTCGAGCGCTCTCTGCCGGTTTTATCACTCCACACTGGAAATGCTTGAGCGGCAGCAGTGATAGCTTGGTCCGTTTCTTTTGCTCCTGCATAAGCAACAGATGTAATTGGATTTCCTGTAGCGGGATTATAAACCGTTGATGTATTACTCGTATTGATTTCCTGCCAACTACCATTAATAAAAATACTTTTGGTATAATCGTTGTACATGAAATATACCTCCTTCTATATCATTGGAAAATTTTCAAATCTCTTGCTTTCTGAGGATTTCTTAAACAAACTTTCAGAAAATGGTGGAGTAAGTAGTCTAGTTCTTATGCATACCATATTTTAAATAACTTTAGACCGCCCGAAGGAATAAATTGGAAATGTTTAGTTGAAATGACGAAAGCCTGCATCATCTTCACTATGCCTTCTTTACGCGTAAGAAAAGTCGTTTTGTCTTCAAGCTTACAATTGAAGGTTGCTAACGATTTCAAACAGGAAATAGGAGTTATGGAACTCCGTTAGTGTAGTTATTTACCACCATTACGGTAGGAAAGCTGCGTTTTAGATCAGCTTTTAAAAATCATTTGATATATATATGGTTTAAGTAATTAACTATAATAACTAACTGGTTCGTTCCTATATATATGGAAAAAAGCTAATATATGAAACCGTTACTTTATATGAACATTTTCTTCCCAAGGTGGTAGCATTTTATGGAGAGGTTTATCTTTTCGGTAACCAAGTACATAATCTGCTTGCATAATGGTGTGAATTTCTCTTGTTCCTTCGTATATGACTGGCGCTTTTGAGTTACGCAAATAACGTTCTACAGGGTATTCATCAGAGAATCCATAAGCACCATGAATTTGCACGGCATCATCAGCGGCTTTATTTGCAAAGTCACAAGCTTGCCATTTAGCTAGTGAGGTTTCTCGAGTGTTTCGCTTGCCGGCATTTTTCAATTCACCTGCCTTGTAAACGAGTAGGCGACTCATTTGTAAGCCTGCTTCCATATTAGCGAGCATTTGTTGGACAAGTTGGTGTTTACCAATCTCTTTGCCGAAGGTTGATCGTTCATGACAATAGGATATACTTGCTTCCAAGCAGGCCATAATCTGTCCAACAGCACCAGCGGCGACGGTAAATCTGCCATTATCTAAAGCAGACATAGCAATTTTAAAGCCTTCTCCTTCTTCACCAAGTAAATTTTCCTTTGGGACTTTAATATGGTCAAAAAAAATTTCTCCAGTATTGCCTGATCGAATTCCCAGTTTTCCTTTAATCGCTTTAGAAGAGAAACCTTCCCATTTTCTTTCTACAATAAAGGCAGAAATTCCTTTATGCTTTTTCGAGCGATCTTTTGTGTAGGCGAACACGATAAAATTGTCCGCTGTATCGCATAAGGAAATCCAAGTTTTTTGTCCATTTAAAATATAATAGTCACCTTGCCGGTAAGCAGTTGATTCCATCGCAGCTACGTCTGATCCAGCACCAGGCTCTGTTAATCCAAATGCACCTATTTTTTCTCCTCTTGCTTGCGGGACGAGGTATTTCTGCTTCTGGGCTTCATTTGCCCATTGCAATAAAGTCATACTGTTTAATCCAGTATGGACAGAAACAGCAGTACGGAAAGCAGTGTCTCCTCGTTCCAATTCCTCACAAACAATGGCAAGCGAATTATAATCCATGCCACTTCCACCATATTCTTCTGGAATACATACCCCCATTAATCCTAAATCGGCTAGCTTCTTTATAATAGCTGGATCGAATTTTCCTTTTCGATCCCACTCCGAAATGTAAGGCATAATCTCGTTATCTGTAAACTGACGAACAGTGTTGCGTAACATGTTCTGCTCTTCTGTAAACTCAAAATTCATAAATAGACAGCTCCTTTTAATAAAAGAAATCATTACTTCACTTTTCACTTTTCAGATGAATTATATTTTTTATATAAGTTTTTATAACATTCTTTTTTAGGATAAGGATTTTGTTGTACTTAGTTTTAAGTATAGGTCCTGCCCCACACGATTCTATTGCGTAGGATATCCCTTAGAATACTAGCAATCAATGAGGAATGAGTGAAAGTTTCCATTCATCCTATGGGTTTTATCCGGTTTTTCAGCCGATGTTATTTTTTAAGTGAGTTATTTCTATACGAATCTATAATAAATTGATTGTGTTCACCTGCATTTGGCGGATGATGACGATAAGAAACAGGGGTGCGTGATAGTTTTAACGGGCTTCCAATCATATTAATTTCACCTGCAGTTGGATGAGACATCTGGACGAACATTTCTCTTGCAGCTAGCTGAGGGTCAGCTACTACCTCGGCAATATTGTGGATCGGGCCACATGGGATGGATTGCTGTTTGCATTTCTCCATCCAGTAGGCAGTCGGCTGTTGTAAAAACAATTGCTGCAGCCGTGGTACTAATTCTTTTCGATGTGCTACCCGATCAGGATTTGTTTTAAATTTAGGATTATCTTTTAAAGACGGTTCGCCAGCAATGTTACATAAGGCTTCAAATTGCCGATCATTCCCAGCGGCAATGACCATTTGTCCATCCTTTGTTAGAAAAGTCTGATAAGGGACGATGTTCGCGTGTTGATTACCAAGCTGAGATGGTATTTCTCCTGACATGAAATAATTACTTCCAACATTTACGAGTGCACTAACAGCTACATCGTATAACGCAATATCTAATTTTTGCCCTTGCTGTGAAATAGATCTTTCTAATAAAGCGGCTTGAATGCCAATACATGCATACATACCAGTTAAGACATCCGTTATAGCAACACCCATTTTTTGTGGTCCTGTCTGTCCATCTCCTGTTATACTCATCAATCCACTCATAGCTTGAATGATAAAATCATAACCTGGCATATCTTTATACGGACCTGTTTCACCGAATCCAGTAATCGAACAATAAATTAACTTAGGGTTAATTTTGCACAGCGTTTCATAATCTAACCCAAATCGCTCCATTGTCCCAGTACGAAAATTGTTAATGATGACATCGCTATCCTTTACCAGCTGCTTTATTGTGTTAACCCCTTCTTCGGATTTGAGGTCAATGGTAATGCTTTTTTTATTTCGATTGGTGCATAGATAGTATGCACTAACCCCATTTTGAAATGGTGGCCCCCATTTTCGGGTTTCATCACTTCCACCAGGTGCTTCAACTTTAATTATTTCTGCTCCTAAATCACCCAGAATCATCGTACAGTATGGACCGGCTAATACTCTGGACAAATCAAGGATTCGAATATTTTCCAGGGTTTTCGCCATGCTTTTCCTCCTTTGCTTAGTTAGAGTATCTTGTTAAAAGCTCTTGTTTTCTCCTGCTACAAATACGTTAAAGCTTCCTACCATTCGATAAAGCATAAAGTAAATTTCAATTAACAGGCTCTTTTTTTATAAGATAAGAAAGTATAAAATGAGGTGCTTGTGGATAACGAAATAACTGAGTAGCCACGTCCTTCGTATGAGCCCAGCAACGATGCGATTTTAGAAATATGCCCTACGATGCATCATTGGTTCGTGCCTCACCATGATTCCTTTACCTCAGTTGCTTCGTTCCACTCGCTACGTTGTTAAACGGGCGCCCCGCGCCTTTGTTCACCTCCAAAGATAGTTCTTGTCGCAAGAGTGTGAACGAAAGACTTCTGAATAGAACCTAGGACTTGCACTTACAATTAACATCCATTTATCTTCTAAGCTTCGCCTTATAGCATAAAAAGACAACTATGGTGCCTTTTATATTGGGAAGAAAAAAAATAAACGTAAAAAAGCCAATTCAAAGTTAAATTACAGGTTAGTGCAATTTAAACATGAACTGGCTTTTACCTGTTGTAACAACTCTGGAATGGAGCTGTGAACAGATTAGGCAGTAAACTGATAGGTAAACATTTGATAGGAATGTAATGATTTCTTATTTTTCAGTATACAATGAATTGTTGAGATTGTAAACGGTTACTTTGGAATTATTATAAACCATGGAGTGTATAGTGAGAAAATAACCGGAATAGGTATACGCAACGATCATAAATTAAGGTTTTATTTTTATCGTTCCATTGTAAGTATGCAGGATAATAGTTTACCATACTTAAAGATTCCCTCTGAGCAGGGTGTGTTTACCTAATAAGAAAGTGAAGTTCATCCCATATATAAAGTGCTGTAAGATTCCCACTTTCAGGTGCAGGATAATCTGTACCTGAAAGTGGGAGATAACAGCGCCTGTTCATAAGACTTTAGGTACCATTACAAGTACTAACAAGCCGTGGGGGATGAATGAAAACCTCCACTGATGGAGGATCCATTTTATACTCGTCTATTCTGCTGCTATGTATGCAGAATACTAGATGCATTATTTTGCAGCTTTTTGCAGTTTATGGATCATTTTTAATGAGCGACCTGTTCCAATTGCTACAGACTCTAAAGGATTAGGAGCAAGATGAACAGGTACAATCAATTCATGTGATAACCATTCCTTCATACCGTGAAGCAAAGCTCCTCCTCCTGTAAGTACTATACCGTGATCCACAATATCACCACTTAATTCAGGTGGGCAATTTTCTAAGGTCAAACGAATGGCTTCTAACACTTGCTCTAACGACTCTTTTAACGCAAGGTGAATTTCCTTTGAAGTTATCGTGATGGTTTTTGGTAAACCAGTAACCATATCACGACCACGAATTTCCATCGATTCTTCTTTATGATTCGGATGCGCATAACCAATTACCATTTTTATATTTTCTGCGGTACGCTCACCAATAAGGACGTTATAGTTTTTGCGGATATGATGAATAATTTCTTCATCCATTTTGTCACCGCCCACACGTACAGAATTACAGGAGACAACCCCGCCGAAAGAAATAATGCCAACTTCAGAAGTACCTCCGCCAATATCAACGATCACATTAGCCACTGGCTCATCAACAGGTAAATCAGCTCCAATAGCAGCAGCAATTGGCTCTTCGATTAAGTGTACCTGTTTCGCACCATAACTTGATACAGCATTATGAATTGCTCTTCGTTCTACAGTAGTACTACCTGATGGTGTACAGACGACAACTACAGGCTTACGCATGGACATACCAATTTGTTTACTTACTTTTTTCAGAAATGCTTTTAACATTTGCGCTGTAACGTCATAATCGGCAATAACACCATCTTTTAGCGGACGAATGGGGATGATATTTTGTGGTGTTTTTCCTACCATTTCTTTCGCCTCTGCTCCCACAGCTACTACCTGTTTTGTGTTAACATCAATAGCAACAACGGATGGCTCATTTAATACGATTCCTTTTGACTTTGTGTATATTAAAATGTTTGCAGTTCCAAGATCAATTCCAACTTCTGCAGTAGAAAACATAATTGAATCCTCCAATGAATACATTTTTCCTTTTATAGCATTCTCTTTATTTTTAGCATTTTAGGGGGTTGCTGGACAAGTGTTAGTTTATGGTAGTTTTAAATTGTTAGATTTTGTCGTCCAAATAGATTGAAAAAATGATGGAACGAGTTTCATCGACGTATTTTTCGAACGTATTATAAAGAGACTTTATTTATAATATGTTCGTTTAGCAGATCAATAGCTGTGCAAGGTCCACTTTCACTAGTGTTTAAATATCTATTATACTATAGTTTACAAAATTCAGGGTGAAGATAAGCGTAACAATTTGGTTACAAAAAGTCAGAAATTGTAACAATATGTCTATATTTTAAGGTTGTCAATCCTAAATTTCATGAAATTTTTACCTTTAGATTGAAGTTTTTCCATTGTTTATGTCTGTGGGAAATTATCCGCTCCTTTTATTTTAAGGCTTGCTTTTTTAGAACAGTTTGTTTGTCTGGGCATGGAAATTGATGCCACAATTATTACAAAAATTCCATGCTATGATGAATTTGCACAAAACAAAACCAAAGGGAGTGTAGATCAACATGTTTAAAAAGGTAGCTGTAGTAACAGCACTATCATCAGCTTTACTTTTTGGAGGAGCATTGTCAGCTTCAGCAGATACTGTCGCAAAAGAACCATCAAGTGGTCAGAAATATAAAGTCTATTATTCTATTAACGGTAATTGGCAAAACGTTTCTGAAGATAATATAAATAGTATGCTTCAAAAACATATGAAAAACAGAAATTGTTATGGACAAAAGATAGATTGGAACCATGTGCAGAAACAAAAACAAGGCAATAAGCAGGAAGAACAAACACAACCAGCAGACAAACAAAAAACAGAACGTCCTGAAGCTAATCAACCAGCAGAACAACCAAAGCAAACAGAACAAACTCCAAATGAACAAAAACCTGCTGCAAAACAATCAGTACCACAAGAAAATACAAACGAGCAAAAAGTTCAAGAGCAGAAAAAACAAGAATCTACTCAAGCTGATAAGAGTGAATTAAGTCAATTTGAGCAGGAAGTAGTTGATTTAACGAATCAAGAAAGAGCAAAACAAGGCCTTCCAGCTTTAAAAGTAGATACAGAGCTTAGTAAGGTAGCACGTGAAAAATCAAGAGATATGGCAACAAATGGATACTTTGCGCACAACAGTCCAACATATGGTTCTCCATTTGATATGATGAAGAAATACGGCATTAGTTATTCTACAGCAGGAGAGAATATCGCTAAGGGACAACGCAGCCCACAAGAAGTAGTCAATGCATGGATGAACAGCCAAGGACACCGTGAAAACATTATGAATGCTAAATTTACACATATCGGCGTCGGTTATGTTCAACAAGGCAACCATTGGACGCAACAGTTTATTGGTAAATAGAATTTAAAAACAATCCCTCGATTTTCAGCTTGTAGAGAAACTGTATGATTTCCTGCAAGCTTTTTTTTATTGTAGTAGGAAATTATAAATGAGGTGCTTGTGGATAGCGATAATAACCGACTAGTCACGTCCAGCGTCATCGTCCTCCGATAAGGCCTCATCGGTTCGTCACAAAGAGGAAGTCCGACTAAAAACGAGCTTGCTGTCCAGACGTCGGTATAGCCTAGTTTTAGTGGCATGATTCATTTATCCCGTAAAAAGACGTTGTAGACTCCCGTTTCAAGAATGGAAGATGTGAGCGGAACAAGTCGAAGCGGGAGGTAACAGCACCTAAATCACCTATTTCGTAAAAGGCCTTTAGGTCATACCCTTGGGCTACTATCTGCGGGGATGAAGAAAACCCCGCTGATGGAAGGTTCACTTTATCTTTCGTTGATTCGTTCCAGTTGCTACGTTGCTAAACGGGTGCTCTACGCCTTTGTTCTCGTGGAAACATTCGGAGATTACACGCTGTTAGGGAGGATATAGGTTTAAATCATTGGAAAATATAATGGTGCTATTTCGAAACTTTTCTAAAGTGAATGCTTTTTGTAAAACAATGCAATTACCAGTAGAGCTCTGTTCCTTTACCTTGCTGTTTATCTGTATACAAAGGTATAATAGCCTGTGGTGAAAGGAGATCAATTTAAATGATTCGAACGATAGGAATATACATATATGCCGGGTTACTTGTTCTCGGTACGTTTTTGAAATTGCAAAAAACAAAGAAATTGCAACATCAGCTTTCCAAAGAAGAGATTTTCGTTCAACCAAGCATTGTCTCTAGAAAGGTGTTTCAACGAACAGGAAGTACTATTGAAGTAGAGGGACAAGACAAGTTGCCAGAAGGTCCTGCTTTATTTGTAGCGAATCATCAAGGTTTATTTGATATATTAGTATTGCTTGGCTATTTGGGAAAACCAGTCGGCTTTATAGCTAAGCAAGAAATTAAAAAGCTACCCATTATTTCGTCTTGGATGGAACTTGTTCGTTGTGTGTTTATTGACCGAAAAGATCGTCGGCAATCTGTCCGTGCTATTGGTCAAGGAATTGATTATTTGAAAACAGGGCATTCGATCGTTATTTTTCCTGAGGGAACAAGAAGCAGAGGCAAGCAAATGAATGCTTTTAAATCAGGGAGCTTTCGTTTAGCGATCAAAGCAAATGTACCTATTGTTCCTGTTGCTATAGACGGGACCTATCGAATGCTTGAAGAAACGGATGGAAAGGTAAGGTCTTCATCTGTTCGTTTAACGATTAAAGATGCTATCTATCCAGGAGAATATATGTCGATGAGCAGTAATGAAATTGCGGCAAAAGTGGAAGAAATGATTAGGCTGCAACTAAAGACAAATGGATTGAAACAGACTAAGGAAAAGCATAAGAAAAAGGCAGAGCAATTACTGTCTCCTAGGTAGGATAGATAGCAGGGACCGTGTAAACGGAGAAGAGCTAAATGAGCCAACGTTCCCTATTTCACGTTTTTAGTTTTAATTTCCGAGACATACTATAATTGAGGTGATAATATGGTGCAAGGTACGGTGAATTGGAATACAGAAATTACCAAAGAATGGTTGCAATCCTACGTTGATGACTGGGTGAAATTTTATAAAAAAGAGACGGCACAAGGTAAAGTAGCTTCATATATTCCAGTTTTAAAGCAAGCTAATCCAAATCATCTAGGGATTTCCATTATCGGGAAAAATGGTATGACAGTTCATTCAGGAGACGTTGGAATTCCGTTTACAATTCAAAGTATTTCCAAGATATTTAGTTTCATCGTTGCTTGTATAGAAAGAGGAGTTGCCTATGTTCTTGATCGCGTGGATGTTGAGCCCACAGGAGAGGCATTTAACTCCATTATGCATTTGGAGATGCGTAAAATAAAAAAACCGTTTAATCCGTTTATTAATGCTGGCGCGATAACGGTTACGTCGCTATTGAATGGAAAAAACTCTTCAGAAAAACTTGAACCTCTTTTTGAATTGTTTACGAAAATCCTTGGTTATCGTCCACATATAAATAAGGATGTGTATGTATCTGAAAGGGAAACATCAGTAAGAAATCGGGCTATTGGATATTATCTTGTAGAACTGGGCTATTTGGAGTCAGAGCTAGAATTAACACTGGAGACGTATTTTAAACAATGCTCCATAGAGGTAACTACAGAAGATTTAGCTAAGCTTGGATTAGTTTTAGCTAATGACGGGATGAATCCACATACAAATGAAGAAATTATTCCGAGAAATGTGGTTCGTCTTGCGAAAGCTTTAATGTTAACTTGCGGCATGTATGATGCTTCAGGTAAGTTCGCTGCATACGTCGGTATCCCAGCGAAAAGTGGTGTTTCAGGCGGAATAATTGCCACTGCTCCTCCGAGAGTACGAGATGAAGTGCTTCCGTTTGTTGAAGGGTGTGGAATTGGCGTATATGGACCTGCTTTGGATGATAAAGGAAATAGTATAGCAGGTATTAAATTGCTGAAGCATATTGCAACAAAGTGGGATTTAAGTATTTTTTAGCAGTATCTTGGATACCTCTGGTCCAAACAAGTATACATCACATTGATAAAAACGCTTGGATGGCAAGAAAGTCATTTAAGCGTTTTTATCTGTTGTGGGAAGTCCGCTTATCATAAGTGCTTTTGCGAACTAGTAGTTTACTTTATTTTAATATCCTTGTTTCAGCTTTCGCCTGTTCTGTTTCTTCTTTAGCTACTTTAAGGAATTTTTTCGTTTCATAAACGACAACGCCGGACAGACCTAATAAACCAATTAAGTTAGGTAAAGCCATTAAAGCGTTCATAATATCTGATATACCCCAAACGATATCTAGCTTCTCCATGGATCCATATAATAGGGCTAAGACGAAAGCAACACGATAATAAGGAACAGCTTTATTACTAAATAAGTAGGAGAAGCATTTCTCACCGTAATAAGACCAGCCGATAATAGTTGAAAATGCGAATAAGATAATCCCGATAGTAACAATATATGCGCCTGCGTCACCAAGGAAGGCAGAGAAAGAAGCTGTTGTTAAATCGCCACCGGAAAGTCCTCTTTGGTACATATCAGCCATAATAATGGTAATTGCAGTAATGGTGCAGACGATAATCGTATCAAAAAATACTTGGGTCATAGATACGAGAGCTTGTCGACCGGGGTAATCCGTTCTAGCAGCAGCTGCTGCAATAGGTGCTGAGCCTAAACCAGCTTCATTTGAAAATACACCCCGAGCTACCCCGTAGCGAATAACGGTTCCTAGAACGCCTCCCCCCAATGCACTTCCTGAGAACGCATCGGTAAAAATAAGCTCAAAAACATCTGGTACGATATCCAGATTCATGAAGACGATAATGGAACCACCAATCACATAAAATAATGCCATAAACGGTACTAAAAGTGCTGTAATGCGCCCGATCCCCTTAATGCCCCCAACAATAACTAAACCGACTAATAAGGTTAACGTTATTCCAGTCGCTAGAGGTGGAACTTGAAATGTATTGGCGAGAGCATCAGAAACTGCTTTTGATTGCACCATGTTGCCAATACCAAACGCAGCTATCGAACCAAAGATAGCAAAAATAACTCCGAGCCATTTTGCATGTAACCCTTTTTCTAAATAATACATAGGTCCACCAGACATTTGTCCCTTGCTATCTTCAACTCGATATTTCACTGCAAGGACCGCTTCAGCATATTTTGTCGCCATCCCAAATAACGCTGATGCCCACATCCAGAATACGGCACCAGGTCCACCAAGTACAATAGCTGTTGCCACGCCAACAATATTACCGGTACCAATTGTGGCGGCCATTGCAGTTGTTAATGCTTGATAATGACTAATATCGCCTTTAGATTTTGTATCCTGTCTACTAGGGCTAAAAGTTAATTTCAGCGCATAGGGTAGGGTTCGAAACTGGAAAAAGCCTAACCGAATAGTGAGAAATAACCCTGTCCCGATTATGAGCACTAAAGTGGGCGGACCCCAAACAAAATGACTAATTTGTTGAATAATGTCCATTATCCATTCTTTCCTCCTTTTCGTGTGTAAAAAAATTATTCCGAAAAATAGCGTTATATGTCAAGAGCAAATTTTTCCTTTTTCCTAATAATAAAGTTGTAATTCAGCATAAAATCACGTTAAATTGACTTTATGGTAAATTTTGGATGTGTTGAGGAGGTGAATTTAATAGAAACTTTTGCTGTTAGGAGTGAAGTTGCTTATAATAGAATAGAACAATTTGTAAAAAAAAGTGGGTGGTTGAATGATCCGGGTTATTTTTGTCTGTCTTGGTAATATTTGTCGTTCGCCAATGGCTGAAGCGATCTTTGCTCATTTATTAAAAAAAGAGAAACTCACAGATAAAATAGAAGTGGATTCTGCTGGAACCGGTAGTTGGCATATAGGAAATCCGCCTCATGAAGAAACAATAGCGATTTTAAAAAAACACAATGTGCCAACGGATGGCTTGAAAGCGCGGCAAATAACTCCACACGAAAAAGGGAAAGTTGATTATATAATTGCCATGGATGAGCAAAATAAACAAGATGTATTACAAATGTTTGGTGAAGACGAAACAATTCGGATAGCAAAATTGATGGATTTTGTAGAAGGAGCTAAAGAAGCAAATGTCCCTGACCCTTATTTTACAGGTGATTTTGCTTATACATATGAGTTGGTATCAGAAGGATGCTACCAACTTTTGCAGTATTTAAAACAAACACATTCTATAGTGTAAGGAGCGAAAATGATGGGAAAAAGAAAATTAGTTACGGGTATAGTAATTGGAGCAACAGCAGGGGGATTGATGAGCTTGTTAGATAAGGAAACAAGAACCTATGCTAAAGAAAAGGTTACATCGGCTAGGTCTGGAGCAAGCTACTTAATTAAAAATCCTTCTGAAGCTATCCGCAAGGTGCGGACTGCCTTTGATACATTTAATCAAGCTTTCGCCAAAGGCGCAGAAAGTACGATAAATGTCTTAGATCAAGCGGAAACAACACTTGATAAAATTACGAATAAGCACCAGATGAATCGAATAGAATAGACTAGCTATAAAAGGCATGAACGATTCAAGAATGAAAAGTGGTTATAAAGACATTAACCGTTGTTTAATAAGGGCTTATTAAACATGAGGGGACAAGTTTGGGAGTAGGACAATGGTAAATAAAATTATTTTATTTGGAAAGCAGGTCTACCAACGAATGATAGACATAGATCTGTTTGGCTTGGCTGCTCAACTGGCTTTTTTCTTTCTGTTATCACTGTTTCCTTTTCTGTTATTTTTAGTGACGCTTGTTGGATATTTACCAATGGATGAGTTAGCTGTGTTGGACATTATTTCCTCCTACGCTCCACCTCAGATTGTGGAACTTATTTCGACAAATGTTACGAATTTGATTAGCCAAAGAAATGGTGGATTGCTTTCATTTGGTATTATAGCTACATTATGGGCAGCATCAAACGGAGTAAATGCGTTAATGCGTGGCTTTAATTATGCTTATGAAGTTGACGAAAACCGTTCTTTCATTATATCAAGGCTCATCGCTATTGTGCTTACAATAGCGATGATGGCGATTATTATTATTGCGTTATTATTACCGATTTTTGGGAAGTTGTTAGGAACTTATTTATTTTCATTTGTTGGTTTATCAGAAGGATTTATTTCTGTTTGGGAAGCTTTACGTTGGGTTGTTTCTTCGATCGTTTTCTTTATTGTTTTTCTTGCGTTATATACGCTTGCCCCAAATAAACGCATTTACTTAAAAAATGCTGCCGCTGGAGCTTTATTTGCGACAATAGCATGGCAGTTAGTCTCACTTGGGTTTTCATATTATGTAAGCAATATTGGGAATTATTCAGCAACGTATGGGAGCCTTGGTACTGTAATTGCACTAATGATTTGGTTTTATTTATCAGGAATTATTATTCTTACCGGGGGCTTAATCAATGCTGTTATCAGAAAAAATAAGCTGATGAAATAGTAATCTAGTTGCTGGGCTCATGCGCAGAACGTAGCTCGTATTTTTTTCTCCCCCAAGCACTTCATTTTATACTTTCTTATACTATAAACCAAAACATCTTATACTTTCCTAGTGTAAAAAAGTCAGTTGCTTTGTGGGCTCCATAACTTAGCAACTAACTTTTTTCTTACATTCAAGCACTCCTGAATTTTTCAAATCCTGATAGCTTTATCACGAATTTGACTATCATCATTTTCCGTATTTCAAAAAACTTTTGCCGACTGGCTTCCAACAGTATAGCAGGGGAATTTTCTGTACCACAAAAAGAGTTCGTTTTTCCTCCTGTCATGATACTTTAAAGTTGACGGCAAAAACAGCAATTATTGGACATACTGAAGTACAATACGAGCATGAACAAAATAAAAGGTGAAATGGGTGAAAAAATAAACAAACAGTAAAGAAAAAATAATTAGGAATATCAAGGTGTAATAGAACAAAATATAAACGAAATAACGGGTGCGGATGGGTCACGAAGATAATAATTTTGAATATGCTAGTACGAAGGTGGTAAACGATCGAGGAGAAGTGATACTTTAATGTAAACATATGCCCTAGGGAAACCATCTATCTCTAAGGCATATGTTATAGGATTATTTTAACAATCTTAAACCATTTAAAATAACCAAAATAGTACTGCCTTCATGCCCTATAACGCCTAATGGCATGTCAAGGACTTGTAAGAAGTTGGATGCGATAAGTACAGCAATGACGGCGAGAGAAAAGAATATATTTTGCTTTACAATTCGATTCATTTTTTTCGAAGTATGAATCGCATTGGTAATTCTGCTAAGATTATTTTTCATGAGTACTACATCTGCGGTCTCTAAGGCGACATCTGTCCCTTCTCCCATAGCGATGCCGATATTAGCGGTTGCTAATGCAGGACCATCATTAATACCATCGCCAACCATTGCGACGTGTTGGTAAACTTCTTTCAATTTCTTGATTTCCTCTACCTTTTCATGAGGTAGACAATTCGCTACATATGCATCAATACCTGCTTCATCAGCGATCGCTTTTGCTGTAAGCTCATGGTCTCCTGTTAGCATCACCGTATGGATACCTTGTTGTTTTAAAAGTTTGATAGCTTGAATACTGTCGTTTCTTACAGTATCTTTGAGCGCAAATAAAGCCACGACTTGGTCGCCTTTTTTAACATATACAATCGTTTTTCCTTCAGCGGCAAGTCGCTTGGTTGTAAGTTCGAAATAAGCTTCAAAACCAATATAGTCTGGTTTACCAATCACCCATGTTACATTTTGGATAATGGCTGAAATGCCATTCCCAGCTAAAGTCGATACGGATACATGAATGTCTTCTTCCGGAAGACCATCCATCTTATGCTGTTGACAAAAGGTAACAATTGCATGAGCAAGAGGGTGAGTTGAATCCTGCTCCATGGCCATTGCGATTGGAAGTATTTCCTCTTTCGTATAATCTGGATGGATGTGGAAATCGGTCACTTCGGGCTTTCCTTTGGTTAACGTACCTGTTTTATCGAAGGCGATCGCCTGAATATGTCCGATATTCTCAATATGTACGCCACCTTTAAATAGCACACCTGATCTAGCGCTTTTTGAAATAGCAGATAGGGTTGCCGGCATAATAGATGCAACAAGGGCACATGGAGAAGCGACAACTAATAGAATCATAGCTCGATAGATACTATCCTGAATTGTCCAGTCAAATAAGAAATATGGAATGAACATCATAAAAAAGACAACGATTAAGACAATTTTGACATAGGATCCTTCAAATTTTTCAATAAATAATTGTGAAGGGGACTTTTCCTCTTGAGCGGATTGGATCATTTGAATGATTTGTTGAAATAAGGTTTGGTCTGCTGGTTTCGTAATTCGAATATATATGGAACCATCTAACGCCACTGTGCCTGCGAGCACTTCCTCATTTTCCGTTTTTCTAACTGGAATAGATTCACCGGTAATAGCACTTTCATCAATCGACGTTTCCCCGCGATCAATCTTTCCATCTGCTGGAATACGCTCTCCTGCTCGTACATAAATAATATCATCTATTTGCAAAGAGGAAACAGGGACAATCTCTTTTTCCTCTCCCTCTATTCTCCATGCTTCTTCAGGCTGTAATTTCATGAGCGAAGAGATTTCTTTGTTACTTTTATTCATTGTATATGTTTCAAGTGCACCGGACAAAGCAAAAATAAAGATTAGAATTGCTCCCTCTGTCCAATAACCGATAGCTGCAGCACCAATAGCAGCGAAGATCATTAGCATCTCCACATTTAAGTCTTTATTACGAATCGTTTCTGTAATGCCTTCTTTTGCTTTTGCATAGCCCCCAATTATAAATGCAATCAAATGGAGAATCACCCAAAGTGACTGTGAGAGATAAGCTTCCAACAACCAAGCGATTGCGATTAAAAAACCGCTAAATAAAGCTGCAATAAGTTCTTTGTGTTCAGAAATTTTTTGAATTGTATTAGAGGGGTGCGGCGAGCGAGTTTTAGTTGACATGTTCCGTCTCTCCAATCATTATTCTCTTTTATTTTTAAAATAATTATTAAATGGTATTTATTATTATATTATCATTTTATAAAATGATGTCAAGATGAAAGTGTGGAGCTTTCTTATTTTATCATGAAAAGAAGGCAAAAAGGCTTTTTTTATGTTAAATATATGCGAAAACAGCGAAAATGTTACTGATTTTTGAATTTTACATGATTTATTGTTTGATAACTATATATTAATAATTAATATTAAAAGATATGAATTATTATATAAAAATTTTATAATTAAAATAGAGTAAGAAGATTGCTGGTGTTTTTGAAGATAAGAAAGTATAAACCGAGGTGCTTTTGGATAAGGAAATAACCGAATAGCCACGTCTGGCTCCATCGCCTAGCGACTTGGTGACTTCATGAAATCAACTATGATAAGTCAGCAACATCGGTTCGTAGCTTCAATGTAGCAGGTTCCCCAGTTCAAGCTTGCGAGATGGAGTATAGGGGGACAGGAGATACACTTGCAAGCAAATGACCGATTTTATTTCAAGTCCTTTAAGTCATTGCCGTGTGGAGCAATCATCATGTGGTGACGTAAAGAATAAGCACCAATGATTGAAGTTTCACTTTATTTTATCCTTGCATTCTGTTACAATCCGATATGTAATTATAAATATAACAGATAGGGGAATGGCTATGAAATATCTAAGAATAGCTTTCATATTTATTGTTTCAATAGTATTATTAAGCGCTTGTTCCAGTGGCGTCAATGATGATAACAGTAAGGAGAAACAAAAAGAAACAGATGAAAAATGGCAAGAGATAAAAGATAAAGGGGAGCTTGTTGTTGGAACCTCCGGCACACTTATTGCAGCATCCTATTACGATGGAGATAAAAAAAGTGAAGACCAGCTTACTGGTTATGATGTAGAAGTAATGCGAGAAGTTGCTAAACGACTCGATCTCGATATTTCATTTGAAATTATGGGGATTGATAGCATGTTACCAGCAATAAAAAGTGGAAGAATTGATGTCGCTGCTAATGATATAGAAGCAACAGACAAGCGAAAAGAGTCATTTAACTTTAGTGAACCGTACAAATATTCCTATTCTACGATGGTAGTACGAAAAGATGATAATTCTGGTATTGAATCTCTTGAAGATTTAAAAGGAAAAAAAGCTGGTGGAGGAGCGACAACCATTTACAGTCAAATCGCGGAACATTTTGGCGCAGAAGTCGTTACGTATGGAAATGCGCCTAATGAAGCGTATTTACGTGATGTTCATAATGGACGAACAGATGTTATTGTGAATGATTACTATCTATCTAAATTTGGTGTAGCAGGTTTTCCGGAGTTTGATATTCATCTTCATCCTAACTTGAAATTCCATCCTACAGAACAGGCAGTTGTGATTCCACAAGGAGCAGATACACTTACAGAAAAAATCAATCATACTTTGAGCGAGATGCGAGAAGATAGGACGTTAACAGAATTAGCCACCAAATTCTATCAAGAAGATGCTTCTCAAAAGCCTAAAGGTGATATCAAACCAATCGATGGATTAGATTTATAACAATTTAATTCAACCATTCGAGAAGTAGACGAAACTGATTAGACGAGCTACATGCATTGAAAACCATCCATGGGAAATCCTGTGGGTGGTTTGTTGAATACATGATCGGAGGGAGTATATTGCCTATTCAAGGAATTAATTTGAATGAAATATTTGATGTTCAATTAGCAGGAGAAAATCTTCCATTTGTATTAAGTGGCTTACCAATGACATTGCTTGTGTCAATTATTGGTATGTTGATTGGGCTCGTTTTAGGTCTATTACTTGCTCTAGCCCGAAACTCCAATTATCCTTTTCTAAAGTTGCCAGCTAGACTGTACATATCGTTTATGCGTGGAACGCCGATGCTTGTTTTTTTATTTATTCTTTACTTTGGACTTCCTGTTATTGGTATTAAATTAACGGCATTAATGGCAGCGTGTTTAGGGTTTGGTCTCAATAGTGCGGCTTACATTGCAGAAATTGACCGAGCTTCGTTAAACAGTATTGATAAAGGACAATGGGAGTCTGCTAAAGCATTAAATTTAACCTACTGGCAGACATTGCGAAAAGTGATTTTGCCACAAGCTATCAGAATGGCCATCCCTCCATTGACGAATGTTTTTATGGATTTAGTAAAGGCTACCTCTTTGGCAGCAGTTATTACTGTACCGGAGCTTTTCCAAAAAACACAGATTGTTGCAGGAAGAGAGTTTGATGCAATGACTATGTATATTCTTGTAGCTCTTATTTATTGGCCAATTTGTATTGTCATTGCTTTTATACAAGAACGTTTAGAAGCGCATTATAGTAAGTTTATTGTGCATGAAATGGCCTGAAGGTTGATTTATTCTTTAGCTATAATAGTAATCTGACAGGATATTTTCACTGTTTATTCTGTCAGATTACGTACGATTATAAATTAAAGTCACCCATTTGTTCTTGCTGCGTTCTCTTAAATAGCATAGCTACTATAATCAATATAAGGATAGAAGTGATAAAATAAAAAAATGACACACCTTGGAAAACGTCAATAAAATACCCACCGATAAAAGGCCCACTAATGCTACCAACACTGAACATGATTCCAACCATTAAATTTCCCGCTGGAAGTAAGTTTTCTGGCAACATATCTGTCATGTATGAGATTCCCAAGGAGAATAAGGAACCTACACACATTCCTGCCAATGTAAACAGGATAAACAAAGCGACGATAGAATCCTCCCATATTGCAGCAAACAGAAAGCATAAAGAGCCGAGCAATAAAACCGTAATGAGTATTGATTTTCTCCCGAATTTATCACTTAATGCACCCAGTGGAAATTGTGTAATCAAACTTCCTGCAGCAAAACAAGGAATGATAAGGGATAGAGTATCTACATGATGACCAATCCGTAATCCATAGATGGGAAAAATACTATGTAAGGAGGCTTCTAAAAAGCCATATCCAAAACCTGGTAACATGGCAACCCAAGCTATTTTAATGGTTTGTTTAAAACGTTGTATGGAACTCGTCGGATATACAGGGTCTACAGAGTGCTCAGGCCATTGATTACGAAGCAACAATAATAATGACCACACCAATAAACTTAGAACAGCAGAAGCGAGAAAAGGAACGGATTGATGAATGGAGAGAAGTCTTGTCATTAACGGTCCTAACGCAAAGCCTGCTCCGAATGATAAGCCATAAAGGGCAATGGTGCGTCCTCTTGTTTCTGCTGTAGCTGTTACAGTAATCCAAGTTTGTGTTCCAAAATGTAGCATTTGGTCACCGATGCCTATCGTTAAACGCAGAATAAACCAAAACCATAAAGACTCCCATACGGGAAATATAGCCAGTGATAGAATGACCAGTAGACCACCGATAAAGATAATTGGCTTAAAGCCAAATTTTCGCATCGGCTTTTCCATAAACGGAGAGGCTATTAAAACTCCAATATACAAACCGGTGGCGTGTAAACCATTAATGGAAGAAGCAATACCATTTTGTTCTAATATGATGGAAAGTAAAGGAAGCAACATTCCCTGAGAAAAACCTGATATAAAAACAAGCGCAATTAATATCCAGAAACGAAAATTTGTGATTTGCATGATGTTCTCCTTTCTTAGCAACGCTAGCTTTTCTGTGTAGCATATTGTATAACCTTGCTTATTCAATGGAGTGTTACGGAGAGGATTCAACCGTTTGCACCTGTCACGTCGAGGTTCGATCAACCTCCTGTTTTTCGTTCCTCCCCACTGGAGTCTACATATCGAAGCTAAATAACGCTTCATTCGCATTTAGAATTAATATTTTCGTTATGTCTTAGCCTCTATAAAAATACTTTTGCTGTAAGAGTAATGGTAACATGTTAAAACACATCAACTTAGTAATTGGATTGAAATGGGTCTAATAGCATATGAGTATTTGGATAAACTTAGAAACAATTTACTAATAATTTATGTAAAGGTCAATTATTGTGAATAAAGTAGCGATATCGTTTATGATAAAAGTAGGAAGGTTAATTAAAAATAAATGGGAGGGGAATAAATAATGAAATTACATTTAAAAGAACATGGGTTTAGAACAAAATTAGACTTTGGACAGCTGGAAATTTCAGGAGATGAGGAATTTGGCTTTCGTCCATACCAGTTGATGGTTGCTTCCATTGCAAGCTGTAGCGGATCCGTGTTTCGGAAAATTCTTCAAAAGCAACGGATAGACATTCAAGACATGCAAATAAATGCAGAAATAGAGAGAAATAAAGCAGAGGCAAATCGCATCGAAAAGATAGTGCTTACGTTTATCATTAAAGGAAGTCGTTTAGATGATGATAAATTATACAAAAACCTACATGTAGCACGGAAAAACTGTTCCATGGTACGGTCGGTAGAAGACAGTATTGAAATTGTAGAGAAGATAGAGACCATTGACTTAAGCAGATGATTTATCAGCAGGGGTATAAAATTCATATGTCAGAAAAACACTAAAGAAAAAAGAAAGGGTATGACATATGAATAGACGGAAACATTATTCTCTACTACTTCTTTGTATTGCTTTATTAGTAGCTGCTTTTTGGCCAACCAATATGATCGCTAAAGAAAAGAAAAAGAACGCTTTTGATATACCAAGCCATGTACTAAATATTTCAAAAGATAACACTTTTCCCAACTCAACAGAGGACGAGGAAGTGATTGAGCCGAGTGAATTGACAAAGGAATTGATGGATGGGTTAGATATTAAAATTGAAAATCCAGTTTTAATTAAAATGTTAAATGAGACTAGTTTGAATCCTTCACCGGTCGCATTTGGATATCGAGGAATGGTTTATTTAGGACGTTGGCCGTTGAATTATGAGTCTCTAGAAACGACCATTAATTGGGAGTATCAGCAAGTAAATAAAAATGAACTAAATAACACAGGGGCGTTAGAACCCCAGGAGATAAATTATGTACAACAAGAACAAAAGGAAATTAAAGGGGCGCTCACGAACAAAATTACTAATCCGGCAGATGTAAAAAAGATGATGCTGTTAAAAGCAAAAGAAAAAACCAAGCTTCCTCTGTCCTATAAGACGGTCATTGGGAAAAATACGAAGAAAGATAATACGTACAGAGTTCCAGATGATAAGTATGGATTGCTGCAATCCTATGCGCCTGCAGTAAATGAAAAGGGACAAGTTACTTTTGGTGAAGTGTATGTGAAATTAAAGGGCTCCAAAAAATCCATTGCCGTAAAAAATGTCACTAAACAAGGAATAGGAGCTTGGATTCCGATTCAAGATCATGTCTCATTTTCTTACCAATTAAAATAGTTTTGGTATGAGAACTTGTTCATTGAATTGGATTTTAAAGTACTTCCAATTTAGTTCCCCGAACCGCTAGGGAATGGTTACGTTAGCTTTGTATATTTTACACATGTACACAATAAAGCTGTCGGTTTTCCCGATAGCTTTTTAGCTTGCACTATAGGGAAGTACAAGATTTTTTTGGTTTCTAGTATAAGCAAATATAAATTTAGGCGCTTGGAGATAACGAAATAACTGAAGCCACGTCCGGCGCATGAGCCTAGCAACGATGCGACTTTAGAAACGCGCCCTCCGATAAGTCACCATCGGTTTATCGCAAAGAGGAAGAAGTCCGATGTATGAAGGTTCCTCTCATTTTACTATTTAGCCCCATAATATTCCTTATTTCCATATCTTACAACAATAAATGTAGCTTAATAAAAAATGACCGAATATATTGGAAATGGTAAATAAGGTTGATTTTTTCACTTTATTACTTTATCATAATGAAGTAATAAAGAAAGAGGGAAGTGGGGAAGGAAATGGAATGGGTCGTTCTTATATCTGTTCTTATACTTACAGTTTTAAGTTTATTACGTGTAAATGTAATTATAGCTATTATTGCAGCAGCAGTTAGTGCAGGCATCATGTCTGGATTGAATATAAAAGAAGCAATAGAACTTTTAGTAAGCGGAATGGGCGGTGGAGCAAATACCGCATTGAGCTATATTTTATTGGGTGCTTTTGCTATAACAATTAGCTATACAGGGATTACATCATTATTGGTTACCTATCTTATTCGCGTGTTAACAGGCAAAAAAACAATGCTTTTACTTGTGATTGCGGCAGTTGCATCACTTTCACAAAACGTGATTCCTGTCCATATTGCTTTTATTCCAATATTAATTCCACCCCTATTGCCATTATTTAATAAAATGCGTATAGATCGGAGGGCAGTAGCAACCGCTCTAACATTTGGTCTGAAAGCCCCCTATATATTGATACCTGCAGGATTTGGTCTGATTTTTCATGAGACGATTGTCAAGAGTATGAATCAAAACGGTACGAATATAACCGTCAACGAATCAGTATTAGCTATGCTAATTCCAGGCTCCGGGATGATTGTAGGTTTGCTGATAGCTGTTTTTATCAGCTACCGTAAGGATCGAGTGGTAGCTGATAATAATATAAAGGAAAACGAGGCATCAGAAATCGAAGAAAAATCCGTTCGTTTTAGCAAACAACATTTGCTAACGCTCCTAGCTGTAGCGGGAGCATTGGCTGCTCAAATCTTAACTGAGAATTTAATTATTGGCGCTCTTACAGGGCTTGTGCTCATGTTTGCTTTTGTGGTAATTCCATTTCATAAAGCAGATCAGGTCATAAGTGAGGGTATTGGAATGATGGGAACGATTGCCTTTGTCATGCTTGTTGCTTCAGGATTTGGGAATGTATTAACAGAAACTGGTTCTGTAGAAGCACTTGTAGAAATGTCATCGGGATTTTTAGGTCAAAATAAAGCTTTGATTGCTTTAATACTCTTGTTTGTGGGTCTTGTAGTAACAATTGGTATTGGCTCTTCTTTTGGTACTATACCGATATTAGCAGCACTATATGTGCCTATTTGTTTAGCTGCTGGTTTTTCGCCGTTAGCGACAGCTGCTTTAATTGGAACGGCAGGTGCGCTTGGCGATGCAGGTTCACCAGCTTCTGACAGTACATTAGGGCCAACCTCAGGTCTGAATGCTGACGGAAAGCATCACCACATTTGGGATACTGTAGTACCTACGTTTATACACTATAATATACCATTATTTATCTTTGGTTGGGTGGCAGCAATCATCCTGTAAGATAAACTTGTATCGTGCGCTAATTTTCCAATAGTAAGAAGTAGTCGTCATGTTTCTTCTCGTTCATACTTCCAATATATAGAAGGGATTTTTTTACTAGGTAAGATAGTATGAAAATTAGTGACTTTGGGATAATGAAGTAATGGAATAGCCACATCCGGCTTAAGCGCCCAGCAATTAGGCGACTTCACTCCATTGCCCTACGATAAATCATCATCGGTTCGTAGTTAAGAGGAAGGCCGACTAAAAACGGGCTTGCCGCCGACGTCGGCATACTCCTGGTTTTGTGGCATGATTCCTAAAACTTTAGTTGATTCCCTCCAGACGCTACGTTGCTAAACGGGCGCTCTGCGCCTTTGTTTCACTATAGGAAAGTATAATAATTTTTGGTTTATAGTATAAGAAAAACAAAGGCTTCTGTCATAAGATTTGGCGACAAGCCAAGTTTTTCTAAGGGGTTAACGATGATTTTACTCCGCTGGGCAAATGGTGGTAGCAACAAGCGCGGGAGTATTCATTAACAGTATTATAATGTAGCAGGAAGAATTTTAAGCGAAGTGGTTAGCTTGTAACATTCTCCATGCATAAAATCGATGTACCGTCAATGAGAATAAAACATCTGAAAACGGAGCATAGTAAGACCAAAAAAAGAGGTGATCATCAATGAGAAGACTTCCTATTTATGCAGTCATCGCTTTATTGGCTATTCTATGCACCCCCTTATCGGCTGCTGCAGTATCTGGCTATGGATGGGGTTATAGCAAAAATAAAGAACATAAACTCCCTGATATTGGAAAATATGCAGATGTGCTTGAAAAGTACAACGCTTATTATGCCGATGACTCAGGAGAAAAAAATGTATATGTAACGTTCGACAATGGTTACGAACAAGGGCATACTTCAGATATTCTTGATATATTGAAAAAGCATCACGTTCCAGCCACTTTTTTTGTAACAGGGCACTATGTGAAAAGTGAACCAGATCTAGTGAAACGTATGGTGAACGAAGGACATATTGTCGGGAATCACTCCTATCATCATCCAGATTTTACGATTATGAGTAAGGAGAGCATCCAAAAGGAACTAGAGTCATTGGAGGAAGCAGTTGCAGCCATAACAGACCAAAAAGAGATGAAATACTTGCGTCCGCCAAGAGGGATGTTTAGTACGGATACATTAAAATGGGCAAGCGAATTAGGCTATATTCACGTGTTTTGGTCGCTTGCGTTTAAGGATTGGGAGACAAGTAAACAAAAAGGCTGGCAGTATGCTTTTGAACAGGTAAAAGAGCAAATCCATCCAGGAGCGATTATCTTGTTACACACTGTTTCATCGGACAATGCCAAGGCACTAGAAAAAATGATCCAGGAGCTAAAGAGTCAAGGTTATACGTTTAAAAGCTTAGATGACCTAGTGTTAAAAAGTAAGCTACCTAAAGCCATATATGACCTTTAGTTGAGAACGCTTTTTATACAAATGAACACAGGTAAAGTAATACTAGACCTTCAGAGATAAAGACTGGGGGTCTTTTTGGTTATACGGGTATTATTTCGTATATAAGTTGCTGTAAGAGGAGTAGGATAATCTGTATTGCGACAAAGTCTAAGTGAGAGCTAACAGCACCTAAATGCCTTATTTCGTTCAGGTCTTTAGGTCATACCATTACGGTACTAACAAGCTGGGATGGATGAATGAAAACCGAAACTTCACTTATGGAAGATCCACTTTATTTACTCGTTTATAAGTTGTTATTTAAAATTTTCTTAATTTTTGATATGATTAAAAATAAACGAACAAGGAGTTGGGTTTTATGAAAAGAGAAGCATTAATTGCTCCAAAAAATTACAATATCGCTATGGAAATGGAGCGCCACGCCAATAAGAAGAATCAGGTAGCTCTGATTATGGAAAACCACCTTGGGGAAACGTATCAGCTTACATACAAGGAATTAGTGGAGCAGGCAAGTAAAATTGGCAACGTTTTCCTAAGAGCGGGGTTAAAAAAAGGCGATAAGATGTTAATTATGGTGCCACGTTCTTTTAAAGCATATGAAGTTTATTTAGCTGCCTTAAAGACAGGGATTATTATTATCCCAAGTTCTGAAATGCTAAAAACAAAAGATTTGCAATACCGTATAACCCATGGAGAGGTAAATGGCGTTGTTAGCTATTATTCATTTGCAAATCAGTTCAACGGCATTGACGAATATAATCATTTATATAAATTTTCCATTGGTAATTCTATGGAAGGCTGGATCTTTTTAGATGAAGTAATGGAAGAAGAAAGTGACCAATTAGATATCGTTGCAACTAAAAGAGATGATATTGCGTTTTTGCCATATACTTCTGGTACAACAGGAAATCCAAAAGGAGTCGTGCATAGTCACGGATGGGGGTACGCTCATCTACAAACGGCAGCATATAATTGGTTAGCTATTCAAGAAGGAGACAGAGTATGGGCAACAGCTGGTCCAGGTTGGCAGAAGTGGGTATGGAGTCCGTTTTTATCTGTTCTTGGTACAGGTGCAACGGGATTTTTTTACAGCGGCAAATTCAGTGCTAAAAAGTATTTACAATTATTAGCTGACTATCAAATTAATGTCCTATGCAGCACACCAACAGAGTATCGGATGATGGCTAAAGTAGATAATCTCCAAGAATACCAACTACCAGCACTGCATAGTGCTGTATCAGCAGGAGAGCCGCTAAATGTAGAAGTGATCAACACGTTTAAACGTTATTTTGATATTACTGTCCGTGATGGTTATGGGCAGACAGAGAATACATTGTTACTCGGGTTTATGAAAAATATGGAAGTTAGACCTGGTTCAATGGGGAAACCAACTCCAGGGAATGAAGTAGAAATTATTGATGAAAACGGAGAACCACTAGCTGCAAATGAAGTAGGTGATATTGCAGTGAAATTAGATAGTCCTGCTCTCTTCTCAGAGTACTTTAAAGATATGGAGCGAACCAAGATGGCTAAGCGTGGGGAATATTATATAACCGGAGATCAGGCTTATAAGGATGAAGCTGGCTATTTCTGGTTTGAAGGCAGAAAAGACGATATTATTATTAGCGCTGGTTATACAATTGGCCCTTTTGAAGTAGAGGATGCACTTATTAGACATGCAGCAGTCCAAGATTGTGCTGTGGTGGCAAGCCCTGATGAAATACGAGGGAATATTGTAAAAGCATTCATTGTCCTGCGAGAAGGATTTCAGCCAGATAATCAATTAGTCAAAGAACTGCAAGACCATGTAAAATCGTTAACCGGACCTTATAAATATCCACGAAAAATTGAATTTATTGAAGAATTACCAAAAACAACTTCTGGAAAAACAAGAAGAGTGGAATTGCGAAACAAGGAAAAAATTCAAAGCAGTTAATCTCTAGCGGGAGGATCCATCTTTTGGGATCTCCTGCTTTTTATGATTTCATAGTTTTATGAAAGATGGCTTGTTTCTGTAGCTTAATACGATGGAAAAGTCTCTCTCTGCACTAGCAAAAAAGATATTTGGAGGTTTTTCTTTCTATTTTCAAAACCTAGTCTGGATGGAAAACAATTTTAGTTATAATATGAGAAAAAGGAAAATAAGCTATTTGCTGATATTTTTTTAAAAAAAATGAAGCATTCCTCTTGAAAGTCAAAGTAGGTCAGAGTATAATAACAATTGAAAGGTCAAATATAGTCAAAGTCAAACATTGATGAATATAAATTAAATAATTTGAAGGAGGAATCAATATGCTTTGTCAAAATTGTAAACAAAACGAAGCCAATATTAATGTTGCGATGCAATTAAATAACCAGCATATGCAAATGCAACTATGTAATGAATGCTTCCGCAAAATGCAAGGTCAAATGATGAGCGGTAATGATTTCTTTTCACAATCACCATTTAGCAATGCATACGGATCATTTAGCGCATCGGGTAACGGTTCGCCAAAAATGGGAACACGAACGATACAACATAGCAGAAATCAAGGCAATGGTTTACTTGACCAACTTGGTAAAAACTTAACAGATGAAGCAAGAGCCGGAGAAATTGATCCAGTCATCGGTCGAGATAATGAAGTAAAACGTGTTATAGAAACGTTGAACAGAAGAAATAAAAATAATCCTGTACTCATTGGGGAACCGGGTGTAGGTAAAACAGCTATTGCAGAAGGACTGGCATTAAAAATCATTGAAGGTGACGTACCAACAAAGCTCTTGAATAAAGAAATATACATGCTTGATGTAGCTTCATTGGTCGCAAATACTGGTGTACGTGGGCAATTTGAAGAGCGGATGAAACAATTAATTCAAGAATTACAACAACGACAAGATGTCATTTTATTTGTAGATGAAATTCATTTGCTAGTTGGTGCTGGCACAGCCGAAAGCTCACAAATGGATGCTGGAAATATACTCAAACCAGCGCTTGCTAGAGGAGAAATTCAACTAGTTGGTGCAACTACATTAAAAGAATATCGTCAAATTGAAAAGGATGCTGCGCTTGAACGTCGGCTACAACCAATTATTGTTCAAGAACCAACACCTGAAGAAGCCGTTCAGATTCTAAAAGGAATAAAAGACCGTTATGAAAAATTCCACGAGGTACGTTATTCTGATGAAACTATTGAAGCATGTGTGAACTTGTCAAAACGATACATCCAAGATCGTTATCTACCAGATAAAGCGATTGATTTAATGGATGAGGTAGGCTCCCGATTAAATCTAGCTAATTCATCTAAGGATTCTGAATCTATTCGTCAACGCTTAGAGGAAATTACGAAAGAAAAAGAAGCAGCAGCAGAGCGTGAAGATTATGAGCATGCAGCCCACTTACGTTATCAAGAAATACAATTGCAAAAACAATTGGAAAAAGCGAAAGGTGAGGAGCAAGTAATCGATGTAGATATTTCCGATATTCAATTAATTGTAGAAGAAAAAACAGGAATTCCTGTAACAAAAATACAAACCGATGAACAAGAGAAAATGAAAAATCTTGCTAAAAACCTAGCAGCTAAAGTAATTGGGCAAAAAGAAGCAGTGGATAAGGTAGCAAAAGCAATTCGCCGTAGTAGAGCAGGCTTAAAGTCGAAAGAACGTCCAATTGGATCATTTCTATTTGTCGGTCCAACAGGAGTTGGAAAAACAGAATTAACAAAAGTGCTTGCTGAAGAATTATTCGGCTCAAGAGATTCGCTCATTCGGCTTGATATGAGTGAATATATGGAAAAACATGCCGTTTCTAAAATCATCGGTTCGCCTCCTGGCTATGTAGGTCATGAGGAAGCTGGTCAATTAACAGAAAAAGTACGTCGCAATCCTTATTCCATCGTTTTACTAGATGAAATTGAAAAGGCACACCCTGATGTTCAAAACATGTTTCTACAAATTATGGAGGATGGTCATTTAACAGATTCACAAGGAAGAACTGTCAGCTTCAAAGACACAGTAATCATTATGACAAGTAACGCTGGAACAGGGAATAAAGCAATAAATGTAGGATTTAACAAAGATACACATGAATCTGTTTCCACATTAGAGAGCTTAAGCGATTACTTCAAACCGGAATTTTTAAACCGATTTGACGCGATTATTGAATTTAATGCATTGACGAAAGAAAACTTAATGGAAATTGTTGATCTAATGCTTCATGAGCTACAAGACACAATTGAAGAACATGAAATTTCCATCACTATAACAGTCGAAGCAAAACAAAAATTGGTAGAGCTAGGTTACGAGCCACGTTTTGGCGCAAGACCTTTACGTAGAGTAATTCAAGACAAAATTGAAGATCAATTAACCGATTTGGTTTTGGAAAATGATGATGTGAAAAATGTTCACGTAGACGTTATAGATAATGAAATCGTCGTAAAACAAGCTTAAAATTACTGTTAAAAGCCGCAGAGCATGGTTAGGTATCGCCCCTGAAAAGTAGAGTGAAAATGTCTATCTTTCGGGAGTAACCACCTTAGTGCCTCTTTGCGGCTTTTTTTAGTGGTAAGAAAGTATAAAAATTTTGGCATTGGGATAACGATATAACGGAATAGCCACTTCCGGCGCATGAGCCCAGCAACTAGACAACTTCACGAATCGCCCTCCGATAAGTCATCATTGATTGTATCTTTACCATGATTCCTAAAACTTTAGTTGCTTCGTTCCAGTTGCTACGTTGCTAAACGGGCGCCCTGCGCCTTTGTTCCACTATGTACTTATCCCGTAGGTAAGAGACTGAAAAATTTCTACTGAATGTTTCACTCTCTATCTCGTCAGATTTTTCGTTTGTAGTCAACTGGGCGTTCTTACTTTTGTGAACGATAAGAAAGTTTTGGCACACCACAGTATTGGTAACTATGGTGTTTTTAATGGAATGTAGATGCGTCGAAACTTCGGATGAATAGGCTGGAAAGTCTCCGAAGTTCACAATTCATCCTGTATGTAACTTTAGATAAGAACTCTTTTTTTAAAAAGATAAGCAAGCAATTCCTAATAAATGAAGTTTCAATTATAGTATAAACATACAGGTATGTTATCTCCCAAAAAATGACTGGTGTTATCATTCATAAATGCTCTCTTTTGCAAGAGAATAAACGTATATTCTAACTTTGCAAAGGGTGCAGTTGGTTATGTTAAAATCACAGCAAATTTCAATAATTGTTCTCATTGTTTTTTCCATTATGTTTGTTCATTTTCCGCCAGTACATAGTGCTAGTGCCAAGGATATGCAAGTACATTTTATTAATGTCGGTCAAGGGGATAGTATATTCGTTCAAACACCGAATAATAAGCATATCTTAATTGATGGAGGACCACCACAAGCGGGAAAAAAAGTGGTCCATTATTTAAAGAAACACGGCATTAAAAAGCTGGATTTAGTAGTAGCAACACATCCAGATATCGATCATATTGGTGGTCTCATCACGGTGATGAAACATATTCAAATAGATAAGATTTTAGATTCCGGGAAATTGCATACAACGAGAAGATATGCCAAATATATTCAGGAAATTGTAAAGCAGGAAATTCCAATATCCATTACCAAGCTTCATGAAAAAATATCGCTTGATCCTTCCATTCGTATTCAAGTGCTTAATACATTTAAGAAGTCTAGGACGAATAATCAATCCTCAATTGTCTTAAAAATGTCATATAACAATGTTGATTTTTTATTTATGGGGGATGTGGAGATGGAACAGGAGCAAGAAATTATAAAAAAAGTTGGTGAGCAGACAGAAATAGTAAAAATAGCACATCATGGATCGAATACGAGCACTTCCCTGTCATTCTTACATGCAGTTCGACCCAAAACTGCCATTTTAACTTACCATAAGGACAATCGGTATGGCCATCCTGTAGAACGTGTTATAGACCACTTATATCAAGTCGGTGCTTCCATCTATTCCACAGGAGCACTGGGCAACATCGTTATTCGAACTGATGGAACTTCATATATGGTCGAGACCGAAAAAGAACCTTTAGACGTTTTATATGCTAGTTAACATTTACAAATATATACAAAAGTGATATCATTATAATATAAAAATGATGAGGGAAGGTGTAGGCATGATGAAGGAGAAACCAGCTTGGTCATTGAATGGATATCTTGGAATTTTAATCATTGCAGGCTTATTAGCAGGAACAGTTTTTAGTTTTATGGAACAACAATTTATCCTTGGGGCTATTTGTTTAATTATAGGTATTACATTAGGAAGCGGAATTACCCTAATACAACCGAACCAGGCCGCTGTCGTTATGTTTTTAGGAAAGTACATGGGGAGTATACGCAAGGAAGGAATTGTAATTACGGTTCCTTTTTCGATTCGTAAAATGATTTCCCTGCGTGTTCGAAATTTTAATAGTAATCGCTTAAAGGTCAATGATGTCAATGGAAACCCCATTGAAATTGCCGCTGTTATTGTATTTAAAGTGATCGACAGTGCTAAAGCGGTTTTTGACGTAGATCGCTATGAGCAATTTGTGGAAATCCAAAGTGAAACCGCTATTCGCGCAGTGGCGACAAAGTATCCTTATGATTCATTTTCTGATGCGGAACTATCATTGCGAGGAAACGCAGAAGAAGTATCGAATGAATTGAAGATCGAGTTACAGGAACGGCTAAAGGTTGCTGGTGTAGAAGTAATTGAAACAAGGCTAACACATCTTGCCTATTCCACAGAAATCGCCCAAGCAATGCTGCAACGTCAACAAGCTAGTGCAATTATTGCTGCTAGGAAGCAAATTGTTGAAGGAGCTGTGGGAATGGTGCAAGATGCAATTGCTCAATTAGAACAAGATGGTGCTGTGGAACTTGATGATGAGCGACGTGTTGCCATGGCAAATAATTTACTAGTGTCGATTGTTGCTGACCAAGGGACACAGCCTGTTATTAACACAGGATCGCTATACCAGTAATTAAAAGAGGGATTATATGTCAAAAAAGAAGAGCTTTCCGTTACGGATCGATCCAAAGTTGTATGAAATATTGCAAGTTTGGGCAAAGGATGAATTTCGCAGTGTAAATAGTCATGTTGAATTTCTGTTACGAGAAGCGGCCAAAAAAGCGGGGCGATTACCAAAAAGTCAAGATAAAAAAATAGGTGAAGATTAAAACCACAAAACTTGCAGAAAAATCCTTTGGTTTCCTGCAAGTTTTTTGTTCTAAGGTAAGAAAGTATAAAAATTTTGGCTTTGGGCCACCGATAAAACGGAATAGCCACGTCCGGCTTAAGCGCCCAGCACCTAGGCGACTTCATGAATCGCCCTACGATAAGTCATCATTGGTTCGTGGTTAAGAGGAAGGCCGACTAAAAACGGGCTTGCCGCTCAGGCGTCGGCATACTCCTGTTGCAGGAGCATGATTCCTAAAACTTTAGTTGCTTCGTTCCAGTTGCTACGTTGCTAAACGGGCGCTCTGCGCCTTTGTTCTAAATTCGTATCTAATTACAATAAGGTTGTTTACACGCTTTTAGGTATTTTTGTACTCGCGATCATATAAATAGTCATATTCCACTCTGCACACTATCTCATCAATAACGCTTATTTCTCAAGTGATGATAAATAATTATTCACCATTAGGAAAATGGATAGGGAAATATGTAAAATTCTATGTTAAATGCCCTTTTTACATGAATTAACTTACGTAAAGAAGGGCGCAATTAAAAAGAGAGTAATAACAGCCACAATAATAAAATATAGTGTAATTGCTATCCTGTTAATATTCTGCTCGTAAGGTGATAAGTAGGAATTCACCAAATAAAAATTAGTAAGTTATTTGAATCAAAAATAATATTTCATTAAATATCTTCAAGATAGTATTTATTCCGTATATAAGGTGCAGTAAGAATTCCGCTTCAGGTTAGGTAATATGTACTGGAACAAGTCTAAGCGGAAGATAACACGCCTAAAGTGACTTTTAGATCATACCATTACGGTACAAACAAGTAGTGAGGGATAAATGAAACAGCGATCCCCTTTATCCCCATCGACCCAAAACCCTCTACGCTTCTTCCTCGTTAGCTTGCCTTCGCTTGAATGTAAAAAAATAAAGTTTTCCAAAAAAAGATTGACTCGTAGGTTAATTTGTTATATGGTTAGTTACATAAGTAATGAACCAATGAAGGTGATGCAATGAAATCGATTTTAGACGAAACCAAACCGATATTCCTGCAAATTAAAGAGCAGTTGGAGGATTCAATCATAAGCGGCTCCATCAAAACCGGAGAACGTGTGCCATCAACAAATGAATTTGCCAGTTATTATAAAATTAATCCAGCTACAGCTGCCAAAGGAATAAATGAGTTAGTAGATGAATCTATTTTGTATAAACGAAGAGGCGTAGGGATGTTTGTAACGGAAGATGCGAAGCAGATATTAATTGAAAAACGCAGGCAATCTTTTTATAAAAATTATCTGCTTCCATTAAAAAATGAAGCGAAAAAACTGCAAATTAGTCAAGAAGAATTGCAAGAAATGGTAGAAAGGTTGGAGCAGGATGATGAAAATTGAAGTTCGTCAGTTAACGAAGCGGTACAAAAGCCAATTTGCTTTAAAGGATGTCACATTTACTTTGGAAGGATCAAAGATATATGGTCTTTTGGGAAGGAATGGGGCAGGAAAGACAACATTTATGGATATTCTAGCGGGAAATATTTTTCAAACCAGTGGCGATATTTTTATTAACGGAGAAAAGCCGTTTGATAATCGGAATGTACAAGCGAATGTCTGTCTGATTAAGGAAGGCAATAATTTTAAAAAAGAGTGGAAAGTAAAAGAAATTGTTCGTCTTTATGGTTTTTTTTATCCAAAATTCGACCCGAGATTAGCAGTCCACTTATTGAAAGCATATAACTTAAATCCAAACGCAAAAGTGAAGACGTTATCTAAAGGGATGGAGTCAGCACTTGGTATTACAGTAGGATTAGCGAGTAAAGCACCAATTACGATCTTTGATGAACCATATATCGGATTGGATGCTGCGGCTCGTAAACAATTTTACGATGTAATGCTGGAGGAATATGAAAACGAAAGGCGGATGATTATTTTTTCCACTCATCTAATTGATGAAGTTAGTTTAATGTTTGAGGAAGTACTTATCTTGCAACAAGGTAAGCTGGCTTTACAAAAATCGGCTGACGTCTTACGAGAGAAAATCATCTCTGTTACAGGCCCCAAAGAGAAAGTGCAGAAATTTGTCACCGACAAGCAAGTGATTCGTAAAAAAGAATTTATGGGCCTGATGACAGTATATACGTTTGGGAACAGACAAGAAGCAGAAGCGCAAGGACTTGAAGTCCAAAGCATTCCTACGCAAGACTTAATGATTGAGTTAACAGAAAAAGAAAGAGAGGATCGCCATGAAGCAATCATTTAAAGGACTAGTATACTTTTTTGTAGTCGAACTTCGTAGACCGCTAATTATTTTTTGGACGATTTTATTTCCTATTTTATTTGTATCACTCGCATTTTCCTATTATCTGTCGCAAATAGAACAGGGACCTTTGTTTTTTAGTTTAACAGGACCATTATATGTGTTTTTCAGCATTTGGGGATTCATTTGTATACAGGAGTTTATTCCTTTTTCTATTAAGATAGGAGCAACAAGGAAACAGATTTGGAGTGCGATCGGAGTATTTTTCTTAGGCTTAGCGGTTGTCCAAGCAATATTTGCAAGTATCATCCAAGAGGTGGTATGGGAAATAATGGAATGGATTGGTATTGACGCGTTTCGTTTTTTACATCCTGCCTTCTTTGTTACTGAGAACTGGTATACTCGTATTATGATCGATGTGGGAATCTTCACGTTCCTCTTTGTAATCTCATACTTGATTGGAGTAGTCTTTTATAAATATGGTTTGCTTGGAGGCGGAAGCTTACTTGGAGCTATCTTACTCGTTTTGTTGATGACGATAGCAACGGGATGGCTTGGAGAATTTGTGGGTGAAATTATATCTGATATGAGTGCTATCTTTTATATCCAAATGTTTGCAGTTGGAATAGCCCTTTACCTCTGCTCATGGTTATTTTTACGTAAAATAACAACTGTAAAAGTAAGATAAACTTTAAAGAGTTAAACTTCCCTTATCAGCCTTCAGCAAATTTTAACAGGCTGATAAGGGAAAAACACAAAAGTAGCAGAATATATTTTTACTCATTCATTTCGATTGTGAAGCACTTGTTTAAAACTGTAAATTGAAGCGAACAGAATTAGAATAATTAGCAATATACTCACGATTGCTGAATAAATTAACGCAGAAGGTACGTCGCCAGTAATTAGCAATTCCTGAAGATGTGTCGATAAGTTAGCAGGACTCCATGCAGTACGAGTTCCGAATAAACTTGTAAGTAGACTAATAACGAGGGTTGTGCCGATCGTTAAAAAAGCAACTAGTCCAGGAGAGTGCGTTAACGTATTGTAAAAAATAGATATGGTACAAATAAATGTTAACCATAGACCGTAATAGAAAATAACTGCAAGAAGCATGGTAAACGGGATTTCTCCATAAAGAAGGACGGTATAATACCAGCTTGCCAGCATACCAATAATAAACGAAGACCAGATAAGTGAAAGCAAGGACAACCATTTGGTAACCACAAATTTCGTATACGAAACGGGTTTGACAAGGACGAGATCTAATACACCACTTTTTCGCTCACTACTAATAGCGCCCATTGACAATAAAACAGTAACTAGAACACCTAACGTAGAGTACTGGCTCACACTCATCATGATGGCATCAGCAGGCGAGAAATCAGGAAGCTCAATTACCGCACCGTCGATACCGCCGACAGCATCTAAAATTTCTGGAAGATAATAATTCGTTATTGGATCCATAATAGCTAGCAGGATAAAAACAAGTGGCACCCAAATCCATTTTTTATTTCTCCAGTTTTCTAATAGTTCTTTTTTGAATAATACTGTCGTCATGAATGGTTCACCGCCTTCATAAACATTTCCTCCAATGAGGCTTGCTCCAGCCTGAAGGTTAACAGAGGCCAATCCTCCTGCACTGCCCGTTGCAAAATTTCATTACGTGCTTTTGTTATATCATTGGCAATCACTTGTATCGAATCCTTTTCCACTAAGGTGTTGCGGACATTTGCAAGTGTAGCTATTTTTTCCTCATAAAACGTTTGGCGTTCTGCAAATTGCAACGTTATTTTTGTCGTTTGATATTTTTGACGCAACTCTTTTATCTTTCCAGATTCAATGATTTCTCCATTACGAAGTAGTATTAATTCATCACTGATCTCATCGGCATCACTTAAAATGTGCGTTGAAAATAAGATAGTCATCTCCTTTTTCAAGACTTCCATTAAAGTAAGTACTTCTCTGCGACCAATCGGATCAAGTGAGGACACGGGTTCATCGAGCATTAGGAGCTTAGGCTTATGAACCATTGCTTGGGCAATTCCGAGGCGTTGCTTCATTCCACCAGAGTAACTGCTAATTCGTTTGTCTTTTACGTCAATAATTCCTACTATATCAAGTAGCTCTTCACATCTTTTGCGGGACGTAGATTTTGACAATCCTCCTAGCTGCCCACTATAGGTTAGGAATTCACTACCTGTCATCCAAGGATAGAACACAGGGTGCTGTGGTAAATAGCCGATGAGCGTTCGCCTATCGATGTTTTTGTTCTGCTCAAAAATGATGTTTCCAGAAGTTGGTTTTAAAAGACCTGCGATCATTCGCAGCGTCGTTGTTTTACCAGCACCGTTCGGGCCAATTAATGCGATACATTGATGTGGTGTGAATTGATAATCCATGTTTTTAACTGCGTACGAGTCATTGAATTTTTTAGATAAAGCCGTAATAGAAAGAATTCCCATTTATTACTCTCTCCTCCCGAATATAAAGTATAGAATCGGTCCAATTATATTAAGAAATATAATGATGAACAGCCACATCCATCTTGGTCCATTCGTCTGCTTGGTTTTAGCCCAGTCTACTAAGCCAATAATCATTAAAATGAATTGAATCACAATAAACGGAGCAACCAATGACCAGTTTATAGATTCGATTACCTCTAGCATATTTCACATCTCCTTTAGCGAGTTAATAAGATTAAGCCAAGAACAACTAGTAAAGTTATCAAGATAATGATCCATGAGAGCGGCTTTCCCAAGTTTATTGTCCAACCAATGCCGAATCGTTTTTCTAAAAAGAGAGCTGGATCATTTTTATTAACGTAAAATTGTCCGAGCTTCCAATATTTATCATTATCCCGGTCAATTACTTGTTCATTTCGTTCATCAGGAAACTTTACTCTGCTTCCACCTTGACCGGTAGAAAAAGCCAAATAAATAACCCCAAGCAACAGAAAACTGTGAATAGTAATAGATCCAATGGTAAATAGTGGTTGCCCTTTGGGAATAAGCAAGATAAATTGCGCTATTGAAAGCCATAATGTGAGTAATATACTGCTAATAACCATGTATGAAGACCAGCGCTTTCGAAAAATCACATTTTGCTGTAACGATTTATTTGGGTTTTCAGCGCTAATTTGCTGCTTGACGTTGCCGATAAGGACATTTATAGCAAAAAATAAACCAGTTAAAAAGAACTGTGCTAACGGTAAAGCCAAAATAGATAGATACGATTTCGAGACAAAATTTGTAGCTTCACCGAGAAAATCAAAATTGATTGGCAATTGAGCTGGGAATTGGTCGTACCAAAAATAAGACAACGTTGTTGTGACCATACTGATGATAAATGGAATGATAAACCATTTATGAGAGAATCTTAATTGCTGGTTGCGAAATTTTGTGTGAATCAATATTTTTTCTGTTTTTTCCTTTGTCCAGTCAGCAGTCTGTTTTTTTAACTTCATGATCCGATGAAAATACAAGTAAATAAAAAATTCAATAATGATATAGCCAATAATGACAGTGGGAAGAAATATACCGACTTTCTTCTCTTCCATCATAGATGTGGGAGAGAAAAAAAGAATTAAAAAAACAATCATACTTACTATCGTTGTAGCTATAACATATTGTTTCCGTAATTGCTTTAATTCTGTGGACCCATAAATTTTTTCAGGTATCGATACACCAAAGATTTCCGTTTTTCTTGTTACATAAGGCGTAAAAATGAAAAAAATAAACAATGGTATGAACGTAATTGCTACTATAGCATTCATAGCTATTTCTCCCTTCTTGCAAAATCGGCGTAGATTTGATTGCAAATTTTATAGAATTCTTCTTTCGATAAGTCACGACAAATACTTTCAGCAATGAAGGGGCGGAGATTCTTTGCTAATGTGGCTTTATACGTTTCCGAGGCTTTTGGAATGCCATCTGGATGAACCATGACTCCTTTTTGCCGGTGGATTTGTAAAAATCCTTCCTGTTTTAATTGTTGATATGCTTTATTAACGGTATGCAAATTAATTCCGATATCAGCAGCAAGCGAGCGTACAGATGGTAAAGCATCTCCGGGAAGCAACTCACCTTTGGCGATTCCTTCGACAATTTGTCTAGTTAATTGTAAGTAAATTGGATCTTCTGATTCGAAGTCTAATTCAATAAACAACTATACACCCCCTTTATTCGTTCTAGCTGTTATATATAATGTATAACAGCTAGAACGACATGTCAATATGAAAATGGTTCAACGTATTTGAATGAACACAAAAAAAGAGAGCAATTGTTTAGCTCTCTAGTCTTTGTATATTGTTAATACGGATTCGAATGAAGAATAAGAATGCTGGGGAACTAGGGTTACATTCCGTTGTAGAAAAGGTTTATATTTGCTTGTATTGATGGATAATATCGCCTAATAATTGGTGGATGGAGCGTTGCTTTTTTATGGATAGCTGTCGCAATTGGGATAACTTTTCCTTCAGTTCTGGAAATGTCATCACATATTCCATTATTTCCACTGCTTCATGATCAAATGAACTGTCAGAAGACCCGTAAATACGCTTAAATTCAGCGATTACATTTTCATGAAAAGAAGCATTGCCTACTAAATGATCGAGGGATACGTGAAAAAGATCCGAAAGCTTCATTAAGGAAGAAATATCAGGACTAACATGGCTATTTTCCCATTTTGCTATCACAGAGCGTGAAAGTCGAAGCTTTTCTGCTAATTGCTTTTGCGTCCAACCATGTTGTTCTCGTAATCGTTTGATGTTATATGCAATTTGTTCGTTCATTTACTATCACACTCGATTGGTTAAAATTAGAAATGATTTCTCATAGTAATTTCCATCCTATCATGATTCTTAAGGGAAAATGCCAATAAGATTGTTCTAAATTTGAACATATAGTAAAATGTTCCTATATAGAACATAAGGGGGATTTTATTATGATTTGCTGTATGAAAATCTATCATCCAACGATTACAACATTAACTAAGTGTAAAATCTTACGGTTTATTTTTAAGGATTACCCATTAGAGATTGAAGTGATTTCTAAAAACGCAGTTATTATATATGTGTGGGGTGTGCCGAAGAAAGAAGTATGGCAAGCTGTTACTAACTTTGAAAGTACCAATGTCATTGCTGGGTATGGATTTAGTCATGAAAAACCAGAAGCAAGACTACTGGCAGACACCATGGTAATAAAATGGTTAACAGCAATAAATGATAAGAGTAAGCATCCACAAGTTTTTTAACAAGGGACGGTGAAATGGAGGAGGCAAAAATTTATACAGTTTAAACAATCCGTGGCAACGAGTTAAATGGATAAGCGTTACTTAAGTTGGCAACTATTCTAATTTGCTTAAATGGGCTTTTATCAAGGAACTGGCAGCGAATGGATATCCGAACCATTATAAAACTGCCAGTGGATACTCTATAACTGAAAGGTAAGCACGCAGTTATTGGTCAGAGGAATGGTGAAGCTGACGTAACGCTTCTTCTAAATAAGGAAAGGAAAAAGAAAATGAATGATCTAGCGACTTTTTAGGAATAACATACTGTCCTTTCGTGATTAACTCAGCCATTTCTCCAAGGGCGGCATACATAAATATAGAAGGAACAGGTAGCCAATAAGGGCGTTTTAATATTTTCGCTAACGTACGCATGAATACCTTATTTTGCTTTGGATGAGGTGCGGTGATATTAACGGCTCCAGAAATATCCTTGTTTTCCATACAAAATGTAATTAATCTTACTGCATCTTCGATATGAATCCATGAGATCCATTGTTCTCCAGCCCCTATTTTCCCGCCTACCCCCAATTGTATAGGTAAACGCATCATTGGAAGAGCACCGCCGTGACCTAAAACAATCCCGAAACGAGTAAATACAATTCTAATACCGCTTTTTTCGGCTTGTTTCGCGATATTTTCCCACTTTGTTGCTACCTTTGCAAGAAAGTCTTCTCCAGGAGTGGTGGTATTTTCCGAAAACATCAGGTCATTTGATGTCCCATAATACCCTACAGCAGAACCACTAATGAATACTTCTGGAAGTTTAGGCAGTTTTTCTATTATCGATAATATTTTTTCTGTTGTTTGGATTCTACTGGATAAAATAGCCTTTTTCTTTGTTTTTGTCCAATATCCAAATAAGGATTCACCAGCAAGGTTAATAACAGCTTTCATAGGTGGCAATTGTTCAGCTGGATGATCGTAACCGATAAAGGTTATCCCATTCGTATTTGTATGTTTTTGTGGCGAGCGTGTCAAAATATATACATAATAATTATGCTCCGATAAGTAATTAGATAGCGCTTGGCCAATAAAGCCCGTCCCTCCTGTTAACAGAACATTCATTTGATTTGTCCTCCTAATCGTGCGTTTTATTTCTATTATATAGGATGCTCAAAAATGGTAGTATGCATGACTAATGTCTTTCTATATAGTTTATTTTAAAAGTTATTTTCTAAATATTGTAGAAGAAAAACCTCCACCCAAATCGTGCTGGAGAGATGAGTAGGCGATTTAGCTGAACTGCAAGCCGTAATCCCGAGTCTATTCAACATCCCCCTGATTGAAATTTCACTTTGTTCGTATCAAGACATGCGTTGCACCTTTTGGTATGATGAAGAAAAGGGGAGAGTGTAATGGCAAAAATCACCCGTATTACAACACAGAAAAAAGCAAATCAACGATATAATATTTTTTTGTCCGATGAAAATCAAGGTGAACACTATGGTTTTAGTGTAGATGAATCTGTATTAATTAACTTCCAGCTGCGAAAAGGAATGGAAATTTCCGATGCAATGGCAGCAACTATTAAAAAAAGTGACAGTATGTACCAATCATATACCCTGGCTATTAACTATTTAAGCTTCCGAATGCGAACAAAAAAGGAAATGCTGGATTATCTAACAGAAAAAGAAGTCGATCCAAATCATATTTCAAGCGTTATGGGTAGGCTTGTGAACGAAGGTCTTCTCGATGATCGTCAGTTTGCAGAAATGTTCGTACGATCGCGAATAAATACTTCATCGAAAGGTCCAGCTATGATTAAGCAAGAACTGATGAATAAAGGTGTAGAAGCAAATGTAGCAGACGAAGCATTAAAGCAATTTTCGTTCGCATTACAATATGATAAAGTTGAGGGACTAGTAGAAAAAAAACTGCAGCAGAAAAAGAAGCAATCGTTTCAAAAGCAACTGCAAAATGTTCAAGCTTTATTACAGCAAAAAGGATATACGAAGGATGTTATTCAAGCCGTATTCCATGAGATTCCATGTGCAAAAGATGATCATGCCGAATGGGAGGCAATTATCTATCATGGAGAAAAATTAAGAAAAAAACATACTTTGAAGCGATCAGGTTTTGAATTAAAGCAAAAAATAAAAGAAGGGTTATACAGAAAAGGCTTTTCCTTAGACTTAATTCAGCAATACATAGAGAGTTGTTTAGAAAAGAAAAAGTAAGGGAAGACAGTTGGGTTTCTTTTCTGTGTTTTGGTTGGTAAAATAGAGAGGGTTTTACTATGGACCCACATAAGTCATCCTTATAAATTAAATGGTAGACTTGTTATATTAAAATGGAAAAAATAGTTTGTGGCTATAGAAGCAATATAAAGGGTGGGGAACTTTCATGAATAACAATTATCGTTACAGTGACTATTCGGTGGAGCAATTGCGTCAAGAAATAGGAAGGCTAAAAGAAAAAGCACAAAAAGCTGAACAGCTTGGGAATATCTCGGAGGCTGCCGTAAATGAACGAAAGATGCAAGTTGCGTTAGCTTACACGATAAACCCTGAAGACTTTACGGCAAATGAAACTTACGAATTTGTCACAGATCCAGGCTGGAGTTTTAAGGTGGATTACGTTAATGGAGTATTTGCTTGGGGGCATAGAGTGAACTTATTAGGAGAGGTATATGAAAAACAGGAAGCTGTTCCCATTTCGCTATTGGGTAAAATGGTGAAGGAAAAATAATAGTATGCTTTGGGGTTATAGATGTCTTTTGGGAATGTTTTATAGCGCCATCATTTCAACATGGGATACGAACTTTTTTAGAACAAAGGCGCAAGCGCCCGTTTAGCAACGTAGCAACTGGAACGAAGCAACTAAAGTTGTAGGAATCATGGTAAGGATACGAACCAACGATGACTTATCGTAGGGCGATTCGTGAAGTTGCCTAGTTGCTGGGCTCATGCGCCGGACGTGGCCATTCCGTTATATCGGTATCCCAAAGCCAAAATTTTTATACTTTCTTATCTTATAAATAAAAAAACAGCAGGGGTTGTGCCTGCTGTTTTACAACGCCTTAAATGGGGTTCTCTTCTACATATAGCTTGTTCTGAAGTTTTCTTTCTGAAAAAATCCATCCTGTATAAGAACTTGTAATATGAAGAGAGTCATCAATTTGGACGACAGCAACAAACGGATAATGGCCTTTGGAACGATAACGCAAGTCGATAAATCGCACTTCGGTATAATCCTTATATTTGTTGATTTCCCAACGATATACAGGAGAAAAAGATAGAAATGCAGCAATATTTTTATCAGTTTTTGCGACTTTAATCAGTTCTGTATCCGGCAATGGTACACGATAAAATTCGTCGATAATTTCAATATGGTTGTTATCGACGACACCAACATAGAATCTATCCTTTGTTGTAATAGCTACGCGCCAATAATTTTGTTTAATGGTAGGAGAAGTAGTAATTTGTTCCACTTCAGAAAAATAGTCATGAATCTTTTTTACAATGAACCGTTTATCCATATAGCGTTTTACATAGTAAAGCAGGATTACGCTATAAATAACCACCCAAATGAAAGCAGGGTTTGCACCCAATGCCCATGCAGCGATGCCGGCAATATGCAGGAAAAATATATACGGATCAAATGTATTAATAAATCCATAAGCTACCCAGCGATGTGAGAACGGCCGATATGCTTGTGTTCCATAAGCATTGAAAATATCCACTAAAACATGGATAATCACCGCGATAGCAGTCCATAGCCAAATATGAACAAAACTTTTTTCCGGGACAAATAAATGAATGATGCTTGCAATTAAAATTCCCCACATAAGGACAGCGGGAATAGAATGTGTAATTCCACGGTGATGACGTATATAGGTAGCATTATTTTTAAATTTTAAAATTGTATCAAAGTCTGGTGCATGGGAACCTGCAATCGTTCCCACCAGAACGGCATTAAACAAAACCGGGTCAGTTTGTATAACTGGGTCGATGGTAGCTAATCCTCCCAGGGCAACCCCCATTACAATATGGGTACCAGTATCCATAATTGGTTTTCCTCCTTAAGCTGCGATATAGTTTGTATTATTCTATTGTAGAGGTTGTTCAAAAAATACACTAAAAGACACGTCTGGCTTGCTTCCCAGCTCTTGGAAAAGGAAGTTTCCAGCATGAGAATGGTTTTGAGGATCCTAATAGACGTAGAAGCCAGTACATGTTGTACAAGCGGTACTCGAACCTTCGCCTCCTTGAGTTCAAGTAGCACCAGGGAAGTGTCAGAGTCGGAACAGGACAAAAAGCTGCGTTAGTAACGCATCGCATGAGAGAAAGTATTTTCCGAAAACGTTGCGACTTCGCCGACCTTGATCCTCTTTACTTTTTTGAACAAGCTCTTGTAGTAAAAGGGATGCTCAAAAAAGGTCAGATAAAATCAACTATAATGGGAGGTAAGCTTTATTCTGCTTTCGCTTATCTACCGATTATAGAGCAAACTGAACTTTGTTTTGAACACGCACTTATAAAGGACAGGAAATATAATTATTGTTACGTTTTTATTGTACCATATAGGAAGTGATTTTATGAATGATGAAAAACTACATTCTATTGACATTTTGACATTTCGACGCGATTTAGTGGAATGGTATAAGAACAATAAACGCGATTTACCATGGCGTCAAGATCAAGACCCGTATAAAGTGTGGGTCTCTGAAGTAATGCTACAGCAAACAAAAGTGGATACCGTAATTCCATACTTCAATCGCTTTATTAATAAATTTCCGACCATAGAAGCATTAGCCGAGGCTGACGAACAAGACGTATTAAAGGAATGGGAAGGACTTGGTTATTATTCTCGGGCAAGAAATTTGCAACACGCTGTCAGAGAAGTAGTGACTACGTACAAGGGACAAGTGCCTCATGATCCAGATGACCTTGGTGCATTAAAAGGAGTTGGCCCATATACCAAAGGGGCTATCCTATCGATTGCATATAATCAGCCAGAACCAGCAGTAGATGGTAACGTGATGCGTGTCTTATCTCGAGTTCTAAAAATTGAAGATGATATTGCACAACAACGGACCAAAAAACAATTTGAAGCATATGCACGCAAGCTAATCGATCCACAAGATCCCTCTTCGTTTAATCAGGCGGTTATGGAATTAGGTGCTTTAATATGTACACCGAAATCTCCAGCCTGTTTATTATGCCCGGTTCAAGCTCATTGTCAAGCTTTCGCTGTAGGTGTAGAAGCGGAATTGCCGATTAAGAAAAAAGCGAAAAAGCAAAAGAAAATCGCTTACGTGGTTTTACTAGTAGCGGATGAACAAGGTAATTATATAATAGAAAAGCGAAAAGATAGTGGTTTGTTAGCAAATCTATGGCAATTTCCGATGGTTCCTATTGAGGAAATAGGCTGGGATCATTTAGAAAACTGGGTTTATGGCGAATTTGGGTTTCGTGTGTCATTAGGGAAAAAACAGGGAGAGTTGAGGCATGTATTTTCCCATTTAATATGGCAGTTGGAAATATATGAAGCAAGGCTGATAGGGGAAATAGTTGGAGAACAAAGACTGCAACTAGTAAATAAGGAAGAATTAGCAACATATCCTTTTCCTGTCCCCCATCAAAAAATCATGAAGACATTATTTGCGAATGAATAAAAGAGTGCCAAGAAATTGGTATGTCAGTGTTTCCGCTATGATAAAACTTCCATTATCAGCTTCACACATTGAAGCTGGGACGAAAATTATTTTTTAAAAAGTAAAATACAAACTATATAGAAATGATGGGTGTTGCATAACTCCCGTTTGGGAATACTATATCTACCTTAGGACAGCCGGTGAGCCTCCAGGTATCTAACGCATTGCCGAGTCTCACCGATGCCTTTCCCTTAGCAGGAGTCATATATTTCCGGAGCTAATTGACTATATCATTCGCCTTTGGAATTAATTCCATCAACCTCGTTTAAAAGAAAGTAAACACCTCTTATATCAGGGAAACTGGGCTGGATATTTACGATTTCCTTTGATACATTTCTTTATTGATTTCATGCAAAATGGTTAATCCCTCTGGGTTTATATAAGGAAGAAGTTGAGACAGTGCATGCTGGAAATAAACTAATTCATGCTCTCTCCATTCTGTTTTACTCATCATGGATAGTTCTGTAAAATCACGATTGATTTGTTCCATTTCTTCATCCTCCCAAAAAAGTAGTACTTGATTTCATCATGCATATATTTCTTGCATCTAGCCTCTTTAAAAACTGAATTAACTAAGTGAAGAAAATGATGCTCTACCCCTAATTAAGTCAGTAGAAAAAGGGAAATAATTTCCTTAGACAAAGCGATTTATCATGTAGTACCACCAACAACAGTATTCAAATTTGAACTGATTCTAATTAGGGATGAAGGAGACTCCCTACTTGTTTTATTATGTGGATTTTATCAATTACTATCCAATATGGAAAAAATAACCATTTAATGATTATTTTACTAAAAAAATGACGGATAACCTATAGTGTTATGGGACAAATTAATTATTGCGGAGGTGATATTGATGGCTAAAAAACAACCGAACCAAACTACGACTGGTACAAACATTCAAAAGGTTAAGCAACAGAATCAACAAGCCGCTCAAGGGCAAGGCCAGTACGGTACAGAATACGGTGCCGAACAAACCAATGCTCAGGAAGTAAGAAAGCAAAACCAAAAATCTCAGCAAAACAAACAGTAACTGTATACCCCCAATTATGCAGTAGATTATCCCAATAGCCATTAAGGCTTTTGGGATAATCTTTTTTTCAAGAGATAAGAAAGCATTCCTGTAATAAAGCAAAATGAGGATTGAATAAAAAATGCCCCCTTGGTATGATACGAGGT
>NZ_QWLJ01000018.1 GCF_009917385.1 Roseburia sp. 1XD42-34 | reverse complement strand
AAAATGAAATTCTAAGAAAAACAAAGAAAACAAGAGAAAACGTTAGTATATAGAGGGAGTATAAAAATGGTTGCTTTGGGGATACAGACTTAACGGAATAGTCACGTTCGGCTTAAGCGCCCAGCAACTAGGCGACTTCACTCCATTGCCCTACGATAAGTCATCATTGGGTTCGTGCCTCACCATGATTCCTAAAACTTTAGTTGCTTCGTTCCAGTCGCTACGTTGCTAAACGAGCGCTCTGCGCCTTTGTTCGTGTCCCAGGTATAACGCATATTCTCTAGGGTTGAAATGCCGAGCCAAGAAGACAGTAGAAGTGGTTAGTTTAAGACAAGGTTGTCTGGGATGAACCAGAATCTGAAGGAAGTCGGAGGCAAATATCTGCCCTTAGGAGCACGAACTTCATAGGAGGGTAGATGTATTTAGGGGAGACTGCTAAACAAGTTAAACCCCTCACTGCCAAAGGATACATCAAGTAAATGAAGTGGAGAGATGGAGAGGAGAAGGAGGTCTGATAGAAATGCGACGCACACGCCACAACCGAACATGTAAGTGTTCGCTGAACTATCAGAAGTCAGCCGAAGCCGTAGTACTAGATATTTCTAGGATATCTGGGAAGAACGACTAAATCATTTAAGAAGAATGGTCGCTCCTGCGTACGCAATACTTGTTGAAGTAAAACATGTAAACCTTCCTAGTGAAGGAAACGGTGAATCCCGTGGGGAGGCACTAGAAGGGCTGAAAGTAATTGCGACATAAGCAGAAGGAGCCATTCATGCAGGAGTTAGATATCATGTTGGAAAGAATTCTATAACGGGGAAATTTCATTCTCGCACTGAACGTGTCGAGCGAAATAAAGGAAGCTATGGTGTGGATGAGATCCCTGTACAAAACCTACGAGCGCATATCATGGAACACTGGGCTTCCATTCGAGGACAACTCGATGAAGGTATTTACTATCCTAATCCGTTCGTCGTGTCAAAATCCTGAAACCAAACGGCGGAATGAGGAAGCTAGGAATTCCTACCGTGTTAGACCGATTCCTCCAACCAAAGACAACCGAAATAAACGTTATCAACTCCCTAAGTAATAGCTAACGCCTTTATTCTCCATATATTAGGTGTGTAAGACTCTATGTTGCAGGAGTTGAATAACAAGTCTAAGCGGGAGATAAGAGCACCTTTCTCTAACAATACCCCAACTCCAAGTACATGGGTTAAAATCGATGGATAGAACGAATGGAAGTGCAGCTACTGACAGGGTAACCAGACCCAAAAGGTATTTTCTATTGCTGTTGTTTCCAACCGAATACTTCCACCATGTTGGTCTATGATCTCTTTCGTAATTGCAAGACCTAATCCAGCCCCGCCTGTCTCTCTACTGCGGGATGACTCAAGACGATAAAACCGTTGAAAAATCATTTCTTTTTCTTGGTCAGGAATTGGTTCACTAGGTCCGGAAACACCAATATAATAGCCGTCATTTTGTTTTTGTCCGGTAATGCGAATAGATCCTTTTCCCTTATAGTATTGAATCGCATTGTCTAAGAGGTTACTTATGACCTGTTGAATTCCTTCAGCGTGGACATATACATCTGCTACTTCCGCTCGTAATTCCAATTGGATGCCCGCTTGCTTTAGCGTCCAATGGAACATAGAAATGCACTGCTCCAGAAGTGGTTTTACCGCCTGCATTTCTTTACGTTTATATGAATTTGAAGTGGTGTAGTCCCATTGCTTTAGTTGATCAAACTGATGGAGCATCGAAGTAAGTCGTTGCGATTCTTGATAAAGTGCTACAAATAACTCCTGATCCCCTTCCATATCACCTGACTTCAATGCCGACAGGTACCCGTTAAGATTGGACAGTGGTGTACGAAACTCATGTGAAATATCAGAAATGAGTTTTTTTCGATCTACCTCATTACGACTGAGCTGGGCAATCAATTGGTTATATTGCTGTACAAGCTGACCAATTTCATCATTTCTGGAAACAGGGATAGGGTCGGGGTATTTTCCGTTTTTTAACAATTGGGTTGCTTCCATTAATTCCTGAATTGGATGTAGTAGTCGTTTCGATAAATAAAAATATAAAATCGAGGCAACCACGATGGCGATCATGACAAAGAGCCAAACATAATTTAATAGCGTTTGATTAAATTGCTGCTGTCTAAGTTCATCCAGGTTCCCAACACCGGCCGCTAAAAAGCAAGCAGTATTATACATGGCCCAACCGCTTATCCATAAAGCGACACTGATTACAAAAAAATGTAAAAACGTTAATCTCCACAGAAAACTGACAGGTGTCATGTTCATTCGTTTAGATTGTAGTTTGGACAAATTTATACCCCATTCCACGAACAGTTTGAATTCGTTTTGGCTTAGCAGGTGCTTCTTCAATTTTTTCCCGCAATTTCTTTATATGGGCATCAATCGTTCGATCCATAACCATACTTTCCGAATGAGGGTAGAGCTCTGTTACAAGTTGCTCTCGTGATAAAACCATATTCGGGTGTTGCATAAACAGATAAAGCAGATTAAATTCAAATTTTGTAAGCTGAATGGGCTCATTATGGAGCAGAACTTCCCCTTTTCGTGGTTTTATACAAAGACCATCCCGGACAATCTTCTGACAGTAATGACCCGTTCGCCGCAAAACAGCCTCCACATGTGCAACGAGTTCATTTGGATCAAACGGCTTTGTCATATAATCATCTGCTCCAATTTTCAGTCCAGCTATCTTATCTTCAATGCTTGTCTTAGCAGAGAGCATGATAATAGAAACCTCGCCATTTTCCTGTTGCTTCACCCAATGGCAGAATTCTTCTCCGCTTAACCTTGGGAGCATTAAATCAAGGATGATCAGACATGGAAGGTGTTTTGAAAATACGACTTTTGCTTCCTCACCATCGGCTGCTTCGACCACTTCGTATTCATTTTTTTCTAAATAAATACGTACCAAATGGCGTATCATTTTATCATCTTCAACAACCATAATTGTTTGTTTCATGATCTCACCTCAATACTAGTGTACCGCAGTTGAAGGGGAAAGTGATACCGGAAAGCTGTATCTTTTTATATACTCTTATACGAGAATTCGTTATTCCATTTTTTCAAATTCCTGTACCATTAAGTCATAATTCATTGCGCCAAAGGCTTTATACTGGATGATGCCGTTACTATCAATCATAAAAGTCGACGGAATAGGTTGAATTTGGTATGTATTTGCTACTTCGGTGTTCTCATCTTTTAAGATTGGGAAAGTAAGCTCGTATTCACTGACGAAATTTTGGACGTTCATTAAGTCGCCTTCTGTTTCCGTTAAGTTAACAGCTAAAATATTTATATCCTTATTTTCATAAAATTTTTGCATGTCTGGCATTTCCGCACGACATGGAGGACACCACGTAGCCCAGAAATTAACCATTACTCGTTCGCCGCGTAATTCAGATAGCTGGATGGTATCCCCGTCTAACGTAGGTAATTTAAAATCGGGAGCGAGATTACCGACTTCTAAACCAACTTCACTGGAATCTCCTGTTTTTTCTGCTTCGCTCGTTTGGTTTTCTTGGGATGTGATTTGGTTTCCAGCAGGAGGTGCGTCTGCTTCTTGTGCTGCTTTATTGGATGAAAACACAAAATCGTATAATGCCCAAGAGAACATTCCGATAATAATAATAACGAGAATCGCTTTTTTCATGAACCATTTCCTCCTAACCTAAGTTTGTTAACCATGTATCCTGAACAAGATTTAATAAAAACGCCGAAATCCGTGGCATAAGACCAGCGAATAAAAGAATTCCCATGATAATCATAATGACGCCGCCTACCTTCATAATAATCCCACTATATTTGACGATCCACCTTGTAGAGCCGAGGAAGAAAGTAAGTATGAGAAAAGGAAGTGCAAAGCCGATCACATAAAACACAGTATACCAGGCGCCTTGTGTGGGATTAGCTGCCGCAACTACTAAAATGGAAGCGAAAATAGGTCCAATACAGGGTGTCCATCCTGCTGCAAATCCCATCCCGACAAAAACAGTTCCTAAATAGCCCACTGGTTTTGTAGTAAAGCGAAAGCGTTTCTCTTTCATAAATGAAGTGATCTTTAACCAGCCACCGACGAATAGCCCCATCACTATAATAAAAATACCGGCAATCCGCTGAATGAAATCTCCGGATTCTCCAGCAAGTAGACCTTGAATCCATTGTCCTAAAAAGGAAACACCAATACCAAGGCTAATAAAGATTAGTGATACACCAAGTAAAAAGAAAATGGCATGAATAAGTAGCTTACTTCTGATTTTTACATGGTTATTTGTTTCTAGTTCTTTTACACTCATTCCGGTTATGTAAGATAAATACGCCGGAAAAATGGGTAAGGTACAAGGGGAAAGGAAAGATAACATCCCTGCACCTAACGCCAACCATATCGTTAAATCTGCTGCTGCTGTCACGAAGACACCCTCTCTCTTTGGAGTAGTAATATAAGCAAACTAATTATGCTGACCGTAATTAAGAAAAGTGGATGGATCATATACCCGAAAATCGTTGTAAATGGCAGCAAGTAGCTGAGGATAAGTTTTCCGCTTAACCAACTAATGATTAGACTTATTAAAAGAATATGATCTTGCATACGCTCTCTGACTAATAGAAACAGGAGCAGTAAAAACATCATCAGTACAAAGTTACCCCATGCCAATGGATTATCACGCCATACGATATCCATAAATTGATAGGTGAAGGATGCTATAACCAACACGGGAATGTAGTTTACAAGCAGGTTTTGGATCTGTAGTCCATGCTTTTTTACTTGATAGTTCATTTGTATCGCTAATAATAAAAGAGCTAGGTAAAAAGCTTGGGCATTACTTGGATAAGCTAAAACGGCAATCGGGTCGGAAAGAAATAATGGTAATTGCATGACGACTTTAGCAACCCAAATAAATAAGACTAAATTTATTAAATAGGAGATCATGAGCTCTACATTTTTTCTTTTAGCTGTGCTGGAAAGATTACTGGTTAGGTAATAAGCTAAGAAGCCAACGGCAAAGCTGATTACATAGATCGCGATTGTCATTAAAACGGTGGTTGATGGCATAGGCTCTCCTCCAAATTTCAAACGAATCTAATGATAGTATAAAAAAGGAATGTGAAAATTTGATGAAAGAGTATAAAAAATGTTTAGCTGAAATGAGCTAAGATATGAAAGTTTCTTTACTTTGTATCATTATGGACCAATGAATAGTAAAACATTATAAGAAATGAAGCAATAATGCGTTACAAAGATGAAAAAGAATGAATTATGATACTATTATATTAGTTATCATATAGCTTAATACTTTCGGAGCTGAATTTAACAGAAGGGGAGACGGTGTATTGGGGAAATGTATAGGGAATTACGTTCTATGAAATTCAATGCATGTCCGAAGAAACGGTATACTATTCTGAAGGGAGACTGATTTGGTGAGTCTAATTGCAAAACAGCCGTACTTCAAAATGGAAAGAGTAGTAACGAGTTTGCAGCAAGAGGATATCAAGCAGGAACGGATGCTATATTTATATTCCAATAAGGTGGTTACGCACCGACGTGAATTCCATATAGAAGATGTGTTAGATTTTTCATATCGGGAAATTTCTAATCAAGGGGGCATTTTATATTTACACTCATTACAAGGCGTATACACGTATATAGTAGAGTCTTCTCCAGAGGAATTTATTCAAACGTTTCAGGAGTATTTTAAATAATTTTTTTGTTGGCAGAAGTGTTTACAAACAGCTGGTGGGGAGGAAAACTGAGTCAATAGATATAGTAATGTCTTTCACCTTTATGCGTTAAAGCATAGTTAAAAAGGAATGCAAGATCAAGAACTTATTGGGATGAAATGAACAGTAAAGGAAGTAGTTGGGAGAAATAGATAAGGAAAAGGAGTTACTTATAGAGAACGGATCATAAAACCTCCTTAACATAGCAACCATTATTAGGGGAGCGGGGCAGAAAAGTGGAGATCAAATATCTACAATACTTTATCGAAGTAACGGAAACGGGGAGCTTTACACAGGCTGCCACTCGATTATATATGACGCAGCCTGCGATTAGTCGGATTATTAAATCACTTGAAGACGAGCTTGGGTTTACATTGTTTATCCGTTCCAGGAAGAAGCTTGTATTAACAGAGGAAGGTGAGGTCGTTTATCAATATGCTAAAAACATAGAAGAGCAATATGAAATGTTACTAGCGGAATTAGACCAATTTCAGCAATTGAAAAAGGGGCATATGCGAATAGGTCTGCCATCGATCACGAACGCATTTTTCTTTTCGCAATTGATTGCTTCCTTTCATCATAAATATCCAGAGATAACATTTCAGCTAGAAGAAGATGGCTCTAAAAGAATTGAAGAAAAAGTTCATCAAGAAGAACTGGACTTTGGAGTTGTCGTTTTACCGACGACACAGGAAGGTTTTGCTTCTCATGCTTTTATACATGAAGGATTAAAGCTGATTGTTCCGGTAAGGCATCGTTTCGCACAGCGAAAAAGTATTACACTAAATGAACTAGAAAACGAAGCATTTATTATGTTTAATAAAGATTTCTCATTACGTGAAAGCATAGTCAAGGCGTGTAAAGATGCGGGATTTAAGCCGAAAATTATTTTGGAAACGTCTCAGCTTGATTTCATTGAAGAAATGGTTGCTTCAGATATTGGGATTACGTTTCTTCCAGATAGTACATGTCGGGAGTTGACTCGGGAAGTGACTGCTGTTGCTGTTGCAAGCCCGACCATGGAGTGGAAGCTAGCTTTAATTTGGAAACAGGATTCATATCTGTCTTATGTGATGAAAGAATTTATCCAGTTTGCAGAAGAAAAATTACAACATCAATAGAAAGGATGTTCTAGATAGAAAGCAGCTTGCAAACCTCTCTTGGTTTTTAGCAAGCTTTTTTTGTACAATAAGAAAACATAAAAATGGTTGCTTTGGGGATACGAACTTAACGCAATAGCCACGTCCTGCTTCAATGCCCAACAACGAGGCAAGTTCACGCATCGCCCTACGATAATTCATCATCGGTTCGTTACCTCACCATGTTTCCTAAAACTTTAGTTGATTTGCTCCACTCGCTACGTTGCTAAACGGGCACCCTGGTCCAAAAATGACATAAGCGTTCGCTTTTCACTATATTTTCCGTGTGTTTCGACGGAAATGCATATTTATTATGAAATTAATTCATTTGTAAGTTTCAACGGAGAAAAGGGGGTTTAACGCTCTTCTTTCATTCCCTTCCGTTTTTATTGTTGTAAGAAAATATTGTATTTTTCTTCAATAAAGCCCTTACATAACGTTTTGTTATGAAGGTCATTTAAAAACGGCATTTTACGTCCGCTGTATCGGGGAATTATAATGGATAAGAAAGCGAAAAAAGATAAATTGGATAGATAAGGTGATACCATGCATGCAAAAAGAAGTAAAGATACGCGTATCATTCAAAATGATCAAGTATTAATTAATGATTTAAACAATTACCACACCTTATTTGGCGGAGTGTTAATGAAAAAGCTGGATGCATGTGCCACCTTGTCAGCGAGGAGACATGCAAGAGTAAAAGAATGCGTAACCGCATCTACTGATTCGGTTAATTTTAACTCACCTATACGGCAAAGTGATTCGGTTTGTATTGAATCCTTTGTAGCTTATACAGGAAAAAGCTCTATGGAAATCTTCTGTAAAGTGATTGCCGAAGATATGATTACAGCTGACCGTCGAATAGCAGCAACCGCCTTTTTAACTTTTGTTGCGCTGGATGAAAATAAAAAGCCAATTGAAGTTCCAAAAGTAATTCCAGAATCAGAAGAAGAAAAATTTCTTTATGAGACTGGAGAGGAAAGAGCTAAAATCCGTAGATTGAAACGACAACAAAATAAGGATTTAGTTGCCAAGCTTTCAATTAAAAAACCTTGGGATGAATAAGGGGAAAAAGGAGAGGTTTTCAATGATTATTACATCTAGTTACCAGGAGTTATTAGATGCGAAACGGGCAATTGCTGTATTTAAAGCAACTAAACCAGAAGAATATCGTCAATTTCAACGGATTATTCATTTGACGAGACAGCTTCAATTTAACTTTCAATATATGGGCTGTTTAATTATGGGGGAAGACCCGAGCAAGTATCGTCCGCAGGTGAACGATGATTATATCTTAACTGTATATAATCGAGAGGTGGGAAAACTAAAAGCAGATCCAAAAGCAAAAGATATTAAGGCACTCTTAAGTGCATATAAACAAATCGGCTACGGGAAATTATGTGAACTGATTCTTGGTAAAAAACCAATATCGCTCGTCGGTCCAGCCGTCGTATAAATGAAAACATATATGCCGAGCTTGTTTAGCTCGGCGTATTATATTCATCAATATTGTTTTTTCTAGCTCCCCACCATCCTGTATATTTGTAAATCCCAATAATAATGGCAGTGCCGAGTAAAAGAACAAGTGGAATGACCCACGTGAGCCCAGCGGCAAACAGAATTGGTGTAAAGGTGATAACGGCGATCTCAGCCGGCGCAACACCGATATAAGCTAGTGCATAATCCTCTGGAGTTTTACTTTTGAGTTCAGGGTCAACAATGCGTAAAAGAGCAAGTCCCATTGCCACTGTACCTGTGCTCCAGCCCCAACCAAACAAGGACTTTTCCAACCAGAAGTCCTGAAATATATTAGGACCCACAAAGCGGAATAAAATATATGCCCATAAGATCCCAAATGCAAACAGAATAATAAGTGGTAGAGCATAATCCATAACAACCTTAAGATTAATGGATGCTATACCAATAGCTACAAGGAAATCAGTAGCTGTTCCACCGATTCGCTCCATGACTCGTTGATCAATATAATCATCTGCTTTTACTTTACGGCTAAGAGTTTGGAATAAAAGTCCAACGACAAAAGCGATACTGAATAATGGAAAAGATACTGCTGGAATTAAATCAGATAGTACATTCGTAATCCAATAAGCTACTCCAATGACAAACGTTATAACAGCTACATGCAGCACGAATGGGTCGATGGAATTGGGAGAAACGGTTTCGACTCCCATATAGGATCGCTTGTGATGTGGGATTAGCCCCGATCGTAATTCATTGGGAAGGTTTTTAAAACTGGTGATGAATTTGGTTTTTCCTTGTTCTGTGCTGCGCTTGACGAGAAACAAACCCCCTATTACAGCAACTAGGATACCAATTGTAGCTGAGGTCATGGCAAGATCCACTGCCTCTTTCCAGCCAGCATGAGCGAAGCCTTCCCCGACTGCTGCTGCTGTCCCGTGACCACCAACGAACCCCGCTCCTAATATCAGACCAAATCCGCTAGGCAAATCAGAAAACAATGGACTTAAAAAGAGTATTCCGAATAATGCTCCTGCTCCCCACATCGATAAAATGAGGATCATGGAATAGGAGAACATATTACGGACGCGTTGAAATACTTGGGATATATGTACCTTTGCTGCACCGATTGGAATGGCAGCAAAAATTACTGCAATTAACAGACTAGGATAGGCACTTAACTGGTCTGAAAAAGGTAAAATACCAAACCCGCTAGGTCCAAAGGCAAGTCCAAGAAATCCTGCTAACATACTGGCAGGTAAGAATAAAGCTTGTATCCATTTTATTTTTGCACGTAAAATGGTTCCTACTAAAAGTAATCCAGAAATAATACTAAGATCGATCATTAATGACCAAATTGTGAATGTTTCCAATAAAGTTCCCCCTTATCTACATCTTTTGTGAAATCATGATCTGTGATTGTTGCGAAATGTGTATAAAACGATGACGGATTCGTATGTGGAGTGGTTTTAGAACAGGGCAGAAAATTCATTATATCATATTTTTGTTTGTTGTGAACGGTTTCATGAAATGGCATAATTTTGCAAATAATGGTGAAAGTTTGATAATAGAATCGGTCTTGTAAAAAAATCTTTATGAAGGAGTAAATCGTTGTAGAGAAGGAGGCTTAAATATACAGTAAAAAATGTTAACCAGAAAAGTATTTATGCGTCTTCGTGTTTTTTAACAATCTAGACGCTATAAGCATCAGGGTTGCATAAAGAGGTTCCCATTTAGCGTGAAAATAAAATTCTAGCCTAAAGCGAGTTTTTTCATACAATGTATAAAACATCTAGGGTTTATCGTATAAGCAAGCATAAAATTAATGCTTTACCTCACATATAAGGTTACTGTAAGTCTCCCGGTTTAACAGGTGGAAAAGCCCTGCTAAGTAAGTTCTAAGTAGGATAAAACACCACTTCCACGTCTGATTCGTACAGAAACCTATCCTGTCACACTAACCATCCGTGAGGGATGAACAACTCCCCACGGATTGACGATTCACTTTGTAGTATTAGAAAAACGATAACAGCTATAAAGTGTTTTATATTCTACCAGCCGTATCTTTTTGCATCCCAGTTGTTTTCAATAATTTCTTGTTTCTTTATTACTAAGGTTTCATGAGCGACATCTTTTTCAATATTTAGCCCAGGGTATAAAGCTGAATTACTGCCAATTTTGACACCTGGAAAGAAAACGTTGTTAATGCCTGTCCGAGTATAATCTCCTATAAAGATAGCATTTGAATTCTCCTTCGTGTAAATACGACCTGTAATCTTGTGTGGTTGACTGGTATCATTAAACCTTAAAATACCAGACACACACGCTGCTGCAATGTCTACATATCGTCCGATTACACCAAACATCTCGCTATAATGAACAGCGGAAACACCTTTCATAGAAACCCCTTTAAACTCTGCATTATGTCCAAACTTATTTTCTTTGCCAATAACCGTGGGACCTTCAATTTTTGCGTAATCCTTCACATAAGAATTGTCCCCAATGAGTATGTTTCCATTTAATATGGCTCCATTATCTACCACTACATTATTGCCTATGATGAGGTTCCCAGTTACGACTACATTCTTCCCTAAATAAGAATTATCACCAACTTTTATAAATCCATTGATAGAAGCTGTTTTATCTATTTTCGCACTTGAACTAATATCATTTTCTGTCAGTTGACTCATCATTAAATTCAAATGATAGATGTTAGCATTTAAGATGTCCCAAGGAAACTTCATTTGAAACACTTCTTTATCGGCAACAATACCTTTTATTCGCAGTCCGTCATCTATATACTGGTTCAATCCGTTTTCCATGTAAAATGAATTAGGAACCATCGAACCAGAAATTCTTTTTTCAAAACCATTAGAACTATGCATGATATATTGTAATGCCTCTTTACTTAAACTATACACTCCTGCTACTTGATGAGTCACATAATGATCTCTTGGATGTCCTAAAAAATATTTGATTTCATCATTTTCTACTTTGGCACAGATGGATTCTGTACTTTCTTTCTTCTCTATTAATAATACAGAATCTTTTGAATCATGATGTAGTATCTTTTTAAGATCATCTCTAACGAATACATAGTCTGATCTTATAATTAACGTTTTTTCATCTAAGTTTGCATAGTTTTCACCTAAGAAGTTTCGAAAATCTTGAAAATTACTACACAGTTGAATCCCTGAATATTTCCATAAGAGATGGGTGACTTGTTTTGATTTATGCCCTAAAAATACATGTATCTCATTGGGTTTTATGCCATTTTCGATAAGAAAATCAACTTGATGAGTAATATTAGCAACATTTAAAACCTCTAAACAAGCAGGTTGCCATTCTTTATCGTAAGGGAATAATTTTTCCTGATAATCATTACATAGCAGTATCACTTTCATCTGGAGCTCTCCTTTGAAATAATAGTTGAAAGCAAATGGCTTAAAAAAGCAGTTAAGACAAAAAAGTTAGCTTTCGTTCTCTTATTTATCCCGTAAATAAGTTGATATAAGGAGTTGGATAATCTCCCTGCGACAAGTCTAAGGGAGATAACAGCACCTAAATCCCTATATTCTGTAGGAGGTCTTTAGGTCATCCCTTGGGCTACTAATAAGCCGTGGGGCATGAATAAAAACCCCCGTTTATTGTAGATTCACTTTATTAGCGGTAAACGGTATGCATTAGATGAAATGAGTTTGTTTGGTACAATGCGAATCCAAGATTAAAAGGTTTTCCATTTTTTAGATACGCAATATTTTTTATGTCGATAAGTGGTGAACCAATCGGAATGTTTAAATGCTTAGAGGACGACTCATCAGCCATTATAGCTGAAATCCTTTGATCGACATATTCGTATTCAATTCCTTTTTCTTTTAAGTGTTCATAAATGGAGTGCTTACAAATGTCTTCTGTTAACTCTCCAACTAAGTGCCAATCAAAGTACTCTAATTCGTAAGACACTGCTACATTATTCGCATATCGAATCCGTTCGACAAGCCATAGCGGATCACTTACATTAATTTGCATATCCACAGCCTGCTCTTCATCAGCAGCTACTTTAGCAAGCCGCAACAAGTTAGTTGAAGGAGTTAACCCTCTATTCTTTGCTTCAGAAGTAAAGCCTATACCCGGTTTAAATCCTAAATACTTAGGGAGAGGGTTTACAAATGTTCCGACTCCTTTTTTCTTAGAGAGCACTTTATCATTTACTAATTCTTCCAATGCTTTTCTCACCGTTATTCTAGAGACATGAAGCTTTTCAGCTAATTCTAATTCTGATTCAATTAATTGATGTGGCTGATAAATTCTTTTTTCAATTTGATCTAATATATACTGTTTTACTATTTGGTATTTAGCTAAATTCGCTCTCATTTAATTGCAGTCCTTTTCAGTAATCTAATAGCCTCATTATACCATGCATAAGTATCAGCTTAGTAAAACGCAACCGGATTTCAGGCTATTTCCAATATCCATAGTATTTATCAAATAATTGGTCATTGTATTTATCGGCACCATCTAAGTTTGAGCTTTTAAAAACAGGTACATCTAAACCAGCTTCTTTCAACTTGTGAATAACTCCTATAATGATTGCTTGAGCAATCCCAATGCTTGTAAAATCAGATGTTGGTCCTAATCCTGTATCAATTCCATCCATCATGTATGCAGCATCACCTTTAGGAGCGTGATTATCGATGGTTACATCAGCAATCTCGTACATTTTTTTATTGGAAGAATGTCTGGAAGAGACATTTGTTGAATGAGCTATAGATGTTAGAGCAATTACACTGGCATCTATTTTTTTGGCTTCTAAACACATTTCCACAGGAATATTATTTCTGCCAGAATTGGAGACAACCATCAACGTATCTTTGTTATCCACCTTGTACAAATTCAACATACTTTTTGCGTACCCATCCAGTCTTTCCAAATACGTACTTTTATTTGGCATTTCATGTAACATTAATTCAGGAGGCAATATACCTTTTACATACGCTAATCCACCAGCTCGAATGTATATTTCCTCAGCTACCATATGGGAATGACCTGAGCCAAACACATAAAATCGACCACCTTTTTTACAACTTTGAAAGATGAGGTCTGCTGCATGTTCTATTTTATCAACCTCATTTTCTTCTACAGCTTTCCATGTGTCTGTTAAATAATTTAGATAACGGACGATTTCTTTTTTTGTGTGCATTTATAATCCTCCTTCGTATTATATCTACATGTTATAACAGGTAGTAAATACATGTCAAGTCAATAACATGCGTTTTAAATAAACTTGTTTAATTGCCACATAAAGAGTGCATATTTTTAATAGGGTTCAGTAGTGTGTTTTTTCATGCACGTAAGGTGCTTGTAAGGCTTGCCATTGACTCTATTTGCCAATTGCCGATGTTTATGAAGTAAAATACCTTTGGTTATGGTTTAGAAAAAACAAAGCTAGAAGAACAAAGCCGCGGGGTGCCCGGTTAGCAACGTAGCGAATGGAACGAATCAACGAAAGATAAGGGAATCATACCACTAAAACAGGGTATGCCGACGTCTCGACGGCAAGCCCGTTTTTATTCAGCCTTCCTCTTAGGGAGGGACCGATGAGGCCTTATCGTAGGGCGCATTTCTAACGTCGCATCGTTGCTGGGCTCATGCGCCGGACGTGTCTATTCCGTTATTCCCTTATCCCAAAGCAACAAATGTTATACTTTCTTATCTTGTAAAAAAGAGCTTTAAATCCTTCATCTAAAAGGATTTAAAGCTCGTCGGTTGCCATACACAAGGATGTTTTCAGAAAATGGGAAAGACCCTTTATGAAGTCTAACTACCATTTAACGAGAGGAAGGGCATTCTGAAAACATTGGTTATTCATTAGTTATTATGAGCTAGAATTACTATAGATTTTCTTCAATGAGAGCTTCTAGTTTCTCTGCCAACTCATCAACATCATCAAATCCGTAGCGAATAGCAACATTGCTCTCATCTAGATTGAAAAACTCTACTAGAAAACTATCTTCGTTTCGCATTTTTCGATCCACCTCAACAATAGCTACAACTTCAGACTCATAGACGAAAAATGCAGCTTCCAATTCATCTAATTTACGTTTATATTTTTTGGCTTTAGGCTTAAACTCAAATTCTTGATAAATTGGAAACGCTTCTTTTAACTTAGATGATTGTGGAGTGAGCTCACATTTCACATCTTTTAATTCAAACCCCAGGCTATCCGCCGCGTCAAGAAAAGCATCTACTAATGGATGAGGGTCGACTTGTATGTAATCGCTATCTCTTGGATCAAATGCTTTTTTTATATCCATACCTGTCTCTAGCCATACTTTTGTTTTCCCAAGAGTTGCTGGTGTTTTTGCAGGCAGTTGAAAACGGAAGGGGATGGATTTAGATTCTTCAGCCTGGATTATAAAACCATCAGTGAGCTTGAAGCGTTGAATGGTGTGGCGATGATTATCGCTTTCCTTATCGTTGATTTCCATTGTATGGTTAGTTAATAAGCTTACATAGATTTGATCTATTTGCTGTTCCGAATTTCCCCCTTCTACTTCCAAAATCCCTTCCACCATTTCACCAGGCACAAAATCTTCTGTTTCTATTTTTGCGTCAACTTTTGCTGAACCAATACCGATAGAATTGAAAAATTTCTTAAACATATGTACGTGTCCCTCCTTTTTCTTTAGTATAAATGAAAAAACTGTATTTTTATAGACAGAATTCAAAGTTTGGTAAAAAGTGGACGCAATGTCTGCTCTTTTTCAAAAGAGTAAGAAAGCATAAAAATGGTTGCTTTGGGGGATACAGATTTAACGGAATAGCAACATCCGGCGCATGAGCCCAGCAACGATGCAACTTTAGAAATGCGCCCTACGATAAGGCATCATCCGTTAGTACCTAAGAGGAAGGCCGACTAAAAACGGGTGGGGTTTGTCGCCCAGACGTCGGCATACCCCAGCTTTAATGGCATGATTCCCTTATCTTTCGTTAATTCGTTCCAGTCGCTACGTTGCTAACCGGGCGACCTGCGCCTTTGTTCATCACTAATTCAGTTATGCCCAGCCTTGTGCCAATTTTTATTTACGTATCTTATTAATTTCATCCGCCACAAATTGCACATTTGTACCGACGATAACATGAATTCCTTTCGCACCAACTTTATTAATACCAGGAACACCGGTAGCTTTAATTTTTGCCTCATCTACTTTATCCATATCTTTCACTTCGACACGTAGACGAGTAACACAGTTATCGATGGAAGTAACATTTTCATCTCCACCCAAGCCTTCATAAATTTGTGTAGCTAGCTTAGCAAATCGCTGGCGAGAAGATGTTCCTTCTTCAGCATCATCTACCACCAATTCTTCATCATCCTCACGTCCTGGCGTTTTCAAATTTAACTTCGTAATTAAAAAGCGGAAGAGGAAGTAATAGATGACTGCGAACACGAGTCCTTGGACGAGTAACATATATGGCTTATTCGCGAGCGGTAATGGATAGCTAAGGAAATAATCGATAAATCCGGCACTAAATCCAAATCCAGACGTCCAATGGAAAAAGGATGCGATCGCTAACGAAAGTCCTGTCAGCAATGCGTGCACGACATATAGAGCTGGAGCTAAGAACATAAATGAAAATTCAAGTGGTTCTGTGACACCTGTAAAGAATGCTGCGAATGCTGTTGCTAAAAGCAGCGAAGCGGCTTGTTTTTTCCTTTTCGTTTTTGCGGTATGGTACATAGCAAGTGCTGCAGCTGGTAAACCAAACATCATAATTGGGAAGAATCCTGCTTGGTACATGCCCGTTATACCTTTGACCCCTGTACCATCACGGAATTTACCAATATCGTCAATACCTGCAACATCAAACCAAAATACGGAGTTTAACGCATGGTGCAGACCGGTTGGAATTAGTAAGCGGTTAAAAAATCCATACAGTCCTGCACCAACAGATCCTAAGTCAATAATGGCTGTACCAAATGATACTAATGCGTTATAGACGACTGGCCAAATGAAAAATAAAGGAACGGAAATAACCATCATAGCAACAGATGTCATAATCGGCACTAGTCGTTTCCCACTAAAGAATGCAAAAGCATCAGGTAGTTGTACATGACTAAAACGGTTATACATAACAGAAGCAACCATACCAGATATGATTCCAATAAAAACGTTTTTACTTGCACTAAATGCAGCGTCGACGCTTCCCGCTTCAATTCCTTGCAGTAGGGCTACGGAATCGGTGGAAAGCAGGGTCGTTACGACTAAAAATCCAACGAGTCCACTTAATGCGGCTGAGCCATCTTTGTTTTTTGCTAAACCCAATGCAACCCCAATAGCAAACAGAATGGGTATATTGCCTATAATAGAGTTTCCTGCTTGGTTTAGAAACACAGCTACGGTGTTCACTTGGTCTTTATCAATCCAGTAACCAATTCCTGATAGTATGGCAGCTGCTGGTAGAACGGCTACTGGCAGCATAAGTGACCGACCGAGTCGTTGTATATAATTCATCATCATAAATTCCTCCTTATAATGGTTATGAATGAAAGCTTAAAAGAAACTGTAATCAAATAATAGTTAATAATGAAAGCGTTACCAATGTGGTGACCTCTAAATCAAGTAGTATTATTGGTATTTTTTAAGACGTTCGATGTGTAACGTAATATAGCCTAATTCTTCTGGAGGTAGTTCAATTCCATGGTTTGCAGCAAGTTTTTTTGCAACGTTAACGGAACAACGGTAAGAACGCTTAAATTTCTTTTTGATCATAGCAAGCATTTCTTCGTCTAACGAATGCGCTTCACAATGGTTCACACGATTTAAGGCAAACCTTAAATGTGTCATTAAACGTTCAAATGCGAGTGTGTTTTCATCAAAAATAATGTCCAAGTCATCTTGAATTGCTTCAATCATATCTTTGACGATCGCTGTTTGTCTTACCGTTTCATGTAAATCACCTCCTTTAATTTTCATCGTATGGACATGTAGTGCGATAAATGCTGCTTCATCAATAGGTAGTTCAATATGTAGTTTATCTTTTACATGATTAATTGCCCACAACCCAATATTGAATTCTTCACGGTACATGATTTTTATTTCCTGTAACAATTTATTTTGTAAATGAATTCCTTCCTTCGTACGTTCAATGGCAAAGGAAAGATGATCGGTCAGAGCTAATAAAATATGTTCATTTAATTTTGTTCCAAGCTGTTGTTCGGCATAAGCAATAATTTCTTCAGAGATAAGCAGATGTTCTTCCGGTATACGCATGATTAGCTCTTGTAATTTTTCATTTTCTTTTACAACAAACAACTTTTCAATTTTGGTTGGATTAATAATATCCTTTTTCTTCTTGTTAAATGCAACACCAGCGCCAATGGCTATTTTTTCTTGCTTTCCGTCTGATACAATCACTGCATTATTATTAAGGATTTTTGTAATTCTCACCGGAATACCTCTCCTTTTACAAACAGTTCGCTAAGGGAGGAAAGTGTGGAGTGATTTTGCTTAACCCCACAGCACCCCTTTTTTACAAGATAAGAAAGTATAAAAATTTTGGCTTATGAGTACCGATATAACGGAATAGCCACGTCTGGCTTAAGCGCCCAGCAACTAGGCGACTTCACGAATCACCCTACGATAAGTCATCATCGGTTCGTTACCTCACCGTGATTCCTAAAACTTTAGTTTGCTTCGCTCCAGTCGCTACGTTGCTAACCGGGCGCTTTGCGCCTTTGTTCATCTTTTTATATATTAGGAAGTGACCGTTATTAGAACGGTTTCTCCTGCTGTGCTCTTTCTTTCATCAGTAAAGCTGAGCTTTTTACTTCCATCGTTACTATTTGTAATGATGATAGGTGTTACCGTGCTAGAAGCGTGTTCCTGAATATAGGCTAGATCGAAGTCCATAAGTACATCGCCTGTTTTCACCTCATCGTCTGCTGCGACTTTAACGTTAAAACCTTTTCCATTGAGGGCTACAGTCTCCAAGCCTACATGGATAAGGATTTCAGTACTATCGTCAGCAATAAGACCGATAGCATGCTTCGTATCTGGTATTTGCACAACTTTTCCATTAACCGGTGATACAAGCTTGCCATCGCTTGGAATGATTGCGATACCTTCGCCCATCATTTTTTGATTAAACACTGGATCAGGGACTTCTTCTAGTGGAATAATGTCACCATTTAGTGGTGCATAAATGATTTGTTCTTTTGGTTTTTTAAATAAATTTTTAAACATAAGGTGTACTCCTTCTTCTTTAGGTTGTTATGTGAAATTTTGGTTCTATATAAAGTAGTATAAAACGTTTAGCAAAAAATTGGAAACAGGATCCAAAAGTATAAATTTTAAATAACGGATCACAAGGTAATAGGGCAGTAACTTGACAGCTGGGTTGCACTACAAATGTTGGCAGTAAAAAAGGCATGGCAGTATACAGAGCCCTAAATATAGGTTACTCTATCATACCACCATGCCTAATCGTATTAGTCACATGTGATCCAAATATTTATGTTAACGTCATCATAACATCAATGAGGACGAAAATCAACCGTTTTCTTTCTAACAGCATCTGCATCAAATTTCAAACCTTACATCCAGAACAGCTATGTTTCCAGATGTAAGGTTATAATTAGCTATTGCCCAGCTACATCTCGTTTCGTAAATACCATCCAAGATAGAGCTATAAAAATAACATAATAAATAAGTAACATAACAATGGAAAATTCCAACGTCATACCTTTGATCATTGGCGTGTTCCCAGCTGTATATTGGCTTAAATCCATATGAGCAAACAAAATATACTTTGCCCATTCTTTTTGTGCTAAGAAGCCCATAACTGAACTTCCGCCCATCATTAAGAAAATGGAAATACCGATAGCTAGGGAGCTGTTACGGAACACAGCGGAAATCATAAAAGCAAATGTCGCCATCATTACAAGTGGTACGATTTGGAATCCATAGCTAGTGAGAGTTTCTTTAAGTAGAGATACGGTTGTAAACCCGTCTTCTACTTGTTTTACAATTTCTGGGTTCAGGTCTCCGACACCGAAGAAAATGGCGCCTACCATCCATGAAAATAGAAAAACAAAGATAGTCGTATATAGGGAAAACAAGAGCGTTGCGATGTATTTGGATAGTAAGATTCCACTTCTTCTAATGGGACGAATGAGTAATAATTTAATCGATCCCCAACGGAATTCATTGGCGATAATTCCACCTGCAATAATAATAGTTAATAAGCTGACAAATGTAAGTAACCCAGCATTCTCCTGAACAAAGTTCCATGCGGTATAAGGTGCCGGTTGTATATCATGTTCTAAATAGTAGTTGTTTTTTGCGATGGTCTCAGGATTTATCGCTTGTGCATATTCATCTTTTTTCATTTCTTGTTGCAGCTTTTTGTTATCCTCTTGAAGTACCTGGCGCCAGTCATCCCCTTGGTAGTCCTCATTCAAATCAGAGAACTTATCCGTTAAAAAAGCACCGGCAATAATTATTCCAATTAAAATAATGTACATAATCCAAGTAGATTTTCGAATAAATAGTTTGGCTTGTTCATTCTGGATTAATTTTAATAGTCTACTCAATGGTGTTCTCTCCAATCAGTTCAAAGAATTGGTCTTCTAGCGTGCCATTAACGACATTGGCTTGGTAAATAGCGCAATCGTTCTCTACTAAACTTTTAATAATCGCTGGCATTTGTTCTTTTTCACAACGGAAGGACAGGTCACCTTCTAGTTCGACAACTTTCAAATCAAATTGTTCTTCTAATAGTTGTTTTGCTTTATTTGTTGGTTCAACGGTCAAATGGTGAACAAGGTTTCCGTTGTCCTGAGCGCCAACTTGTTGCAGCGTAACCATTTCTCCATTTTTAATGACACCGATTCGGTCACACATTTGTTCAATTTCAGAAAGCAAGTGACTGGAAACGATTACGGCGACATTTTCCTCTTGTGCCAGGTGGCGAATATGACCGCGCATTTCTCTTATTCCAGCAGGATCTAACCCATTTGTCGGCTCATCTAAAATTAACACAGACGGTTTATGTAGAAGTGCCTGTGCAATTCCAAGACGTTGGCGCATTCCTAAAGAATATTTGCCAACCTTTTCGTTAATTGCCTTTTCCATCCCAATTAGCTTCACTACTCCATGAATTCGTTCTTTCGTTACTCCTGGCATCATGCGTGCATAATGCTTTAAGTTTTGCCATCCTGTCATAAACGGATACATTTCCGGGTTTTCAACTATTGCCCCAACTTCTCGTACGGCTTTCTTAAAGTCTTGCTTAATACTATGCCCTTGAATGAGGACATCGCCTTCGGAAATACTTATCAATCCGACCATCATTCGGATAGTGGTTGTTTTTCCAGCTCCGTTTGGCCCGATAAAACCAAAGACTTCTCCTCGATTAATTGAGAAAGATAGACCTTTGATGATGTTTTTGTTGCCAATCGTTTTTTTCAGATTGACTAACTCCATTGCTGCTACAGACATTGCTTTAACCTCCATTTATAGATATAAATATCGTCTCGACTACGATTTTTTTCCTGTCTTGGATAATACGGTGTTCCATTTTTTGGTTGCAAAAACGATGAACATGATAGCTAGACCAGCAAAAAATACCAAAGGGGTCACAAAAAATTTCTTCATCTATTATCATCCTTTCTTAAGGAAATGCCGTTATAAATTAGTTCCTACTTGAAATGGTACCATGAGCAATAGAGTATTTTTGCATGTTTTTCCTTACATCTACCTTTCAATTTTGTCACATATGATTGAAGTGGTGAAATAGGAATGCACCGTACCGCTATGGATAGCAATTTTCTTCACCAAGTTTAAAGAGTTTCCAAGATAGATGACTAACTTAGTAGGGCTATCAAAAAATAGAACACTTTTTAAAGCAAAAACAGATACCCCATTGAAAAGTTTTTTATGATTACAGCCATTAAAAAAAGCCTATTCGTACTTGTTAGAGCATAGGGATGATAATAGCTGTCGTCTTTGTATAAGTAGAAAAACTCTCCGTGCATGGAATGGGTTGTTATGTAATTGGCTAGGCGACAATATTTTGGACGATTATTATTGTACACATGATTAATGCTGTTGTTAACAGACTAAGGAAATAACGTGATGTACGACTTAAGATGTATTTATCTCGCATATAAGGTGTTGTAAGACTCCACTTCAAGAATTAGAGAGTCCATACCGCAATAAGTCTAAGTGAGAGATAACAAAAACCAAACGTCCGTTTCTACTAGAGGCCTTTATAGCATCAGGGTACTCCCAATTAGCAGGAGATGAAAGAAAGTCCTCACTGATGGAAAATTTATTTTATCACTCAATTGCTATGATCGAACTATTAGTAAAGCCTAGCATGAAGAAGTGAAAGTAGTAATCTGAGCATAACAAAAAACTTGCAGAACATTTTTCTACAAGCTGAGGAAAAGCGTTTCTTTTTCGCTTTACATTTAAAAAACCGAAGCCAATCATTTCAAGGCTGCATAGAAATGAACAGTTTAAAGGAGGGGTAACGGCAATGTAGGCTTTGTTTACCAAACTAGCTGTGTATGCTTTCCCCCTAAACTTCTGAGACTGTGGGCAATAAAAAGTTGCGCGGCATAATACGTAACCATAACGAATACATGCTCATAATTAACAGGCGAAACAAACATATTCCATGCCAAAATAGAGTCCGAAATGACAAATAAGATACTGCCAATACTGGCAAAAATATTTCCGGTCATGATTGCGAACCACGCCATACTCGCAATTGCAGCAATATAAATAATCACCGGTATTACAAGGTAAGTATCTTCTGAATGGGCAATTGCTTGAACTAATTCATTGCCCATTAACCAAGCGTAAATCCCAATGGGAATGATACTTGCTACCCGCCATTTGGAAAATTTCCATTGGGAAACAAAACCAGTTAAATAGAATAAATGGCCAATTAAAAAAGCAGACAGACCAACAACGAACCATGGTATCGTCCCATCACCAATAGAGCAGAAGAACAGACCAATTAGAATGAGCCAATGTACAGCTGTTTTTTGTTTTGGTGTTTGGTAAAAAGCATAAATGATAATGAGTACCATTGGAATTAATTTAAAGAATAGTTTAAAAGCAAGCGGCTCATGAGGAATAATAAAAATATACAGAATACTCATGACTAAAATAAGTATAGGTAAACGGTTCGTTTGCAAGTGATCACCTTCTTCCTTAAATATAGTGGGATAGAATAAAATGTGTGAAAAGAACACTTCCTAATTCGAAACTAGTTGCAAAAATATATTTCCTTTGTTCATAAGGTTTAACACCTCTTCATTTTTTGTATTTGTTTTAAGATTAAGAAACTATGAAATGAGGTGCTTTGATAACGAAATAACCGACTAGCCACGCCCGGCGCATGAGTTCAGTAACGATGCGACTTTAGAAATGTGCCTTACGATAAGGCCACATCGGTTCGCCTCTAAGAGGAAGGCCGGCTAAAAACGGGCTTGCCGTCGAGACGTCGGCACACCCCTGTTTTAGTGGCATGATTCCTTTATCCCGTAAAAAGGCGTTGTAGACTCCCGCGGTCTAAGAATGGAAGATGTGAACTGAACAAGTCGCAGCGGGAGGCAACAGCACCTAAATCCCCGACTCGTTCAAAGGCCTTTAGGTCATGCCTTTACGGTACTAACCATCAGCGGGGGTGAAGAAAACCCTGCTGATGGAAGGTTCCTTTTAACTTTCGTTGATTCGTCATTTGCTACGTTGCTAAGCGGGTGCTTGCGCCTTTGTTCTTGTATATATCATACAATACATTTAGAATGGAGCCAATAAATGGGGGAGCATAAAAAACATAATGCAGTGAACAGTGGTCATAAATGCGTTTATGACGCCAGCATCGTGGCTATACGTTAATAGGTAATTAACAGCAAGTCTTACCTTACTTACCTCCATGCTCTGAAATGAGATCCAGAAGGAAATGCCATGGAGTAACTGCAAGTCAAATGCCTCATTCGTTTATCTAACAATCAGTAGGGGGACAATGAGAAAGGAGATTGCTAATGGAAATTCGTATAGCGAGCTAAATTATAAATTGAGACTCATCCCGTAGCGGTTGCACCTCAGCTACATAAAGAAACTTTATTCTGCATATAAGGTGCTGAAAGCCTCCCACTTCAGGGGTTGGATAATCTATACGGCTACGTGGGAGATAATAGCACCTAAATTCTGGCACGTTCAGAGACATTTAGGGCGTATCATTATGGAACTAACCATCAGTGGGGGATGAATGAAAACCCCACTGATGAGATGTTCACTTTATAACAGATATGCTAACGAACTTTTCTAACCACGATGGCTTGGGTTGTTTTTGTATGCTTACAATTTTCAAATGCTTCTCCGTCTACCAAACCTAATGTAATTGCAGCTTCGAGTTTTTCGGTATCTGGTCGTTTTTCAATAATGATAAATTCGGCCAGTTGCATGTTTTCCAATTGACGTATAGTACTATCCTGTTCATAGTGTGTAGAGGTACGAATTTGTCGTTGCGCACAGAAATCCCCTCGTGTTATCTCACCTTTTTGATTTTCTCCGACGGTTGCATCTAAGGCATGATGGAATTTTTTCTTTAATTGTTTCATTTCCTGCTCTATCTCCTTTTTTTCCTGTTGCAACACGTAATAGCGGTTGATCTCGTCTTCCGTAATTCCAATTGTATTTTCCATGTGAATAACTCCCTGTCAATGATTGTTAGTTATATCTATGAGCCAATTGGAAACTTTATGTCTTTATTTGTAAACAGCAACAGTGATACTTGAAAACGTCTGCAAACTAATATATAATTCATCTAAACCGATTTACTAAACCGGTTTAGATTAGAGGAAGAGGAACTTTATGAAAAAAATAACTATTACAGATGTAGCAGTACGCGCTGGAGTTTCTAAAAGCACTGTATCGCAATTTTTGAATAAACGTTTTGATTATATGAGTGAAAAAACGAAAGAACGAGTGGAAGCTGCCATTAATGAATTGGAGTACCAGCCTAATATTATTGCCAGGAGCTTAAAGCAGAGGACAACGAGGACGATTGGCGTGATCGTTGCAAATATCTTGCATGATTTCTCAACAAGGGTTATTCGGGCAATTGAAGATTACTGTCATGAGGAAGATTATCATGTGATTGTTTGTAACGCCGACGATGACCCGGATAAGGAAAAGCGGTATATTGATATGCTTCGCGCGAAGCAAGTTGATGGGATTATTGTGTTTCCCACCAGTAAAAACACCGCATTATATCAGGATTTAGTTATAGAGCATTATCCGTTTGTATTTATGGATCGACTCGTTCCGGGAATTGAGACAGATACCGTTTTACTAAATAATCATAAAGCTGCTCAATTAGCTGTGGATCAATTAGTAGCTAATGGATACCGGAAAATTGCTATGCTTGCACCGCCTCTGTATGACCCAATAACCCCCCGCGTTGAGCGAATAGAAGGGTATAAAGCAAGTCTTGAAATGCATGATATTTGTCTAAATTCTTCATATGTCATAAGCGCAAAGCTAGAAGAGATGGAAGAAGAGATGGAAAAGCTGCTTGCTTTATCTGATCCTCCGGAAGCTATACTTGCTTTAAACGATCGCGTCATGATTCAACTATTACAGTATGTAAAAGATAAACACATTCGGATACCAGACAGTGTAGCTGTTATAGGTATCGATGATGTGACGTTTGCGTCGCTTTACACACCGGCGCTAACAACGATTGCTCAACCGGCATTTGAAATGGGGAAAAAAGCTGCACAATTGCTGTTCAACCAATTTAATAATGAAGCAGGCCAAGGAAACAGGGGAGTATATCGTTTCTCCCCCCAATTAATTATTAGAGAATCTTGTAAACGGAAGGGAGAATGAAACATTACCATGAGAGAGACACTAGATGCGATAGCCTTGGAGGTAACCAAGGTAATACAAGCAATCGACCCAGAGGAGACAGTCGAACTAGCCAAACGATTAAAACGAGCAAATTCCATTTTTGTGGCAGGAACTGGTCGATCAGGCTTAATTGGGAAAGCCTTTGCAATCCGTATGATGCATAGTGGTTATTCTGTCTATGTTGTGGGAGAAACGATCACACCTAGTATGGAAGCTAATGACTTATTACTAATCATATCAGGTTCTGGAAATACGGGGACATTAGCTTATTTTGCAGAAAAAGCAGCTGCAATTGGCGCGTCCATTGCCTTAGTAACGACTAATAAGCAATCGATAATTGCTCAGTATAGTGATTGTATCGTAGAGGTACGCGCTGCCACTAAAAAACGATTGTCAAAAGAGCCAGCAACCATTCAACCATTGGGAAGTCAATTTGATCAATCAGCTCATTTAGTATTGGATGCTGTCATTGCCCATATTCTTGAGCAAGAGCAGATGCATAACTCAAACGAGGTTTTAAAAACAAAACATGCAAATTTAGAATGAAGAATGGAGTGTCAAAACAATGAAACCGATAGATGTTATTAAAGAAACTAAAGTAGTGGCTGTTATCCGAAAAGCGGATGAAAAAAATATTGTACCAATATTAAAGGCGCTATCTGCAGGTGGTGTAAAAGCGGTTGAAATTACTGCCGAAACACCAAATGTTACGCACGTTATTTCTACCGCAAAGGAAGCTATGAAAGAGAAGAGCTGTATTGGTGCAGGTACGGTACTTGATCCGGAAACCGCTAGAACAGTCATGCTGGCGGGAGCTGATTTTATCGTTTCGCCTTCATTAAATACAGACACGCTCAAGCTCACCAATCGCTACGGGATGCTACATGTTCCAGGTGTGTTCACACCAACTGAAATTGTAACTGCTTATGAACATGGAGCAAGCATGGTGAAAATTTTTCCAGCTGCAACGGTCGGACCTAGTTATATCAAAAATATATTAGGACCGTTACCGCATGTTGAAGCAATGGTTACGGGAGGAATTACATTAGACAATATGAATGATTATATACAGCATGGGGCAAAGGCAGTCGGAATCGGCAGTAATTTGGTTAACGCTGCTGCTTTAAAGACGGAAGAAGATTATCAGCGATTACAAGAGGAAGCGAGTAAATATATAAAAAGAGCAGCGGAATAAATTCGTTGCTCTAGAGGGGGGGTTTAATTGTGAAGGTTTATCGATTAATAACCTTGATGTTTATATTGATAGCGGTTTCTTTTTTGGTGGCATGTACAAAAGATGTTGGATCTGTTAAAAGCAGTAAATTAAAAATTATTGCTGCCCATAACCAAACATCCCCAGATACTCCTTATCAAACTGGAATGTTGAGATTTAAAGAAGTTATTGAAGAAGAATCTAAGGGAAGTATGGAAGTGGAAGTACATGCTGGAACAATTGGAACGGAAGAAGCAGAGCTCGTTGAAAAATTACAGCTTGGTGCTGCAGATGTAGTGCTTGTATCTCCAGGTTTTATGACGCAAACAGGAATTCGGGAAGTAGACTTGTTTTCTGTTCCGTACTTATTTAGAAGCTATGAGCATTGGCTTCAGGTAGTTGATGGTGACGTAGGAAAAGAGATGGCTCACATTATAAATGACAAATCAAACAATTCTTTTAAACTATTAGGCTATTGGACAGCAGGAGTGAGGCATTTTTATGGAAAAAAACCATTGGAAGCCATCGATGATTTACAAGGTATGTCTTTACGAACTCAAACATCAGGTGTGATTGGAGATTTTTGGGAGGCTACAGGTGCTATTCCATCCTCTATTTCATGGGGGGAACTTTACCAAGGATTGCAACAAGGCGTTGTAGACTCTTCTGAGAACGCTTACCCATTTTTTGTTCAACAATCACATCACACAACAGAAAACGGAAAATTTATTACAGAAACAGCGCATGATTATACAACTCGTTTTCTTTTAATAAATGGGGAAAAATTTGCTATGTACTCAGAAGAACAGCAGAACATTATTATGAAGGCAGCTAAAGCTTCAGTTATAGCAGAGCGAGAGGAAACAAACAGGCAAGATATAGAATATAAGAAAAAGGCAATGAGTGAAGGGGCATTGGTGAATGAAATTAATCGAGAGCCTTTGATTAATTTAGCAAGACCGATACAGGATGCCTTTGCAGAAGAAATAGGGGCACAAAAAATGTTGCAAGACATAAGAGATTTAGAAAACAAATGATAGGGGGAGACCACTTGAAAAAATGCATACGATTGCTGGAAAAGACACAAATAATTCTTGGGTTTGCATGTTTAACCATATTCTTTTTAGTAATTATGTTACAAATTGTTACTAGATATATGGGAATTTCGGTTATATGGACAGAGGAGGTAGCAAATTATTCATTTATTTGGGCAATATTTATGGGAGCTTCAGTAATGGTTAATCGTCGTGAACATTTTAGTTTTGATCTATTATTAAGGAAATTAAAGGGTAAATCTAGGTTGATTCTATGTTTTGTAAATGATTTTTTGTTAATTATATTTAATAGCGTTATTTTTCTTTTAGGGATGCAAGTAGTCATCGAGTTTTGGAATTACACTTGGGCAACCATACCTGAAATGAAAATGGGATATGTATGGTTAGCTGTTCCAATTATGTCAGGTTCCATGGTGGTCTATTCTATAGCACACCTTATAAATCACATTCATAGCTGGAAGGCTAAGGAGGTGCTACAATAGTGGGCATATTACTATTAGTTTTATTCATTACTTTGATGGCGATCGGTGTTCCCATTGCTTTTGTCATTGGAATTGTAGCGTTGTTAGGGATTACTGGCATGCCATATACGCCAGAAGCAACCGTGCCGATGAAAATGGTAAATGGCTTAGATTCATTTGTATTACTAGCGGTTCCTTTGTTCATATTAGCTGCAAATTTAATGAATTCGGGAAAAATTTCAGAGAAATTAATCCATCTTGCACTAGCTATTGTTGGTCCAATTCGTGGTGGCTTAGCCCATGCTAATATTCTAGTGTCCATGATGTTTGCTGGTGTGTCGGGAGCATCACAAGCAGACGCTGCAGGGGTTGGAAAAATTCTTATTCCTAGTATGAAAAAACAGGGCTATGATAAAGAGACTGCCGTTGGAGTAACGGCAGCGTCTTCAACTGTAGGAGTTATAATTCCCCCGAGTATACCAATGATAATTTTTGCAGGCTTAACAAATGCTTCCATTGGTGCTTTATTTCTAGGAGGAATAATTCCAGGCATACTGATAGGCTTAGGTATGATGGTATTGGTGTACATGATTGCTATGAAACGGAACTTTCCGAAAGTAGCACGTCCAAAATGGTCTGAACTAGGAAAATTGGTTCTCGAATCTGTTCCAGCCTTATTAACTCCGTTTATTATCATTGGTGGAATTATCCTTGGCTTTTTTACTGCTACAGAAGCCGCTGCAATTGCTTCTTTATACACATTTCTAATTAGTATTTTTTTTTATAAAACGTTAAAATTAAAAGATTTGCCTAAAATCTTATTCGATACCTTAGCGCTAAGTTCTTTATCATTATTTGCTTTGGCGGCTGCAAGTGCATTGGGAGAATTAATGAGTTATTATCAATTAGGGACGATAGCTCAAGACTTTTTTACCAATAATGTTAGTGCAAAATGGCTGTTTATTTTAATTATCATTGCTTTCTTTTTATTTGTGGGAACATTTATGGATGCAATTCCAGCAATGATCTTATTTGTCCCAATTATGCTACCAACAGCACTTGAATTTGGAATAGATCCAGTACATTTAGGCCTTATAGTTATAGTTACACTTGCTATTGGTTTAGCAACCCCTCCATATGGATTAGTATTGTTACTGTCTGCAAAAATTGGCGAGTTGTCAATTGAACGGTCTTTTGTAGCAGTTTTGCCATACTTGTTCATTATTATGGCTATTTTATTATTAATTGCATTTCTACCGAATATAACACTTTTCATCCCAAATTTATTTAATTAAATGGAGGCTTCTTACAATGAAAAGTATAGACAAAAGTAAGCAAAAAGCTGCGCAGGCAGCAGTGAATTACATTCGTGATGGAACGACAGTAGGACTTGGTACAGGGTCTACTATGAATTATTTCTTAGAAGAATTGAAACATCATGTACACAGCGGGTTAGAAATTCAAGGTGTTCCGACTTCTAAACAGACAGCAAAGATAGCTAAAGAGAATGGAATTCCACTAACTGATTTTTCCGAGACAACAAAAATTGACATTGCCATTGATGGTGCAGATGAAGTGGATACTAATTTTCAATTAATTAAAGGAGGTGGCGGTTCTCTAGTTCGCGAAAAAATTGTCGCACAAGCAGCGGATAAGCTGATAATCATTGTCGATGCTTCAAAAAGAGTTGCACAATTAGGGGATTTTCCTCTCCCTGTTGAAGTGATTCCATTTGGTTGGCAAAAAACCGCAGCATATTTAGAGACGTTTGGCTGTACACCGGTATTACGAACAACGGACAAGCACCCTTTCATTTCTGATAACGGGAATTATATTTTAGATTGTGCTTTTGAAACAATAAATGAACCTGAGCGATTGCATCAGCAGCTAAAACAATTGGTTGGGGTTATTGAGACAGGGTTATTTGTCAATATGACGGATATGATTATATCGGCTAGAAATGAAGTGGTTGAAAAGATGATTAGCACACACTAGGTAAATGCAACTAGATACGGAGGAGCAGATAATGCTAGATATTATAACAATAGGTGAAGCAATGATTGTGTTTAATCCGGGTTCTACAGGTCCCCTTCAGTTTGTGAACACATTTGAAAAAAGAGTAGGTGGAGCAGAGCTTAATTTGGCTATCGGCTGCTCGCGTTTAGGAATGAAGGCAGGATATATCAGCAGATTAGGTAATGATGAATTTGGACGTTATATACGACATTTTATTCGTGGTGAGGGTATTGAGACGTCACAGCTTCATCTCGTTGACGGATATCCAACCTCCTTGAACTTTAAAGAGAGGATGGAGGATGGCAGCACACGTACATTTTATTATCGCGATAAATCACCAATGACCAATCTATCTGCCTCCGATTTGGATGAAAACTATTTTAAACGAGCAAAAATACTACATCTGACAGGGGTGTACCCAGCTATTGGTGACCACCATATTGCCGTAATGGAAAGAGCCATAGAACTGGCAAAAAAGCATGATGTCAAGATTTCGTTTGACCCTAATATTCGCTTGCGGATGTGGACAAAGGAAAAGGCACGCTCTGTTTTGGAGAAAATCTTGCCAAAGGTAGATATACTATTAGCTGGTGATGAGGAAATGAATATCATTATTGGTGAAAAAGAGCCAAGAGCGATTATCCATAAAGCAAAGGATTTAGGTATTTCTTTTGTAGCGGTAAAACAAGGTGATCGAGGATCTGTTGGGTATTACCAAGGGAAAATAGTGGAAGCAAAACCGGTGAACGCTATAAAAGTCGTTGATACAGTCGGTGCAGGTGATGGTTTTAATGCTGGCGTACTCTATGGATTGTCCCAGAACTGGGAATTAACCAAAATTCTGCATGTGGCAAATACCATCGGTTCCATGGTTATTAGTGTTGTTGGGGATAATGAAGGCTTGCCATACTACGAGGAAGTGCAGCAAAAACTTGGGGAAGTAGAACGGATCGAACGATAGACGAGGAGGGGGAAGACAATAAAATTACAATTAGCTTTAGATAGGTTAACAAAGGAAGAGTGTCTTCAAGTTCTTGCTCATACGCATCAAATGGTAGATATTATTGAAATAGGAACAGGAATTATTAAAGAGTATGGCATGTCTTTGGTTCGAAAGATTCGAGATTTATATCCGCATCATATATTACTTATAGATATGAAGACTTGCGACGCAGGAAAGCATGAGGCAAAGCAGGCATTTGCTGCTGGTGCAGATATAACGACAGCAATGGGTTTTTCGTCAAACCAAACGATTATAGATATGTTGGAAGCCGCTAAGAAGGAAAACAAACAAGTTCTAGTGGATTTATTAGGTATAGATTCAGATAAACGAATGAATGAATTACAGGATTTAGGCGTAAATTTAGTTGGTTTACATGTTGGAAAAGATGAGCAAAATGAAACCTCTTTTAGCACGGAATTGTTTTCCCTAGTGAAGGGTTTGGAGTTTAAGGTTGCTGTAGCAGGAGGGATTAATTTAACCATGGTACCAGAGATTAAAAAATATCAACCAGACATTATCATTGTTGGTAGTGCTATAACAAAAGCAGAAAATCCTGTTAAAACAGCAAAATTATTTAAATCGATACTACAATAAGTGAACCATTAGTGGGGGCTTATTCATCGCACACTGATGGTTAGTACCGTCATGGTATGACCTAAGAACGCTTGCGAAATAGGGCATTTAGGTGCTGGTATCTCACATTTAGACTTGTTGCGATATGGATTCTCCAATCTTTGAAGTGTAAGTCTTACAGCACCTTATTACGCAGGATAAATAACACAAATTGATTAGTAACAACTAAGGCTACATCATAGATTATAGAGAGAGGTACGATTTGTCTGTTAGTTTCAGTCGGATGCGTACCTCTTTTTCCTGCGCTTTTACTTGTTACCTTATATAAATTACATAGCAAAAGTGTAATTTGAAAAAAAACGGGGTAGTAACACAAATATAGTAAAAAAGGATGTATGATAAAATATTTTGTTTTCCTTTAAAAAAGCATTCGCGATAAACCAAGTTTTCCTAAGATAGGGGTGTATTTGTATGCTAGTAAAATGGTTGCCGCCATCAATAAGTAAGTATTTAAAAATGTCCAAAACAGAAAGAAAATATGAGCTCCGCCTCACATTATGGCGAACGCCACTGTTGTATATTATTTGTACATTTTTTCTTGTGGCGATTACGGTTTATCTGGATGTGGGGGTAGGGATAGCACAATATACATATGACGGCTTTCAAGCCACATTTGAAACGACTAGATCATTAATTAGTGCATTAATTGGCGGCGTATTAACACTTAGTGCATTTACGTTAAACTCCTTACTCGTTGTGCTAACGACATTCAGTGGACAGTTTTCACCAAGAATGCTGCAAAACTTTGTAAAAGATAAGCAGACACAACATATACTAGGGATTTTTAACGGCAGCTTTGTTTACGTACTCATTATGTTTTTAGCAATCAGCAGTAATCCAGTTAAATATTATGTAGCTGTTCCATTGGCTACGGTTGGAATTGCTTTTTTTGCTGCAGTGACGTTTATTTATTTTATTAATCATGCTACTACGTGGATGCAAGTGCATAATATTACCGATACAATGAAGCGTGTAACGGAGGAGATGCTCGAAGGAGATTTTACCAAAGATTTGCAACGGTTGAGAACGGAAAAACCAGGAGAGTTATATAGAGAATGGACAGCAAAAAAACAAATGGTTACATCACCTATATCTGGATATGTACAGCTTATTTTATTTAAGGATTTGCTGCAAAAAGCAAAAGAAGATGACATTATTGTTGAAATGGAAGTGCGTCCAGGCAGTTATGCGTTACAGGGCAATCCATTATTTACGTATTGGGGCCCTGGTGCTCCCAAAGTTAATGAAAAAGACTATTTGCATTTGATTCGTATGGGGCATAAGGAGACCGAAATTCAAGACCTGAAATTCGGGCTAAATAAACTGGCGGAAATTGCCATTAAAGCGATTGGAAATGATGATCCCAAAACAGCTGCCAACACCATCTACCAAGTGGCTGATTTGTTATTAACTCTAGAGAACAAAGCTACCTTCTCTCCATTTCTTGTGGATGAGGAAAACCAGGTTCGCTTAATACTAGGTGTAGATGATTTCGAATTTCATCTCTATCAAGGACTAGGATTAATTAGACATTATGCACAGAAGAATTATCCGATCATAACCAGCATCATTGAAGCATTAACAAGACTGGCAGGAGCAGTAGATAAGAAAAATCATACTGTTATATGGAATTTTGCGACTAATACCATCGACCATATTTATACGGAGTTTATTTTTGATTTGGATCGGAAATTATTACTACGACATTTACAAGAGCTTGCAGTTATTACGGGTAATGAAGCGAGCTATGACTATATTGAGCGGCACTTAAAAGGCGATGCGCAGTAAGTTGAGGTGTTTAAGTGTTTAAGATGCGTAGAGAAAGGAATAATAATGATAAAGCATATTTGAGGAAGGAGTGTTCAACGTGAGTCAAGAACATTTACGAACACAAATTGAGCAGATTTTGGAGGATGACCTTGTTGGACCAATGGCGACAGTGAAAGGAACTATGCCACATTCTCGGTATATGACGTTTTACCATGATGGTTTAATATTATATACACTAACTAGTAAGCAAACCGATAAAGTGACCGATATTGAACAAAATCCGTATACACATATTATTCTCGGCTATGAAGGAGAAGGATTTGGGGACGCTTTTGTGGAATACGAAGGCAAGGTAAAAGTAAACGATTCTCCTGAGCTAAAAAAACAACTATGGAGTGACCACGCAAAGGTGTATTTTAAAGGACCGGATGATCCCAATTTAACCGTTTTGGAAATACAACCATTGCATGTTCGATTAATGAATAAAAAAGGGGAGGATTCCCCACAGGAATTAGAGCTCTAGCAGGAAGAAGAAAATATTTTTTCATCAGGTTTAAAATATCATTTTACTGTCTTGTATAGCTAACAGTTTGCGTATTCCATTAAAATATTGGCGAGATCCCAATCCTAATTGTTATCAGCCAGCTTCCGACCGATAGTCATTGGAAGCTGGCTAATTTAAGCTTTCAGTGATGCTAATTTCATTGTGCTGTTTCTGTTTGCAAAGAGAGTCTTCCATCGGTGATGTTATACACTTTATTGCAATAGTTAATCAGCCGCGTATCATGGGTGACGACAATGGTAGTTTTGTTACTGTTTGTAGTTATTTCTTGCAGCATTTCCATAACTTCAAATGCCCGATCAGAATCGAGTGAAGCGGTTGGTTCATCGGCAAGAATAATACTTGGGTTTGTATATAGCGCTTTGGCAATTGCTACACGTTGTTTTTCTCCTCCTGATAAATCAGCTGGAAAACTGTTTAATAGTTTACGAATACCTAACGTTTGATATAGTTCCTCCAGTTTTTCAGCAGGTAAATTGTCTTTTTTTACCTTATCTAATAGTTGCATTTGCTGATTTACATTTAAAAATGGAACTAAATTGGATGCTTGTAAGACAAAGCCGATTTCTTTTAAGCGGATTACCGACCGTTGCTTCTCGTTTAATTCGGTAATATCTCTACCATTGATGAACACATAACCATTCGTAGGGGGTTGTAATCCCCCAGCAATGGTTAAAAAGGTGCTTTTACCTGATCCAGACGGTCCAATGACAGCAATTAACTCTCCTTTATTAGCGGAAAAATTCGTTGGCTTCAGAGCTTCTACTTTTGTATGCCCGGAACCAAAAACTTTATGAACCTGTTTCATTTCAAGAACTGACATTCTTTAACCTCCAATCGCTTTTAGTGGATCAATTTTAACAATCGTTTGAATGGAGAATAGTGCTCCTAATATAGACACGAAGACAAGTACAACGCCATAGGTAAGTAAATCTAAATACTGAAAAATGATTGGAACGACATCTGGTAAAAAGGCTCCTGTAACCAACGTTAATAGAAATCCGAGGATAACCCCAGCAAATGCTAATAAAAAGGTTTGTGCAATTACCGATCTTGCTAAGTAATTACTGGATATTCCTTGCGCCTTCATAACGCCAAAGATACTTATTTTTTGAATGGTAAGCACATATAAGAAAATAGCCAATACCACGGCTGAGATGACAAACAAGAAATAAATCATAAATGTTAACGTTAAACTTTGTTCAGAGTAGCCGGGGAGATTTTCAATAAATGTGGTAGTATCCACGACTTGCAGTTCTTTTTTTACATCTACATTGGACAAGTCATCAGTACGAATGACAAATGCATTTATTTGATCTTTGTATACTTCTGCAGCTTCCCCGTAACGAACGTTCTGTAATGTTTGTAAATCGGTATAAAGCACAGGAGCTGCGATAAATTTTGCGTTATCCGTAAAGCCAACAATGGTCAATGTTTTTTCCGTTGAAGATAATCGAAGTTCATCACCAATTTTAAAGCCATCCTCTTTTAGGGAATCATTTGCGACGACTTCATTAGCGTTTTGAAACGCTTCGCCTTCCGTAATGTTGGGCATAATAAATTCACCAGCGTCAATACCGAAGATCGTTACATTTGATTTATTGTTCCCTGAGGTTGCAATCGAGCTAATCTGCGCTAAACTTGCAAATTCATCTGCTCCTTTACCATCATAGTCATCGAGCGATAAACTGGATTGAGGGAGGTTGATATCTGATTCCTCTGTTAAAATGACCCCTTGGGCTTTCCATTTATCAACTGCTGCTTTGTTCATGTTTTCCAATCCATTTGCTAAACCAGATAATAAGAAAACGAGATAGGAAACGAGCATTAATACACTAACAATTAGAGTGAAGCGTAATTTATTATTTTTTATCTCATTCCAAGCTAAAAACATTGTTTCTCCCCTCCTGGCAAAATGTTCCGCATACATAAGATATATACTCTAATAATTGTATAAGAATCCTTTCATGAAGCAAAGCAGATGGACTTATGTATAATAAAAATCCAGGAAGCCGGTGATTCTAAGTAGAAGGATTATTGATAATGTATAGCCGACTAGGTGGGGAAAATAGGAGGAATGAGATGTACGAGGGATAAACCAAAGAGATAGATGGCGATGTAATCGAACGTATTGAGGAAGTGGAAAATCCGTGGAAGAAAGAGGATGCGTATAACTATTGGATATTTTTACCGAAACAACTGGGTATCCAGCAAAAATCTGAAGGACTAGTTCGTATCATTATAAATATCTACACTGCGCATAAAGAGGATGCAAGCTGACTGGATTTTCTCCAAGAAAACCTCGTCTCCGCTTATATTTTTCCACGGGAGATGAAGAACGAGCCGCCCTGCTAGAAAAGTTAGGCAACATAAATGTGGCAAAGCTTGTGTTTATGTTAAGAAGCTCGCAGATATTGAGATCAAAGTACTAAAGCAATTAATCTGGCAATCTGTATCCTTTCTACAACCTATGTATGCAAAAGTTAAAACGTAGACAGACCACAGCATAATCACGGAGTAAGGTTTTTTTGAAAGATAAGAAAGTATAAAAATTGTTGCTTTGGGGATACGGACTTAACGGAATAGCCACATCTGGCGCATGTGCCCAGCAACTAGGCAACTTCACTCCATTGCCCAACGATAAGTCATTATCTGTTATAGCTAAGAGAAAGGCCGACTAAATACGGGCTTGCCGCCCGACGTCGGCTTGAGTTTTAAATAAAGCCACTATAAAAACGATAAAAATGACCGTATTTCTCCATGACAAATTTGACAAACCTTAATAATTTGATACGCTTTTCACAAGTATTTATATGAGAGTTGGGGGAACAGAAAAATGACTACCATTGCCTTTGATTTAGATGATACCTTATACGACAGAACCTTGCCATTACAGAAGACGTTTCAGGAATTTACAGCTACAAAGCACTTCAAATTTAATCAACTCTATCCTGTTTATCAAAAATATAGTGATATTGGATTTGAACAGGTTACGAGAAAGCAATGCTCGTTAGAACAATCCCATGTATTTCGTATTCGCGAGACATTACGTGAATTTAATATTGGCATGGATAAGCAAGAAGCTTTATCGTTTCAAACGATGTATAAAAACAATCAGGAAGAAATATCATTAAGACCGCATATAGAAGAAATATTGCGATATTTGCAACAAAGGGGTATCCAATTATTAATTATTACCAATGGACCTTCTTTTCATCAATGGAAAAAAGTTAGAAACCTCGGTTTGGACGCATATTTCACTGATAAGGAGGTTATTGTTTCTGAAGAGGAAAGTACTGCAAAGCCAGATCGGAAAATTTTTAATCGAGCGGAGGAAAGATTTCAATTCTCTAAACAGGATGCTTGGTATATAGGCGATAGCTATCCTATCGATATGGTTGGTGCTTATCAAGCAGGCTGGAGCGCGGTTTGGCTGAATTTAACGAAGCAAAAGCCAGCAAATGGTTTTAATATAGCAACAAAAACAGTGTATTCCACAGAAGAATTAAAGAATTACTTAATTGGTCTTTTGCCTTAACGCTATTAGATGAAAATTTTTACGTTAATACTTGTAATAGCCAACCTTTTCACTACTCCTTATTCTAGGCTTTTTCTAGAAGGGGTTTTTTCGTACACAAACAGATAGTTAAAGTCAGAAGGGAATAGCTAAAGCATGTAAAGTTGCTAATGCTAACATTTCCAGTAGACTTGTGGGGCTTATTATGGTATGTTTATTATGAATTAAAAATACTTTAATTCATAATAAATGATGGGGGAGGAGGATGTTACATGGAAGAATTAAAAGGAATTCATCATGTAACGGCGATTACAAGCAGTGCAGAGAAGAACTACGAATTTTTCACGTATGTACTTGGCATGCGTTTAGTTAAAAAGACAGTCAATCAAGACGATATTCAAACATATCATTTGTTTTTTGCTGATGATAAAGGCAATCCAGGGACGGATATGACTTTTTTTGATTTTCCCGGTATTCCAAAAGGCTCACATGGAACGAATGAAATTTATAAGACGTCTTTTCGTGTCCCTTCGGATGAAGCACTTACGTATTGGGTCGATCGGTTTGATCGTTTGCAAGTGAAGCATACTGGTATTCAAGAACAGTTTAGAAAGAATACGTTATCATTTGTAGATTTTGATGATCAATCATATCAGCTGATTTCTGATGAGCGTAACGAGGGAGTCGAGGCAGGGATACCTTGGCAAAAAGGTCCGATTCCATTAACGTATGCGATTACCGGTTTAGGTCCCATCTTTATTCGCATTGCTGACTTCACTTCTTTTAAAGAAGTGTTGGAAAAAGTAATGCAGTTTAAGTATATAAGAAAAGAAAACGGTCTGCATTTATTTGAAGTAGGCAAAGGGGGAAATGGCGCCCAAGTTATTATTGAACCCAATAATACATTGCCAAATGCGCGTCAAGGTTACGGAACGATACATCATGTAGCATTCCGTGTAGAGGATCGTTCGGTGTTAGATAAGTGGATGACGCGCATGGAAAACTTTGGATTTGTTACTTCTGGATATGTGAATCGGCATTTCTTCGAGTCGCTTTATGCTAGAGTCGCCCCGCAAATCCTATTTGAATTTGCCACAGATGGCCCGGGATTTATGGGTGATGAGCCGTATGAAACATTAGGAGAAAAGCTATCTTTACCTCCATTTTTAGAATCGAAGCGGGAGCAAATCGAACAAATGGTGCGTCCCATTAATACAGTAAGAAGCACGATTGCATTTACGAAAGAATAACATTTACGCGTTTTGTCATGGGCGATCGGATCGAGGAGGCTGATCAGATCCATGTAGTTCCTGAATTATTATTGTAGCACGGACAATTTGACAGCGGTGGAGAAATTTCAAGATGAGTGGATGAACCACAGAAGTCAGTGTAAGTCATTCAAATGGGAGAACTTTCGGTTGTTTTTGCGTAAATTTCCACTTCCGAAACCGAAGATAAAGGTTAACATTTCGAATTAAGGGAACATATTAGTATATTTGGTGAAAGATGTTGGTGATGAGCCGTGTGCGTTAATTGCGCCCGCACGGATCTGTGAGGGGACGGAACACAATCCCAAAGGAAAGGTTCCGTCCTACTCGACCCATAAGATTTCGCGACAAGCTAATTTTTTCTAAAAAGATAAAAAAGTATAAAATTTATTACATTGGAATAACTAATAAACGAATAAGCCGCGTCCGGCGAATGAACCCAGCAACTAGGCGACTTCATGAATCGCCCTACGATAAGTCACCATCGGTTCGTGTCTAAGAGGAAGGCCGACTAAAAACGGGCTTGCCGTTCAGGCGTCGGCATACTCCTATTGCAGGAGCATGATTCCTAAAACTTTGGTTGCTTCGTTATATTCGCTACGTTGCTAACCGGGCGCCCTGCGCCTTTGGTCAAATGAATATTAGGCTATTATTTTAAAAAATTATCTGCTAATTAGTGATACAAGAATACTTTTCTTGACGAGAGAAGTTTAGATTACTACTATATTCTTAAGCTATTGGGGTTTTTTAAAAAATGATCACCCCTTTTTTATTGTCAATGAAGGTGAAGGAAACAATTATTTGCAAGGATCTAGCATAATATGAAGAAAATGTAAAATAGGTTAAGCATACCATTTATGCTTTGAAGGTCCTATTCATTATCCTATGATTGGAGGGTATCATGGACAAACCTTTATTCAATATTCCACATCAAACGTATTCCATGCTTAGTCAAAGTGAGCGCTATCTACTTGAGTTTATCCATGAGCATATGGATGAAATAGCTGATATGTCCATTGTCACTCTTAGTGAGCGAGCTAATGTGTCTACAGCTACAATTGTAAGGTTAATGAAAAAAATCGGATATAACGGTTATACCTCATTTAAATATCGGTTGAAGCAAGATGAAAAAATGTTAGACGCGAATGATTCATTAACAGATATTGATGACGATATTAAACAGGTAATCAAGAAAAACGAAGAAGAAGTATTGCGAACAATTCAATTGCAAAGCATTGGGCAGATTGAGGATGTCGTACAAAAAATATACAACGCGAAGCGGGTTTATATTTTTAGCCGTGGCTTTTCTGAGATGATTGCTAAGGAAATGATGATTAAGCTGCAAGCATTAGATAAAATTTGTGAAACACATGAGGACCCAAATATTATTCGCGTGAAATCACGTAAAGTAACGAAGCATGATATCGCCATTTTTGTTTCTTTAAATGGAGAGACTGCCGAACTTGTAGAGGCTTGTCAAAATTTAAATATTCGTCAAGTAACAACAATTACTTTAACAACTAAAATTGATTCGTCATTAAGCCGCTTATCCGACATGACATTATTAGGCTATAAAACGGAGCATTCTCTATTTCCCGAATATGAAGTCCGCTCTCGTTTGTCCCTAAATGTGATTGCACGGATATTGCTCGATTCGTATGTCATACGAACAAGGAAATAAATGTAATTCAAAAATGAACAGTCACTTATTGAGAATAAGCATCTTTTTTGGAAGGTAGCTTTTCTCGGTAAGTGGCTTTTTTTATAAGATACAAAAGTAGGTATTTGGGGATACCAACATAACCGAATAACCACGTCCGGCGCATGGGACCAGCAACTAGGCAACTTTAAAATTAGCCCTACGATAAGTCCTCATCGGTTGTAGCTAAGAGGAAGGCCGACTAAAAACGGGCTTGCCGCTCAGGCGTCGGCATACCCCTGTTTTTAGTGGCATGATTCCTTTATCTTTCGTTGATTCGTTCCATTCGCTACGTTGCTATACGGACGCCCCGCTCCTTTGTTCTTGTAAGCACCATTTGAATGAAATTTAGATATTACGAGTACTCCATTCCTAACTTCTCTATTTTTTTCTTCTCTATAATGATGATTCTTTATTTCTCTCACCATGTTTTATTCGCTGTGCACCGGTTTACATAAACTGAAAACATTTACATGAAAATCTGTGCCATACTTAAATTAACAACAAAGAAAGAAGGTGAGGCTGTGATCTACACATGCACGATGAATACAGCGATCGATTTATACGTTGCAATGGAAGCGTTACAACCAAATGCTGTTAACAGAACGTACGATGAGGATTACCAGCCAAACGGTAAGGGTGTCAATGTGTCTGTAATGTTGAAAAAGATGGGGATACCTAATACGGCATTAGGGTTTATTGGCGGATTCACAGGACAATTTATTAAAGAAGAATTAGAGAAGCTAGAGATTGCAACAGATTTTATTGAAGTAGAAGGCAATACACGTATTAATGTCTTTATTAATGCGAATGAAGAATACAAAATCGTCAACCGAGGACCGATTATTCATCAACAAGCAGTAAATCAGCTGTTGGCTAAAATCAAGAAAATCCCGGCTAAAAGCACGTTCATTGTATCGGGGAGTCTACCAAGGGGCGTAGAGGACCGAATTTTAGTCTCGATTGCCAAAATATGCAATGAAAATGATGTGAAATTGATTCTTGATTCCAGCTCTCCGGTTGTTTTAGAGACGCTTGCTTATGAGCCGTATCTTTTAAAACCAAATGAAGAGGAATTAGCACAGCTATTTGGAGAAAAAGTATCTCTATCTGAAAAACAAATGATAGCATATGGCAAAGAATTGATTCAGCGAGGTGCAAGGCAGGTCATTATTTCCAGAGGAGAAGCAGGGGCATTATATATCGATAAGCAGAAGGTTATGAAAGCAAGCTCTCCGAAAGGAAAAGTTGTCAACACAGCATGTGCTGGTGATGCATTACTGGCTTCATATATTGCCCAAACCATAAGCAGCGCTTCTATAGATGAGGCATTAGTATATGCGGTAGCGACAGGTGCATCGACCGCTTTTTCAAAAGGATTAAGTGATTTAATAGATATTCCAGATTTAGTGAAAAACGTTGATATTCAACATTTAAGGAGGTAAAACAGCATGACCAAGAAGAAAATTGTTGCTGCTACAGGTTGTCCAACTGGAATTGCACATACGTTTATGGCTGCCGAAGCATTACAAAAAGCAGCCGAGAAGTTAAATGTAGAAATAAAAGTGGAAACACATGGACAAGTGGGAATTGAAAATGCATTAACATCCGAAGAAATTAAAGCAGCAGATGGCGTTATAATTGCTGCTGATAAGGATGTACAGGCAGACCGTTTTCACGGAAAGCCAGTAGTAGATGTCCCCGTTTCAAAAGGGATTAAAGATCCTGAGGCACTCATTGAGCAAATTTTACAAGGCAAGGCTGCTATTTACTACGCATCTGATTATGAAGGAACAGATGAAGGAGAGATAGCTCAAGATGGAGCACCGGAAGGAAGTAGCCGTAAATGGGTTCATACCATTTATAAACATTTAATGAATGGAGTTTCTCACATGCTCCCATTCGTCGTTGGTGGTGGGGTGCTCATTGCAATATCTTTTTTATTCGGAATTTATTCTGCAGATCCAAAGCATGAGCAATACAATGAATTCGCTGCCTTATTAAAAGAAGTTGGTGGTTTAGGTTTTAGCCTAATGGTACCTATTTTAGCGGCATTTATTGCCGAATCCATTGCAAAACGACCTGGTATGGTTGTTGGGTTTATTGGTGGTTTATTAGCAAGCCAAGGCGGTGCCGGATTTTTAGGGGGAATTTTAGCAGGATTTATTGCCGGTTATATTATTATCCTTTTGCAAAAACTATTAAAAGGCTTACCACGTTCTTTAGATGGACTAAAATCGATCTTTTTGTACCCTGTGCTAGGAATCTTTTTAATCGGTATCATTATGAAACCAATAATTATCCCAGTTACCGGATTAAATGAAGGATTAATGGACTTTTTAGCATCCGTTCAATCAACGAATCCACTATTACTTGGTTTAATTGTTGGGGCGATGTGCGGATTTGATATGGGTGGACCATTTAACAAGGCAGCGTATGTTACTGGTACATTGTTACTTGCTGAAGGTAACTTATATTTCATGGCGGGTGTTTCCGCTGCTTGTATTGCACCACCATTAATTATTGCTTTTGCTACGGTATTGTTTCCAAAATACTTTACTAAAGAAGAGCGTAACGCTGGCGCGGTGAACTTTATTTTAGGATCTACTCATATTACAGAAGGAGCAATACCATTTGCTGCGAAGAATCCGATTGTTGTGTTGCCAATTATTATGCTCGGCTCTAGTATAGCGGCGATGCTGACGTATTTGTTTAAAGTCCAAGTTCCAGCACCACACGGAGGATTTCTCGTTCTGCCTGTTGTAACAGGAGCATTTCAATGGGTAATAGCCATTCTTATTGGTTCCATGGTAGGAGCATTGCTTTATGGTATGTATCGTAAAAAAGCAGCCCAGAAATAAATGAAGGAAGGGTGATGGAAAATGAAACAGATAATCCAACCAGCATGTATTCAGCTACAAGCAACAGCAACTTCACAGCAAGGAGTGTTTCAGGCGATTGCGGATATCGCAGTTGCCAATGGCATTGCTCAATCAGCAGAAGCAATTGTAGCTGGACTAAAAGCGCGTGAGAAAGAAAGTACAACTGGTTTTCAGGAAGGATTTGCAATCCCGCATACGCAAGTGGATGAAGTCAACCAACCAGCCATAATTATTGTGCGGACAGAGATGGGGATTGAATGGGAATCATTTGATGGCAAGCCTGCATTTTTCTTTCTATCTCTGCTCATTCCGAAGTCAGAAGCGGGAACAACACATTTACAAGCATTATCTGCTTTATCACGAGCATTAATAAATGAAGAAACAAGACAATCTATGCTAACAGCAACAACCCCAATAGAACTTGCTAATATCGTTAGTCAAGCTATCTCAGGAGAGGACGATTAATATGCCACTTATATCAACGACACCAATGTTAAAACAAGCGAAAAGCGAAAATTATGGAATTGTAGCGTTTAATGTACATTCATTTGACAGTATTTATTGGGTATTAGAAGCAGCGGCAGAAATGAAATCACCGGTCATTTTACAAACGACTGTTGGCACGGTGAAATCACTTGGGGCAGAAAATATTGTAAAAGTAGCAACAGCAGCTGCGGATTACTATCGTGTTCCAACAGGTCTTCATTTAGATCACTGTACGGATTATGAAGTTATTAAACAAGCTGTTCGAGCTGGATATACATCTGTTATGATAGATGCTTCCAGGCATGCATTTGCAGAAAATGTACGACAAACGAAGCAAGTCATGGAACTGACCGCTAACTTAGGAGTTAATGTAGAAGCCGAATTAGGGAAAGTAGGTGGTGTAGAGGAAGAAATTGTTGTCTCCGAAAAAGACGCTCAAAAAGCGGTACCTGAAGAATGTAAAGAATTTGTTGCTTTAACAGGTGTACCTACACTTGCCCCAGCAATCGGCACAGCTCATGGTATTTATAAAGGTGAACCTGATATTGACTTTAACCGTATTGAACAAATTAGTAAAATGCTAGATATTCCACTTGTATTACATGGGGGTTCGGCTGTACCAGAGGAAGATGTGTGTAAATGTGTAGCGTTAGGCATGGCAAAAGTAAATGTTTCAACAGAGCTAAAAAATGCTTATTCTATTGCAATTAGAGAGCATTTTTCACAACAACCTGACAGTCTCGATCCACGCGCTTATTTACAAACAGCAAAAGAAGCTGCCAAAGCAATGGTTATCTCTAAAATAAAGATGGTAGGCAGTGAAGGAAAAGTTGCAGCTACAGCAATAAAATAATTGCTGTTTGTGCTAGAAATAAGTGTCTAGTCTGATGCTTAACCTTTGCAACTCTTATTTATTAATTTTTACCGAATGGTCTTTCCTAAGCGTAGGGAGAGGCCTTTTGGTATAATAATAGAGTAAGAATTAGCGAAATTACATATTCGCTGCCAAATAAATGGAGGAGGCTACTTTATGAAATTAATAGCCATTGATTTAGACGGGACCTTATTATCTGATGAAGGAACAATTAGTAATGCAAATATAACGGCCATTCAAGAAGCACAGCAACAAGGACATATCGTCTCTATTGCCTCTGGTAGATCACTTCCAGATACGAAGGAAATCTTACGGCTTTCCGCATTAGACTGCCCGATTATTGCAGGTAATGGTGCAACCTCATTTCATAGGGGGGAGCAGGTGCATCAGTTATATATGGATCAAGAAATTGTAAAGCGTATTATTCCGATTTTAAGAGAGTTACAATTATACTATGAAGTGTATGTAGATGAAGGTGTTTTGCTGGAAAAGGACATGGAAAACATATTATGGAAAGAATTGGAGCAAATTGGTCATGATGTAGCCTATACTTCTAAAACCCTTAAACAAACGATTGCCATCCAACATAGCCAACATGGCTTACAGTTTGTCGATCAGTATGAGAAAGTTGTTCCAAACTATGAAGGCATCTATAAAATATTTGTTCTTTCGTTGTTTGATGAAAAACGTAGCCAGTTACAGCATTTTATGGAATCACAAGGTGGCATATCTATAACTTCATCAGGTAGAGAAAAGCTTGAAATTGCTCATCCTCGAGCAAGTAAAGGCTATGCGCTAGAGCTGATGGCAGATCATTTTGACATCCCAATGGAAAATACCATTGCCATTGGCGATAATTTTAATGATCTCTCTATGTTTGCAGCCGCAGGGATGAGTATTAGCATGGGAAATGCAGAAGAAGAAGTGAAACAACAGTCGACGTATACAACCTTAAACTATGCCGAAGATGGTGTTGCACATGGTATTCGACGTTATGTGCTTGGGGAAGAATAAGTCTCTTGATCAATGGGTGATGAAAAAGCACAAGGCGGAGTATGGGCTGCGTGCTTTTTTGCTTCGTATACAAAAAGGATGGACAGGTGAGGAACAGATTGAAATGAAGCGGCTGAAGTTGACGCAATAGCTGGTTATCTCAAGGTAAACAGGCAGGCTTCGAAATCGTTCATGAGCTCGGGCATTGGAACGAGCAAAGCCGAACAGAGCGAAAAAGTCGAGCAGCGAAGGAGAAAGTCGTGTCCCGAAAAGAGAGCGAATTGAAAAAACAGCCCACCAGAATGGAAACTATTGTAGTGAAAGCTGAAGATTTCCACTAACGAGGCTACGTTAAAGAGTAGGTTATTTTTGCTTCACCAAAAAGCTACATAAGGTGCCAATGTTTACACCGAGTAAGACTGAAATGGCAAACATTCCAATACCTATATCGGCCCACTTACCAATAGCAAATATACTTAGTATAAGTATAATAAAGCTGATAAGGCTTGCAATGGTGGTAAGTAAATACAGAATAGTACGACGTATATAATATGCTAAAATAACGACAGAAGAAGCAGCTATTACGCCTGCAAGGATTATCGGCCACCAAGCTTCTAATAAATTTCTGTACATGGTTAAACTTCCTCCAATCATAAATTACCCACTTTTTTCATCATTAACAGATTCTTATTGTAAGCATATGAATGGTGAGCCTATATTGCCACACGTAATGAGTAAAGTTAAACGGTATACACATTTTAGAAAAACTTATCGCTAAGTTTATGGGGAAAGCTTTTTGTTTTTATTATACTATAAACCAAAAAAACTTATACCTTCCTATAGTGGAACAAAAGCCCGGGGCGCCGTTTCCAACGTAGTGAATGGGGCGAATCAATGAAAGATAAAGTGAACCTTCCATCAGCGGGGTTTCTTCATCTCCGCTGATGGGTTAGTACCGTAATGGTATGACCTAAAGGCCTTTGAACGAATCGGGATTTAGGTGCTGTTACCTCCCGCTTCGACTTGTTCAGCTCACATCATCTATTCTTAAACCGTGGAAGTCTACAACTCCTTTTTATGGGAAAAAGGAACCATGCCACTAAAGCAAGGGGTTTACCGTGTTTCACGAATGATATACGCATCAGTAACGCCAGCCTTTTTAATGCGTTCTAAGTGATTTTCCGCATTTGTTCGATTGGAGAAAGCACCCGCCTGAACACGATACCAGTTACTGCCTGATATTCTTACAAGTGCAACAAAAGCCTGAATACCTTTTACAGCTAACATATCGACAAGTTGGTCGGCATTATCTTTTGACTGAAAAGATCCTGCGATAATGCGAAAAATGACATTGGGATTCTCCTTTTTTTGCAAATTAAATACCTGCTCCAATCCACTAACATGACCTCTTGCAACTGCTTGCCTCCAGGAAGTGCTTCGCATAAGTGAAGCATCATTGGCATTATCAATGAAACCATTTTCTGTTAATAATGCAGGCATAGATGATTCTCGTAACACATGGAAGTTTGCTTTCTTTTGCCCACGATTACTTAACTGATTCACCTTTGTTATTTCCGCGTGAAGTTGATCTTGATATTTGCCTGTTTGTGATCCGCTGGAAAGGGAAGAATGAATATAGTCTTCATATCCTCTTGCTATACCATTAAACGCATTGCAATGAATCGAAAGGAAATAATTTGCACCCCAATTATTTGCGTTGTTCGTACGTTGCGTGAGACTAACAGTAGCATCTGTAGTTCTACTCATTCTCACTTGTACGTTGTCATATTCATTAATCAGTATATTACGTATGCGTGTGGCAATGTCCAATGTTACATTTTTTTCAAATAATCCATTGCCTGAAGCCCCATTATCCGAACCGCCATGTCCAGGGTCTACAAATATTTTCATCTATCTTCCTCCCAAATTAATTTTATCCATAATAGCGTATGTCGTCGTAAAAGATCGAATTGGATAATCGTAATATTTTAAACGAAAATCCATTTCTGTCTGCGCCTTTTCATTGTTATATTCGAAGGAAGTATAAGGGAAGGGGCGTGGGTATGGTCGATCCTCTATGTATATAGACAAAAGTTCGAATTCTTCTGCTTCGAAGGAAAACATATAACATAGCGGAATTGAATGTTTAAATAGGCCAATCTATTGAACGGCTTCGTCAAATGACCGTTCTAGTGAAAAGGTAGGATAACAGAATTAAATAACCCATCACAGTATAAACATCACCTGAATAGAACGGACGGCAGCTTGGCTTTATCTATTCCAGAGATCCATTCGCTCACAGCACATGCTGGAAACATAAAGCAAGCACCACACCCACACACGCCCTCACAATCAGAACTATCATATATAAGGTGCTGTAAGGCTCTCGCTTCAGGAGTGAATAATCTGCAACAAGTCTAATTGGGGATAACAGCACTTAAATCCCTATTTTGTAAGCGGCCTTTAGGGTCATATTACGGTACTAACAAGCCGTGGGGCTGAATGAAAATCTCCACGGCTTGAAGGTTCACTTTATTGGGAAAAAAATAATCAGGCGACTGCTATGCAGCCACCTGATTATCCTTCTACTTCTTTTTTAAGTTGTTTCTTTTGTGGAACTTTTTTCTCTGTGTTCCCTAGAAGTACATTCTTTGCTTTAATTCTATTCTTTCGGTTACTTAATACGTATAATGTATCATCTTTTAGAATAACTGTGTCGCCGTTCGGAGTAATAATTTGCTTGTCTCGAATAATACCAATAATAAGTGTGTCATCTGGCAGTTCTATATCATTTAAAGTTTGGTGAATAGCGGGAGACTTGGAGAAAATATGTACTTCCATAATCTCTGCCTCGGTCTTACCCAAATGAATAAGTTCCATAGTCGGTTTCGTTGGATCATTTTTTTCGCCGGTTAATCTTAGCTTGGAAGCGAGCCAAGATAACGTACTTCCTTGTACGAGAGCTGAGATAAGGACAACGAAAAAAACGGAATTAAAAATGAGGTCGCTGTTTTTTACATCAGCAATAATAGGGTAAGTAGCTAATACGATAGGTACAGCTCCCTTTAAACCAGCCCAAGAGATAAACAAGCGCTCTTTAATACTATATTTCATAAAGATCATCGAAATAAACACAGCAACCGGCCTTGCGATGAACATAAGGATGAGCGTCAATAATACACCTTGCCAAAAGATAGCAGGTAACTGCTCTGGAAAAACGAATAAGCCGAGCAAAATAAACATAAGAATCTGCATCATCCAGGCAAAGCCTTCGCTAAATCGTAAAATGGAGAAACGATACATTAAATCACTATTTCCCACAAAAACAGCCATTACATAAACAGCAAGCAACCCACTTCCGCCTAAAAAAGCAGCCATAAAATAAGTAGCGGTAGCCATCCCGATCGCAAGCGCAGGATAGAGCCCAGAAGTATCGAGGTTAATATTATTGATAATGATAACAGTAACTTTCCCAAGCAGTAACCCGAGTATGAGACCTAATCCCATTTGTAAAAAGAAACTGCCAATCGTTGTCCATATCGACGCATCGGGGACTTGAATTAATTCAATAAAAGCAACAGTAAGAAAAACAGCCATTGGGTCATTAGATCCAGATTCTGCTTCCAATGTGGACGTTAGTTTTGCTTTAATGTTTTTATTCCCAAGTACGGAAAAAACAGCAGCTGCGTCAGTCGAGCCAACGATAGCGCCAAATAGCATTCCTTCTAATAAAGTAAGTTTGAGAATGTACATGGCGGCAAACCCTGTGACAATGGTTGTCAGCAGAACTCCAAGTGTTGCAAGTATTCCAGCCGCACCTAACACAGGACGCATCAATTCCCATTTTGTTTGCGTCCCACCTTCAAACAAAATGATTATTAATGCCATAATTCCGATTAATTGCATGAGCTGAGCATTTTCAAAGAAGATGAATTCATTTAATCCCATCCCAATTAAGAGGAAAAGAACAAGAGCGGGTAGCCCAAGCTTAGAGGAGAATTTCGTTGCCAGAACGCCAACAATCAGCATGGCGGAAAAAAGAAAAATAAGCATTTGTAGTGATAACTCCATGTTGAACAATCCTTCCAAAGATCAATCTGTATCTATTATATCGTTATTTCCCCATTTTGAACAAAAATGCACACTTTATTAATAAGATTTTTCCTTATATTCAGGGATTCGTAAGCCAAGATAATGTAGTGGTAAAGGGGAAATAGTAAGTGGCTAAGCTCAGGTTTATAAGAATTATTGTAATAATGAGAATAGGTAAGTATCATTTGGTGCAACCTATACGAAAGTAAAAAAATTAGCGGCGAAAGTCATAATATGTTTTTTTAAGAGATATAAAAATTGTTACTTTGGGTTACGTACGGACTTAACGGAATATCCATAGCCGGCGCAAGCGCCCAGAAAACTAGGCAATTTCACGAAATCGCCTTCCGATAACTCATCATCGGTTCGTGGTTAAGAGGAAGGCCGACTAAAAACGGGCTTTCCGTCAGGCGTCGGCATACTCCTGTTGCAGGAGCATGATTCCTAAAACTTTAGTTGGTTCGCTCCACGGGCGCTTTGCACCTTTGTTCCACTATAGGAAAGTATAAGATTTTTTTGGTTTATAGTATAACTAAAACAAAGGCTTCCGCCATACGACTTGGCGACAAGCCAAGTTTTTCTAATAAATCTAAATGTAGAAAGGAAGAGTTTAATTGACAGACAAACAACGACAATTTAAGGAAACAAAAAATCATGGAGAGCATCGCAATGGACGAAAAAGTCCATACAAAAACAGCAATACCTATGGGGAGGGAGAACCAAACGAATACGTTAATGAGCAAAAAAGGAAGTAGAACGCTTAAATTGGACTCTATGCTAGCTTTCATGTTAAAAGAGCGGCTAATTCTTTTTGGAGGGGGAATTTGCATAAACATAACTACCTTCCCTCTTTAAACGAAATTGAAACCGATTTCATACTAGTTTATAATATAATTGTTAAACATTTCACAAAAACCAATCTGCCAAGGAGGAAAACTAACATGAAAGCATTGACTTACTTAGGCCCTGGGAAAAAGGATTTATTAGAAAAACCGAAGCCAGTAATTGAAAAAGGAACAGATGCCGTTATTCGAGTGACGAAAACGACAATCTGTGGAACGGACTTGCACATTTTGAAAGGTGATGTTCCAGCAGTTACGGAAGGAAGGATTTTGGGGCATGAAGGTGTAGGGATTGTAGAAGAAGTTGGTGAAGGTGTTAAAAACTTTAAAAAAGGTGATAAAGTTATTATTTCATGTGTCACTTCTTGTGGAAAATGTGAAAACTGTAAAAAAGCATTGTATGCTCATTGTGAGGATGGCGGCTGGATTTTAGGACACTTGATTGACGGCACACAGGCAGAATATGTACGTATTCCGCATGCGGATAACAGTCTATATCACATTCCTGATGGAGCAGATGAAGAAGCTTTAGTTATGTTAAGTGATATTCTTCCAACTGGTTTTGAAATAGGTGTCCTCTACGGACAGGTCCAGCCTGGACAGACGGTAGTGATTATTGGAGCTGGTCCAGTTGGTATGGCTGCATTGCTAACAGCGCAGTTTTATTCTCCTGCAGAAATAATAATGGTTGATTTAGACGAACATCGACTTGAAGTAGCTAAAAAATTTGGTGCGACGCACACGATTAATAGCACTGATGGAAAAGCAGTAGAGAAAATTATGGACTTAACAGACGGTCAAGGTGTAGACGTGGCAATGGAAGTAGTTGGAGTGCCGGCCACATTTGAAATTTGTCAACAAATTATTAAGCCTGGAGGAGCGATTCCAGTATTAGGGGTCCACGGAACATCAGTTGATTTCCACCTAGAGAAACTTTGGATTAAAAATATTCGCTTAACAACTGGATTGGTGAGTACGAGTACTACTCCAATGCTCTTAAAAACAGTCCAATCGAAGAGATTGCAGCCAGAAAAGCTGATTACACACCGGTTTCCGTTTGCTGATATGCTAAAAGCATATGAGGTTTTTGAAAATTCATCAAAAACAGAAGCGTTAAAACTAATCATATCGAATGAATAAATGGACGTCATAAAGTATAGTCTCGTATTAGGTGCTTTAAGCCATCTCCTTCAAAGAACTGGCTAATAATAAATATTACAATAAACCCGGGAGATAATAGTACTTAACTATTCGGGTTTACTGAAAAGGCTTTTAGGTTACTACCAATTAGTAGTGAATGAAAGAAAAACTTACCATTAAAGGTGCACATTATTGAACAAAATGAGGATTTTATTAGCAGTTAGGCTGTAAGGCAAGTGATATATATCACTTGCCTTTTTTAAAAAAGATAAGAAAGTGTAAAAATTTTGGCTTTGGAATACCGATATAACGGAATAGCTACGTCCGGCGCAAGCGCCCAGAAAACTAGGCGACTTCACGAAATCGCTTTCCGATAACTCATCATCGGTTCGTGGTTAAGAGGAAGGCCGACTAAAAACGGGCTTTCCGCTCAGGCGTCGGCATACTCCTGTTGCAGGAGCATGATTCCTAAAACTTTAGTTGGTTCGCTCCAGTCGCTATGTTGCTAAACGGGCGCTCTGCGTCTTTGTTCTGTAACTAACCATTATTTCAATCATGTCTATTTGCTGAGTATTATTTAAAATAATGAACTATTTTGGTTGCTGATATACAGAGCGAACAAACGATCGAGAAAACTGTTTAAAACCTCAGTAAGAGGTAATTCTTAGGTTATAATGATGATGATTTTCCAAACATATAATCTTATATTTAAGGTGCAGTAAAACACTCACTTTAAGAACTGGTAAATCCATACTGCAACAAGTCTAAGTGGGAGAGACAGCACTTCAATACCTAATCCACCCCTCTTCCAATCCCTTGGGGATGAAAGAAAACCCTCAGGATGAAAGAATCATTGTATAAAGTGAAGTAGCTAGCTTCGTTTTAAACGATGTTGTATACAAAGTAAAGACAACGCGACATATTCTTTCAACCGTCACCATTTTTTTACATTCCCTTAACATTCAATTGATATACTAATAGTAAATTTAGGTATAAAGTAGGGGGTATTTCGTTTGGGCCAACATAGACAATTTTGGTTAAAAAGCTTCTTTTCGTTCGCCAAAAACATCCAAACTAAATTTAGTTTGTGGAGCAGATTGCTGATTTTATTTATTGTGCTATTACTTCTTTCTGTGACGGCTGTAGGGATTAGTTCCTACGTACAGGCAAAGAAGATGGCCACATCTTCTATTGAAAATCGATTGGAACGCGAGACGGAACTGATGGGGTATATTGCAGAAAATCTTAAGTTTTTATATGTGAGTGATGAGGACTATTTTCGACAGCAATTAAATGCGAATGTTCGTAAACAGAAAAAGAAACTGGCTGAAGAAGGGATACCTTCTGAATACTTTTACATAGAGTCTGGAAAAGTTGTACCACTTCAAGAAAGCGAGGGAAAGCTGCCGACGATTTCAAAGATGTTAATTAAAGAAATGGAAAAGAAAAAGCAGGGCCTTGTACATAAAAAAATTGCGGGAAAGGACTATACACTAACGTTTCAGGAAATGAAAGAGATTAAAGGAATATACGTACTGCTTGTGCCTACTTCTTCCTATATGGGACCAGTAAAGGGAATGGCTGTTGATACGGTAATCATTAGTTTGATTAGTACCATAATTGCGAGTGTAGTGCTTGCCTGGTTTGTTCGTAGTTTAACGAAGCCACTCGGCGTGCTGCGGGAGACGATGCGGGAAGTACGGTCAGGGGAAATGAAGGAACCAGACTCATTACAGACAACGTTGCCTGAGTTCTTATCTTTACATAAAAGTTATACGACGATGATCCATTATATGCGCACGTTACTTAAAGATATTAAGGCAACGACGGGGGACTTAAATGAGGCTGGGGCAGAGTTGCAAGCTTCAGCAGCCGAAAGCTTATATTCTGGTGAGCAGCTAAAGCAGGCAATTCATGTCGTAAAGGACGGTGCAGATCAGACAGCGACGAGTTCAGAAGAAAGTATGGCACGTTTCCATAATATGAAGGAAAATGTAGAACAAACAATGGTACAGATGGAACAATTGGATCAAAGTTCACAAGTGATGAATCAATTGGCAGAAACGGGTGAACGGCATATTGGTGAGCTAATTGATACGATTACTTCCTTTGAATCGGATTTTACCCATTTGACGCATACCATTTACAGTGTTCGGGATGATTCCATAGCAATTACGAAATTAGTTGATATTATACAAAAAATTGCCGAGCAGACGAAATTATTGGCGTTAAATGCTGGTATTGAAGCAGCTCGCGCAGGCGAGTCTGGAAAGGGGTTCACCGTCGTTGCCAGGGAAGTGAGTAAACTAGCTGAGCAATCGTCAAAGGCTGCAGCAGAAATCACCGTCACTATTACTAGTATGGGAGGAAATACAACCTCGGCTGTAAAAGAATTTGAGCAAATGCTTGCGAAAACGAAGACGACATTAACGATGTCGGAAGCAGCAAAAGACTCATTTGATGAATTACTACAGGAAATCGGACAGGTTGGGAAGCAATTACGAGTCATGAAAGAAGAAGTACAAGCGGTAGGAAAGATGTTGCCTAGGTTAGAGGAGGCTGCGGTTAGTAATTCTTCTGTTTCGCAGGAGAATTTGGCTAGTGCGGAACAAATGCTGACAACTAGTGATAAACAAGTTATAAAGCTTAAGGCAAACCAACATGTCGGCAAGCGCTTGACTGAAATAGCTGCGACCTTATCACAGCATACGAAGCAATTCAATATTTCATAAAGGTACAGATATCATTATCTACGTCTCATATAAGGACCATCGTTGTTTTTATTACGTATATAAGGTGCTGTAAGTCTCCCCATTTCAGGAGTTGAATATCTGTAATGTAAATAAGTCTAAGAGGGAGATAGCAGCACCTGAAATGCCCTATTTCGTAAGCGGTCTTTCGGTCATACCATGACGGTACTAACCATCCGTCGAGGGTGAATGAAATCCACGGATTTGAAGATTCACTTTATAGTTTAGGTGTAAAATATTCTAAATAAAATAAGCAGCTTATTTTATTGCTAAAGTTGCATATATTTTAACGGTATAGAACCACACATCGCTTACTTATGCTCGCCTTTGAATACTTTGTTTACCCTCTTATATGTAATTGGTAGCAAGACCGGCCCTGTAATTCCTACGATGTGAATTTAGAGGATAAACGGAACATCGCATCACAGATCAAATTCCTGATTCTCTTCAGATTCCTTTAAGTTTCGCTCGTGCACAACGCAAAAACAGTAGCGGATAAGGTAAGAAGATTACTTTATCGTTTTGTTCCTATATACTAGCACCAAACTTATATTCAAACTACTTGAAACCTTATGTTTTATCTAAGTAATACCGGAAAGAGTAATCTATTTTTACTGACAACACACGAAAAATCCTGCTCAATCATAGAACAGGATTTTTATTTATAAATGGGGGAGGTATTGTTTCTACGTTTATTTTCCGTTAAAAGGCTAGAAACAGCTTTTTCACACGTGAAAAGCTGTTCGTTACCTCAGTAAGCTTCCGATAAAGATATTGATTTTAACCAAACCGGCCAGAAATATAATCTTCCGTTCTACTGTCCGCTGGGTTCGTGAAGATCGTATCTGTTTCATCATATTCCACCACTTCTCCATTAAGGAAAAATGCGGTACGGTCGGAAATACGTGCAGCTTGTTGCATATTGTGTGTAACTATGACGATAGAGTAGTCTTTCTTCAACTCTTGAATGAGTTCTTCCACACGTAAGGTTGACTTTGGATCAAGTGCTGACGTCGGCTCATCCATTAAGATCACATCTGGTTCAATAGCTAAACAGCGGGCAATACAGATACGCTGCTGCTGTCCTCCGGAAAGTCCGTATGCATTTTCTTTTAAACGATCTTTTACTTCATCCCAGATAGAAGCGCCTCGCAAGCTTTTTTCCACGATTTCATCGAGAATTTTTTTGTTGCGAATGCCGTGTATTTTTGGACCGTAAGCAATATTATCATATATCGATTTTGGAAATGGGTTCGGCTTTTGGAATACCATCCCGACTCTTGTGCGTAAATCTTCTACTTTAAAAGATTTATCCAAGATGCTCTTATCCTTATACGTAATGACACCAGAAGTCTTGACACTAGGAACGAGTTCAACCATGCGATTTAAAGTCTTCAAATACGTTGATTTTCCACATCCGGATGGGCCAATAATTGCGGTTACTTCTTTCTCGTAAATGGACAGATTAATGTCTTTTAAAGCATGCGTTTCGCCATACCATAGGTTTAAATCTTTCGTATCGTAAACAATTTTCTTATTCATGTTTTGTTTTGTCGTCGCTGCTGTTTCCGTAATTGACTTTTGTTCTGTATTTGCGTGGTTCTTTATGTTCACTTTGGGCTTCGTTAACGTAGCCATTTAGTTCACTCCTTTTTAATATCGCTTTTGAAACTTATTACGGATAACGATAGCTGTCGCATTTAAAAGAAAGAGCAATACGAGCAATACAATGATCGTTGCCGCAGCTAAGTTTGCATATTCTTCAACTAAGGAAGAATCAATTGTCCAGTAATATATTTGCATTGGAAGCACCGTAAATCTGTCCATAATCCCACCGGGGAAAGGAATGAGTAAAGCAGGAATACCGATAACAACGAGTGGTGCTGTCTCCCCAATGGCTCTGGATAGAGATAGGATTGACCCTGTTAATATACCGGGCAATGCGGCAGGGAGAATTATATTTTTAACCGTCTGCCATTTGGTAGCTCCCATACCGTAAGATGCTTCACTTAGATGTTGCGGAACTGCGCGAATGGATTCCTGGGCCGCGACAATAATAATCGGAAGGACCAGTAATGACATAGTTAGACCACCGGCTAATACAACGTTTCCGAAATCAAGGGCACGGACAAAGATAGTCATCCCTAGAATTCCGTAAACAATGGATGGTACACCGGCTAAATTAGCAATGTTTGTTTGAACAAAAGATTGGAAACGTCCTTTTCTCGCATACAGCTCCAAATAGATGGCTGTACCTACACCGAGAATAAGTGTCACAGGAATAACGACAACCATGAGCCAAAACGTTCCTAAAATGGCACCCATAATTCCAGCACGGTCAGGGGAAGTAGATAATTTATTTGTTAAAAAATCCATATTGATCCAGCTGGCACCTTGCATAATAACACGGATAATTAACACAGCCAGAACGATTAAGCCGAAAATGGTAGCAAGAAAGAACACAGACTTTAATACATTATTTTTTAGTAAACGACTATTCATATTTTTTTGAACTTGGTTTGTATCCACATATTTCATTTTAGTATTCCTCCCTAAACTTACGAGAGACATATCTTGCTAATAGGTTCATAATAAGCGTAAATACAAACAACGTCATGGCAACGGCGTATAAACTGTAGTAAATGGTTGAACCAGCAGGTGCTTCCCCACCGGATACTTCCACAATATAAGCAGTCATTGTTTGCATAGATTGGGTAATATCAAAAGTAAAGTTTTTCGAGCTTCCGCTAGCAATCGTTACGATCATCGTCTCGCCAATTGCACGGGAAATACCAAGAACAAAGGATGCAATGATTCCAGAAAGCGCGGCGGGAATGACAACGCGAAATGTAACCTCTAATTTGGTAGATCCTAATGCAAGTGCACCTTCACGCATGGCGTTGGGAACAGATGTCATTGCATCTTCTGAGAGTGATGCAATCATAGGAATGATCATAACACCCATCACGAGTCCAGGACTTAAAATATTTGTCGCTTCCACACTTGGAAAAAATTCGCGTATAAGCGGTGTGACAAATGTAAAAGCAAAGAATCCATAAACGATGGTTGGTATGCCAGCGAGAATTTCAAGCATTGGTTTTAATGTTCTTCTAACACGTTCAGACGCATATTCACTTAAGAAAACAGCAGTCATGATTCCAATCGGCCCAGCAACGAGCATGGCAATAATGGAAGAAATAATCGTACCGTTAATAAGTGGCAGCACGCCGAATTCAGGATTTTGACTTAATGGTTTTAATACAGTGCCAGTAAAGAAGTCCATAATCGGTACACGCTTGAAAAATTCAATTGTTTCGGTTAAAAGTGTATAGACGATTCCAATCGTAGTAAGGATGGAAACAGCAGCAATTAAGAATAGAATAGCTGGCATCACCTTTTCGGTTATGCTCGTTATGTTTTTTCCGTTTTTCTTTTTAGCAATCATATCTTGAATACTTCTTTTATCGTGATTGTCTATCTTGTTGTCCAGTGCCATCAGGGGGCCCCCTTTCCAGAGCAATAACTCACAAGAAGATGAGAGCGTACGCAGCCCTCATCTTCTAGGTCAAATAATGGTTCAATTAGATAGATGTTTTACAGTGAACGCTTCTTTGTTGAGATAAGAGCGAAACCATTAGTAGAAACAAATTCCGCTAATGGTTCCCCTTGCCTTATTTTAGAGCTTCTAAATCGCTAACTAGACTTTGCGCTTCTTCTTCAGGAATTGGAGCAAAGCCAGTTTCTCCAGCGAATTCATTAACATTGTTCATGATATATAGTGCATAATCCAGTACTTGCGGCTTTTCTTTTGCATGATTTACGTTCAAGTACGTGAACACTGGTCGAGTGTAGCCAGCGTAGTCACCGTCTTCAGCAATCGTATCTAGTGATGGCTCTACTGGGCCGTCGCCAAAGTCAATGCTTACAGCTTGTACTTTGTCTTTGTTGTTGTCATAGTATCCGAAACCGAAGAATCCAATTGCGTTTTTGTCTTCAGCTACAAGTGTTACAAGAGTTGAGTAGTCTTGTTGTAAGTTAATATCACTTACTAGATCTTGCTCTTCTAAAATATTCTCATAGAAAAATTCGTATGTTCCGTGGTTTTCATTTGGTCCATAAGTTTGAATTTTTTCTTCTGGCCATTCAGGGTTAATATCTGACCAGTTTGTATATTCTCCAAGGAAGATTCCTTTTACTTGATCTTGTGTTAATTCTTTAGCCCAATCATTCTCAGGGTTCGTAACGATAGTTAAACCGTCTAAAGCTACTTTTAATTCTTTTAATTCTATTCCAAGCTCTTCAGCTTTTGCTTTCTCTTCGTCTTTGATTAAACGAGAAGCATCGTTAAAGTCCGTTCCATCTTCTACTAAGAATTTTTCAAATCCTGCACTAGTACCAGCTCGGCTAACTTCAACAGATACGTCTGGCTTTTCACCCATGTACTCTTCTGCTAATCTAGCCATTAAAGGATAAACCGTACCGGATCCGTCAATTACAACGCTACCTTCTACTTTTTCAGAATCGCCTTCTGAACTTGCATTTTCAGATGATTTTTCTTCGCTATTGTCTTTGTTTTCTCCTTCTTTCGAATCCGATCCACAAGCTGCAATTACTACTGCAAGAGCAGCGATTAGCAGGAACATAAGATACTTCTTGAACTTCATCAAAATTGCCTCCCCTATTTTGAGTAGATATAAAGCTGAGGTTTATCCCTCTCAATTGCTAGTATAGTAGCCAATTATTAAAAGAGTATGTTATGAATGTAAAGGTTTTGTAAATTTTTGTGGAATAACGGTCTTTTTATGCATAAGGAAGGGGAATAGCAACATTCAAAAATAAGGTGAAAGTTGATGTTACGGCTTAATAGAATGGGGAAAAAGAGGTTAGGCTGGTTAGAGGAAGATAGATTTAAAAGTAAGCAATTATCCTTTTTATTGTAGTTTTGTTAAGCTTATGTAAATGAATAGAAAAGAGGGTTATTTATGAGTACTCTTCAGCGAATTTACTATAGATTATGGGAATATTACGGTCCGCAGGGATGGTGGCCCGCCGAGTCGGTGTTTGAAATGATGGTGGGGGCGATTCTCGTTCAACGCACGAATTGGAACAATGTAGAACAGGCGTTGCGCCGCCTCACTCCATATTTAACACCAGAGAAAATAGCACGTATGTCTATCGAGGAATTGGAGTCCGCCATCCGTCCAAGCGGTTTTTACCGGCAAAAAGCGAAGCGTTTAAAAGCTTTCGTCCATTGGTATAAAACATATGATTATAAGCCTGGAAAATTACGGCATGCAGAAACAGATACTCTACGTACGGAGTTAATGGGGATTCACGGCATCGGTGCTGAAACGGCAAATGTTTTATTGCTTTATGCCTTCGATCATCCTGTCTTTGTTGTTGACGCTTATGCACGGAGGATTTTTGCTCGATTCGGTTTGGACATTCCCGAAAAGGAACCAGCATTCCGTATTCAGGTGGAGTCGGAATGCCGATTGAATACAGAGGGCTTTAAGGAATTCCATGCATTGATCGTACAGCATGCGAAAGAGCATTGTAAAATGAAACCGATTTGTTCAGGTTGTCCGTTGCTTGCTGATTGTCAACAAGTAGGAGTGAAGTAATAAAGGGCGTTGCCATGTCATATGGTTGCGCCATAGCTGCTCGTAAACGAAGAAAGTGTCCCGCAATGGACCTTAAGATCGCTCATAAAGCCGTGGAAGTCGCCAGGGAGCTCGCAAAAGATGAACAGTCGTCCACAAGCTTTTGAGTCGCTCAAGCAATAAAAGAAAATTTGCATGCATATTAAAATCATCCATCATGAAGGTACTGGTGCGAAAAAATAATATGGTGGCTCTCCACGCTTCCTAATTATAAAAAATAACTCCGGCTTGCTTGAAACCGGAGCTATTGATGGCTTATTTACCATAATTTTTTTCGTTAACCATATGATTTAACACATGATTGATGCCAATTGTTTGATCGACATCGATTACAAAGGCAATTCCCTTACCAGCTCTGCTTAATTCTGCTTCTTCTTCAATGGCCTCTAGGACAGCCTTCGTTTTATCTTTACTAATCAAGGTGAGAACGACTTCTTTTTCAGGCTCGATTAATATATTGAACAGCTTGGCTTTTTCATGAATCCCAGTGCCTCTTCCATTTAGAATCGTTCCGCCTTCTGCACCTGCTTTTTTAGAGGCGTCCACCACTTTATCACAGTTACCTTTATTGACGATGGTGATGATTAAATCATACATGATTTTATCTTCCATTTTCAGTTCCACATCTCCTTCATTAGGTTCGTTATCATTATCTTCTAACCCTAATAAATGCTGTGTTCCGGTAATTTTTTTCGTGTCAATTACAAAGCCGATTCCTTGCCTTGGCTTATTTAAATTAACCGAGTCAATAATTGCTTGCATCACTTCGGGATAAACGGTCTCTTCAACGATGGTTAAGATGATTTCTCTTTCCCGTTCGATCGGAATACCTAGAAATCTTTCCTTATCATTGGTTCTGTAACCTCTTCCGAATAAGATCGTTCCCCCACGAGCGCCAGCTTCCTTAGAAGCACGTATGACCTTTTTGGCTTTTTCTTTTTTAACGATCGTAACTATCAGTTTCTGTCTCGGTTTCTTTGTGGACATACAGCTCCTTCTCCTTTCTGCTATATAAGATACCTAATGTTAAAACAGATAAAATAGGAGCCAGAGCTACAAGTGCAACCATGCCAAACCCATCAAGCAATGGGTCACGTCCCTCGGTTACGGAAGCAATGCCAACAAACATGGCTAAAATAAATGTTGCGGTCATTGGTCCTGTAGCAACCCCTCCGGAATCAAATGCAATCGATGTGAATGTTTTCGATGAGTATTTTACCATAATCAGCGCAAGAATATAACCTGGCAGGATAAAAAACCAGATGGAGAAACCAGCAAGAATACGAATCATGGATAACGCAACAGATAAACCAACGCCAATAGAAACAGTATAGAGCAGGACCTTTTCTGGGATGTATCCGCTAGAGGCCCTTTCTACTTGCTGGATAAGCACCCGAACAGCTGGCTCTGCATAAGTGGCGAAAAAACCAAGCACAAAGCCAATGGGGATTAGTATCCATGTATAATTAATTGCCCCAAGACTTTTGCCAATTTGCTCTCCGATCGGTAAAAACCCAATATGGACTCCCTGAAGAAAAAAAGATAGCCCAAGGAAGGTTAATAGGATTCCTATTGCAATGTCGAGTAATTTGCGCAGGCTAAGTTTTAAAAAAAACAATTGAAAGATAGCAAATAATATAATTAATGGGAGGAGTGCAATGGCAACCTCTCCCATTGTTTGACCAAAACCTTGAAAGATGTGTATGTTCATCCGTAAATCACTCCTAAAATTAACACTGAAAGAATGGGGCCAAGCGAAGCTAAAGCAATGAGCCCGAAGCCATCTTGAGAGGCTGACTTTCCTCTTAACACGGATGCCACGCCAACACCAAGTGCCATAATAAACGGCACCGTTAACGGTCCGGTCGTAACTCCACCTGCATCAAATGAGATGGGTACAAAAGTCGAAGGGGTAAAAGCTGCTAAAACAAAGATCATCCCATAACCGCCAGCAAGGATATATGTAATCGGAATGGAAAAAATAATTCGCATTAATGAGAGAGCGACAAAAATTCCCACCCCTATAGCGACAGCGAGTATAAGGATGGTTTTAGAGATTTCCCCGTTGGATACTTGATCTACCTGTGTTGATAAAACACGTACATCCGGTTCAGCAATGGTCACAACAGCACCTAATAAAAAACCAAAAAACACAATAAGCCAAATGATTTTTGTTTTTGATAAGGCTGATCCTATCATTTCGCCGATAGGAAGCATCCCAATGTTAACTCCTAATAGAAATAGAATTAAACCTATTCCTACCATTAAAACGCCGATTAAAAATTGGATAAAAGTTTCTGTTGGTAACCAAATGAGCGAAAACTGTAAAATCGTAATCACGATTGTAATTGGTAAAATAGATTGAACCACTTCAATAATCGTTTCTTTAATATTATCCATCGACTTCCTCCTTCTTCTAATGGAATTTTTCATGACATAAAAAGTTTATGACTCTAAAAGGGGCGTTAGAAAACAGTTATAAAATCCCTTCTCCAGTAGCTAGCTGCTAGTTTGCTAGGGCTAATTATGTTAAGGGAATGTGGTGTATTGTCTAGGAAGTTAAATTTTGTTTGGTGCGTAAGGTATTGAAAGGCAACTTCGTCAGGCTAAGACATTCAGGAAGTAACAAACTGGAATAAGTCATCATTGGTTCGTGCCTCACCATGATTCCTAAAACTTTAGTTGCTTCGCTCCAGTCGCTACGTTGCTAAACGGGCGCTCTGCGCCTTTGTTCTACATTGCTGTTCATTATCATAGGGTTGCTTGATTTCCATCAATTTTGAAAGGTATTTCTTTGTATTTGGGTATATGAAATACGTTTGTATCTGTCTAGGGATATTGATACATGCTGTTTATGGCAGGGATATCCAAAAGTGGCGTAAAAAATAATTATTTACAGTTAAATTATAGCATTATCACTAACAAGGAAAAATAATAACGCATAGGAATTGTAAAAATTCATAAGAAAACATGCGAATAGCCCTTGAATATTTATTCATTATAGTGCATAATGTTTCAGTAATAGATTGGTTAAAGGAGTGTCCGTTGTGGGGAAGAAAAAGATTATTTTAGCTTATTCGGGTGGATTGGATACATCTGTAGCGGTTCGTTGGTTACAGGAAAAATATCATTATGATGTGATTGCCGTTGCGCTTGATGTAGGAGAAGGGAAAGATCTCGATTTTATTCAACGTAAAGCATTGCAGGTAGGAGCTGTGAAATCGTATGTAATTGATGCAAAGGCATTATTTGCTAATGAATTTGTGTTACCTGCATTACAGGCTAACTTATTATATGAGGGGAAATATCCATTAATATCAGCTTTATCACGACCACTCATTGCAAAGATTTTAGTTCAAATCGCGAAAGAAGAAGGAGCAGTTGCGGTCGCACATGGATGTACAGGAAAAGGAAATGACCAGGTACGGTTTGACGTCGCCTTTACAGCTTTGGAGCCAAAGTTAGATATTGTGGCACCAGTAAGAGAATGGGCGATGTCGAGAGAAGAAGAAATTGCCTATGCTAAAGAGCATGATATTCCGGTGCCGATCGATTTAGATAATCCATTTAGCATTGACCAAAATCTTTGGGGACGGAGTAATGAATGTGGGATTTTAGAAGATCCATGGATCGAAGCACCGCAAGAGGCTTTTGATTTAACGACGGATCCGCAAGCAGCCCCAGATGAAGCGCAAATTGTAGAAATTGCTTTCGAGCAAGGGAAGCCTGTTTCGATAGATGGCGAAAAGCTGCCATTGCAAGAGCTTATTTTGCAATTAAATCAAATAGCAGGAAAGCACGGCGTCGGCAGAATTGATCATGTAGAGAATCGACTAGTTGGAATTAAGTCACGTGAGATCTATGAGGCTCCAGCAGCAGTAACGCTAATTGCTGCGCATCAGGAACTGGAAGCATTAACGTTAACCAGAGAGGTAGCACAGTTTAAACCGTTAATTGAACAAAAACTGGCACAGGCTGTTTATGATGGTCTTTGGTATTCGCCATTAACGCAAGCATTAACTGCTTTTATTTCGGAAACGCAGAAGGACGTGTCTGGAATTGTAAAGGTCAAGCTGTACAAAGGACATGCTCAAGTGGTTGGCCGAAAGTCAGCACAGTCGTTATATGACTTTGATTTGGCGACGTATAATGCAGATGATGCATTTGATCACGAAGCAGCACTAGGTTTTATAAAATTATGGGGACTGCCGACAAAAGTACATGCAACTGTAAATCAAACGCATGCCAACATGGGGGAGTCTGTAAAAGAAGCAATTTTAGATGTGAAAGAAAAAGAGGATTTACCCCTATAAAATGGAATTTTCCGAAGTTCGCATTGCCAGCTAGGAATGAGACAACATTAATGAAAAAAATTGCCAAGGCAGGAAGTAATGCCTTGGCAATTTTTATAGATTTCATTAAATTTTACGTTTTACAGCGCTTACTCTGATTTTTTTGTTATTATAGAAGCTATTCGTTTACCAACAATGAAAAATAACTGCTATAATATAGAGTATTCGTTTGAAAATGGCAAGGAGGAAAGAAACGTGGAAAAGGTAGGAAAAATGATTATGCATATCGGTTTATTGTATATCATTTTCCAATTTGGTAACTGGATACAACGCACGTTGCATTTATTTATCCCAGGAAGTGTTATTGGAATGATTGTGTTGTTTCTATTATTAAGTACAAAACTCGTTCGAGTATCTTGGATTGAAGAAGGTGCCAATTACATTGTTGCTAATTTAGCCTTCTTTTTTATTCCCGTAACAGTAGGAATTATAGAGTATTATGATTTGTTTTTAGGAAAAGGTTCTTTATTAATCTTAATCGTGTTAGTGAGCACGATGTTGGTGATGGGTGGCTCCGGATTTTTTAGCCAATGGCTGATGCGTAGAAAGGAATGGAAGCATGAGTGAATTTTTGATTGCTAGTTTAGCTATTTGTGGTACTTTTGCGATTTATCATATTGCATTATGGGTTCATCGCACGTGGAATCATTCGTTAACTGCTCCTGTATTAGTAGCTACCACCCTGGTCATTGTGGTTCTAATCACTTTTCGTATCCCTTATGAGACATATATGGTTGGGGGGAAATGGATTAATGAACTGCTCGGACCAGCAGTAGTTGCACTTGCATATCCCTTATATAGATATAAAGATACATTAAAAAAAGTGGCTGCGCCGATAGTAGCAGGAACATTGCTCGGAGGGATTATTGGAATATCTACAGGCCTATTGCTTGCTCAGTGGGCAGGATTTGAAGCAACCATTGTTTACTCATTAACGCCAAAATCGGTAACAACGCCTGTTGCTATGGCGGTAACAGAATCAATCGGCGGAGTAATGCCGCTAGCTGCTATATTTGTCATGATTGCAGGTATCGGTGGTGTGCTCATGCACCATTATGTATTTCGGTTGTTTCAGGTAGATCACTATTTAGGAAGAGGTGTAGGCATGGGGAGTGCTTCTCATGCAATTGGAACAGCTACTTCTATGGAGGTGAATCAGCTGGAAGGTGCAGTCAGCACGATATCGATGGTCATGAGTGCATTGGTCGTATCAATTATTGCACCAAGCCTTGTACAACTGATGATGTAACAGGAGATGACTTTATATCCGCGTTGGCTTGGAGTCTGAGATGTTTTATTCCAAAACGTAAGGTGCTCGTAAAACCCCATTTCGGGGAGATCAAGTAGATACCAATAAGTCTAAGTCAAAGATAACGGCACCTAAAATCCCGACTCGTTGGGCCAGTAAGATATTTAACGAAAAAGGCATTACAACAGGACAAGAAAAGCTTCGGAAGCGACACCTCGCACGCAGAAAAAGCGTTCTTCTTTTTCAAGGGAACTTGCGGCTTGAGCCTTTGTACTTCATCAGTGGAAGAAGAAAGACACTCCTAATGATCAAAATTTCACTTTATCAACGGGGAGGCGTTTCTCCCCGTAGCATTTATCAAGGATTACATGAAGCCGATTGCTTGGAATAACACGCCATTTTAATCCCACATAAAATTGCCAGTGAGTCCTCGACCGCTCTATGTGGTGAATCCATGGGGATGAATCTGAGCTCAAACTGCTTGTCTGTTCTTCTAATAACTAGTAGGAGTTAAAAGAAATCCCACGAATAGAAGCTTTATTTTTTATTTTCCTTAAAAAGGCTATCTTTATTTGCCAAAAATGTCCCTTTTTCCGCTGGTGAAGGGCCATTATTTTTTAAAGACATAAACAGACCTATGTTACTGTTTAATGACGTTTATTTAACCAAAGCACACCTGATTTTGCAATCCGTGGTAATAAACCAGTCAATGGCTTCTGCATCATATTGCCAAATCCGTCTGATTTTCCAAGCGAGCCTAACGTCCCTTTTAATTTAATTTCCTTTGGTTTCTTTGGTTGTTTGCCTTGCAGTACTGCTAATAATACTTCAGCGACTCGTTCACCTTGCTGACCCGCCAGCTGCCCGCTTGGGGAATATTCCGAAGAAGCGCAGTCACCAACTACATAAATATTCGTGTTTTCTGGTACTTGGAAATATTCATTTACAACGATTTTTTCTTGCTCATCTTTGACAAAGGGGAGCTCCCTAACTAAATAATTTGGTCTAACGCCAGCCGTCCAAATGGTAACATCGTTCACATAACAGACACCATTATTACAGACGCCATCTTTTTCTACATATTCGACATTTGCATGATGCAATACATCGACATCATTCGCCACGAACCACTCGGATACATATTGCTGAATCTTTGGGTCAAATGCTTTTAACACCGTTGCACCACGATCAAGTAAGCGAATATTGAGGTCGGGTCTGCTCTCTCTAATCTCTGAAGCTACTTCAATGCCACTCAACCCAGCACCAACGATAGAAACCTTTCCATATGCCTTTAAATCACAAACAGCAAGTCCTGTTTTTCTTACATTGGAGAACGTCTGTACACTATGGGTGAATTCTTGTGCTCCTTCAATGCCATGATAATTGTCCTCACATCCTAAGCCGATAACAAGGTAATCATAAGCTATGATTTCACTCATATTGGAAAAAGAGATCGCAGCCTTAGATGTATCAATTTTCGCAATTTCCCCATAAACATAACGAACTCGTTGATCGTCTGGAAAATGCAGGCGAACATCTTTATCTGCAGACGTACCAGCAGCAATGGTATAAAACTCTGTTTTTACGGAATGATATGGATTCCTGTCGACAAGGGTGATTTCAACATCCTCTGGCAGCTGATGATCAAGTAATCCTAATAGCGCTTTCAGTCCGCCATATCCCCCACCTAATATGACTAATTTTTTCATGCCACAAAACCCCATCTCTAAAAATTCTTTTTAATTTGTTCAAACGCTTATCATGAAAATATAACCCCAACTTACTATTTTAACGGAGTAGATTTATTTGAACAACCCCTTCTATGCTTATTCTAGCGAACATTATGAACGATGTCATTACTTGATTCTGGTTGGTTTTATAACAGAATATTAGTAATATTAATATACTTTAATGGACAAATAACTAGGTACTGTTCACCCAACATAGCTATGTTATACTAAGCAAAAAGGAGGGAGATGTAATGGAAACAAAGGCGATTCAAGATATTTATCCAGAAGATTATGCTTGGTGCTATGGATGCGGCAGGCGAAATGAAACGGGTCTTCATTTGAAAACAGTATGGGACGGGGAGAAAACGGTGACTACGTATACACCACGGGAGGAGCATATTGCAATTCCTGGGTTTGTATATGGAGGGTTACTAGCTTCGTTAATCGATTGCCACGGTACTGGTTCTGCCTCGATAGTCCTTCATAAGAAAAACGGGCATGTCATAGGCGATGGAGCTCAAGCGCCTCGATTTGTAACTGCTTCGTTAAAAGTGGATTTTATGAAACCTACTCCACATAGTACAGAACTGAAAGCGATTGGGGTAGTGGAGGAGCTTCATCCTAAAAAGTTTAAGGTGATAACGGAAGTATATGCAGATGAGGTTTGTTGTGCTAAAGGAGAAGTAATTGCAACAGTTATGCCAGATTCATTTAAAAAGAATCGCTAAAAAATCAATGATGAAGCGACATGTCAGCTTATTAAACGGCTATAATTATATGAACCGTAATCAGTGTTTCACTTTATATAAAAGAAATGAGGTATAAAGGAGTAACTATAAAACGATGCAACGACTTACTACAAGTTCTTTATTGGACGTTATTGGAGAGTTGTTTTCCGATGAAATTTCCATAGCTGTAACTTCGACGACAGAATATATTTACTATCGACCAAGCCTGCGTGTGGATTTAAAGATTCGTCCGGGGGATCCAATCAAAGAAGGAACGTTAGCAAATAAAGCAATGGTGACGGAACAAAAGGTGTCCGAATTTATCGATCGTCAAGTGTATGGTATTCCTTATCATGGAATGGCTGTACCATTTCATTATCAAAATGAATTAGAAGGTTGTGTTATGGCTATATATCCTGCTTTAACAGAAGGAAAATCAGTCATTACGGTAAAGACATCAGATGGGTGGAAACCACTTTCATTTAGTGATGTGCTCTATTTAGAAGTAAAGGACAGAAAAACATGGGTAGTTACGAAAGAATTCACGGGTATACATCGAAAAGCGCTTCAGGAATTTGAATATATGCTACCGAGAGAATATTTTATCCGCTGTCATCGTTCATTTATCGTAAACGTAAATCATATTACACATATTTATCCAGATACTCACTCCACTTTTTTATTAGCTATGGATAACGGGGATCAACTTCCAGTTAGTCAATCATATTCCAGCTATTTTCGTAAATTACTAGGGTTTTAAAACTAGCTGTTTTAAACAATAAATTTACTGTTTCAAACCGATTCTATCTATCTCTGTCATAGAACCGCAAAAAAGAAAGCGCTTCATATAAAATAGATTGTAAATTCTTAATAAAACGGAAAGGGGTCTAGGGATGGGGAAACAACTAGATAGAATCGGTGATGCACGTTTACATGATCGAATAGTGACTGCAGAAACGGCAGCAGCTTGGATCCAAGATGGCATGACGCTAGGCTTAAGCGGCTTTACCCGGGCAGGGGATGTAAAAGCTGTGCCAACAGCGCTTATTCAACGAGCCAAATCTGGTGAGAAGCTGAAGGTCAATGTGTTTACAGGTGCTTCTTTAGGCTCTGATATTGACAAAATGATGGCAGAGGCAGGCATCGTTCATAAACGCTTACCATTTCAAGCAGATCCAACCATGCGAAAGAAAATAAATGCTGGAGAACATTTATTTGTGGATCATCATCTTTCACACACAGCAGAAATGGTGCGAGCGAATGTATTAGAACCGGTAGATTATGCAATATTGGAAGCGATTTCGATAACAGATGACGGGCAGGTCATTCCGACAACATCGATTGGAAATTCGCTTGTATTTGCTGAACATGCTAAGGCGATTATTATTGAAATTAATACCGCGCAATCAACCGCATTAAAAGGAGTGCATGATTTATACAGTCCGAATCTGCAAGGGGAGCGAGAGCCAATTCCGCTTAAGGAAGTCGAGGAGCGGATTGGCACAATAGGTATTCCAATGGATATAGATAAGGTTAAAGGGATTGTGTTTACGAATCAGCCGGACTCTCCTTCTACGATTGTGCAGCCTGACCAGGAAACAGAGATTATGGCTGGACACTTATTAGATTTTCTACGAAAAGAAATTGTCCAAGGACGCTTAACTGAAAAGTTGGCACCCTTACAATCGGGAATTGGATCGGTGGCAAATGCAGTACTTCATGGCATGATTCATTCGGAATTTAAGGATCTGGAAGTATATTCGGAAGTCCTACAGGATGCTGTGTTCGATCTAATTGATGCAGGTAAAGTAAGTGTAGCCTCATGCTGTTCGATTACACTGTCGGAAGGGAAAATGCAGGAGGTATTTAGCCATTTTGATAATTACCGTGACAAAATTATTATGCGTCCGCAAGAAATTTCCAATCATCCAGAAATTATTCGTCGTTTAGGGATTATCGCAATTAATACTGCACTGGAAGCAGATATATATGGCAATGTAAATTCGACGCACGTATCTGGAACAAAGATGATGAACGGCATCGGCGGTTCTGGGGACTTCGCCCGAAATGCTAGGTTAGCTATTTTTGTAACCAAATCAATTGCCAAGCAAGGAGATATTTCCAGTATTGTTCCATTTGTATCTCATGTGGATCATACCGAGCATGATGTAGATGTACTAGTTACTGAACAAGGCTATGCAGATTTAAGAGGGTTGGCGCCAAGAGAGCGTGTGCCGTTAATTATAGAAAATTGTGCTCACCCAATATATCGAGAGCAATTATGGGATTATTACAGAGAAGCGTTAAAAGGTGGCGGGCAGACACCTCATAACTTGGAAAAGGCATTTAGCTGGCATATGAATTATGCGAAAAATGGTACGATGCGTGAACTTGTAGAACAAAGATAACGGCTAATTAGATGCATGAAAACAAAGGGGCTAGACATAATATATAGAAGCTTCATTTCTACAGGAGAGATGAAGCTTTTTGCTATCTAAAAAATGAGCCTGAACATTTGTTTATCCCGTATATAAGGTGCTGTAAGGTCCCCACTTCAATACAACTAGTTTAAGGGAGATAATAGCACCTAAATGCCCTTTTTCGTAAAAGGTCTTTAGGTCAGGTCATATCATTACAGTACTTACAACAATTAGTGAGGGATGAAAGAATATTACCACAGGCTGAAGTTTCACTTTGATGTAGATCATTTGATACAGGGGCGGGATCAGGTAATGTTGGAAGAAGTACTTTAAATCGAGGTGAGAAAATGCAATCATCAGGGGTTTTCCTTGATCGTGATGGCGTTATTAATGAAGTATTATCGGAATGTGTTAAGTTTGTTAATCAGCCGCAAGATTTTTATTTGTTACCCGGTGTAGGTGAGGCGATAAAGCACTTTAATATTCTGGGATACTTCGTATTTGTCGTTACAAATCAAGGTGGAGTTGGACTTGGTCACATGACAGAAGGTGAATTAGCTAAAGTTCATCAAAAAATGGCAGAAGAATTAGCGCTTTATGGTGCAGTAGTTGATGCAGTGGCGTATTGCCCGCATAAACCACATGCCGGATGTGCATGCAGAAAGCCAAATGCTGCTATGGTAACTCGCTTAGCTAAAAAGTACCATATTGATTTATCGACGAGCTATATGGTAGGTGATCGCCATGCTGATATGGAAGCAGGAAAAAAGGCTGGCACAGCAACAATTTTAGTAGGGGAAAGAGAGAAAAATCTCCGCTATGCGGATATGGTATTTCCTGATTTATCATATGTCGCTACCTATCTAACAGGAGTTCGGGCAATGAAGAAACAACAATAAATTTGTTAAATAGGATAGGGTGCTTTTTTATAAGATAAAAAAGTAAAAATAGGTGCTTGAGGATAACGAAATAACCGAATAGCCATGACAGGATCTCACCCAGCAACGATGCGGCTTCACGAAATTGCCGCCCTACGCTAAGGCCCCATCGGTTCGTCCCTAAGAGGAAGGATGACTAAAAATGGGCTTTCCTGCCCAGACGCCGGCATCCTCCTGTTTGAGTGGCGTGATTCCTTTATCTCCGTTCCATTCACTACGTTCTAAACGAGCCTTTGCTCCTGCATCGTAACTAAAAATTGAATTTGCAAAATTGCGAATAAAGCAGGATTTTTTCTTCCTTGTATCGAATTCTTTCCATAAATGGATTTTTAGAAGCAGGGGGGGATCATGGTGGACGCAGATATTATTGTTGTCGGCGCAGGATTAGCGGGTATTGTTACTGCAGCGGAAGCAGCAAATGGTAATAGACGTGTTTTATTATTGGACCAAGAACCAGAGCAATCTTTTGGAGGGCAAGCTTGGTGGTCATTTGGCGGTTTATTTTTAGTGGACTCGCCAGAACAACGTCGCATGGGGATTGCCGATTCTAGTGCATTGGCATGGCAAGATTGGCTTGGTACAGCAGGATTTGATCGCAAGGAAGACAATTGGGGAAAGAAATGGGCAGAAGCTTATGTGGAGTTTGCGTCTGGTGAAAAACGGGCATGGCTTCATGAAATGGGAGTGCGCTTTTTTCCTGTTGTCGGCTGGGCAGAAAGGGGGGGACAACTGGCTGATGGCCACGGTAATTCTGTGCCACGATTCCACATCGTTTGGGGGACAGGACCAGGTATTGTAAAGCCATTTGTTGATAGGGTGCAAACACATATAGATAACGGTTTGATTCAGTATTTGTCGAGACACCGTGTGGATGAGCTGGTAACAAATAATGGTGTAGTAGCAGGCGTGAAAGGTTCTATTCTTGAAGCAAGTCATGTTGCAAGAGGAGAAGTGAGTTCAAGGAAAGTGATCGACCAATTTGATTATCAAGCTGATGCAGTTGTCGTAGCAAGCGGGGGAATAGGAGGGAACATGGAGTTGATTTGTAAGCATTGGCCTAGACGCCTAGGTCCGCCTCCAAAACAAATGCTTTCTGGTGTTCCTGCGCATGTAGATGGACGCATGCTCGCTATTTCAGAGGATGCAGGAGCAAGAGTCGTTAATCGTGATCGCATGTGGCATTATACGGAAGGGATTAAGAATTGGAATTCCATTTGGCCGCAACATGGTATCCGTATATTGCCAGGCCCATCGTCCATATGGTTAGATGCGGAAGGAAATCGATTAGCGGCACCTAATTTCCCTGGGTTTGATACGTTAAGTACGCTAGAAGCAATTCAAAACACAGGCTATAGCTATTCATGGTTTATCTTAAATCAAAAAATTATAGAACGAGAATTTGCTTTATCTGGATCAGAACAAAACCCAGATTTAACAGGAAGAAGTTTGAAAAAAGTATTAAAGCGGGCTTTACCGGGAGCTCCTGAACCAATTCAAGCGTTTATGGATAAAGGGGAAGACTTTATTATTGCGTCTAATTTAGATAATTTAGTGATCGGCATGAATCGATTAACGAAAGAAAAACGGTTACACGTGTCACAAGTTGAAAAACAAATTCGCGCTAGGGATAGGGAGATGGATAACCGATTTACAAAGGATGCCCAAGTAACGGCTATTCGAGGTGCTCGTTATTATACAGGTGATCGGTTGATTCGTGTTGCAGCTCCTCACCAGTTATTAGATCCAAAAAATGGACCGCTCGTTGCTGTTCGGCTTCACTTACTTAGCAGGAAAACATTAGGAGGCTTGCAAACCGATTTATTAGGACGTGTTCTTGATATCGACAATAAACCAATTACAGGGTTATTTGCAGTAGGGGAAGCAGCGGGGTTTGGAGGTGGCGGCATTCATGGCTACCGATCATTGGAAGGAACCTTCGTTGGAGGCTGTTTATTTACTGGCAGGCAAACGGGAAGAGTGCTAGTTACAGAATTAAACTAACAACGAATGGTTTTCCTGACCGGAAATGGTGTTGCTTCTTTTGTAATGCTAATAAATTTTATGTTGTGAACAGTCAGATAACCTTGATGTAGGATTAGCGGAAACCATCATAAATAAGGCAAACCCGATCCCATGGTGGTCGGGTTTGCCTCAATATTTCTGTTTTGAAATGTTAACTTCTGATCGATTTAGATCTTCATATGCTAGCTTAAGTCGCAGACGGCTTTAACCAATAGCATTTTAAAATCTTATTCAATCTCATAAAAATTCTGTTCTATCATTGCAGACCCAATACAGTTTTTACGATAAGCGTTGAATTCGCTCATCTAAGCTTGGGTGTGTTGAAAAGATAGACGCTTTTTTATTACCGTTAATTTTTAACGTAGCAATTGATTTTTCTTCTTCACGCACACGACTCGAATACATTTTTAGAGCTTCCAATGCGTGTCGCATTTTGTCTTTACCAGCTAAGTCAGCTCCTCCTCTATCAGCATGAAACTCCCGATGTCTTGAATAAGCAAATACAATGAGACTGCCAAGAACAGAAAAGATAATTTGGAAGAATAAAATCGCAAGGAAATGGACAATAGGTGCCAACTCTTCTTTTACAAAGCGCGTCACGATAAAAGCTGCGATTCGGGCAAGGAAGACAACAAATGTATTTACAACTCCTTGTAACAGCGTCATCGTCACCATATCGCCATTAGCAATGTGTGCAACTTCATGGGCAATAACTCCTTCAATAGCATCATTATCCATTTCGTGCAACAGACCGCTCGATACTGCAACAAGAGATTGTTTTTTACTAGGACCTGTAGCAAAGGCGTTTACTTCCTTTGCATCGTAGATACCTACTTCAGGCATATGCATTAAACCTGCAGAACGAGAAAGACGGTGCACCGTGTCGACAATTTCTCGTTCTTGCTGGCTTAGATTGTCATTCGGATCTAGCACGCGGACGCCCATCATTTTCTTAGCCATCCAACGAGATAGACCTAATGATATAAACGAGCCGGTAAATCCAATGATGGCGCTAAAAATGAGTAGTGTTCCAAGCTGTAATTGTCCATCTTCTCCAATATAATTCCATGTTCCTGGTATAAGCATAAAAATAATGCTAATCGTTACTAATACTAAAACATTCGTTAATATAAAGTAGAAAATTCGTTTTCCCATCCACTATTCTCCCTTTTTATTTTTTATCACATGAAGACATGATGTTGTCATCTGATGCTCATTCATATGCAATTATACTGCGTTTCGTAACAGCTTCATATTCATTATTTCGTTATGTCATATGCTTGAGTAAAAATACATTGCTATTTAAAATGGAACTAATAATTTGGCGTGTTTGTTTATACATCTCCATTTAAAGCCCCTTACTTCATATTATAAATTGTTTTGTAAGAGCTAACAACAGGGAAGTAAAAAATTTTTGGTTATTATTTGTAAGTTAATTATTTGACAATAGTATATTAATCTATTATTATGGTTACATAAAGTAACCTGGTTGTAAAAGAACAGAAGTTACTTTTTGAATAAATTGCAGCAAAATAGGGAAGTTTGGAACATAAATAAGGTGTTACAAGGTTGATGAAACCTTATTAGCTATATGATGATACGTATGTTTTGGGTGGTTTATGTAATAAACTTATACATTAAAGAGCATTCTAAAACATATCTCATCTTACTTGGAACAAGAACTTCAGTTAAAGTCTGCAAGAAACATAAAGACCTGCGGTAAAATGTCAAGAGAAAAATAATTAAATATTTGATTATCAAGGGACAATTTATCTAAAAAAGGCA
>NZ_QWLJ01000017.1 GCF_009917385.1 Roseburia sp. 1XD42-34 | reverse complement strand
ATCATACCAAGGGGGCATTTTTTATTCAATCCTCATTTTGCTTTATTACAGGAATGCTTTCTTATCTCTTAAAAAAGTGCCAACAAACGTCGGTTGGCACTTTGATAGCTATTATATTTAACTTCGTTGTTCAAATAGCTTACAAATTTCAATAATCGTTTGAGTTGCTTTGATCATATTATCTACAGAAACATATTCAAACTTACCGTGGAAATTTTCTCCGCCAGTAAAGATATTCGGAGTTGGCAGTCCCATGTACGATAACTGAGATCCGTCAGTACCGCCACGGATTGGTTTTACAATGGGTTCGATATTTAAATTTCTCATCGCATCATAGGCAATATCAACAATTTCCTTCACAGGCACGATTTTTTCGCGCATATTAAAATATTGATCTCTTATTTCTAAAGTGACAGCTTCTGCTCCATACTTGGCTTGAAGTTTGTCTGTTATTTGGTGAAATATGTTTTTTCGCTTTTCGAATGTATCTTTATCAAAATCTCTTATAATGTAGCTTACTTCTGCATTTTCAACATCACCATTCACCGAGCTTAAATGATAAAAGCCTTCATATCCTTCTGTATATTCTGGGGATTCCTGATCTGGGAGTTCGTTGATAAAGGCTGCTGCCATTTTTCCCGCGTTGACCAATTTATTTTTTGCTGTTCCCGGATGTACGCTCTTGCCTTTAAACATTACTTTAGCTGCTGCTGCGTTAAAACTTTCATACTGCAATTCGCCTAACGGTCCGCCATCAACGGTATAAGCATAAGTGGCACCAAACCGTTCGACGTCAAACTTATGTGGTCCACGACCAATCTCCTCATCGGGTGTAAAAGCGACCCGAATTTTACCGTGCTTGATTTCCGGATGTTTAATCAAATAGTTCATAGCGGTCATAATTTCCGCAATGCCCGCTTTGTTATCAGCTCCGAGTAAAGTTGTTCCATCTGTAGTGATTAACGTATGCCCTTGATATTGTGACAGTTCTGGAAAGTCAGAAACAGATAGCACCATATTTTGTTCTTCATTTAAGACAATATCGCCGCCAGCAAAGTTCTCGATAACTTTGGGCTGCACATTTTTTCCTGTGAAGTCTGTTGCTGTGTCCAAATGTGCCAAAAAACCGATTGTCGGTATGTTTCCATCCGTGTTTGCTGGAAGTGTCGCCATGACATAACCATAATCATCTACAGCAACATCGACCATCCCAATTTCCTGAAGTTCATGAACTAAGTGATTGGCTAATTCAAGCTGTCCTGGTGTGGAAGGGGTAGCGTCATTGCTTTCATCTGATTGTGTATCTATTTTGGCGTATGTAATAAATCTTTCCATCATTTCTTCTTTCATGAATTGTCAGCTCCGATCTGATTTAAAGGTAAAAAAGTTACTTGATGAGGTTGTTGCAAAAGTATATTGAAAATGACATATCGAATTTCTCGTTATTTGGTTTTTACGTCTTTTGGAAAAGGATATCTCTTTTCTTTGCAAGATAAGAAAGTATAAAAATTTTGGCATTGAGATAACGATATAAAGGAATAGCCACGTCCGGCTTAAGCGCCCAGCAACTAGGCGACTTCACGAAAGCGCCCTACGATAAGTCATCATTGGTTCGTGCCTCACCATGCTTCCTAAAACTTTAGTTGCTTCGTTCCAGTTGCTACGTTGCTAAACGGGCGCTCTTCGCCTTTGTTCCTTCAGAATGATTTTCAAAGGATGCCTATACTAGCACTCGTGTTATGGGATTTTCTACGTTGATATGTCCTGTGACAGGGTAGAAGTCAGTACATTCTGTACAACTGCGCTACTCGGAAATTCGCCCCATAGGATGCGCTAATGTCAAGCTTTGCAAGAAAGAAGGCTACGACAGCAATATATCGCACGCAGGAAAAGTGTCTTTCTTTTTAAAAGGATGCTTGAAACCTTAGCCGCCCTCGGTTCTTTTTACCTCCTTTTTGAACAGGCACTTTGTTAAAAAGTATGTATCTCTAAGCTTCACATAATTTATTTGAAAAACAGTCCTGTTTATTTATTCTTCATATCATGTAAAGTGTTTCTTTTATTATAACTTAATTACGCTAATATTCTAAACAAAATACTTCGCGTCCCTAAGTTAGGGGTAGGCATGAATCAGCTTATCGTTTAAAATAAGGTTAGGATATAAAAGAGTTAAAAAGATTACGGGATCATATCGAAAACCTTCGCTGTTCATATCTATTTAAAAATACTGGAGGGATAAACGTTGACATATGTCATTAGCGTAGAACGCCTGAAGAACCGGTTAGAAAATAAATTAAAGAATACAGTAATCATAGATGTTCGTTTTCAATTGATGGATCCAGAAGCTGGTAGAAAGGCGTATTTACAAGGGCATATCCCTGGTGCCATTTTCATGGATATTGAAAATGATTTGTCTGGTAAAAAGTTGAAACATGGAGGAAATCATCCACTTCCAGATCTCACCATGCTTGCAGCCAAATTTGGAAAAGTCGGTGTAGATCATAATACAACAGTTGTGTTATACGATGAGCATAATGACATGTTTGCTGCAAGAGCATGGTGGTTATTATATTACATGGGACATAACAAAGTGTACGTCTTAGATGGTGGATATACCCGCTGGGAAGAAACAGGGAACGAAACGACGGTAGAAATTCCACAACTTAAGCCAAAATTATTTCATTTGAAAATGAGACCAAACCAAACGGCAAATATGGAAGAGGTAAAAGAAAAAGTAAAGCAAAAAGCCGCTGTTTTAATTGATTCTCGTGCAAAAGAGCGTTATTTAGGAGACTATGAACCGATGTATGCTAGAGCAGGACACATACCCGGAGCCAAGCATTATTTCTGGAAGGATGTGCTTGATACAAATGGTTCATGGAAGAAAAAAGAAGCTTTAGAAAAGCAATTTGCTTCTCTATCTAAGGATGAGGAAATCATTGTCTCGTGTGGTTCTGGAATATCCGCTTGTCCAAATGTTTTAGCGCTGAAATCACTTGGGTATAAAAATGTGAAGCTATATCCAGGTAGTTTTAGCGATTGGATCTCCTATGAAGATAATGAAGTCGCGATTGGAGAAGACTGATGATCAAACAGAGATGCCAATGGCTCACGGATGATATCATTTATATTGCTTATCACGATCATGAATGGGGAAAACCACAATATAACGATCAGAAATTATTTGAAATGCTTTGCTTAGAAGGGGCACAAGCAGGACTAAGTTGGATTACCATTTTAAAACGCAGAGACAATTACCGCCTTGCATTTGATCAATTTGACCCGATAAAGATAAGTAAATATAATGATCAGAAAATAGAAACATTGCTCCAAAATGAAGGGATTATCCGCAATCGTAGAAAAGTAAATACATTTATTAAGAATGCGCAGGCCTTTTTGAAAGTACAAGAAGAGTTTGGCGACTTTTCTACGTATATCTGGTCATTTGTCGATGGAAAACCAATAGTTAATCATTGGCAAACACTTGAAGAGGTTCCTGCGTTTACAAACGAGTCCGAGCAAATGAGTAAAGACTTGAAACGTCGTGGTTTTCAATTTGTTGGACCGACCATCTGTTATGCATATATGCAAGCAACGGGAATGGTCAATGATCATACACGTGACTGTTTTTTATATGCGGGTAGAAAGTAACGACATTATTTGCTTGTAAAAATGGACTTATAATTTGTCTTACCTGTTAACGTTTAGCAGACCGTGTACGAAGTTTCCCCCTCCTAAGATAGTAAATTGGAAACTATTTTTGTATTGAAAGGAATAACTAGGGGGCTAAGTCCTTGCTGGTTGAAGCAAAAGTTTTTCATTTGAGCGAAAAGCCCTCTCGTACTGAAATGGAAAGTTGCTCTACGAACTCGTATGAACATCTTGTCGCAGCTAGAAAACCGATTATCAGAGCGAGAAAGCCGCTATCTTAAGATAAGAAAATAGATTAGCGTAGCGAGAATGTGGCAGGGTCCTAAAATATATCCGTATGACCAAAGCGGTATAAGAGAACAACCTTTTCTAATATGGGTTCCGTCCATCTTCCAGGCGTCTATAGATGGACGGGATGTATGATAGCATCTTTATATCAAGCTTTCACGAGGAGTTGTGGCAACCATTTGTCAGTTTTCCACTACTTCAGCTCTTTGTTTTTCATAGCTTAAAAACGTTCACCTGTTTGTTAAGCTCTGCAGCTAATTCAGCTAGTTCATCTACATTATAGGAAACTTGTTCCATCGTACTGGTTGTTTCTTCCGTAGAAGCGGCTACTTGTTCTACACCAGCAGCAGATTCTTGTGAAATGGAAGCCATTTCTTTGACGAGTTGATCCATGGATTCGCTTGTTGTAGTATTTTCTTTCAGCTTAATAGAAATAGCTTGCATTTTTTCAATCATGCTGGTAATAGCGCAATTCATTTGTTGGAAATTGCTGCCTGTGTCTTCAATTTGTTGCTTTCCTGTTTTTACTTCATCATAACCTTGATGCAGGGAAGCAACGACTTCGCTCGTTTCTGATTGAATACGTTGGACAATTGTTGTAATTTCACCCACGGATTGAGCGACTTGTTCTGATAGCTTTCTTACCTCATCCGTCACCACTGCAAAGCCTCTGCCGTGTTCCCCTGCTCTTGCAGCCTCAATAGCAGCGTTTAGGGATAGTAAATTGGTCTGTTCTGCAATATCTCGAATAACCTTAATGAGCTTAGAGATTTGGTTAGACTGTTCATCCAATCCCCTTACCTGTTGTACGGCCTGCTCCATAATGGTGTCAATTTGATTCATTTGCTGAACGGACTGTTCCATCAGTTTGGAACTATCTGTTGTCCATTGCTGAACATCACTAGCATCTGTCATTACTTCATTTCCTCTTTGCTCCGAAATATGAACATTATCGACAAAACGATTCATTTTTTCTGACAATTCATTAGCTCCTGTTGATTGTGCCTCTGTACCACTAGCTAATTCCTCCATCGTTGCAGCAATTTGGTGGTTGCTTTCTTTTACTTCACTAGCTGATTTTGTTAACTGCCCGCTTTGGGTGGAGACAGATGAAGCAGCCATTTGTACGCTGTGGATGATATCGCGTATTCGTTCCTTCATCGTGTGTACGGATTGAGCAAGTTGTCCTATTTCATCTTTTGCTCGATCCTCTTCTTGTTTTACCTGTAAGTTCCCAGATGCTACTTCTTTCGTTGAGTGGACAATGCTCTGTAATCTTGCTGTAATACCTCGACTAACGATAATCATAAATGGAATGCCAATAACTAAAGCTAACAGATTAGTGATCGCCAATATGTATACGCTCCTGTTTGAACTTCCCTCCGCTTCAGCGATTGCGGCAGCTTGCTGTTCCTGTGTTTGCTCTAACAGATGATTAACGAGTGTCATTGTATCTGTACGAAGTCTTCCTGAGTAGTGGCGAATGGTATTAGCAAATTGTTCTCTTCCTTCTTCGACAGAAGTTACCATCCGTTCCATAAAGGCTTCATCAATGGAAGCATTGTTTTGCAGAATATCGTTGAAAATGGTTTTTTGTTTTTTTCCGTCCATCGTTTTTTCTAACTGTTGTGCGATTTGATCAAATTGCTCTTGATAATCCTCAAAAGCGTTAAAATACTTTGTATTCTCAGTGATTAAATAATCAGCAGATTGTACATCTTTTGCCTGAATGATAATTGCTAATTGCGATATTTTATTTGTCTGCTCCTGTAGCTCATTTACTTTTTGAATATCCTTTTGTCCGCCTTTTAATTGTACATATACAATTACGGAAGAAGTAAGGAGTAAGGCAATGGTTAAAAAGAAAACAGCTAAGTATTTTTTATGAATGCGCAAATTTCGCCAAGTAAAAATGAATTTTTTCCTAATGGTTTTTAACTTCTTTTTTTCGTTTGTTGATTTCTTTATTTTCTTTTTCTGCATGGAATCCCCCTTTATAGCATTTGCAAAGAATATTCGCTCACTTCATTTTGCATGGTGCTGCATACTCCTGCTCTTAAACTAAATCAACACTTCACGATTGCGTAAAAATGCTTTCCTTCTTCATGGATGAAGAAAGTTATGGCAGTAATTACAACATGATTTTTAATTTCCCTAAATAAGGAATCCCTTTCAGGAAATTGTCTTATAAAGGAAACAGTACCTTTGTTTACATATCGACAAAATAAAGAGTGATTTGAAGTGATTATTGCAAATTTTTTTACATTTGCGTTAGTTCCTAATCATCGTGTAGAATGTCAAATTGTGTGCGTAAATTTAAAAATGCAGGTGATATCATGCAAAGGACCGCTTTTATAGAAAACGAAAAAAATAAGCAGGAATTACAAGAAGAACTGAATGCTCTAGAAATTCAAGTCTTACGTATGCAAGAAAATGTGAAGGAAATTGCTAAAAAAGCATATATTGTTAGTATTGACCAAACAAAAGAAGCCAATTGGGTCATTGTTTATGCCAATCGAAAAGCAAATACGTTTCAACTTATGCTTCACGAATGTACAAAACCATTTCGAGGGAATTGGGATTCTGCTATTGAAGCTGAATATAAATCAGAAACCACGATTCATATTTCCGATATTAAAGGCGAACAAAATAAGGGGTTTGGTTCGGTCTTAATGAAACATTTAAAAGAGATTGCCCATCAAGAGAACAAACATTATATTACAGGCGATATTGTCAAACGCGATTTTGATCATGTGGAACGACTAAAACACTTTTATACGAAGCATTACTTTGAGATAAGTATGGATCATAATGAGCAGAGTGGAAAAATTGTTTGGAGTCCGTGCTGATTCAGCAGTATCCACGAACCGAAAGACACTAGGCTTGTTATAATACCTAAGCTATGAGCGAAATGCTTTTTAAGAAAATGGTTGCTTTGGTGGATACGGACTTAACCGAATAGCCGCATCCGGAGCAAGCCCCTAGCAACTAGGCAACTTTACGAAATCGCCTTCCGATAAGTCATCATTGGTTCGCGGTTAAGAGGAAGGCCGACTAAAAACAGGCTTGCCACCCGACGTCGGCATACTCCTGTTGCAGGAGCATGATTTCTAAAACTTTAGTTGATTCGTTCTAGTCGCTACGTTGCTAAACGGGCGCTCTGCGCCTTTGTTCATGCTATGTGTAGTTGAAAACAATTCCTAAGTTGCTACATATAAGGAAATGTATCCCGTAGATTTAGGTTATATATATTTTTGGAATGAATGCAAATTCTTACCAGAGAATCACTTTGTCCTAGATGAAAATTAATATAAAGATGTTATTTTAAGACTAGAAGAAACACAGAAGTTTAAGGCGAGACACGGAGCCTAAATTCCCAACCGTTTGGCAATATCGTCTTACATTGGATGGAGCACAAGCACTTGTTAATTTATCATTTCACGACGGAGCTTATGGGCAACATTGGAATATACCTGCAACTCACCCTGTAACAGGAATCGACTTAGTACGTTTGATTCGGGATGTAACACGGTATCAGAAAAAAGTATTTACAGTAACAACCAATATGCTAAGGTTTTTAGGTGTTTTTGATCGTCAAATGCGAGAGTTTGTTGAAATGCAATATTTAAATCGGCAACCCGTTATTTTAAATGGAGAAAAGTATGAAAATTTAATAGGCCCGTTGCCGCGGACATCTTATAAACAAGGGATTGAGCTTACGCTTAGATCATACCAAGCTTAGAACATTTGTGAAATTAAGGTAAGTATAAACTAAACAATGTAAACGACTTCCACTATTCTAGCTACCTTTTCAACAAATGAAGCTGATGTCGCCCTTTATAATACAAACACTTTATGCTTCTAACTTGGATAACAGGGTAAATATCTTTGAGTTAAGTTATTGTGAACTAATAAGAGGAATTTAAAGTAGGCAGGGAAAATACAGTCTTTATCCAATGATACAATAAGAACTACATTTGATCTAAGCGCTCTGTTTTACCACATAACAGGTCTTACAACATCAATTTATATTAGTTAAAGTAAATTCCCATTGACACGGAGTAAACTTTTTAGATAAACTAGGTTTAATTATAAACGGGAGGTGAGGTAGATGAATCAAACTGGTGGCGTAACGAAAATTCAAGCATATCTTTATATTCGTTATGCAATTTTTTCCAATAATTCAAATGACGGAATACGTCTGTCTTTTTATAATTCAAAATAATGGAAAAAATACCAGTAAGAGACATCTACCTACCTGGCGGATTTAGTGTGCATATAGATAGTGCGAAGGGATAATATGCGATTAAGCTGTTTAAGGACATAAGGGGATAAGCTCTCCCCTTATGTCTTTTTTGCAAGATAAGATAGTATCAAATTTGTTACTTTGGGATACACCAGTATAACGGAACCACGTCCGGAGCAAGCGCCCAGCAACTAGGCAACTTCACTCCATTGCCCTACGATAAGTCATCATCGGTTCGCGGTTAAGAGGAAGGCCGACTAAAAACAGGCTTGCCACCCGACGTCGGCATACTCCTGTTGCAGGAGCATGATTTCTAAAACTTTAGTTGCTTCGTTCCAGTTGCTACGTTGCTAAACGGGCGCTCTGCGCCTTTGTTATACTATAAAAAGCGGGAGATTTATAGTATAAGAAAAGCGACTTGACGACAAGCCAAGTTTTTCAGTTATACCGAACGGCTGGAAAGACATATTAAATATTGCAAGATAGACAAACTTTGTATCTAAATATGACCAACATAATTGAAAGTTTGTCCGAGTTTAAAGTGCTTGTTTAACACCATAAATTCAAGCAAGTTGGTGCGGAAATAATAAGTGCAAAGTAAACTAAACAATATCGTTGCGCTACTTTTGACGCATGTTCATCCTTATGTACCATTTCCAATTTGCCAAGTTTTATTAGGTAGAATTGTCTCTTCTAGAGCGGAGGAAGAGAAAAATGCTTACTGCAAGTCTACACCAAGTGACTCAAACAATAGGTGCTAACCTGATTTTTGAAAATATAACCGCAGAAGTGAAGCAAGGAGAGCGGATCGGTTTAATCGGTAGAAATGGTACAGGAAAATCGACTTTATTACAGTTATTGGCGAAAAAATCTGAACCAGCTAAAGGAATAATCACTTGGAAGAAAAATACTTCTGTCGGATTACTACTACAAAATCCGATGATAGAAGAACAATCAACAGTTGCAGCGTTATTAGCAGCAGTTTTTACGGAGTTAAACCGGATAAAAACTGAAATGGAGCACATTGAAAACTTAATGGGGGAGGAAACGAACCCTGCAAAACTAACAAAGCTGATCCAAACGTATGGAGATATGCAAGATCATTTTCTAAAAAATGGTGGTTATGAAATAGATGCTCGGGTGCGCCGCGTGATGAGTGGTTTGCAGATCGAAGAACTTGCAATGAAGTCGTGGAATCATTTAAGTGGTGGTGAACGAACCAAAGTAGGTTTAGCACAATTATTATTACAGGCTCCGGACTTACTTTTGCTGGATGAACCTACTAATCACCTTGATTTTAAAGCAATAGAATGGCTAACAGAGTTTATCCGACACTATAAAGGAACAATTGTGATCGTTTCGCACGACCGTTACTTTTTGGATGATACCGTTACAAAGATCTGGGAATTGGATCAACACGAATTAACCACCTATGTTACTAATTATACCAATTATGTGAAGGAACGGGAGGAGCGATTGCTGCAAGAATTTCAGCAATATCAGGATCAGCAAAAGAAAATAAAGAAAATGAAAGAAACAATTAAGCGATTAAAAGAATGGGCGAATCAAGCAAATCCTCCAAATGATGGGCTACATCGCAGAGCGAAGAGTATGGAGAAAGCATTGGAGAAAATTACCCGCTTAAAACGGCCGGTACTAGAGCAAAAACGTATCAAGGTAGATTTTAAAATGCAGGATCGAAGTGGAAAAGAAGTGGTTAAGCTCAAAGGTGTATCAAAAAAAGTTCAGGGAAAAGGGCTCTTTCAGGAGGTTGATTTGCATGTGCGCTTTCAGGAGCGAGTAGCGATTATTGGTGAAAACGGGTCGGGAAAATCGACATTGTTACAGTTAATGATTAGAAGAATAGAAGCAGATGAAGGAGATGTGCAATTGGGTAGCAATCTATCCCTCGGGTTCTTATCGCAACATATGCTGGAAATGGAAGATAATCGCACGGTAATCGATGAATTTCGTGAACAAGTACCTGTAGAAGAAGGAAGAGCGAGAGCCATTTTAGCCCAATTTTTATTTTACGGATCAAGTGTATTCCAGCAAACTAGGCAGCTAAGCGGTGGGGAAAAAACACGCTTGCGGTTAGCGCAATTAATGTACCAAAATCATAACGTCCTTATTTTAGATGAACCGACAAACCACCTTGATATTGAATCCAAAGAAGCATTAGAAGAGGCATTAGAGCATTTTGCAGGAACTATTATTGCTGTTTCTCATGACCGCTATTTTTTAGATCGACTCTTCCCAGTAACGTATTTGCTTCAAAATCAAAAAGTAATCCGATTTGAAGGAAACTACAGTTATGTACGGGAGCGTTGGTTGGAAAAATAGACATGGATTGCTGAAGAAGTACTAATGGTATGAGGACTAATACCAGAGTAAGCATGGGGTTTTCTTGCATGTGAGGTTTGTTTTGCTCCTTTTGTGAAGTATCCTGTTGATTTCGTCCAGATATTTTTTTGGGGGCTACGTATTTGTTTAATTGCAACAGCCGAATTGGTTCACTTTTTTAATCATGATCATTGATGCTCCATAAAGTGGCTACACTTTTGTTTAAAAAATAATACCAACTGTGATACTATAAAAATAATTAATAGAGAGGGGCAAAACAATGCACTATATGACATTGAATAATGGCTTACGTATGCCGCAGCTCGGTTTTGGTGTGTGGCAAGTACCAGATAAAGAGGCGACGACAGCAGTTGCAAGAGCACTTGAAATCGGCTATCGCTCCATTGACACGGCTAAAATTTACGAAAACGAACGCGGGGTAGGGCAAGCATTAGTTAATAGCTCTCTTGCTCGTGAAGATTTATTTATTACGACAAAGGTTTGGAATAGTGATCAAGGCTATGAGAACACGCTTCATGCTTTTGAACAAAGTCTAGAAAAGCTAGGGTTAGATTATATAGACTTGTATTTGATTCATTGGCCGACACCGGAATATGATCAGTATGTAGAAACTTACAAAGCTTTGGAAAAGTTATACCAAGATGGACGTGCGAAAGCAATTGGAGTTTGTAATTTTAATATAGAACATTTGCAGCGGTTAATTAACGAATGTGCCGTTGTTCCAGCAGTCAACCAAGTTGAATGCCATCCTTATCTACAGCAAAGGAAATTAAAAGATTTTTGCGACCAGCACCATATCTATCTAGAAGCTTGGAGCCCGTTAATGCAGGGTGGAAAGGTGCTTCATGATCCGGTTATTACAAAAATTGCTGAAGCGCATCAAAAAACATCAGCGCAAGTTGTACTGCGTTGGCACCTGCAAGCAAATCATATTGCCATACCAAAATCGGTCACACCATCTCGTATGGAAGAGAATTTTACAGTGTTTGATTTTGAACTTGCCACAGAGGAAATGGCAGCTATTGCTGAAATAGACCGCGGTGAACGCACAGGTCCTGAACCGAGTGAAATGAATACTAGATAAATAAAAAGCTGTCTCTTCCGTTAGTTATTAACGTTGAGGCAGCTTTTTTTACTTACGGCTATTTCATTTCATTTGATTCTGAAACCCTTTGTTTCAGCACGTGTCTTTCTAAATGTGAAGCTCATTATTTTAACTGCAATGCTGTTGCCACCTTTATATTACCGCTTAGTTTGATAAAAAATTTACCAGTGTGAAAAGGTTTTTGTGCCACTGAAACTTTACAAAGAGGGTTAAAATAAGCTATAACATAGTTAGGGTTTTAATATGCGTTGTTCTATTTTGAAAGGAGAGATGTTTTATGCGTGTAGTATTAAAACAAATTAATATAAACAAAATGGAGGAACGGTCGGAATAAATAGTATCGCTTTCCTCCAAATCTAAGATGTTCAAAATTAAGTAGAAATGTCGTGACGAATTTTTTACCGCTTATTTCCTTGAGTGTAGATACTCAATATTGGAAGTATTGCTAGAAATAAATATGTCGAAAGTTTCGGCTCAGTCTACTTTTTGAACATCTATCCCTAAGGAGGAAAATATAATTGAATAAATTAGTAACACTTGGCTGGAATGAAGATTTTTTCAAAGCAGATGATCCAGCTCTTATTGCCCGGGTAATAACAGTACAAAGGAATAGTTACCGTATTTCAGATGGAGAAATGGAGTACCTCGCTCACGTAAGTGGAAAGTTTATAAACACGGCAAATAGCCCAATGGATTTTCCTAAGTTGGCGACTGGGTTATTGTAGATAAGCTCAAATTAGAGCAAAAAGCAGTTATTCACCAAATTTTGCCAAGAAAAAGTCAACTCGTTCGACAAGCTGCTGGTAGTAAAACCGAAGCGCAACTCGTTGCAGCAAATTTAGATACGATATTCATCGTAAGTTCACTAAATAAGGATGTTAATATACGTCGTATGGAACGATATATTGTGGCTGTTTATGAAAGTGGTGCCACCCCTGTTATTGTGTTAACGAAAAAGGATGAATACCCAGAGGAAGCACTGCCAGAGTTGATTTCCAAAGTGGAAACAGTTGCTATCGGTATCCCGATTATAGTCGTAAGCAGTGTCACAGGAGAGGGGATACAAGGTGTAAAAGCATACTTGAACCCTACTGAAACGGTTGCTTTAATAGGTTCTTCTGGGGTAGGGAAATCCACTTTAGTGAATGTTCTATTGGAGCAAAATGTACAGAAGACAAAAGATATACGATCAGGTGATAGCAGAGGGAGACATACAACGACTCACAGGGAAATGTTTGTGTTACCAAATGGTTCCTTGTTAATTGATACTCCTGGAATGCGTGAGCTACAGCTATGGGATGGAGAAGAGGCTGTAGATGCAACGTTTGAAGATGTGGATAATTTGGCTAGTTCTTGCTTTTTTAAAGATTGCCAACATGATACAGAACCTGGCTGCCGTGTGAGGGAAGCTCTTGACTCTGGAGAATTGCCACAGGAACGTTTTGAAAGTTATCAGAAACTATTACGAGAATTGGCATTTGAAAAAAGAAAGCAAAACCAAAAAGCGCAGCTTGAAGAGAAAAATAAGTGGAAGCAGCGATCTAAAAACGCAAAAGTTGCTTACAAACAACGTGGATATAAATAATGGTTATCAGAGAATAGCTGAGATTATTTGTTGCCCCCATTAAGTGCGAAATGAGGGCTTGTATAAACTAGGTATAGATGGTATAGATCTTCTCTCATTAGTAAAAAGCCGATTTATATAATGCTCTCATTTAATATTAATCCTTATGAATGAAAGACACGGAATACTGTATCTTCATAGAGTTTAAAAAAAGATGGGGTTTCTATTAGGGAGACCCCATCATACATGACTGCTGCAATGGATTGGTAATACCATTTCTGTTTAGAAAAAGGAGCGTTAAAGTTATCCCACACGGCATCTCCAAGTAATTTCAAGTCTTCCTCAATACTTAATAAATTATCTAATTTGTCTGCAACAATTAATTGCTTTACTTCTATATTCGAAGTTTGCAGTACATCAATTGTATGCTGCTTCCGCTTATCCCAAGGTAAAGATTTATTTTCAGTATGCGCACTTACTAGAAAAGTAATGTGTTTTCCAAATCGCGAGGCAATATCTTGTATGGTATATGCTGTATCTTCAACAACATCATGTAAATAACCCGCACATACAACTTCTTTACTGCACCCAGCTCCTTCAAGTATATTCGCAACACGAATAGGGTGGGTTATATATGGCGTTTTTGAATTTTTTCTAAGTTGTCCCTGATGTGCTGCAGTAGCGAAATCTTTTGCTCTTTGTTTCATGAATCAATTCCTCCTGCTTATATTTCATGGTTAATTTAAATGTTTTGATTTACGCTCTAGTATCGAACAACCGTCCAAACATAAACCAAATTAGGAGTAGCGGAATTCCAGCAATTAACTGACACAAGTATTCCAAATCACTATTTAAGGAAGTGTACGTTTAAAATGAAGATGCTGGGCGCTGTATAGAAATTGTATCGCTGTTGTCCTGGCGGGGGCCTTGCCAACCTACGCCTAAGATGCTCTCCATAGAGAAGTGATAGGTTAGCGTTAGATCGGGCAAAGAAGGGAAAGACCTATCGAGTAACGTGCTAAATCGCGCACCTGTGGTCCCGGGCCGAACGAGTGTCAATTCGAATCGATCATCCGAGGCTCCAGACTGAGCCAGTGCAACAATAAATCAAACATAGATACCTAGGAGTAGTAATAAGCCAAAACTAGCATATGCAGCTTCATATCGATCATTGCAAGCTGAAAAGCGAGCATGCTACGTTCAGAACGAATCTGATCAATAAAATCCGTATCAACGATAAAAGCTAATTCCAATCGATCAAAATTTTAAGACGTCTTTCTCATTATACAATGGATTCTGATTCGGTGTTTGCTGGGACAGAAAGTTTCTTAAATCGTCACAGTAAGTTTTATGTCTAAGTTATGTTATCATAAAAACCAAGGTCGGAAAATTGGAGGTTTTTAGCATGGAAGAGGGAATTAATCTTAGAAAAACCGAGCATATTCAGCTTTGCTTAACAGAGAATGTAGAAGGTGTAAATAAATCAACGGGACTAGAAGGTATATCATTTATACATAACGCCCTTCCAGAAATTAATTTTGGTGATATTCAAATAAGTACAAGCTTTTTAAATAAACCTTTACAAGCTCCGTTTTTGGTAAGCTCCATGACTGGAGGGTCGGAGCTGGCTGCAAAAATCAATCAGAATTTAGCACTGGCTGCTGAAGAGAAAGGCTGGGCTGTTGCTCTTGGTTCAACTAGAGCTCTGTTAGAAAGTGATGCTCACCAGTCATCTTTCTTAATTCGAAATCAGGCTCCAACCGTTCCATTAATTGCTAATTTAGGCGCAGTGCAATTAAATTATGGCTATGGCGCTGAGGAAGCACAGCGCATTGTTGATATGACGGAAGCCGATTCGCTCGTTCTCCATTTCAACAGCTTGCAGGAGGCAGTTCAAGATGGGGGGGATTTAAACTTTGCTAATTTATTACCGAAAGTTGAAGAAATTTGTCGTAAGTTAACTGTACCAGTAGGCGCTAAAGAAGTGGGATTCGGCATCGATGGATTTGTAGCTGAAAAGCTGTATAATGCTGGAGTAGCATATATCGATGTAGCTGGAGCCGGTGGAACGTCATGGAGCCAGGTGGAAAAGCTGCGGTCACAGGACCCACTTCGAAAAGCGGCAGCAGAAGCATTTAATAATTGGGGGCTGCCGACAAAGGATTGTATTGTATCGGTAAGAAATAAACTGCCACAAACGCCGCTTGTAGCAAGTGGTGGAATGAAAACAGGTGTTGAAGCTGCAAAAGCAATTACAATTGGAGCAGATGTCATTGGGTTTGCCCGTCAACTGCTACAGGCAGCAACTGAATCGGCTGAATCAGTCATCACAACAATGGAACAAATAGAATTAGAATTGAAAATGGCTATGTTTGGGATTGGGGCAGCGTCATTAGAAGAACTGAAAAAAACGAGACGCGTATCCATTATGGGCAGGTCGTTGTTAGAACAGAACGGCTAGTTGCTTGGCAGCTGGCTGTTTTTGGATTCTGTGTTTTATAACTTCTCTAGCCGGGTAACTACATAATAAACAGTGCTTAAGAGGAGTGGAACTTTATGGTTTGGACGTTAAAAGATTATCCTGCTTCGATGAAAAATTTAAATGAAGTAACGAGAAAAAAAGCAATTGATATTGCTAATTCTATGCTTGACGAGGGGTATGATGAAAATAGAGCGATTCCAATTGCTATCGACCAAGCAAAGGAATGGCGAAAAAATGCCAGTCAACAAGAAGTAGAAACATACAAGCAAACAGGAAAACCAACGAAACGCTCTTCAGAAGGAAAGAAATATGATAATAATCCTGAGCGGTTAGAGGAAGGGGAACATATTGTTAGTCATGAAGATGGCTGGGCTGTCCGATCAAGCGATGGCGAAAAACCAAGTGCCGTTTATCCAACAAAAAAAGAAGCAATGGAGCGAGGCAAAGAAATAGCAAGCAACAAAGGAACGTATCTCATCATTCATCGACGAGATGGAACGATTGAGGAGCGGTACTCGTATTAAGAAATACCAACGATTAATGTTTTTCAAGGAATTACAAAGTTGCCGAAATGAACAACCAATTTGTCAAACTTACAATTTGCACATTAAAATAAGCCATCCTATTTAATCCCGAAAATTTTGTGTGCCGTTTATGCTGAATAAAGTGAACAACATAAATAATAACATGAAATAACTGCTCATGTCTGAGTGGTTATTTTTTTTCGTGCAGTAGATACTAATATAGACGGTAAAAGTAAGGAGGCAGATGAAAGTGGAACAAGATTTTCACAAAAGAGAGCACGACAGGTTTATTCCAATGACATCGATCACAAGCGGTGGGGGCGTACAGGTGAAATCAGATGTGTACTATTATACGGATCAAATGGTGAACATTGGATTTATCGGTTATCCGGAAAAAGGAGATTGGGTACTTGTAGATGCTGGATTACCTCATGCTGCACCGGAAATTAAATCTGTTGTGGTTGACCGATTTGGTAAAGGCAGTAAACCTGCAGCAATTCTTTTAACACATGCTCACTTTGACCATATAGGTGGATTAGCGGACTTGATAGAAGAGTGGGATGTACCTATTTATGCACATCCAAAAGAGTTGCCATATGTACGTGGAGAAAAAAGTTATCCAAAACCGGATTCAAGTGTGGAAGGTGGTTTACTAGCAAAAATTGCCGACCTTTATCCGAATGAACCAATCGATCTTGGTAATGCTGTACAGGCCCTTCCAGAAGGTCATCAAGTTCCTCATTTAGACGGCTGGAAATGGATACATACACCAGGGCATACCCCTGGCCATGTAGCCTTTTATAGAGAAAGTGATCGATTATTATTTTCAGGCGATGCGTTTATTACTGTTCGTCAAGATTCATTTTATCGTGTGCTTATGCAGACTGCTGAAGTTAATGGACCACCTAGATATTTTACAACCAATTGGGACGAAGCCTTTGATTCTGTATGCAAATTAGCTAATCTAGAGCCAAGAGTTGTCGTGTCAGGTCATGGGGTTAGCATGAAAGGAGAAAAGCTTACGAAAGGCTTGAATAAGCTCGTCGAACATTTTGCAGATATAGCTGTACCTGATCATGGGAAATATGTGGATAAAGGTAACAACTTATATCATTAAAAAGAACATTCCATTTAATCATTGTCTATCTAACTCGGGTTAACCTTAACAAAATACTTTGTGCCGACCTAAAAAGAGCTTTAATCCTATAAGAGGTGATCAGAGTCATTTTAGAAAAGATCATGCACAGACAAACCAACCAATTTTGTACGCGATTGGAAAATTTTTAATATGCCGAGTTCGTATTCAAGAATGTCGTCTTGTTCCTGGGCAACGTTGGATTCCTATCACAGTTGAAAATAACTTCATGTTCGAGTATCAGCGTTTGTCATTGGTGAACAAGGCGCCGGTACATTCATGGATTTGTTCTGTAAGTATAGAAAGGATGGAATGTTTCCATCGTAAATCCAAGCAAGCTAATATATGTCTTTAACAAGACGGGAAAAAGGAAATGCTCCCCTTTCGGACGGGGTTTATGGAGATCTTCTTGTCCAACAACTTCTATAGGCAGGATTGTTCATTCAATGGGAATAGCTATGCTACAATGTAATGGAAATGAGGTGTTGGTATGAAGATTGAGATATGGTTCGATTTTGTCTGTCCGTTTTGTTATATTGGAAAAAGGAGACTGGAACAATCTTTAGAAACTTTTGCCAATCGAAATGATGTTATGGTAGAATTTAAAAGCTATCAGTTGGATCCAAACGCAGAAGAAAAACCGGATCAAAATATGTATGAGTATCTTGCCAAAACAAAAGGGTTACCAATAGAAAAGGTAAAGCAAATGACTAAACAGATAGAAAAACAAGCAGCAGAAGCAGGACTAACTTACTGTTTTGATACGATGCAGCATACGAATACGTTTACAGCTCATCGATTAGTAAAATATGCGGAACGTCACGGAAAAGGAAATGAATTAGCTGAGAAACTAATGTACGCCTTTTTTACGGATTCTCAATTAATAAGCGATCATAACACATTGCAGACAATCTCCACTGACGTAGGATTAGATAAAGAAGCAGTTGCTTCAGTGCTGCGCAGTAGTGATTATGCAAAAAATGTAAAAGCAGATCAAGAACAAGCGAGGGAGATAGGAGTTCAAGGTGTTCCCTTCTTCGTTTTTAATGAAAAATACGCCATTTCTGGGGCACAACCAGTTGATGTTTTTTCACAGGCACTTGATCAAGTTTGGCAAGAAGCACAAACCGAAAAGAAACTTCAATCATTGAACCCTAAAGGCTCTAAAACGACTTATTGTACAGATGAAGGCTGTTGTGAAATTGACGAAGAGTAGAGGTAGAGGGGAAGGGAATAAATAACTGGTAGTGAAGCAGTCTTACAACCCTCGCTACCAGTTATTTATATGACAAATTATGATTACAACCTATGAAGCCTAAAATAAAAACGGCTTTTTTTCTTTGTAAGATAAGTCAAGGATGGAAAATGTGAGCTGAACAAGTCGAAGCGGGAGATAACAGCACCTAAATCCCCGATCCGTTCAACTAACAATTAGCAGGGATGAAGAAACCCCCGCTGATGGAAGGTTCCCTTTATCATTCGTTGATTCGTTCCATTCGCTACGTTGCTAAGCGGTCACTCTGCGCCTTTGTTCCACTATAGAGGAGAAAAGATAAGATTTTTTTGATTTATAGTATAAGAAAAACAAAGGGCTTTCACCATAATACTTGGCGACAAGCCAAGTATTTCTAATGCATAAAAACAAAAATGGAAGCGGTTTACATTACCTTTAACGTGTTAAGAAAATGTGTCAAACCAGTATTATTTCTATATGCTACTATCTGCAACCTACTAAAAAATGCGGTGCATAAGGGCGTCATATTACAGGTTGAAATGAAAATAATATTGTATTTTTTCATTGACGAAAAAGGCAAATCTGTTATACTGTTAGTTGAAGTTAATTGATAATGAATATCATTATTAATTATAATAACTCAAAGATAATAACGATTTTAAACAATACGGGGAAGTTGAAAGTGAAGGGCAGCCTATGAAAATACGTTACTTAGTGGTCATGTTGATTATACTTTCCATCGTATCTATCTTTGTCGGTGTATCGAATATTTCTCCGTTAGACATATTCAACCTATCGGAGGAGCAGGCAAAAGTATTATTGATTTCGAGAATCCCGAGGCTTTTCAGTATTTTAATCGCCGGGATGAGCATGAGTATTTGTGGGCTAATTATGCAACAGTTAAGCAGAAATAAATTTGTTTCACCCACAACAGCAGGAACATTGGATTCAGCGAGGTTAGGCATATTAGTAGCAATGGTACTATTTACTTCTGCTAACCCATTCGAAAAGATGCTTGTTTCATTTGCCTTTGCATTATTAGGTACATTTGCATTTATGAAGATACTGGAGAAGATAAAATTTAAAGATGCGATATTTATACCTTTAATTGGTTTAATGTTTGGAAACATTGTTAGCTCCATGTCTACTTTTATCGCATATCGCTACGATTTAATCCAAAACATCTCATCATGGATGCAAGGAGATTTCTCCATGATTATGACAGGTAATTATGAGCTCATGTTTGTCAGTATCCCAGTTTTAATCGTTGCTTTTTTTTATGCGAATAAATTTACGATTGCGGGTATGGGGGAGGACTTTTCCAAGAACTTGGGGTTAAATTACCGCCAAGTTGTCAATTTAGGACTTGTGATTGTAGCACTTGTAACCGCCTCAGTTGTTTTGGCGGTAGGAGTTATCCCATTTTTAGGTCTTATCATTCCTAATATTGTAACCATTTATCAAGGAGATCATTTGAAAAAAAGCTTGTTACATACAGCATTGTTAGGAGCAATATTTGTTCTCGTATGTGATATTATTGGCAGGGTTATTATTTATCCATATGAAATTCCGATTAGCTTGACCGTTGGGGTCATCGGTAGTGGATTATTTATTTATCTGCTATTTAGGAGAAAAAAATATGGGATATAAAAAGAAAACACTGATTCTCGCATTCATCGCTATATTATTAACAATGCTCTATATGTTTTATGATCTAACTGGGAATATAGGTTACATTTTACCAAGACGAATCATTAAAGTTGTTGCTATCTTGTTAACGGGTGCAGCAATTGGTTTTGCTACAACCATTTTTATGACCATTACGAATAACCGTATTTTAACACCAAGTGTGTTAGGACTGGACTCCCTTTATTTATTGATCCAAACCTTTATTATCTTTGTAGTTGGAGCTAATTCATTGGTAATGATGAATAGTCATGTCAATTACCTTATATCAATTGGAGGAATGGTCGTATTTTCATTGCTCCTATACCAATTGCTATTTACAAGTGAGCAACATAGTATTTATTTTCTTCTCCTTGTAGGGATGATTTTAGGTACTTTTTTCAGCAGTATCACTTCGTTTATGCAAGTTTTAATCGATCCGAACGAGTTCATGTTAGCCCAGGACCGAATGTTTGCAAGCATTAACAATGTAAACACAGACCTAGTGTATATATCCATAGGAATTTTTGTGTTACTTCTTGTCTATTTAATGCGCTACTATAAATACTTGGATGTACTAGGGCTGGGTAAGGATAACGCGATTAATCTAGGGGTTCCTTATGGGAAAGTTGTCAAGCATTTACTCGTTATAGTTGCTGTGTTTATTTCCATGGCTACGGCATTAGTAGGACCGTTGACATTCCTTGGACTACTTGTTGTCAATCTGGCATATGAGTTTTTGAAGACATTCCGCCATTTCTATATTTTACTCGGCTCTATGCTTATAAGTATTATCGCTTTAATTGGTGGGCAATTTATTGTTGAAAAAGTATTTACCTTCGAAACAACGATTAGTGTCATCATTAACTTTGTTGGTGGTATTTACTTTATCTATCTTTTGTTAAAGGAGAATAAATCATGGTAGATATTAAAAATGTATTTAAGTCATTTAACCAGAAGAAAGTGATTGAGGATGTATCCCTGACGATTGAGAAGGGAAAGATAACTTCATTCATTGGACCCAATGGTGCAGGAAAGAGTACGTTGATCTCTATGGTTAGTCGCCTCATTACAAAAGATAATGGAGATATCTCGATAGATGGCCAAGACATCATGAAAACCAAAAACAACGAACTTGCAAAAAAGATATCCATTTTAAAGCAATCGAATTCCATTAATTTAAAATTAACGGTGCGTGAGCTCGTATCATTTGGTCGTTTTCCATATTCACAAGGGAAATTGACTCATTACGATTGGGAAAAAGTTGACGAGGCGATAGATTATATGGAGCTTCGTGATATGCAAGATAAGTTTTTAGATCAGCTCAGTGGTGGACAACGGCAGCGCGCTCATATTGCAATGGTAATTGCCCAGGATACAGAGTATATACTACTAGATGAACCATTAAATAATTTAGATATGCGTCACTCCGTCCAAATTATGAAGACGTTACGTAATTTAGTAGATGAGCTTGGGAAAACGGTGCTAATTGTAATTCATGATATAAATTTTGCTTCCTGTTACTCAGACAATATTGTTGCTTTAAAAGATGGAAAAGTAGTCAAGCAAGGAAGAGCATGTGATGTCATTGATAAATGCGTATTAAAAGATATTTATGATATGGACATTGACATTAAAAATATTGATGATAAGCGAATTTGTGTTTATTTTTAATTGCTTTGAGCTCCCAGAAGGGTTCTTAATAACAAATAAAAATCCCCATCATGATATTGACCCCCAAGCCAAATCATGATGAAGGATAGCGTATATATCTATTGTAATAGATATATGTATAAAGGTAAATGATTTTGACTTCATTTAAGGTTCTGTTGATATATGCTTGACTTAGCAGAAAACTTAAAAGTAAACAAATAAAATTGCGTGTCTGGAATAAAACCCGCAATCTATCTAATACTTATACAACATGTTTGATAATAAAATGGATGAAGAAAAAAGGAGAATTTAATATGTTGAAAAAAACGTTATTCTTTTTATTCGCAAGTCTACTTGTTTTAACTTTAGCTGCTTGTGGTTCAAATAGTGATGATAAAGAGAGTAGTAATAGTAAAGGATCTGACTCCAAAGAGGCAGAAGCTGAAACAATCGAAATTAAGCAAGAGTTAGGCAACACAGAAGTGCCAAAAAACCCGAAAAAAGTAGTTGTATTTGACTTTGGTGTACTTGATTCATTAGATAAATTAGGAATTGAAGTTGCTGGTGTAGCAAAAGGTGGCGTAATCCCATCTTATTTAGAAAAATATGAAAGTGATGATTACGAAAATGTTGGAAGCCTAAAAGAACCTGATTTTGAAAAAATTGCTGAAATTGACCCAGATGTTATTTTCATTTCTGGTCGTCAATCTGCTGTCTATGATCAATTAGCAGAACTTGCTCCAACCGTTTTCTTAGGTGTAGATACAGCGAATTATATGGAATCCTTTAAAGCGAACATGAATACATTAGGAGAAATTTTTGATAAGCAATCGGAAATTGAAGAAGAGCTAGCTACCATTGATTCATCTATAGAAGAACTAAACAAGAAAGCACAAGAAATGGATCAAAAAGCGCTTATTACGTTAGCAAACGACGATAAAATTAGTGCTTACGGACCTAAGTCTCGTTTCGGAATCATTCATGATGTGTTTGGCGTACCAGCTGTAGATGAAAACATTGAAGCGTCTACGCATGGTATGAATGTTTCCTTTGAATATGTGATGGAGCAGGACCCAGATTTATTGTACGTTATTGACCGTAGTGCTGCCATTGGTGAGGAACCAGCAGCAAAGAATATTGTCGAAAATGATTTGGTAAAAGAAACGAAAGCATTTAAAAACGATAATATCGCTTACTTAGATCCAGAATTCTGGTATCTTTCAGGTGGCGGACTTGTTTCAGTTCAAGAAATGATTAAGGAAATAGATGCAACTTTAAAATAAAGCTATCCTTTAAAAAAAGGACCCTGAATTAAATTGGAGGTCACTGAAAAATCATCAGATTTTCAGTGACCTTAGTTAAATGACAGGGTTCTTTTTCATAAAATAAGAAAGTATGAAATGAGGTGCTTGGGAATAACGAAATAACCGACACGTCTGGCGCAAGCGCCCAGCAACTAGACGATTTCACGAAATAGCTCTACGATAAGTCATCATTGGTTGTAGCTAAGAGGAAGGCCGACTAAATACGGGCTTGCCGCTCAGGCGTCGGCATACTCCTGTTGCAGGAGCATGATTTCTAAAACTTTAGTTGATCCCCTCCAGTCACTATTGTTGCTAAACGGGCGTCCTGCGCCTTTGTTCATAAATCGAGCTAACTTGTCTTTCTATCTTGAATCATTGCTCAAAGTCATGCATCGAAGCGAGAAAGTCCGCCCATGTCCGAGAAAAAATCACGCACTACAGCGAGAAAGTTGCTCGCGCCACAGTAAGCAAGTTATGCACCGACCGAAGCGAGTCATACACTGAAACGAGAAAATCTTGCGCCGAGGTGCAACATTCATACACTACCGGTCTTTTTCTTATCGTAAGCGCTTGTTTGAATTGTATATCGTATGTAGTGTAGAATAAACATAGGGAAGATGGACAACAGTTGTGGCACAATCATGGTACGTAGCTAGACATTTGTTGTTAGATTGTAAATATATGGCTTAAAGCGAGTCATAGTAGCTTTCAAAAGCGGCGCCGCTCTTTTGGACTACTTGCAAAGCTTATGGCAAATATGTTTGAATGAAAAGGACACTCAAAATGAAAAGAGGGATGGCTTGATGAAAAAGTGGATTATATTTGCTTTAACCTTAACGCTGGCAATGGTATTAGCTGCTTGCGGAGGGGATAAGGAAGCGGATAAAACCGCACAACAAGAGGAGCAACAGGAAGAAGGCAACACAGAAGATGGAGGGAAACAGCCGGAGCCTGTTAAAATAACGGATGAAGAAAAAGTGGATAAAGAAAAAGCTGTGGTTTCTGTAAATGGTGAAGAAATAAAAGGGGAGCGGTACAATCCTGCTTATTTACAGTTGAAAACGATGAATACACAGTTTAATCAGGATGTGGATAATGATCAGTTAAAACAACAAACGATAGATATGCTTGTAAATCAACAATTAATAAATCAGGATGCTTCCGATAAAGGGATTGAAGTATCGGATGATGAAGTACAGAAAGAATTTGATACCATTAAAAAAGAAGGAGCAGAACGCTTAAATACTGCTTTGGAACAATTTCAGCTGAACGAAGACCAATTTAAAAACATGTTGAGAGATAATCTGATCACTTCGCAATACTTGGAGTCCGAGTTTGACATAAAAGTAACAGATAAAGAAGTGGAAGATTATTATAAACAAATCAAGGAACAAAGTGAGGAAATAGGCAAACTAGAAGATTTGAAAGATCAAATCAAGCAAACCCTAAAAGAAGAAAAAACAAATGAACAATTGCAAAAACGAGTAGAAGCACTAAAGAAAGATGCCAAAGTTGAAACGTTCATATAAAATAACATACCATCATCGGGGTGAAGTTCATCCCCGATGATTATTAGTACTATAAGGGGGTGGCCTAAGACTCTTGAACGAATCCGGAATTTAGGTTCTGTATCTATTAGATTTTTCTGTATTTACGCGGACTTACCAAAGTAGAAACTTACGACACTTACATTCGGAATAAAATTAAACCAAACGGGATTCCATAAAGCACGTTACCCAATTTTAAGCTCTACCGAAGACGTTACTATTTCTTGCCGAATCTTTTCCCACTAGATAACAACATCACCGTTACTCACCCTTCATTACCTGATCCAACACTAGCAAAAACTTCTTCATCATTTCGTCTGTACCAATGGTAATCCGCATATAATCTGTAATCTCTGGATTACGAAAATGACGAATGAGGATTTTTTTCTCCTTTAACTGTTGATATAATTTTTCCGCCTCATAGTCGGGATGGTGGGCAAATAGAAAATTAGTAGCGCTTGGCAGGACGCTGAAACCACGTTCTTGCAATTGTTCACGCGTCCAATTACGAGTTTGCAGGATACGTCGTGTCGTTTGCTTAAAATAAGCAGTATCTTCTATCGCTGCTTTTGCTCCGACTATTGCCAGACGGTCAATGGTATATGAATTAAAGGAATCCTTGATGCATGTTAAGGCTTCAATTAAATGTGGATGCCCGATCGCATAGCCAACGCGTAACCCAGCTAAAGAACGTGATTTTGAAAAAGTTTTTACAATCAGCAGTTGCTCGTACTTGTGCGTTAGAGCTACAGCAGTTTCTGGTGCAAAATCAACATATGCTTCATCAATAATCACGACATTGTCAGGGTTATGTTTCACTATGTTCTCAATCATATCTAAACTGGTAAAAATACTGGTAGGTGCATTTGGATTTGGTAAAATGGCACCACCTTCTGAATAAAAAAATGCTGTTTCATCTAATGTGAAATCATTTATTAAAGGTACTTTTTCATATGGAATTTGAAATAAATTTGCATAAACGGGATAAAAACTATACGTAATTGCCGGGAAACAGATCGTCCGCTGTGGTGAAAATAGTCCCATAAACGCAAAAGCGAGCACTTCGTCTGATCCATTTCCTACGAAAACGGATTCCTTAGTTGTACCTTCTTGTTTGGCAATGGCACTTCTTAAACTATCCACTGTCGGTGATGGGTAGAGGTGCAACCCTTGCTCCATCTCTTTTTTAATGGCTAACTGTACTTTTGGTGATGGTGGATAAGGATTTTCATTCGTATTTAGCTTTATAATAGTTGGATCATTTAGCTGCTCACCGGGGACGTAAGGTGTACAGCGTTTGGCTGCCTCACTCCAATACTTCATTATTTGAATCCCCTTTTTGTATATGCCTTTTTTGTAGTTCATGCTTAATATCCCTAACGGAAATACCTAACAGTTCCATCAACACAAGTGTATGATAGGCCAAATCAGCAATTTCCCATATTATTTCTTTTTTATCGTTGTTTTTGGCGCCAATAATGACTTCACTTGCTTCTTCGCCTACTTTTTTTAAGATTTTGTCAATCCCCTCTTGAAACAAGTATGTTGTATATGCACCTGCAATGGGGGTTTCCTTTCGAGTTTTAATTTTTTTAGCTAATTGATTTATCATGGCAAAAGAAGCAGGTTGTTCTTGAAGAAGCTCTTGATGGAAACAAGTACTTTCCCCTGTATGACAAGCTGGACCGAGCGGTTTTACTTGTAATAAAATAGCGTCTTGATCACAATCGAAAGAAACGGACTGGACGATTTGTTTATTTCCAGACGTCGCTCCTTTGTTCCATAATGCTTGGCTCTTTCTGCTATAAAACCACGTTTCTTTAGTAGCTAATGTTTTCTCTATTGCTTCCTCATTCATATAAGCTAATGTTAACACTTCCCCTGTATCCGCGTCCTGCACAATAGCAGGAATAAGCCCATGGTCATTAAAAGTTACTTGTTTCATTATTATCTCTCCTCACCGGAATACCTTGCTGATCTAAATAGTCTTTTAATGCTGGTATGGGTATTTCACTGTAATGGAATACGGATGCGGCTAAAGCTGCATCTGCATAGCCTGGTTGCAAAACTTCGGCAAAGTGCTCCTTTTTACCAGCACCACCACTGGCAACGATCGGAATATTTACTGTTGAAGCAATAGCTTGTATCAAGTCTAAATCATAGCCATTTTTTCCCCCGTCTGTATGAATGGCATTCAGTACAAGCTCTCCCGCCCCTAGTGCTTCTCCTTGCTTTGCCCAGTCAATAGCTTCAAAAGATGCTTGCTTTCTGCCTCCATTGATATAGATCTGCCAATAATTTTTAGTTGTTTGCTTGGCGTCAATCGATAGGACGATGCACTGTGAGCCAAATTTCTGCGCTGCTTCTGTAATCAATGCTGGGTGGCGGACGGCAGCGCTATTAATGGAAACTTTATCAGCGCCTGCTCGTAATACACGGTGTATATCTTCAATGGTGCGAATACCGCCTCCAACTGTAAAAGGGATTGCGATTTCAGCAGCCACTTTTTCTACCATCTCGATAAATATATCCCGATCCTCATTGGAAGCTGTGATGTCATAAAAAACAAGCTCATCTGCGCCATCTTGATTGTACCGTTTGGCTAATTCCACAGGATCGGCCACATCTTGAATGTCGGTAAATTTTTTTCCTTTGACAACACGACCTTTATCAACATCTAAACATGGGATAATTCGTTTAGCTAACATGTTTTTACTGCCTCCAAACTTGCTGGCAAAGTGAGTGAGCCATCATAAAGTGCTTTTCCAATAATCGCTCCATACAAGCCCATCTTTGTCAGCGTCGTAATATCTTTGCTGGTTGTTACCCCACCTGAAGCGATAATCTGCATAGAAGTAGCATTTTGTAATCGCGCAAGCTCTTGGAAATTAGGACCTTTCAGCATACCATCTTTTAAAATATCTGTATAAATGATTGTTTGTAAACCCATACTTTCCAATTCTTTGACAAGTTCGATGGCGTTGACAGTGCTTGTCTTTGTCCATCCATCTGTTGCAACATATCCATTTCGCGCATCGATGGATACAGCAACTTGATGAGGGTATTGGGAGAGAGCGGCTTGTAAAAAAGCCTGATCTTTTATAGCAGCAGTCCCAAGAATGACCCTATCAATTCCTACGGATAAGTATGCTTCCATAACTTGTATACTACGGATACCACCTCCAACTTGAGTAGGTAGGCTAGTTTCTTGAGCAATTTCCCGGATGAAGCGCTGATTGGTGGAAACGCCTGATTTTGCCCCATCCAAGTCAACAAGGTGTAGGTATGTTGCGCCTTGTGATTCCCACTTTTTTGCAATGGTGACAGGTGAATCACTATAAATATTCACTTGATCGTAATTTCCTTGTGTTAATCGAACACATTTCCCGTCTTTCATATCAATGGCAGGAAATAAAATCATCGTATCATCTCCCTGAAATTTGCTAATAGTTCCAGGCCTGTTGACCCACTTTTTTCCGGGTGAAATTGCATGCCGACAATATTATTTTGTTGCACTATAGCAGGTATGGTGTCCCCGTATATGGTGCTAGCAACAAGTGTATTTGCGTCTAATCCACCAGCTGCATAGGAATGGACAAAATAGACAAATGCATCTGTCGGAAGGTTATTACATAATGGGCTATTTCTATGCTTGATAAGATTATTCCAGCCCATATGTGGAACTTTTACATCACCGGAAATTTTACATACCTTCCCACTTAAAAAGCCAAAGCCTTCTGTTTCTCCATCTTCTTCACTTAATTCAAAAAATAATTGCATTCCTAGACAGATGCCAAGGAGTGGTTTTCCCTTGGCAACTTCCTGTTTAATAATGGAAAATAATCCTTGTTCTTTTAGAACTCGCATAGCGTCCTGAAAGGCACCGACACCCGGTAAAATAATAGCATCACTTTTTTTAATGGTTGCTTCATCGGTTGTTATTTGGGAGTTCATTCCCGTTTTTTCTAAGGCCAATTGCAAGCTTTTCATGTTGCCAGCTCCGTAATCGATAATGGAAATCATATTTTCGCTCCTTTCTTTTAAATAAAAAACAGGATAGAGACTACCATCTGAATCGGACATGAAAAAGAGTGCCCCTTTTTCTCTAAATAGCAGTCTTGCCATCACAGCTTTCTTGTTTTTGACTACATAAAGACAAGCCTCTTTTGTTTTGATGCTAAGCAGATTCACCTTGTCAAAATTTCCCGTCTGCTAGTTGTTAGGAAGCTTGTGTTGCTAATCTACTGTTATCTCTTACAGAGTTCCTTTGGTAGAGGGAATGCCTGTCACCCTTCCGCTTTTCTGTGTTGCTATATCAAGGGCGCGGCCGAATCCTTTGAACATGGATTCAATAATATGATGCGTATTTTTTCCGTAAACGTTATGAATGTGCAAAGTTACTTTCGCATTACTAGCAAACGCTTGAAAAAATTCTTCCACCAGTTCCGTATCAAAATCGCCTACTTTATCCTTTAAACCTTCTACTTGATAGACGAGATACGATCGACCACTTATATCAAGGGATACGGTCGATAGCGCCTCATCCATCGGAGTAGTAACACTGGCATAACGCGTAATTCCAGCTTTATCTCCTAAAGCGTTGCGGAAGGCTTCACCAAATGCGATGCCAACATCCTCTACGGAATGATGCTGATCCACCTCTAAATCTCCCTGACAGTCTACTTGTAAATCGAATAATCCATGCTTGGTTAATAGGGTTAACATATGGTCGAAAAACCCGATTCCTGTTTCAATGGATGAATCTCCAGTCCCGTTGATAGCTAGCTTTAAAGCGATAACTGTTTCTGTTGTCGATCGGTTGACTTCATAGCTTCGCATCGTGCTACTCCTCCTTTCGTATTTGCACAGACTGGGCGTGTGCAGTCAGCTGCTCGGTATTGGCTAACTCTATAATGGTATCCGCAGCGGCTAACAGAGAGCGTTTATCATAATAAATCACGCTTGATTTTTTCATGAAATCATAGACACCGAGCGGAGAGGCGAACGCCGCCGTGCCGTTTGTCGGTAATGTATGATTTGGACCTGCTACATAATCCCCTAATGCCTCTGGGGAATAATTGCCTAAAAATATGGCACCTGCATGCTTAACCGCTCCAAGCTTTTCTATCGGTTCGGCAATCATCAATTGTAAATGTTCCGGGGCGATGTCATTTACAATGGCAAATGCTACCTCCATTGTATCAGCAACAATTATCTGTCCATGCTGGTCTAGTGATCTTTGAATAATCGCTTTTCGTGCCAAACGTTTTGTTTGCTCTTGTACCGCCCGCTCGACTGCCTCTGCTTGTTTTATGCTCGTCGTAATACAAATCGCTCGTGCTTCTTCATCATGCTCTGCTTGTGACAGCAGGTCTGCTGCTACAAAGTTTGCATTAGCTGTCTCATCAGCAACGATGCAAATTTCACTCGGTCCTGCGATCATATCAATCGCTACATCGCCATACACCCATTTTTTAGCACTCGCTACATAGGCATTTCCTGGTCCAGTAATCTTTTGTACTTTTGGTATGGTTTCTGTTCCATAAGCGAAAGCGGCAATCGATTGGGCACCGCCGATTTTATAAATTGTTTCGACGCCAACTTCTTTTGCTGCTACTAATACATATGGATTGATTTTACCGTCTGCTTGTGGTGGTGTAGTGAGGTAAATATGATTCACACCGGCAATTTTAGCTGGTATGACATTCATAAGCACCGTTGATGGATAAGCTGCTTTTCCTCCTGGTACATAAATGGCTACCCGATCTAAAGGAGTCACTTTTTGTCCAACCATTGTTCCAGCTTTGCTCATATCAAGCCAAGACTGTTCGAGCTGCTTCTCATGGAATTGGGTAATATTTTTGGCAGCGGTTTTCACTGCTTTTACAAAGGAAGGGGGGACGGACTTTCGAGCTTCATTGAACTCCTCTTCTGTAACCATAAAGGTCTCTATGCTCACGCCATCAAATCTTTCCGTAAAGGAGCGAATTGCTTGATCCCCTTTGTTTCGTACGCACTGAATAATTTCTAGGACAGTTTGATCAAGTGCTTTTTCTTTTTGCGCGGTACGTTGGGCTCTTTTCAGTTTTTTACCCCAATATTGCATCGCTGTTAAGCGTTCCATGTCGATTCCTCCAAGCTTTGTTTAAATGTATTGATAAACGACTGTATCGCTAGAGATTTAAGTGCGAAGCTTGCTTTATTAACAATGAGTCTCGTACTAATCGACTCTACTTGCTCCAACACAACTAATCCGTTTTCCTTTAACGTATTACCGGTTTCGACGATATCGACAATAACATCAGCCAGCCCAATGAGCGGCGCTAATTCGACAGAACCGTTTAGTTTGACGATCTCGATTGGCTTGCCCTTACGAGAAAAGTAATTTCTTGTGACGGTTGGATATTTTGTTGCAATCGTTAATGACTGGAATGCATCCAATTGCTGACCAGGTTTTCCAGCAACGGCAAATTTGCAAGTGCCGATTTTTAAGTCGAGTACTTCATAAATATCTGCTTGTGATTCTAAAATATTGTCTTTTCCAACAATCCCCAAATCCGCAGCGCCTTTTTCTACATACGTGGGGACATCCATTGCCTTAACGAAAATCAATCGTATGGTTTCGTCACTGCTATAAAAAACAAGTTTCCTGCTAAAAGGAGTTAGTTGCTCAAATGTAACTCCCATGCTGTTTAATAGTCTAATAGAATGATCTGCTGTACGACCTTTGGCAACGGCAATCGTGAACTCTGCCATTTAATTCCCCCTTTCTTGTAGCAATTTGACTAAGTCAGATACATCGAGAAATGGATAAGCGCGCCCATTCTGATACAGTGTAGGTTGATCTGCTCCGTAATGAATCTGTTCCCCCATTTCAGGTATGGTCTGTAGATCATTTTGTTTCAGATAGCTAATGACGGCATAGCCTTGTTCACGTAACTGTAGAGCTATTGCTAAAGCTTCTTTTTGCTTCTGAAAATCATAATAAATAGTAATTGGTTCATCTAAGCTCAATCTCTTGACCAAGCCGTGTTGTTTTGCTGCTGTGAATAATAAATCTACATCAAAAGCAAATCCAATTGCGGGGATATGTGCTCCAAAGCGATCACCTAACCGATCGTATCTTCCACCCATGACGACAGGCTTTCCAGCTTGATTGACAAACCCTTGGAAAATAACATCTGAATAATAGTCCATATCATTGATCAGCCCTAGGTTAAATACAATCTGATCGGTCAATTCATAAGCTTGAATACTATCGTATACATCAATCAAATAATTCAGTTCTGTTTGCACCATGCCATTTAATCCGTGCTGTTTGATTTCCTCCATCACTTGATTTGGCTCCCCGTAAAGAAAAGGGATGTGCTGCATCGCTTGTTTTAATGTTTCATCAATAGGGAGAGTTGCTAAATACTCTGCCATCTCGGCGATGTTCTTTGTTTGAATAAAGGTTTGCAATGGAGCAATTTGATCATCAGCCAGATTCGCTTGGGCGATTAATGCACGAAAAAAACCAGCATGACCAATTTCAAATTTAAATGTAGGAAAACCACAATCTTTTAATATATGAATGGCTAGTGCAATAACTTCAGCATCAGCAGTTGGTGTGCGGCTAGTAAAATATTCCACACCCGCTTGCGTACGTTGTTTTTGCTCGTTTTCAAATCGGTAACCAAAAACATCCATAATATAGAATAAACGTACATCGTCATTTACATTTACCTGATTAGCAGCGATTTGCTGTGTTATCGGGATGGTAGCATCCGGTCTCAGGACAAGTACCTTTCCAGATGTATCCATAATTTTGACCATATCGTCAGTGTTAACGATTTTAGGGTTAGCTGCGTAAAGATCATAAGTCTCAAATGCTGCTGTCTGTATTTGCTTGTATCCGTAAGTTTTAACGCGCTGCTTTAAAATGGAAAGTAATTCGTCACGCTGTTGAAGAAGCTTGTTCCCCCAACAGGATGTCTGTAATGAAGGTTGCATGGTTAATATTTCTCCTTTCTTTATAAGATAAGAAAGTATAAAATGAGGTGCTCGTGAATAACGAAATAACTGACTATTCACGTCTGGGTCCATCGCCCAGCAACTAGGCGACTTTAGAGTTATGATTTTTTCAAAAATATTTTATCTCTTTATCACTTTATCTAAGTAAAGTTATATAGTATTCTAATAATTATAGATTAAAAAGTCAACCAAAGGGAGAGAATTTTTTATGTTTGATTTTCATATCCACAGTGATTTTTCTGCAGATTGCGAAACACCAATGGAAGAAACAATTGAAGTGGCGATTCAAAAAGGGTTAACGGAAATTTGTTTTACAGAGCATATCGATGAAGATTACCCAGACCCTACCATTGATTTTTCGCTTGATTTACCAAACTATGATGCAAAAATTAATGAAATGCAGTGTCTATATCAAGATCAGATTGTGATACGCAAAGGATTAGAGATTGGTGTTCAGCCCCATTTATTAACAAGTTGCCAACAAATAGTAAAAGCAGCATATTTTGATTTTGTTATTTGTTCCATGCACACGACGAATAAGCAGTCCCTTCATACAAGTGATTTTTTTCAACAGCAAACAGTGGAGGATGCTTACCGAAAATATTATGAAGAACTACTTTACTGCGTTACTCATTTTAAAGATTTTCAAGTTTTAGGACATATTGATTTAGTCAAACGTTATACAAAAAATAAACAAGCCAAGTATGATTTTCATGACTTATTGACGAAGATTTTTCAAGAAATCATTCCTGCTGGTAAAGGAATTGAAATCAATACGTCTGGCTTACGATACGGATTACCAAATGCTATGCCGAGTAATGATATTTTAACGTTATATAAAGCATGTGGAGGGGAAATTATTACTATTGGTTCTGATTCCCATGTCGCAACGACCGTTGGATATGGCGTGACTGGCGCCATAGAACGATTACGCCAAATCGGGTTTAATTATGTTACAACGTTTACAGACAAACGAGCTATTTTTCATCGTATTTAACTTATGTATCATCCCATGAGAGCAACTGGCATACAAGCACTCATCGTGGCAGCAATTATGCTGGCTCCTATATTACCTAGAAGTCTAGCATCTCCATCCGCATCGCTTATACCATGATCCAAAAATATGCTTGAGAGCATGCCTCTATAGTGACAGGAAAAGCATTTAGAACGCTTTGGTATTATAATAACGAGTTAAACCTCCCTAACGTTCGATGACGTGCAGTTAATAGTTGCAATTTACACGCCCGTTCTTTTAAGAGGTCTTTCAGATTAAGTTGTGCGTAGGGAAAAGAACCTTCACTAAGCAAAGTTTCATTTTATTATCACAGGAAAATCCGTTTCGACCATGATATAATATAAAAAGTGAGCGTATATTATGATGGATGTTTAATAAATGAAAATTGATTCGTTCTTGCGTAAGAGAAGATAAAAAGGGCGGTCTGACGGAGGATTTAGTTGTAAAGAAGTACAGTCACTTACTTGTTTTTGGACAATTCTTCGTTAGTATAATGAAAGAGGAAGGTTTTTCTTGAATAAAAAACAAATGTTTAGTGTAGGGTCTTTCGGTTTAGTCATCATAGTCTTTATCATACTTATCTGGATGCCGAATAGAGCAATTTCTAATTTTGATAAAATTCGACCAACATTGTTCGTACATGGATATAAAGGTACTGAAAATTCATTTGGATTTATGCTGCAGCGCTTTGAGCATGAGTATAAATGGGGAAATAAAGCACTTGTTTATTATGTAACAAAACAAGGTGAAGTAAAAAAATATTATCCGCGACTTGGGAAAGAAAAACCGCTCTATGTTCAAGTAATCTTTGAAGATAATCGGGCTAGTTTTGATATGACTTCTAGCTGGTTAGCAAATGTATTAAAAGATATGCAGCAGACATATGATGTCGATGATGTCAATATTATTGGACATTCGATGGGGGGAATTGTGGCATTGGAATATATGAAGCAATTCCGAGGGAAATCATATCCGTCCGTTCATAAGTTTATAGCGATAGGGAGTCCGTTTGATGGGATTTATAGTGAAAAATACTTTCAAATTCACCGTGATCCAGCTGCAATCGACTTACGCCCGGATTCAAAAGCATTGCAACATTTAAGGGATCGATCTTTTCCAAAGCATACAGAAGTGCTCAGCATTTCCAGCACAGGAGATGCGATAGCAGTTCCAGAAAGCGTGCATGCATTACGCAATATAGTACCGCATCAACAATTGACAGAGATCGTTATCAAAGATAGAAGATTAGGACATAGTGACCTACATGAAAGCAGGAAGGTAGATCGTTGTATTTATAATTTTCTGTGGCAAGACCAGGTTCAATAGCTTACAATAATATGGGCTGAATAACTATAAAAGGAATGATAGGTGTGGGAAGAAATCATCATATGTATGACAAATTAACGGAAATAACATCCGAGAAAAATGTGATGGTGGAGGAACATTTAAGAAATCATACGTATACTCGGTTAGGTGGGAAGGCAGATTTCTTAGTCACACCAGAAACGTATGAAGAAGTACAGGCGATTGTAAAGCTTGCAAAACAAGAAAAAATAGCTTTTACCCTGTTAGGAAATGGCTCCAATTTAATAGTGAAAGACGGCGGTATTCGTGGCATTGTCATGAATTTAAAAAAGCTTCATTCTATTTGGAGAGAAGACGATAAAATTATAGCGCAAAGCGGAGCGAGAATCATTGATGCTTCCCAGCATGCGTTAAAAGAAAGTCTGCATGGACTTGAATTTGCTTGTGGGATACCTGGTTCCGTCGGTGGCGCTTTGTATATGAACGCAGGAGCGTATGGTGGAGAAATTAAAGATGTGTTGGAAAGTACGAAAGTGATCACAAGGGAAGGAGAGCTCCTACTCTTACCTGCGGCTGATCTTGACTTGCATTATCGAACGAGTAATATACCTGAAAAAGGATATATCGTATTAGAAGCAACATTTTCATTGCGAAAAGGAAATGCCGAAGAGATAAAAGCAGTGATGGATGATCTCACGTTTAAACGTGAGTCCAAGCAACCACTGGAATACCCTTCATGCGGTAGTGTATTTAAACGCCCGCCAGGATATTTTGCTGGTAAGCTGATCCAAGATAGCGATCTGCAAGGAAAACAAATTGGGGGTGCACAGGTATCTACCAAACACGCCGGCTTTATCGTGAATAAAGATAATGCTACAGCTACGGAGTACATTGAATTGATACGTTTTGTACAATCTACCGTAAAGGAAAAGTTCGGTGTAAATTTAGAGCGAGAAGTACGAATCATTGGCGAAGATCCTATAGAATAATTGACAAACAGCAACCAGTCTAGCATGGGTTGCTGTTTTTGTATAGACTTTGAATGGAAGCGCGAGTGCATCTATTTTCACCGCGAATTGTTGATACGTCTTTTGATAGGAGGGAGTAAGCAGCTAAACTTGATGTCAGGGATTTTTCTTTATTACGCAAAAAATAAGCTAATCACATACGAGAAGAATAGAAACTTAACAGATAATTATGTTAACTTGTGGATAGTCTATAATTCGAAGTTCGCATTCTTTTATTACAGCTAATCATGCTCGAATGGCTTAAATCTATACTGACCCTTCTACTAACAACAGGTGGGAAGAATAATAAAACCTATATTTGGTTTATATTTTCTTAAATAAACTTGTGAAAATGAGGCAAAATAGGAAATACAAACAGGTAAGGAGTGATTAACATGGGTGAGCGATCTGAGTTTCGTTCTGGTGACAAGGCACCTAATAATGGTGTTTACATTGAAATCGGAGAGACAGGAAGCAATGTGAACGATCCGCGGCAAATTAAGTTAGAAGCGGGAGAAAAATTTCCCGAGAACACAAATCATAATCGCGTCTGGGTAAATAAACGGCGTTTATCAAAGCCTGGAGTGCAGGGGCGCAGCAACAATTAATAGTGGCTGTATCGCTAATGAGGGTAGACAGGTTTGCCGTTCATTTTTATTATAGTTTTATTATTTCTTTGTAAATGGATCAAATGGAAAGCGCATCTACGTTTATTTGCTAGGGGAACAACTTTCATTCTTTCAGAAGGAACATCCCCCCTATTCAGCTGAAACGGCTACATAGGGGGGATTATTTATGCTCGAAAACGATGCAAAAACTCTTGCAAGCGTTCATTACTGGAATGCTCGATAACTTCACTAGCTGAGCCTTGTTCAGCTATGACGCCTTCATCTAAAAACAACACTTTATCGGCAATATCTAAAGCGAAATCCATTTCGTGAGTAACAAGGATCATTGCCATGTCATCGTTTTTGGCAATATCACGGATAACCTGTAACACTTCTCCAACTAATTCTGGATCAAGTGCCGAAGTAACCTCATCAAATAACATAATTTTAGGGCGCATCACAAGCGCTCTGGCCATCGCTACTCGCTGTTTTTGTCCACCAGACAGTTGACTCGGATATTGATCGACTTTATCTGCTAAGCCCACCCGATCCAACATTTCAAGCGAACGTTGCTTTACTTCTGCTTTTGGTTCTTTTTTTACGTGCAGTGGTGCCGTCATGCAGTTCTCTAAAATAGTCATGTGAGGAAACAAGTTGAAATGTTGGAATACCATGCCGATATCACCACGCACTGCACGTAAATGCTTTTCATGAGCCCGAACAAGTCTCCCTTTTTTCTCCATCTTCCACAAGTTTGTACCATTTACGATTATATCTCCAGATGTAGGTTCTTCCAGAGTCATAAGCATACGGATAATGGTAGTTTTACCTGAACCACTCGGTCCAATGATTGCGACTTTTTCCGCTGGACGAATATCTAAATCAATTCCTTTTAATACTTTACTATTTCCAAAGGATTTGTGGACGTCTTGAAATGTGACGATTGGTTCAATCATTATGCTGTCGCTCCTTTACTTCTGGTTAAAGTTTCTTTTTTATCAAAGCGCCGATTCATTTTTTTCTCTAGTCTGTTTATGATTATAGCAGATGGATAGCTTAATATTAAAAAAAGAATCGCAACAATGGTTAATGGTTCTAAATATGTCCAATTTTGCGCCCCGTAGCTATTCGCAATATGGAGAATACCTGCGACGCCAATCGTTGATGCTAATGGGACTTCCTTAAACATGATGATTAAGTAATTCCCAAGCATAGGAATCGTTGGCGGAATGGCTTGCGGCAAAATAATTTTCGTCCATTTTCTCCGTTTGGAAAAATTTAATGCCTTTGCTGCTTCCCATTGTCCCTTTCCTACAACTTCAATCCCAGATCGGTACACTTCTGCAATATACGTACTAAAGTGAATGCCTAAACCGAGCACCGCACTGGTGAATTCGTCCAATGCGAAACCAACAACAGGAACCATTGGCCAAGCAAAATAAATAAAAAACAGCTGGACTAACGGAGGGGTAGAACGAATAAACTCCATCATCCATGTAACCAACCATCGGAGAGAATTTAAAGGAATCATTTTTATAAACAACCAAAAAAATCCAAATACAAGTGCAAACACATAGCAAACTATGGTTAGGGCGAGCGTTATAGCAAGACCATCGATAATTTTAGGAAAGGCATCTACAAATACGTCCCAACTCCAATTATTCATCCACTCGCCACTCCCTTCTTAGAGAAAGACTCCATCTTACGTGTTAAAAATATAAGCGGAAGGGCTAAAATAAAGTAAAATACTAAGACGAGCAAATAAACGATAGGTGCTTGTGATAAATTTGTGCTACGAATAATATTGCCATGATAAAGAATATCCTCCATACCGATGAGGGAAACGAGGGAGGTTGCTTTTAGCATTTGAATGGAATAATTTCCAAACTCAGGAAGCATCATCCGAATTGCTTGCGGTAAAATGACGAATCGCATGCGTTGATATCGTGACATGTTTAAGGCTATTGCTGCTTCAGACTGCCCCTTTGCAACAGCAAGAATGGATCCACGTACGATTTCTGACATGTAAGCACCGTAATTTAACGAAATAGCGATAACCCCTGCCCACCAATTACTTCCTAATTCAATGCCGAATAACATAGGGATCGCATAGTAGAGCCAGAATAATTGTACGATTAAAGAAGTACCGCGAAAAATTTCTACATAAAGTCCTGTGAATTTACGTAGAAACAGTTTAGAAGACAGACGGCATAATCCAGCAATAAACGCAAATAAGTAACCAAAAAACGCAGCCCCGATTAAAACTGTAATGGTAATGGCTAACCCTTTTGTTAAATCGGGAAAAATTTCTATAATTGCTTGAATGAGTACCACTCCTTAATAATCTATGGTGTGTCATATATGTAATGATAAGGACACAACTCTAATCTTAATTTATTGTTTAACCCGTGTAAGGGAACTTCTGAAAATACCTGTTCGAAAGTAAAAGGAGCCTTTAAGCCAAATTGGTCTATTTGTAGAAAATAGTTTCCAATGGTTTAAATTAGGTTCAGTAAAGAAATACATTTCATTCCATCGAACAAATATTTAGGATTTTCATTTTATTGCGTGGGTTGGGTGCTGAAAGACTCCCACTTTCGTCAATATTATTAATTCTAAGCGGGAGATAACAGCCCCTTAAATGCTCAGATTCGTTCAACTAACTTTTATGGTAATATTCCTACTAAGTGCAGATTTATCTACTTGCGTTTATAACGACATAGTGAATCTCTATCATAACAACAATGAAATTCCAATCAGGGTCTTTACCAACTGAATGTTACAAAGGCTTGTGAATAGCTCCAAGGTACTGACTAACAATTGAAACGACCACATATCCCAATCTTACCTTTTTGAACATACACATAATGAAAAAATAGTATAGGGAGTTTAAATTTCCCCATTACAAATCTTCTCAGCAGTAACGTCGTCCTCCACCATATTGTTAGCTGAACTAAAGCCATTTGCTTCTAATAATTCCGCTACTGTCCCATCGGCTTTTAATTCCGCTAACTTCTCGTTATACGCATCACGTAAATCTGTGTTGTCTAAATGAAAAGCAGCTGCTCCATAGCTTGGAACTCCTTCAACATCAGGTTGCTCAAATCCCTCGACAAATTCAAGTTTATTGGAGTTAGCTGATTCGAGAGCCATTTTGATCGTCATCTCTGTACCCGTGGTGGCGTCAGCTCGACCGGATTCCACCGCTGAGAAAGTAGCTGGTATATCTTCCACATTTGTTATTTGTTCTTCGCTAACGCCTTCTGATTTTAAAAATGCATTTTCTGTGGCACCAGACATGACAGATATCGTAACTTCCGGGTTATTAGCAATATCTTTATAACTCTTTAAGTTTAATGGGTTGCCTTTTTTGACAATAAGCCCTTCTCCATACTTCATTTCTGGCTCACCGAAGGCAGCGTTCTCACACCGATCTGGATTAATTGCCATCCCAGCTGTGATTACATCAAATTGTCCAGCTTTTAATCCAGGAATTAATTGCCCAAAATCAGCTAGTTTGCTGTCCACTTTCTCTATTCCCAATTCTTTAAAAACAGCTTTTGCAATATCAACAGCAGCTCCTTTGAGCTCACCATCTTCTTCATAAGCATACGGTTTTTCATTGGCAAAGCCGATCGTGACTTTACCGGATTCTTTTAATTCCTCCAATTTGCTTTTAGATGCTTTACTGGAACCAGTTTCATCTGATCCACATGCTGCTAGGACAAAGATAAAGCCTATAATCCATGTAAGTAAGATTTTTTTCATGAATGTAAATTCCTCCCTTACTAATTTCCTTTACGTAAAAGGAACTGAACGTGTGGGTTCAAAAGACGATAAATAATTTAATAGCATTTTGCCATATGACTAATGGTGCATGGTGGGAACTGCGAGGACTTAGGTAAGCAACAAGTAAATGCCGTATAATCCCAGTTATCAGATTTTTTGAACAACCACTATTAAAAATGTTACAGGTATTTTACAGAACGCTCAAACGTTATATTTTTTGATAATTTGTAATTAAATGTTAAATATGTTGTTGATACTCGTATAATTAGGGATAACGTATACATACTGTAAGATAATCAGTGAGGCTTTCGTATGGTACAAATTTGCCCCGGTACATTCCAAAATTACTCTAGAGGAGAGAGTAAGCATATTCCCTTTAGTGGTGATTGGGCTAAATTACCACGTATGTGGAAAGAAGAGGAAAACACAGGGGAAGGATTATCCTTTTCAAAGCGGTTAATTCTAATTTGAGGTGTGCAAAAGAATTATAGACGCCGCTATGGATCAATGACTGCGCACACTCCGATTGTTTTTTCTACGTTATGTGTTGTTCTTCTTCGGGTGCAGAAAGAAGTCGTTAGAGCAAGTTGGTCAGCTTTTACGTATAAAAGAAAACAGCTCAAAAAGGTGAAAATGACGCCCAAAAGAATGTTAAATCAGCATTCTTGGGAGGTCATTTAGATGCTAATTAGTCAAAGTGGACTTTTTAGTAACCTAACTGAGCAATCACTTTTGCCTCCTAATCTGTGTGAAAAATTCCTTTTTTAAGAGATAAGAAAGTATAAAAATTTTGGCTTTGGGATACCGATATAACGGAATAGCCACGTCCAGCTTAAGCGCCCAGCAACTAGGCGACTTCACGAAATCGATAAGTCATCATCGGTTCGTGCCTCACCATGATTCCTAAAACTTTAGTTGATTCGTTCCATTCGCTACGTTGCTAAACGGGCGTCTGCGCCTTTGTTCTCGACATGTTTGTACGTATGGATATCAAAATAATCGATTGGTGCTTGAATAAGTTTCACTAGTTGGAGAACGAAGCTAGTATAAAAGAATAGTATTGAGCTAAAGCCTAATAAAGGGTAAACCGTTATCCATTCTCTTTATAGTAAACCGACTTAAAGCTTCTTCATGTTTATTAGTTTTAGAGTGCATGCAATACATGTATTCAATTTAGATTCGATTGATAAGCTCCACTTCACTAAGATGGATTCTATATTTTGCTAGACTTGATCCTATAACTCTCCAAAAATAACGATTGTATTTTTCAAGGTATGCAAATCATTGCAAGTTTGAGTATTATTTAAACAAAAATACTTAAAAGCAAGATAAATCCAAGACCTAAAATGGAGATAATCGTTTCTAGTAATGTCCAAGTTGAAAATGTTTCTTTCATTGTTAAACCAAAGAATTCTTTAAACATCCAGAAACCTGCATCATTAACATGGGAGGCAATAAGACTTCCTGCACCAGTAGAAAGAACCATCAAAGCAAGATTAACATCAGAACCTTGCATTAATGGGATAACTAAACCAGCAGTTGTTAATGCGGCAACCGTCGCTGAGCCCAATGCAATCCTTAAAACAGCGGCAATCATCCAAGCTAATAGGATTGGTGAAATGCTACTATCTGAAAAAATGTTGGCGACAGCATCTCCTACTCCTCCATCAATTAAAACCTGCTTAAATACACCGCCTCCACCAATGATAAGGAGCATCATACCGATAGAACGAATCGATTCCTCAGCTGAATTCATAACTTGTTTCATGGGAATATGTCGGGCAATTCCCATCGTATATATCGCAATCAAAACGGAGATTAGGAGAGCGGTTGTAGGTTCACCGATTAATTGGATGATATCAAAAAGGATATGGTCCGAAAGTTTCCATATATCTTGTAAGAGCTGGATGATGGTTGCTATCGCCATTAAAATGACTGGAAATAAAGCCGTCATTACACTAATACCAAAACCAGGTGTTTCCTCTAGTTTAAAATTCTTAACTTCGCCTACAGCATCAACACTTCCAGTTTTTAAAAAAGCATCTGGGACTAACTTTTTAGCAAAGGTTGTAAATACAGGACCAGCAATCATTACAGTAGGAATTGCAATGATAAGTCCATATAATAAAACCATTCCAATATTTGCTTCATACTGTTGGGCAATGACAGTTGGTCCTGGATGTGGCGGCAAGAAGCCGTGAGTGACTGATAACGAAGCAGCCATTGGTATACCTAAATATAAAATAGACACTCTTAATTGCTTGGCAATTTGATAAATAATTGGAATAAGTAAAACGAGTCCGACCTCAAAAAACAAAGCAATACCAATAATAAATGAGGCAATCACAACAGCCCAAGAAATATTCTTTTCACCGAATCGATGAATCAATGTCATTGCGATTCGCTGGGCACCACCAGCATCTGAAACTAATTTTCCTAAAATAGCGCCAAAACCAAAAATTAATGCAATACTGCCTAATGTCCCTCCCATACCAGCTTTAATCGAAGATACAATGTCATGAAGTGGCATGCCTAAAGCTAAAGCAACTAAAAATGCTACGACTACCAGTGAAATAAAGGTGTTCAAATGTAACTTCATAATTAAAAACAATAAGACAATGACTCCTAAGGCAACTATAAGTAAAGGGAATAAGTTATCTGTAAATGACATAGGATTTGTGCTCCAATCTATTTTTTAGTTGATATTGCTACATGGTTAATTGCATTTATCCCGCATTAAGGTGCCGTAAGATTCCCGAGATTATGATCACGAGTGATACAAAAGGTCTAAATGAGAGAATACGGCACCTACATGCCCGATTCGTTTAAGGGCCTTTAGGTCATACCCCTTGCGGTACTAACATTCAGTAGGAGATGGAAGAAAACTCCTACTGAATGAAGTTTTACTTTATTGTTTTTCTTTTTTTTGAAAGGCAGTGAGTTTTTGGAATTCTGATTCTAATCTTCTTGATATGTTGATAAAAATAGGAAACAGCTCTCTGTAAACGTTTTTATTTTCGGGATGTGGTTGATGTGTATAAGTAGCACCAATAAGATGGTTGACGACTTCAAAAGAGTCTATTTTTTTCTCAGCATATAGCCCTAAAAGACAAGCGCCTAAACAAGAGGATTCATAGCTTTCAGGAATAATAACGTCATGATCAAAAATATCAGCCATCATTTGTCGCCAAACGTTAGAACGCGAGAATCCACCTGTTGCTTTAATGGAGGTGACAGGTGTATCCATCACTTCTGTTAAAGCTAAGAACACCGTATATAAGTTAAAAATAACGCCTTCTAGAGCGGCTCGAATCATATGCTCCTTTTTATGATTTAAAGTGAGTCCAATAAAAGAACCTCGAACATCTGGATTCCATAGAGGTGCTCTTTCACCCACTAAATAGGGGTGGAACAGAAGTCCATTGGCACCAGGATTAACGCGTTCTGCAATTCGAGTTAAAACGTCATATGGATCCATTCCTAGACGCTTTGCAGTTTCCATTTCACTTGCTGCAAGTTCATCACGTATCCAGCGTAACACCAGCCCCCCGTTGTTTACTGGACCACCAATTACCCAATGATTCTCTGTTAAGGCGTAACAAAAGATTCTTCCTTTTGAATCTGTTCTTGGTTGAGAGATAACAGTCCGGATGGCACCACTTGTTCCTATCGTGACAGCAACGTCCCCCTCTTTTATCGCGTTTACTCCAATATTTGAGAGTACACCGTCACTAGCTCCTATGACAAAGCGTGTGCTTTCCAAAATCCCCATTTCTTGGGCAAATTCCGGATGGCAACCTGTAAATGATTCTTTTGTTGAAACGAGACGTGATAATTTTTCTTCTGTTATATTGGCGATTTCTAGGGCGCTCTCTTCCCAAGCTAATAATTGAAGATTCATCAGTCCCATGGCGGAGGCTATGGAATAATCAACAACATAGTCATTGAAAAATTTGTAAAAAACGTATTCTTTAATACCGATGTACTTTTTGGTTTTTTGCGCAATAGTTGGTTTTTCATGTTCCATCCAAGCTATTTTACAAAGTGGTGACATAGGGTGAATGGGTGTGCCTGTTTTTAAATAAATCTCGTGTCCATTATATTTATCTTTAATTTTTTTAGCCCATTCAGAGCTTCTATTATCAGCCCAAGTGATACAACGAGTTAACGGCTTGTCCTTTTCATCTATAGCAATAACACTGTGCATCGCACTGCTAAAAGAGATAAAGGACAAATCCTTGGGGTCTATTTGTGAATGTTGCATTACATTGGTAATGGATAGAAGAACTGCTTGGAATATCTCTTCGGGATCTTGCTCCGCTGTTGAAATATCAGGCGTGTATAACTCATAGCCGTTGTTGTCCTGGCTTATAATTTCACCCGTTTCACGAAAAAGAACCGCTTTTGTACTAGTAGTTCCTATATCTACGCCAATCATATATTTATTACGATCCATTAAATTCCCTCGCTTTCTTCATCATCTCTGGGTCAGTCCATAAATCTTCGGCTTTATTTTGAACATCATGGAAGTTTTTAAAAAATGCTTCTTTGATAAGCGCTTTTTCTTTCTGTGCCAGGGCTTCAATAATAAGTTCGTGATTTTTAAGAATACGATTAAAGTCTTGATCGTTTACTTGGCTTCTATATCGCATCGATAAAATAATCAGACACTCCATGACAGGTCTTAAATGTGTCCATACCATCATAATTTGCCTATGATGAATAGATTTAATAATGGTTTCATGAAATTCTATATCTTTTAAAGAAAATTCATCAATATCCTTATACTTTATCGCTATTTTCATCATTTCCAGAATTTTATTTAGTTCGTTTAGTAATGCATCGTTTTCTGAATGTAATAAACGCTGAATAACAAATGATTCAATCATTAATCGAATATCATAAATTTCTTCAATATCCGTTTCTGAAATGCCAATCACTATTGCTCCCATTCTTTCTAAGCGAATTAACTGTTCCTTTTCTAACACTTTTAGGGCCTCCCTTACAGGGGATCTACTTACTCGATATTCTTTTGCTAATTGATTTTCTGATAAAACGGTTTCTTTTTGGATAGCTTGAGAAATAATTCTCATTCTTAATTCGGTAACGAGTCGCTCTCCCATGGATGAAGAAAAAGCTAAACCTTTTTCAGGGTAGAATTTTTTAGATGTCATACTTCTCCTCCTATTTACAGCTAAAACAATTAATTGAATACTTGTATACAAGTATATTATCACAGGAAAACAACTTTGTAAACGGATTCACAAATGACTCTTTTGAAATTATTGTAAAATCGTTGTACCTTTTAATAATTTGTTATACTTTATTTTAAATTAGCTAAATAGATGTAGAGAGTAGTGACGGCAGATCTGTTTCATTATATCTAGCAAACTAGACTCGCAAATGCATTCATAATGGGAGTTGATAGTCTATGGGATTAAGCATTTTTTATGATTATATTTAATACTGGTTTTATAAGGGGGTGCTTAGTCATTCGCTCTGAGTTGTTTTTTTAATGTATATTTCCCTAATGTCTCATTGTGTTACTTCACTGGTTTTAAGGTTTATCACTCGTTTTTTACTTAGGTATAAATGTGAAATTTTAGGGTCTAAGATAAGAGGTCTGTGATACTTAACAGACTCAAGAGGTAATCTCTACTTTACTAATAATGTTTGCAGATGATAGAATGTAGGTGAGTTAATAAGTTTCCAATAGGCTATACACATAGGAAAGGTCGCATTTACACTTGAGAATTCATCTTCATTTCTCGTGATCGCTTTAGAATAATCCCATACTAGCTCTTCATCGTTGAAATCCAAACGTGTGTGCAAAAATTTCCCCTTTTAAGTAGAGTTGACGAAAGCAGGGTGGTGTGCTTGAAATAGCATCATACAACTTCTTTAAATCGCGATTCAAACGACATAGAGAAAAGAAGATCACACTTACTTATGTTGCATATGACTGTAGTAACCTCTCTTTTCCTATTACGAGCAAACTTGGAGGCAAGCAGAGGAGTAAAAAATGCTTTCTTTCCTATTTCATCTAACGAAATAATGATCCCCATTGAGGCAAGAAGTATATTCAAGAGAAGTTTCTTATATTTTTATGTGAATTATTTCACATAACAAGGAGGCTCAAACGATGTTAACAAAAATTACGAAAGAGAACGTCTCCATGATCGAAAATGATGCTTTTCGGAACTACGCACAGTTTTTTGCAGAGATCGAAGAAACTACAATTGAGAGTATAAAGTCATTTGGCTTATCGTTGGAGCAAAAGAGTGATGAAATTAAAAATGAGCGACTAGCGAGGTTAAGAAAGAAACAAGCTACATTTAGAAATAATAACAAAAGTATTGTGATCAACCAACTATCGAGTGCGTGTGAAGCTTGCCAAACAGGAACTGGAAGCTATACATCGTTTGTTACACTCAATTGTCATCGTGACTGCTATTTTTGTTTTAACAAAAACCAAGAAGATTACACATTCTATTTACATCATCAAAAAGATGCTAACGAAGAGTTAGCCTGTTTAATAGAAAGTGGGTATGAATTAAAGCACCTTGCGTTAACTGGCGGAGAACCGCTACTTTTTAAAGCAGAGACTATCAGCTTCTTTCAATTGGCTCAAGAAATATCTCCAAACACCTATACAAGGTTATATACAGCAGGAGATCTTTTAACAGAAGACATCCTACAACAGTTACAACAAGCAGATTTAGATGAAATCCGAATTAGCATCAAAATGGAAGACCCAATCAAAAGAAGAGAAAGAGTTTTAAAGAAAGTGGAATTAGCTCAAACGTATATTCCTCATGTTTTAGTAGAAATGCCTGTTATTCCTGGAACAAGGCAAGAAATGAAAGATTTACTTTTAACTTTAGAAGAAATGGGTATATTTGGTATTAATTTATTAGAGTTTTGCTTTCCCTTAGTCCATTCCCGGTCGTTTGGTGAAAGGGGTTTCACATTAAAAAATCCACCTTATGAAATCTATTACAATTATTGGTATGCAGGTGGTCTGGCTGTCGCAGAGAGTGAAGACCTATGTCTAGAATTGGTGGAATTTGCTATTGATAAAGAATTAAGTCTTGGGGTCCATTATTGTTCTTTAGAAAATAAATTTACAGGGCAAATTTACCAACAAAATTATAGTCAGCCAATGAATGATACATACCATTTTTCCACGAGGGATTATTTTTATAAAACGGCAAAAGCATTTGGAAAAGACAAAGAAAACGTGAGGGACCAACTAAATAGCATCGGAGAACCTTTTATTATTGATAAGGATGATGATTTTATTCAGTTTCCCGTTCATGCTATTCCATTTTTAAAGCCTAATGACATAGAATTGGCGATCGTTTCTAGTGTTATCGAAACTAGGATGAATGAAGAGTTGATACGCGAAGTAGGTGTTGATTGTACAACACCATTACTATTTGAGCAAACAGATATCGATTAGTGTGGAGGGAGAAAGATGAGGAGTTCAGAAGCTGTCTTAGATATGGCAGAGGTGTTCTATGCACGACAATTTGTTTACGATGTTTTAAGACGTTTTTTTCTTGAAGAACCGTCGCGGGATTATCTCGCTTATTTTGTACAAGAAAAACTGATTGACTTATTTCCTTTTGTTGAAGAATCAGAAGACATACAAAGAGGAATTGCAGAAATAAAAGGATATTTATCTAAGCATAATGTGATTGGCAACGATACAGATTATGAAGACTTACATTGGGATTATACCAGATTGTTTGTAGGTCCATTTGATTTGCCTGCCCCACCTTGGGAATCTGTATATGTACGAAAAGATCGCTTGTTATTTCAAAGTAATACGGTAGATGTCCGAAATGTATATCTTCAGTTTGGTTATGAAGTGGAACATAAAAATCTAGAAGCAGAAGACCATGTAGGGCTAGAGCTTGATTTTATGTTTCATTTAAATGATTTAACTCTGAGAAGTTTAAAAAATGTTGGTTTAAAATCAAAAGCTAATTCCACTTATCTAATCAAAGAGCAAAAGAAATTTTTGGAAATTCATTTATTAGCGTTTATTTCTACATTCTCTGAAAAAGTGATAGAAAATGCTCATACAGGATTTTTTTCTGGGATGGCGAGGCTGCTAAGGTCCTATTTGAAAATAGATGCTGCCATTTTAGAAGAACTTTTAGAGAGGGACGAAAGTTAAAGAACAAGGGAGGAGCGTTCAGATGTTTGATCTTATGTCAAAACTGAAAAACTATAAAATGTCAAGAAGAGCGTTTGTTGGCTGGTCAGCTGCTGTTACGGCTGCAGCGGCAATACCTGTCAGTAGAGGTCTAAAAACAAAAGCTGAGCTGAATAAAGTGTTTGCAGCTAGTGAAGGAAATGAAGTATGGAAGTCAGCTGCCTGTTGGCATAATTGCGGTGGACGTTGTGTGAATAAAGTTTTAGTGAAAGATAACGTTGTGATTAGACAAAAAACGGATGATACACATGAGGATAGCCCTGATTATCCTCAACAAAGAGGTTGTTTACGAGGGAGGTCGCAACGGCAACAAGTATTCGGCGCTGATCGACTAAAATACCCAATGAAACGAAAAAACTGGAAGCCTGGAGGAGGAAAGAAAGAATTACGTGGCAAAGACCAATGGGTTCGCATTTCTTGGGATGAAGCTCTCGATATTGTTGCAAGTGAAATGAAAAGAATAGCTCAAAAACATGGAAACAACGCTCTTTGGGCTACGGGTTCTGGAGAAATAACCAAAGTATTGTCTGAGAACGGTGGCTGTACAACAGATTATGGTACGACATCATGGGGGGCTTGGTTTTGGGCCTCTACTATGATGGGAGTAGCAGAGGGATGGGAGGAACTTGGTATCAATGATCGGATCGATTTACGCAACTCACAGCTGATTGTTTTATGGGGAGTAAATCCAGCATGGAGCAGCCCAGGTAGCCCGACCTATAATTATTTGCAAGCTAAGAAGGCGGGGGCACATTTTATTTCCATCGATCCGAAGTATACAGAATCGGCCCAAGTATTTGGAGCTGACTGGGTTCCAATTCGCCCAGGAACCGATGATGCGCTAGCTTTCGGTATGATGTATACATTATTAGACGAGGATGATCCAAAGAGTAACCCGCTTATTGATTGGGACTTTTTAAATCGGTGTACGGTAGGTTTTGATAAGGAACATATGCCAAAAGGGGCAAACCCTAAGGACAATTTTAAAGATTATTTACTAGGAACGTATGATAATGAACCAAAAACCCCAGAGTGGGCAGCCGAAATCTGTGGAGTAGAGCCTGAAAAAATACGTGAATTAGCACGTAAAATAGGTTCAACAGAACGTGTAGCTTTGCTAACTGGATGGGCGCCAGCTCGGATAAATAACGGGGAGGGATGGGTGCAAGCCTTTTCAACTCTTGGTTTTATGACGGGGCATATGGGACGCTCCGGGAGAATGACTGGTGTTAGTTGTCACCGATCATCCGGTAATGGCGGCCATTGGCTTGTAAATAAAGGTGAAAATGGGTATCCACAACCTGAAAATCCTGTCACTGACTCGATTAATCATAATGAAATATTTCCAGCTATATTAGAAGGGAAATTTCACCAAAAAGGGGAAGGAGAACGAAAAGCCAATATCCAGCTAATCTATCATCAATTTAACGCAACATTACAAACACGCTCTACCATTTTACAAGGTATTCAAGCACATAGAAAGGTAGAATTTGTCGTTACCCATGCTTATACGCTAACAACTAATGCGAAATATTCAGATGTTGTTTTACCCGTAACGACAGAGTGGGAGCGAGAAGGTGGGCTTTTAGTAGGAAACCGAGAGATCCTCATTGCCCACACAAATATCGTTGAGCCGATGTATGAAGCTAAAAGTGATGTATGGATTGCGAAAGAACTAATGAAAAAACTAGGCAAAGATCCTAAGAAGCTTTATCCGTTTAGTGAAAAACAGGCATTTTTTAATGAGCTAGCTTCAAGTACTGTTATAAAGGAGAATGGAAAAGATTACGAACCGCTAGTCGGAATTACAGCAAGAGATATAAAAGAATGGGGAGTGGAAGGGAAGCCTCAAAAAGGAAGGATTTCTTTGCAGGAATTTTTAGAAAAAGGAGTTTACCAAGTAAAGAGAAAACCTGGTGACAATTTTGGCTATATTGCGTATCAAGATTTTGTGGAAAAACCAGACAAGCATCCTTTAGAGACACCAAGTGGGAAATTTGAAATTTACTGTAACACGATTGCAGAGGAATCGAAAGGTGGCTGGACGGAAGTTTCCCCAATTCCAAAATATGTGCCAAAAGCAAGAGGTTATGAAGCAACTTTTGCGGATTGGCAGAATAAGAAAAAGGGAAAATACTCATTTCAAGTCTTCAATCCGCATTATTTAAGAAGATCTCACAGCACATTTGATAATGTACCTTGGCTGCGTGAAGCTATGCCGAATCCCGTTTTCATCAGTAAAAAAGACGCAAAGGAACTCGGTATCAAAGATGGAGATACCGTCCTTCTTTCAAATGAATATGGTAAAACATTACGCCCAGCTAAAACGACAGAAACGTTAATGCCAGGAACTGTAGCTTTACCCCATGGAGCATGGGTAGAAATGGATGAAAAAGAGGAAGTGGACAAGGCAGGGGCAGATAATATGTTGACAGCTCCTATTGCCACTGGTTTGGGCACATCAGGTTGGAACACCGTGATATGTCATGTAGAAAAGTATCAAGGTGATCCGTTAATTGAAGATGCGAAGTGGGAACAACGGATATTTTTTCCAAATGGGGAGGTGTAATCATTGACTCAAGTAGGTTTTTTTATAGATGTAACAAAGTGTATCGGTTGCAAAACTTGCGTCATTGCTTGTAAAGATAAAAATGATTTAGAAGTAGGGAGAAATTTTCGCAGAGTTTATTCTTTTGAAACTGGAGAGTTTCCAAATCCTAGATTATCTCATTTATCCATTTCCTGTAACCATTGTGATAAGCCAAAATGTATGGAGAACTGTCCAACAACAGCTATCTATAAGCGGAAAGAAGATGGCGTTGTATTAATTGATCATGATAAATGTGTTGGTTGTAAGTATTGTGAATGGAATTGTCCTTATGAAGCACCGCAATATAGCGAAGAATTGGGAAGAATGACCAAGTGTGATACGTGTATCGACTTACGGGAAAATGGTGAAGAACCTGTATGTGTTACTTCATGTCCAATGCGGGCAATAGAATTTGGTTCGATTGATGAATTACGTAAAAAACACGGAACAAATAGTGATATAAGGGGTCTACCAAGTTCATCGATTACGAAGCCGAATCTGGTGATTAAAAAGTAAAGGTGGGAAGACAAGATGAATGATTGGTCATTGCTTATTTTTACGATAGCCATACAAGCTGCTATTGGTAGTATATTGCTGTTGTGGATGTTTCAGGTCAAACATAAAAAGAAACCAGATCAAGAAATATTTCAACTTTTCAAAGTACCTTTAATTGTTATTGCTACTTTGGCAATTATTGGATTAGGGGCATCATTTTCTCACTTAGGAACTCCTACTAATTCGTTTAACACGATTAGAAACATTGGCTCATCCTGGATGAGTAGGGAAATTGTAGTGACAGGGATGTTTATTGGACTCGTTATGGTTACATGTGCTTGGGCTCTGTATCGGCAAAGAATTTCATCCTGGTTACTATTTGGATCCGGTCTTATTGGGCTCGTGGATGTATATTGCATGGCAGCAATATATACCAACTCTTTAGTTGGTCCTTGGAATTCTATTCATACATTTATGTCATTTTATGGTACAACCTTTATTTTAGGGTCGGTACTTGCTGATGCTCTACTTATGCCAAGCCTATATAAGCAGAAAAAAGAATTAGAAGCAAAGCAATTTTTAAAAACAGCCTTCATGATCATGCTTTTAGGCGTTGCATTGCAAGTTATTGGCGTTGCTATGTTCCCAACTTCTACACAAGAGATAAACATCATGGGAGAAACCGTAAATACAGCTATTCTATCAAGTTATAAAGGGATGATTGCTTCACGTTGGATAATTTCTATTTTTGGTATCGCCTTATTTGGATATTTGACAATATCCAATTCCAAAAAATTCTATCCCCGTCTCATGATTCTAACGTTGCTTGCATTTGTAATGTCAGAAGGATTAAGTCGATATGTATTTTATTTATTAGGATCATAATATTTACTTTAGGTTAAAAGAACTTTAGGGAACTAAGCAAAGAAAATACAAGAAATATGTTTATTGCTATCTAATTTGTGAATTTTTGAACAAAAACTGTAACAGCCAGGGTTTCAAATCATAAGTAAAAGAGCTGCCGGAAAGGGTAGTTTTAAAAATCTACAAAGGGGGGCATTCCAATGGGATTTTTAACTCGTTGGTTGGAGAGTTTGGACTATGATTATAAAATTTTACCACATTGTTCACGCTACAAAAGTCCCCACTCTACTTGTACGGAATGTATAGATCATTGCCCAAAGGAAGCCATTCAGTTACAGAACGGAAAACCAGTTATTCATACTGCAGATTGTATAGACTGTGGAAAATGTGTTGCGAGCTGTCCTGTACAAGCAGTGGAAGGATTTCTCCCTAAGCGTTCCATTATCCATAAACAATATATTATCGATAGTTACAATACACCTACGTTGAAAGAATTACTTGTTTACTATAAAAAAGGAATTACCACCATTATATGTCCGGAAAAGTACAGGAACGCTGCTTGGGAAGAAATGCTAGAACAGGTGAATCAATTATTAATAAAACTTGGCGAAGAACCATTTACAGTCAGTGAGGAGCAACTACCATTTCCTCATCATGAATCAATGACACGGAGGGAATTATTGTTCACTTGGGAAAGGGAGTTAAAGCAATTTGCCAAAAAAATGACGCCTGCTAAATGGCGCTTTAACCATGAAAGTTTAGACGTAGCAAAACATTATCCTGATTATCAGTTTGTTTATATCTATTTAGATAAAAGCAAATGTACTTTATGTAAAGCATGTCAAATGTTATGTCCAAAAAGCTGTCTGCAAATCAATGAAACAAACTTTACTCTTGTTGCGCAGCGATGCTCCAATTGTTTATTATGCCAAGATATTTGTCCAGAACATGCTATTTCACTAAAGAAAATGATCTCACCCGCTACAACAGAGAAACAACCGATTTATACAAAGGAATGTTCTTGTTGTGAAAACCCGTACCAAACAACAAATGAAATACAACAACTTTGCGTTGCTTGTCAAAAGAAACAGCAATTTTCAAGCAGTATAATAGAACAATCCATTGATTTTATGAAGGAGGGATCGTCATGGCAAATATAGGTGTGCCTGGTTTAATCGTCATTCTTATCGTAGCTTTAATCATTTTTGGCCCTAACAAATTGCCTGAGCTCGGCAAAGCAGTAGGCAAAACGTTAAGAGAGTTTAAGCTCTCAACAAAAGGGGTGATGGATGATGATGAAAATACATCGGATGATGCTGAAAAGGAATAAATGATCTTTCACTTATAGAAGCAATATGAAAAAAATGAAAGGAATTCATACATGGATAATGAGGAAACATCATCCATTAAAGTTAAACATTCTTAACGGATTACGCACGTTAATGAAAAGTTCTAGGTTTAATATGTCTGTTAAACCAGAACTTTTTTATTGTCTAGGAAAGTATAAAATTTTCCAGCTGTGGATAAACTTACGAAGTTATTTAGCCACGTCCGGAGCATGATCCCAGCAACTAGGCGACTTCACGAATCGCCCTACGCCTTTGTTCTTGATGGTATGATAAGTGCGTTCAAAAGAACGTATCGATGAGGCTATGGTTTCAGGTGTTTTTGAAAAAGCTGCATGCCGTATATTGATGGTGTAGTCTTTCTTTTTAAAGTTAAAAAGTGGATGTGTTTTTTGTAGTAGACGCCATTCGTAAATCCATGTATGATTCATGTTAAGGAGGGAAAAGCATGCATATCGTTATATTAGGAGCGGGCGCACTAGGTGGTTATTTTGGGTTGCGCTTTCAAGAAGCAGGTGCAAAGGTCACTTTTTTAGTACGTTCAAAAAGGGCTGAACAGTTGCAAAAGCATGGATTGGCTATTCGGAGTCCTCATGGCGATGTACTTGGAGAGAAAGTTAATTGGGAAACCAATCCAGCTGATGTCGAGAACCCAGATGTGGTCTTGGTAAGTGTGAAAGGGTACCATCTTAATGGAGTGTTGGAGCAATTGGGTACGCTTGTAAATAAAGGAGCTTACGTTTTACCGGTACTAAATGGGATCGAGCATATCCACATATTGCAGCAGGAATTCGGAAGGGAAAAAATAATAGGTGGTCTCGCCTTTATTATTGCCACGCTAAATAATCAGGGACATGTCGTACATACTGGCGCTTTTCATGAGCTTATTTTTGGACCGCTTTGTAAGGAACAAGAAAAAGTAACGTCGGAATTAGAAACCTTTAGTAATAAAGCTGTCATGACGGGGAAGCGGACGACTAACATTATATATGAGCTATGGAAAAAGTATATGTTTATCAATGCCTTCTCTGGGATTACAACAGCCGTACAACTGCCAATTGGTGAAATTCGTAAACACGAAGAAACCTTCCAGATCGCTATCCACCTTTTACAAGAAATGAGAGAATTAGCAGGAAAGTATGATGTGAACCTTGCAGATAAAGACGTCACAGAAGCAATAACCAACATGCAACAATTTGATGCACAAGCTACTTCATCGATGCATCAAGACTTACGGAAGGGGTTACCTCTTGAACTAGACCATTTGCATGGTGGAGCAATCCGTTTAGCAAAAGCAAAGCAACTAGAGCTTAGTACTATGAAAATGATCTATGGTATAATAAAACCGTTCGAAAATAGGCCGTAAAGTGAGGTATAGTTATGTCGACAGCAATGATCATCAGTATCATTTCTATCGTAGTAGTTATTTTCGTACTCATATTATCTATTGTTACTATAAGCAAAGGATATGCATATAAACATGAAGTAGATCCTATGCCTGAAAGACAAGATAACAACAAAGAAACAGATACGTAAAGGGGAGAAGTACATTGAAATTTTGTACGATCGGCACGAGTTGGATCACAGAAGCTTTTATTGATGCAGCCAATCGAAGTGGAGATGCCCAGTTAGCGGCGGTTTATTCAAGGAGGTTAGAAACTGCTCAAGCTTTTGCTAACAAGCACGGAGCTGTCAAAGCATATACAGATATCAAAGAAATGTTAGAAGCTGATGAGTGTGACTTTGTATATATTGCTTCACCAAATATCCTCCATCCAGACCATATCAAAATAGCAATTCAGAGCGGGAAACATGTGTTTTGTGAAAAACCAATGGTGTTTACAGACAAACAATGGCAAAAAATCGCACAACTATCTAAAGCACATGAAGTATTTGTGTTTGAAGGATTTCGCCATTTGTTTTCTCCTAATTATCAACGTCTAAAAAAAGAATTAACTAATATAGGAACTATTCGCAGCGCATTGCTCCAATACGGCCAATACTCTTCTCGGTATGATAAGTATAGGGAAGGAGAGGAGCCGAATGTGTTCTCACCACAGTTTGCAGGCGGTGCATTGATGGACTTAGGTGTCTATCCATTAAGCATGGCGATAGATTTATTTGGCCATCCTCAAGATTTTTCCTATTATCCGGTATTATTGAAAAATGGTATTGACGGAAGTGGAACCATGGTACTTACATATGATGGGTTTATCGTTACAATACTATGTTCTAAAATAACGAACGCATTCATGCAATCGGAAATACACGGAGAAGATGGAACACTGATCATGGATGCGATCGCTCCAATTTCTCAACTACAGCTTCATGATAGAAAAACTGCGCAAATAAATGAGTTGGCAAATGAACAATATGAAGCGGATATGGTATTTGAGATTCAAGCTTTTGTCAAAATGGTTAGTGGGAATAATTGGCAATTGCATGATTCTTATTTAGAAAGAAGTCGAACAATTGCCCAATTAACAGAAAAAATGAGGGAGGAAAATGGAATCCATTTTCCTAATGAATTAAGATAGAAAAAAATAAGCTAGGACTTAAGTAAACCCATATAGCAAAAGCTGAACTTATCACTGTTCGGCTTAGTTGCGTTTTAAAAAAGGTTCTATGTCAAATTACTTCGCTTTCCACAAGATGACCTCAGCTTACTCGGAAAGCAAATGCCGTTTTCCTATGGGAACTTCAGCTCGTGCTGCTTCAGAGCATAAGTTTATCTGTTTTGACTACGCTAGAATTTGCGTATACACAATTGTCGGTTTAATGTTCGTTTTTAAAATCAGCTGCTTTAGTTAAGTCCCAGCCGTTGGTGCAAGGGTGATTGACCACGCTAGCCATCTACGCAGCTAAAACAAGTTGTCTTGCATCTGAAACGAGCATTACGAGCGAGCTAAGCTGAGAAAGTCGCTCGTGTCAGAAGAAAAAGTAACGCACCGGATCGAAAAAGTCGCCTGGGCCATTGAGAAAGTCGCGCACACGAGAGAGTCGTTCACCGAATCGAGAAAGCAGCACACCGAACCGAGAAAAGTTGTGCAACAAATCGCGGAAGTCGTTCCCATCTTAAAATCGGAACACCAGTCTTGATATAGAGCGCCATGTTAAATAGCTAATTAGCCCTCTTTTTCATCTGGTCGGCTTCCGCGTTGCAATTCTGCGATACTCAATCCAAATGTCATTTGCAAATGGGGATAATCTTTAAAAGCTTTCCAATCGCCGCCCCATTCGAAACCTAGTTCTTTTGCAATGGACGCTACCTCAAGCCAATCCGACTTGCCGTTACTATTGCCATCATATTCGATATCCCAAATAACTTCGCCAGCAGGATTTTTTAACGCATAATCAATTGCTAAGCCATAGTTATGATATGATTCTCCGCCTTTCGCATTGGTAATCTTTCTTCCATTTGTTTCTCTACCTCGATCATACAACTCGTTTTGCTCCTTAACGGTTCGTAAACCGTCTGTAATTACAACTTGAATATTTTTTGCAGCAGTTTTATATATCAATGTTTCTTTTTTTTCTTTAACTATCGGATGGAGGTCAGTTGGCATTTCTTTATCGGTCTCCACGGGTTGCTTCATATTATAGATAACAACTAATAAAATAAGGCCAATTAACATAATAAACCAAGGCAACAATGTTCGCTGAATATTTTTCATGCTGAGGCTATCTCCTTCAAAAAAACAGTACTGACGCTATTACTTTGGATTTAAGAAACTTTCGTAAGTAGGATATTTTTCAAACAACAAGTTATCCTTCCCATAAAACGCTCAAAATTTGCCTGATAAACGGGAGTTAGTAGTTTGAAATATTTATTCTATCTGTGAAAAAATCCTAGATAAATAGTCGAAAAAACTATTATTACGAAACGATCCGTAAGATATCGCATAAACTATATCACTAGCTTAGCAAATGTATACCCATTTGCAAATAATCAACATCTCATTACGCTCTGTCAATTTTTACGTTATAATAAAAAAAGGAGGGATATCATGATTACGGCACTGGCTTCCATCATCGGTTATTTAATTGGATGTTTACATGGTTCGCAATTGGTAAGTATGTATAAACGTGTGGACATCAAGAATGCTGGTGTTAAAAACGCTGGAGCATCTAATACAACCATTTTATTGGGGTGGAAGTATGGCATCTTTGTAGCCCTCTTTGATATATTAAAAGGTACCTTTGCGATATGGATTTCTTTATATTTATTAAAAATGTATGGCATTAGTGGCGATGAACAGATCTTACTTATTTATATTACGGCATTATTTGTCATTTTAGGTCATAATTATCCAATCACGATGAAATTTTGCGGAGGAAAAGGAACAGCTTCGCTTGTAGGAATTTTACTTGCTGTAGATTGGAAGATTGCGGTTATTGGAATTGGACTTTTACTCGTCATTACTATTGCAACAGATTATTTAGTAATCGGCGTTTTAGTGATGTACCTTTCTTTCCTACTGTCGACCTATGTTTTCTTTGGTTTAGAGCCAACTTTAATTGTCGTTTTTCTATCAATTTTAAGTATAGCGAAACATATGGAGAACTATCGTCGTATAATAGCAAAGCAGGAAACGAAATTATCAAGTATGTTTCGTAAAAACTAGTTGTTAATGGGGGATATATTATTGTGGATATGGTTATTTGGATTTTAATTATTGCTTTATTTATTTTAAGCTTTGTAGGGATTATTTTCCCGATAATTCCATCTGTATTTGTGCTTTGGGGCGGGTTTCTTTTATATCATTTTTTCCTTAATCCGAATGAATTGACGTTGTCGTTTTGGATTGCAATGGGAATTATTACGCTTCTATTGGTTGGCGCTGATATTATTGCTAACAGCTATTTTGTCAAGAAATACGGCGGGAGTAAGTGGGGAGAGCGCGGCGCTGCTATTGCTGTGATTGTCGGTTCGTTTATTATCCCACCATTTGGGATTTTAATCGTCCCATTTCTTACTGTGTTTATCATCGAACTACTACAGCAACGCACCGTACAGGAGGCGTTTTGGGCTTCATTTGGTTCATTAATCGGATTTCTTGGTGGCGCAGTTGCCAAAATAATTATTCAATTGATTATGATTGCTTGGTTCTTAGTGGTAATTTTATTCTAAAGTTATGGTAAATGGATGGTGTTCGTTCTTAGTGGTGAGTTTATTTTAAATTTATAACAAGTGGATGATGCTTATTTAGTTCTTTTGGCAACTTTATTTAAAAGGTATCTTGTATGCTACATAGCGTCATGATTATCAAGAAGTTAACCTTTTGTAAAACATTTCAATACAAAGTGAAAGGAAGGTTTATTTGATGAAAAAGGCACTTTTGAATGTGGATTACACAATTGATTTTGTTGCAGCAGATGGTAAGCTGACATGTGGATCACCGGGACAAGCTATTGAAGACAAAGTGGTTTCATTGACCAAAAGATTTATCGAAAACGGCGATTATGTCGTGTTTGCGATTGATGCACACGAAGAAGGTGATCCATTTCATCCAGAGGCAAACTTATTCCCACCGCATAATATTATTGGCACATCTGGAAAAAATTTATATGGCAAGCTAGCCACTGTTTATCATGAACATCAATTTAAGGAAAATGTATATTATTTTGATAAAACAAGGTATAGTGCCTTTGCTGGTACAGATTTGGAGATTAAGCTGCGCGAACGTGGTATTCAAGAACTGCATATCATCGGTGTTTGCACAGATATTTGCGTATTGCATACAGCTGTCGATGCTTATAATAAAGGCTTCGCTATTGTTATTCATCAAGATGCTGTGGCAAGCTTCAATCAGGCAGGACACGAATGGGCGTTAGAGCATTTTGCAAATACGCTAGGAGCTAAGGTGGTTTAATATTTAGAGATAGATGGAAAATTGCCCCTAGGCTTTTATTAACTTATTGAAGGAGCGTCACAGGGAAAACATTGATCAGGGCCAATGATAAGAGGTGGTTACGAACATGAAATTTACCATTCGAAAGGCTACGATAAAAGACAAAACAGACATTATAAATATTTTGCAAGCTACAGCGCGCTGGCTTCACAATAAAGGGATTAAACAATGGGAGTTTCTTTTAACTGGAAATGAAGATCCAACTATGGAAGCCGAAATTCTTGCAGGTAACACGTATATTGCAGAAATAGAAGGTCAAATTGCAGGCACCTTTATCGCTTCATGCGAGCAGAATGAGTGGGATGTGCTCGTGTGGGGGGAGAAGGACGATGCTGCATGGTATATCCATCGACTTGCTGTACATCCAAATTATCGTGGTAAACAAATTGGAAGACAGTTGCTGGAATGGATTGAAACACAATTAGTAGGAGCTAATTCTGTGCTTCGTTTAGATTGTGTTGCAGATAATCCAGCTTTAATAAGCTTTTACGACCGAGCGGGATATACGTTTGTAGGAATGAAGAAGGATGACGAAGACCGATTCGCTTTATATGAGAAGGGACTGACCATTTGAAAGTGGGCCAGCGATTAGTAGTTGCATTCAAATGTTTCATCGGTTCATTATTTTGCTACCTATATACAACATATCAATTTTTTCCTGCGCATCTTACTAGTAAACGAGTGCTTTAAATCTTGACTTTCCCTAGGGCAAGCTTTATAGTGTAAGTACAATTATGTCATAAAACGTAGATGGAGATTAGTATAATGAACTGTCTTTTTTTAGAGAGGGAATGGGTGGTGCAAATTTCCAAAGACAAACATTAGAACCTGCTCCGGAGTTCGCTGTCAGAAAGGCTTTTATGCTGTAAGACAGCGCGGGTCAATCCGTTATCCAATTGAGTGTGCAATATTTTTTGCAAACAAGGGTGGTACCACCAACCTCGGTCCCTTTTCGGATGGAGGATTTTTTATGTTTGCAGATACGTTTTTAAAACGAACACCCTGCTGATTAAGGACAAAGTGACTTCAGGGTACAGAATGGAAGCAGGGCATAAAAAAGTTCAGCATCTGCAAGAAGCTTTAGTTACGAGAATGTTATTAGTATGTATATAAAATAGTAAAATGAGGTGTTTCGTTTTGGGTAAGAAAAACAAGCAGTTTGTAGAAAAAATTACCGCAATGGAAGATGATTTTGCACAGTGGTATACCGATGTCGTTAAGCAAGCAGAGCTGGTTGATTATGGTCAGGTTCGCGGCACGATGATCATTAGGCCGTATGGGTTTGCAATATGGGAAAATATTCGCGATGTGTTAGATAAGAAATTTAAAGAAACAGGTCACACGAATGTTGCGTTTCCGTTATTTATTCCAGAGAGTCTGTTGCAAAAGGAGAAAGATCATGTGGAGGGGTTTGCTCCTGAAGTAGCTTGGGTTACACATGGTGGAGACGAAGAGTTGGTAGAACGTCTTGCTGTTCGTCCTACTTCAGAAGTGTTGTTCTGCGATTATTACTCCAAAAATATTCATTCCTACCGTGATTTGCCAAAGCTTTATAATCAGTGGGGGAATGTTGTTCGGTGGGAAAAAACAACACGACCATTCTTACGTTCCTCCGAATTCCATTGGCAGGAAGGGCATACTGCACATGCAACAGATGAAGAAGCTTCACAAGAGACGGAAAGGATGCTAGGCATTTATGCTGATGTTGTGGAGAAATATTTAGCTATTCCAGTCCTTAAAGGAAGAAAAACGGATAAGGAAAAATTTGCTGGTGCTAAATATACTTTGACAATCGAAAGCCTTATGCACGATGGGAAAGCACTGCAATCTGGAACTTCTCATCACTTCGGATCAGGTTTTGCGGAAGCATTTGATATTACGTATTTAGATGAAAATGGGGATAGTCAATTTGTCCATCAAACATCCTGGGGATTGTCAACTCGAATCATGGGAGCTTTAATTATGGTTCATGGTGATAATCGCGGTTTAGTGATTCCACCTCGCATTGCCCCAACGCAAGCGATGATAGTACCGATTGCACAGCATAAGAAAGGTGTATTGGATAAAGCGTATGATTTATGTGACCAATTAAAGGATCTTGTAAGAGTAGACATCGATGCAAGCGATAAAATGCCTGGCTGGAAATTTAACGAGTATGAAATGAAGGGTATCCCAGTCCGCATTGAAATGGGACCAAAAGACATTGAAAAAGAACAAGTTGTGCTTGTTCGTCGTGATACAGGTGAAAAGGAATTTGTTACATTAGCTGAATTGCCAACACGCTTACCTGCTTTGCTTGAGGAAGTGCAAATGAATTTATATAATCGTGCAGAAAAACATTTACAAGAAAAAACCAATGTTGCTAAAAACATGGATGAGTTTGCAACGATTTTAGAAGAACAAGCTGGATTTATTAAAGCTATGTGGTGTGGGGATTTAGCTTGTGAAGAAAAAATTAAGGAAGATACACTAGCGACATCTCGCTGTATTCCATTTGAACAAGAAAAAGTGGCGGATACTTGCGTATGTTGCGGGAGAGAAGCGAAGGAATTGGTATACTGGGCAAAAGCATACTAAAAGAGGGGAGACGCCCCTCTTTTTTTGCACTATAGAAAGCATAAGATTTTTTTGTTTATAGTATGAGAAAAGACGAGTCTTCTAAAAAGATAAGCAACCACCATGGCTCGCCCTTCGAGCCGCTATCTGCGCTGAAAAATGTTCTTTATTTAATATTAATTTATTTTTTATCTCTATAAAATGAATTTCCATACACCAAAAATTATTAAATAAGAAAAACACATATTGTTAACAATGAAGTTATTTCAAAAAATCCAGTCATCCTGCTATTCAACAATCGGTTCATATTGTGAAATATAGACATATTGATACCGGGTAGATTAATTTAATGCCCATGATTTTAAAGAGTGGCTTTTCTGATATAAAAGAACAAATAGCAAAAACACTAAAACCATATTTATAACAATTAGGAGAAATAGTGTTATTTAAAGTGTCTTTAAATAACACTATTGCTAACTGATTTATTTGGCATAGTTTGCTAGTAAAGTGTCACCCTTTGCTAGTTACAATGCTACATTAAATAGGTATTATAATAACTGTCCCCCTTAACTAGGCAGAAAACAATCACAAGCAAAAACTAGGGAAGGTTTGGATAGCAAAAGGAGGATCCGATATGAAGTCTCATACTCGTATCAAAATCCCAGCAGGATTCTGGGAGGGAATACATCAATTAGGGATTGCCCCCCACGATGTGGTTCGAAAAGCGAGACTACCGCTCACCATTATTACCGACTCGGTGGTTACGACTGAGCAATATTTTGCGATTTGGCAGGCTTATTCGGATCTCATTGAGGACACTGCCAAAGGAATTACCAAGCTGACGACCGCCTTTAAAACAGCGCATTATCCACCTCCAGTTTTAGCGACATATCATGCTCGTAACTACCGTGATGCTCTAAAACGAATGGCACGGTACAAACAAATGTGCCCCCCTGAAAGCTTACGTATCACCGAGAGAGGGAAGAACTGTACAATTGAATTAGATTGGCTGTCCCCCGAGCAACCAGGTCCACCAATGTTAGTTGGAATCACTCTGGCATTTCTTTTGGAGCTTGGACGGCGGGGGACAGGCCAACCTTTGACGGCGAAATTTGTCGGATTTACGCATTCAATGGGCGACATACAAGCACTTGAAGTTTACTTTGGCTGCCATATCCAGATTGGTGCGAACTGTAATAGATTGACGCTACATCGAAGGGATCTGGATCTTCCTTTTGTCTCGTACAATGAAGAGCTACTGGAGGTTTTGTCTCCCGTAGTAGACAAATCGTTGGATGAACAACAACGCAGTCGCTCCATTACTGAAATGGTCAAGTGGATGATGAAACGCAGTTTAACAGGAGGGTGTCCTAATATTCAGACGGTTGCAAGTGAATTTGGGATGAGCCATCGTACCTTGCAGCGACGGCTCACTGACGAAGGAACGAACTTTCAACATCTGTTGACACAAGTTCGACATGAGTTGGCTCGAAAGTACCTTGCAGACCCCTCATTCGATATTAAAGAAGTAGCCTTCATGGTTGGATATGAAGACCAGAACTCTTTCTACCGTGCTTTCCGCATTTGGGAAGGTGATACTCCCTTGAATTGGCGTACGGAACATTTAGGTATGAACTTGATAAATTAACTTTGTCTTAAAGTAAACTTTTTAACACTAGTTATTAAAAAGAAAAACCTAATGATGATCTTAAAGTGTAGGAGCGCGTTTATTTTTAACTTATTACTGTAAAAGGTAAATGAAATGGAGAAATGTATAATGGATATGGGATTAAACAATAAAACAGCTTTAGTTACAGGATCAACAAAAGGTATAGGTAAGGCAATCGCCATGGAACTTGCCAATGAAGGTGTCAATGTACTGATTAATGGACGAAATTATGAAGAAGTAGAACGAATCGTAAATGAAATTAAATCTGGTTTTCCGGCTACCTCTCCCCAAAATGCAGCGGCTGATATTGTCGATGTTTTACAAAGAGAAGCTTTATTTAAAAAATACCCGACTATTGATATTTTAGTTAATAATATAGGGATTTATGAAATGATGCAATATGAGGACATAGACGATGAAGTGTGGGAAAAATACTTCCGTACTAATGTTCTTGCTGCAAATGGATTATCTAAATTTTATTTGCCTAAAATGTTAAAAAACAATGATGGCCGCATTATTTTTATTGCGAGTGAAGAAGCAATCATGCCTTCAGGACAAATGCCTCAGTATTGTATGACAAAAACAATGCTTTTATCATTATCTAAAAGCTTATCTAAATTAACAATAGGGACAGAAGTTACAGTCAATACAATCATGCCAGGACCAACACTTTCTGAAAATGTTCATCAAATAATTGAGGGTATATACTCTAATGCTGATATGACTTTTTCAAAAAAAGAGAAAGAATTTATGACTACAAACTTACCTCAATCTGAAATACAACGATTTATTAAGCCAATTGAAATAGGTAGATTAACTACATTTGTATGTAGTCCTTATGCATCAGCATTTAAAGGTTCTTCCATTCGTATGGATGGGGGAATGGTACCGACTATTTTTTAGTATTTTTCTATTTTAAATATTGTATATAAGTTTAACAAACGTATAACAATAGGATGCTCTAATACTATAGAATTGGAGTGTCCTGTTTTTTCTCTTTCCACAAATGGGAGTAGCAGTTGCTTAATAAAACGAGATGTGTACATGAATCTATTCTATTTTAGTATAATGAAGTACACTACAAATTACCCCAAAGCTAGCCAATCAGTTGCATCATAAAAACTCTAACTTTTGTGGGGCTCACTACCAAATAAGTGGGGGCTTATGTGATTTCATGCTTTTTACCGCGCTTTAAAAAATTTTAAAAGTTCAATAATCCTATAAATCGAGTTTAAACACCTTTTACTATTGTGCAAAGCATTGAAAGAAGAAAATAATAGCGGTAATATGTCTATTTGGACACTAGAAAATTTTAAATGATAAGAATAAATAAAGAGCGTTTAAAACCCTTCTTTTAAAATTTTAGATTTCACTTGCCACTCGAAACTAAAATGCTATCCCAAACTTCCGCAATTATTTAGTAGAGAATATTACACATAAAAAATTCCCTCAACATTTAAAAGCCCTTATATATCAAGCTTTCAATCATTTTGACAAGTATTATTTAACCAGCTATATAGTATGCATTAGAAAAATGTATAAAATTCTAATTCAGATATATTCGATAAATGGTATCAGTTATTTAGCCGCAAACAGGTATCCTTTTATTTATTCCTATTTGTGAGCTACGATAAGCCCCCTATATTCCTGTAAAAGAAACAAGTAATAAGAAGGTTTAGGTTAGATGTTCCAGTTTGGTTCCTAATTTAGTGGGGATAATCACGACGTATTAATTAATCTAAGACATTATGTTTTGTGCTCTTTGTTTTATTAAATTTTCTACTGTAAATAAAAAAGTAATTGCATAATGATGAAAATAGTGGTATAAATATACATACACATAAATAAATATGCATATAGGTGGGAATATGAGATGAAGACGTTAAAGGAAGAATTAAAGTATATACACCGTGATTTATGTCATATCAGCGATCATTTATACAGGCATCCAGAGTTAGGAGATCAGGAATACCAATCGATGCAGCTGTTGATGAATTTGTTAACGGAGCATCAATTTGAAATTGAAGCTGGAGTTGCTGGTAGAAAAACTGCTTTTAAAGCTATATTTGATAGTGGAAAGCCTGGTCCCGCTATTGCATATTTAGCTGAATATGATGCGTTGCCCGGAGTCGGACACGGTTGTGGTCATAATCTCATTGGAACGATGAGTATAGGCGCTGGGATTATTTTAAGTAAACAGTTAACTAAAATAGGAGGAAGTGTGGTTGTACTAGGAACGCCGGCTGAAGAGACAAACGGTGCTAAAGTACCGATGAGTGAAAACGGATTTTTTGATTCTATTGATGTTGCGATGATTGTGCATCCTGGAGATCAAGCCTATGAAAGTGGTGGCTCTCTTGCGATGGATGCGATCCAATTTGCTTACTTTGGCAAAACCGCTCATGCTGCAGCTGCTCCGGAAAAAGGAATCAATGCACTAGATAGCGTACTCCAGCTATTCAATGGTATTAACGCATTGCGAGAGCATCTTCCAACGGATGTACGGATACATGGCATTATAGCAAATGGTGGGGAAGCAGCTAATGTCGTTCCTGACAAAGCAGTAGCTCAATTTTATGTCCGGGCAAAAGAACGAAAAGCGTTAGATGCAGTTGTGGAAAAGGTGAAAAAAATTGCTGAAGGGGCTGCCTTAATGACAGGTGCAACTTTAGAAGTTTCCAATTATGAATTAAGCTATGACAACATGGTAACGAATCAGGCGTTATCCAACACGTTTACGAAGCATTTAGAGCAAATAACGGCTCAACCTGTGCTGCCAGCCAAACAAAGCTATGGATCGATTGATATGGGAAACGTGAGTCACGTTGTACCTGCAATCCATCCGTATATCGGATTTAACAAGCCGGATTTAATAGCGCATACGAAAGAATTTGCAAATATGACCATTACAGATAAAGGGCATCAGATGATTGCTGATGGAGCATTGGCGCTTGCGCAGACGGGATTTGAAGTGATTACAGACCCAGATCTTTTAACAGAAATTAAACAGGAATTTAACCAAAGGAAATTATAAATTACAACAGCTTACTACTTAAGTTTTCCAAATTGAATGGTAAAGACGATAGTTTATTGCCCATGTTTTTAAATAGAAATTTGGTTTTTCTGCAACAGAAAAGTTAGCATTTTATTACAGCATATAAATAGTCAACAGTTTCCTTAAAAACAGCTATTTATGCCGAAAAAATGGAAGACTAGCAGATGATAACAATTTAAGAATCTTAAACTATAAAAACATAAAATGGAGTGACGTAAATTGAAAAAGCAAATCCTCATAGTAGTTCTCTTTGTCATAGTAACTGGAATAATTACAGCTTGTGGAAGCAGCGATGATAAAGCATCTGGAGAAGCAGAAAAAGAGAAAAAGGTACTGAAAATGGCCACGTCAGCTGACTTTCCTCCATTTGAAACGCGTGACCCAGAAGGTAACTTTGAGGGTTTTGACATTGAATTGGGTCAAATGATCGCAGAAGAGTTAGGCTATGAATTAGAAATCGAAGATATGCAATTTGACGGACTGATTGGAGCTCTCCAAGCGGATCGGGTTGATATGGTATTATCAGGCATGAGCGCTACCGAAGAACGTAAGAAAAATGTTGACTTTTCAACAGAATATCATCGTTCAGGAGAAAGCTTTTTAACAAACAAAGACTCTGATATTAAAACAATCGATGATTTAAAAGGAAAGACAGTCGGCGTCCAGCTTGGTTCGATTCAGGAAGAAGGAGCCAAAAAACTAGCTAAAGAATATGATTTTGAAGTGAAAGCAGTAGATAAAGCAGGGCTTCTTGTTCAAGAATTAAGTGCCAATCGAATTGATGTCGGTTATATGGATAAAACCGTTGCTGCGGGCTATGCAAAAGAACAAGATTTAAAATCCTTTGATGATCCTACAGAAAGCTCGCCAGGAATGGGGATCGCTTTTCCAAAGGGAAGTGATTTAGTCGACAAAGTAAATGATGTACTAGCTAAATTTGAGGAAAGTGGAAAAATGCAAGAATTAGAGGATAAATGGTTATCAGAGATGCAGTAAGCATAGGAATAAGCAAAACTCCTTTAGTAGCTCGCTTTTTAAAATGTACTAACTGGTAGGGATTGTGAGAGTAGAACCAGTTATTTCCGCTTAGATATTGTTACATCACTGAATTCTTTATGGAGGCAAAAAATAGCGCCTTATATTAGTTAATGACAACATTAGATAGAAAAGTGAGGTGAGAAGGCATGAATTTGGATTTCAGCCAAATCGTGCCTTATATTCCTTTTATATTAGAAGGAATTGGGACAACATTAAAATTCGTCAGTGCATCCATTGTCATTGGATTTATTTTAGGTACATTATTAGCTTTATGTAAAGTAACCAAAGCTCCAGTGCTAAAACCCTTGGCGGATGCGTATACTTCGATTTTCCGTGGGACACCACTGATTTTGCAATTAATGATTATTTACTATGCTGTTCCACAATTAACAGGTTATGACATATCCGCATTTATATCTGCCGTTCTTGCGTTTGGCTTAAATTCTGCTGCCTATATTTCCGAGATTATTCGTGGGGGTATTCAAGCAGTTGATAAAGGACAAACAGAAGCAGCGGAAGCATTAGGTATTCCTTATCGCCCCATGATGGCAAACATCATTTTGCCGCAAGCATTTAAAAATATATTGCCAGCAATGATGAATGAATTTATTACGTTAACGAAAGAATCCGCACTTGTATCTACGATCGGCTATCTGGATTTAATGCGCCGTGCGCAAGTAGTCGGATCAGACTTATACCGTAATTTTGAACCACTATTATTTGCAGGGTTGATTTATTGGGTGATGGTCTTTGTCCTTACCCAACTCGGTAGAGTACTAGAACGGAGGCTTCGTCAAAGTGATTAAAGCAGAAAACATAACCAAAAAATTTGGCAAACAAACGGTGCTTCATAGTATATCTACAACTATTAAGCAAGGAGAGGTTGTCGCTGTTATTGGTCCATCGGGATCTGGTAAATCCACATTTTTACGTTGTCTAAACTTATTGGAAAGCCCTACGGAAGGAAAAATTTGGCTTAACGATCAAGAAATCACTAATCCGAAACGGAACAAATTAGCTGTCCGAAAACATATCGGAATGGTTTTTCAGCATTTTCATTTATTCCCGCATATGACGGTTTTGGATAATGTGGCTTATGCACCACAGAAAGTTAAAGGTATACCCAAGCAAGAAGCACATCAAACAGCAAAAAAGCTGCTAGCAAAAGTAGGATTAACGGATAAAGAACAAGCATATCCGAACCGTTTATCTGGGGGCCAAAAACAGCGTGTGGCCATTGCTAGAGCATTAGCTATGGAGCCAGAAACCATGCTATTTGATGAACCAACATCAGCACTCGATCCAGAAATGGTAAAAGAAGTGCTCGATGTGATAAAAGATTTGGCCAATACTGGCATGACAATGGTCATCGTTACCCATGAGATGAATTTTGCAAAGGAAGTCGCCGACCGCGTTTTGTTTTTGGACCGAGGGAAACTAATTGAAGAAGCAGAGCCAACAGCGTTTTTCCACGAACCTGCAACAGAGCGAGCAAAGGATTTTCTGGCAAAAGTGTTGTAGGCGATAGAAAGATTAGTAGGAGCTTGAAAATGAGTGAAAAAGGAGAGATGCTCAAATAAAGGGCATGATCGAGATAGACCCGGATTGCATTTCATCTCCAGAAGTACTCTTATATAAGCTAAATTAAATTTAAAGTGCTCGAAATAAGGTTGATCATACCGAATTGTAATTGTATTTATAATGTATTCTGGATATTTGTTGCTGTAAGCCTCCCAACTTTAGAAGTTGGATCATCTTGTACTGTAATAAGTCTAAGTGGGAGGTAACAGCACCTACATACCCTATTTCCTAAGAGACTATTCGGTCATTATGGTAACCACTAATTGAAGATTCGCTTTATTGATGAAAATGTTATAATGAATCAATAAGGATTGTAGTTTTTAAGCTAACGAGCAGTGTGCTAGAAGAAATAGATATACTATTGGAGATGAAACGGATGGCAAAAGAAATGGATAAAGCAATGGACTTACGAAAGAAGGGTAATTATAAGCAATCTAACAAATTACTTATGAAGTTGGTAACGTAGTTTCCAGATGATGCTCTTATTAACTATCATTGTGCTTGTAGTTTTGACATATTAGGGAAAGAGGATAAAGCAGTACCTTATTATGAAAATGCCATTAAGTTAGGCTTGCCTGAGAGGATTTAACAGGAGCATTATTGGGATTAGGTAGTACATATAGGACATTAGGAGAATATGAAAAATCAAGACGTATATTTCTAAAAGGAATGGAATTATTCCCCAATAATAAAGCTTTGCAAACTTTCTATTCCATGACCTTATATAATCTGAATGAACATAGTAAAGCTATGGAATTATTATTAAAATGCTTAATAGATACGACAAATGATGCTGAAATTATTAGTTATAAAAAAGCAATTACGTTCTACTCGGATAAATTAGACGAAACTTGGAAGTAGCCTGTGAAAAGGTGTTATTAAGCAAGATACTTCTGTAGTTAAAGAGTCAGAACAAAGGGCAGGTCGCCCGTTTAGCAACGTAGCGACTGGAACGAATCAACTAAAGTTTTAGGAATCATGCCACTAAAACCAGGGGTATGCCGACGCCTGAGCGGCAAACCCGTTTTTAGTCGGCCCTTTTCTTAATCGCGAACCGATGAGGCCTTATCGTAGGGCGGCTCATTCCTAAAGTCGCTTCGTGGCTGGGCTCTTGCGCCGGACATGGCTCTTCGTTTATTTTGCTATCCCCAAGCACCTCATTTTATACTTTCTTATCTTTTAAAAAAGGCTTCCAAGCTTTTTCTATGCTAATTGAACTGCTATTTATGATTCTTTTGCTGTTTTACTAGACTAAGATACTTCTTGTTAGTGGAGTTTTCTATGTGTTTGAGGAGCTCCAAGAAAACAATCTCTTTTGATATACGTTAGACTTGAATCCTGCTTTTTTATTTATGCAAAGTAGCTTCGATATCTTTTTTTATTTGTTCAGGCTTCGTTTGGGGTGCGTATCGGTTAATAACTTCACCCTGTTTATTGATTAAAAATTTGGTGAAATTCCACTTGATTTGCTTTGTAAACATACCTTTTGTTTCATCTGTAAGATACCGAAATAAAGGATGTGCCTGTTCTCCCTTTACATCAATTTTTCGAAACAAGGGAAACATCACGCCATAATTCAATTCACAGAACGCCGCAATTTCCTCTTCCGAGTCAGGATCTTGGTTGTTAAATTGATTGCACGGAAATCCAAGCACATAAAAGCCTTGATCTTTATAGGTATCATAAAGTTGCTGCAGCCCTTTAAATTGTGGAGTAAAGCCGCATTTGCTCGCAGTATTTACAATAAGAAGCACGTTCCCTCGATAATCAGCAAGTGATGTTTCTTTCCCGGCGATTGTTTCTACTTGGAAATCATAAACAGACATAAAGGCCCCTCCCTTTTGTGAAAAGAATAGCACTAAGCGAGAAAGCTGTCAAAAAACTTATATTTATTTTTATCACGCTTTCTGCCATTCAATGTGTCTCCATAAAAAGCCTAATTTTAGATAATCTGATTTTTTTAAAACGATTATGAAAATGTCTGTTAAATGTCTGTTTTATAGAAGGAAATATTTGAATTTATAAGAAAAAAATACTATGATAATAATGTTCGCTTCATTTTCATTACTAAAGTAGTTTATAGGTTATAGGTCTATAGGACTAATTACACAGTATGCCTGACGAGTATTGTTTTTATCAGTTCTATCGAAATGGCCCTATTTCTGTTCGTTGTTTCACAAAAAATGCCAATAAGGCATAGCAGAGGTTGTTGCCGAAATTATCGCCAGAAAGTACGTACTAATAGTTGTACCCTTTTATAAAGCAACCCATCACTACATAAGAAGGAGAAAGATAAATAATGAGGAATTTGAAAATAGCCAAAAAATTCGTATTACTTGTTACTTTGGCTGTTCTTTTATCTAGCATCGTAGGTATAGTAGGATTTACATATTTACATGATATGGCAGATGATTCTAAAGAGATGTATGACAAATATTTACTTTCCATTGACAAGCTTGGGAAAATCCAAAAAAACAATGTCACTATTGATGCGTATTCAATGGAAGCCATGATGACAAATGATCAGAATAAATATAATTCCTTAATTAAAAGTATTAACGAACTAGTGAGCGAAAATGAAAAATTGGAAACGAAAGATTTATTTCCTAAAAAGGTTATAGATATGGATGGATATTATATGCTAATAGATGATTATATTCAGGGGAGGAATACTGCTCTTAAATTAGCAAAAGATGATAAACAGGGAGGGTATAAATATTATGTTAATCATGTTATGAACAAACGTATGGAACTAGACAATATAATGACGAAAATCCAAAAGCACTTTTCTAATAAAGCGAGTGATATTAACAAAAAAAATCAAAATCATTTACAAGAAGTAAACATGATTTTTATCGCTATAACTTTAGTGGGGATCGTTGTCTTTATTGTTGTTAGCTTATGGATTGTTAAATCGATTATAAAGCCAGTTAAACATTTACAATATGTAATGGAAGCTGCTGAACAAGGCAAATTAGTAACTGGCGATTACAAAGCAAATGATGAGCTTGGTCAACTAGTTTCTTCTTTTAATGCTATGATAACTAGAATTAGAGATTTACTATGGTCTATTCAGGAAGGAGCAGAAAGTGTTGTTTCTTCTTCTGAACAATTAACTGCCAGCGCTCAGCAAAACACGCAAGCGTCAGAGCACGTTGCTTCTGCGATTCAAGAAATAGCAGCAGGATCGATGGGGCAAATGGATCATATTGAGGAAACTACTCATACGATGAATACAATGGTCGCTAGCTTTCATAAAATAGCGGATCAAACGTCGGTGATTTCAGCTCATGCAGAAGAAACCACGAAAATGTCTGTAAAAGGGAAGGAATCTATGGATGAAGTGATAGAGCAAATGGAGACCATTGATAGGAATGTGGTTCAATTAGGAAAGACCATCCATAATCTAAGCCGAAGCTTGGCAGAAATCGATACTATCAACCAAACCATAACCGATATAGCGGGACAAACGAATTTGCTATCTTTAAATGCGGCCATTGAAGCAGCAAGAGCTGGAGAACACGGCAAAGGTTTCTCTGTTGTTGCCGATGAAGTAAGAAAGCTCGCAGAACAATCCAGTCAGTCAGCTGAACAAATTACTCGTTTAATTGAAACCATTCAGTACGAAACGAGTGAAACGATGGATTCAATGAACATAACGAAACAAGTAGTAGACACAGGAACGAATGTAGTTCACGACGCTGGAAGTATGTTTGGCAAAATTGAAAGTACATTTCAAGCTATTTTCAATGAATTCTCTCAAATTAGTACAGATGTTAATCATCTTTCATCTGGGGCGACGGGCCTGCAAGCATCCATGAATGGGATTAAAAAAATTGCGGAAGAGGCAGCGGAACAAACACAAACCGTATCTGCTGCAACAGAAGAACAGTTGGCCTCCATAGAGGAAATTGAATCCTCTTCAGAAAACTTAGCGAAAATTTCCGAAGATCTACAACAGCTTGTAAATAAATTTGAATAAATGGAGCAGGTGTAAGATGAATAAACTTTCTCATCTTCATTTGCTTTTCAAAGAATGAATCAAAGTATAGAGCGTATGTGGATACATCACCACGTTCATTAATACTTTTTGAATATAAGAAAAGGGCTTGTTTCATCTTAGAAATCTAACTTATGAAACAGCCCTTTTCATTAAGCTTTCATTTTTAGGCTTTCGCCAATAGCCTCAAGTCGAGCTTCTACTTCTTCTTCAGAAAGCTCCTGCTCTTTTACATATAAGTTTCGCGGGCTTACACGACATTCATGCGTACAGCCTCGTAAATATTTGTGCTCATTTTCTTCGGAGCAGAGAATTTGTTTATTGCATTCTGGATTCGCACAGTTGACATATCGCTCACATGGCTTACCGTCAAAATAATCCACGCCAACGATGACATGATCTTTGCGATTAATTGGAACGGAAATCCGCTCATCAAACACGTAACATTTCCCGTCCCATAATTCGCCTTGTACTTCCGGGTCTTTTCCGTATGTCACAATTCCACCGTGTAATTGGTTCACATCTTCGAACCCTTCTTCCTTTAACCAGCCGGAGAATTTCTCACAACGAATGCCGCCTGTACAATACGTTAGAATTTTCTTATCCTTAAACTCGTCCTTATGCTTGCGAATCCAATTTGGTAGTTCGCGAAATGTTTTAATATCAGGACGAACAGCGCCGCGGAAATGACCTAAATCATATTCATAATCATTACGGGCGTCAATAACAACAGTGTCTTCCTTCTGCATTGCTTCATAAAATTCTTTTGGAGACAAGTAGTTTCCTGTTACCTTATGTGGATCAATATCATTTTCCAGACGGAATGTTACTAATTCATTTCGTGGGCGAACGTGCATCTTCTTGAACGCGTGGCCATTATGCGCATCAATTTTAAACACCATATCTGTAAAACGAGGGTCAGCATGCATCATATCCATGTATGCCTTCGTTTGCTCTTTCGTCCCAGATACCGTTCCGTTGATCCCTTCATGAGCAACAAGAATTCTGCCTTTTAGTCCTAAATCTTTACAAAACTTCAAATGTTCCGCCGCATAACCCTCAGGGTCTTCAATGTGAACATAATGATAATACAATAATACTTCATATTCCATATTGCTTTCCATGTTGTTTACCACCTATCATTTATATTTGCAAGATACAAATGTATGGTAGTCGTTATTCATTTTTTCTATCTTGCAATTGTACATTGTAGCATGTTTTTTAGACATATTCTAGTTTGTGAAATAATGTACAAATTTTATTTGGGGTTTCCACTTTTTTTAATTGTTAACTTGTGATCGTTGAGAATATTAACGTAAGGAGGTCTAGAGAGAGATACATACTAAGAGCCGCCTTTTTGTTGTGAACGATTCCACACTTTCAGCAATAGTCACGTCCGGCTCCAACGCCCAGCAACTAGGCGACCTCACGAAACCGCCCTCCGATAAGTCCTCATTGGTTTGTGCCTCACCATGATTCCTAAAACTTTAGTTGATTCGCTCCAGTCGCTACGTTGCTAACCGGGCGCTGGCGCCTTTGTTTTTAACAAATAAATAAAAAATAGTACATAAAAAAGCGAAGATTGGTTGAAGAAAACAAAAGCAAACAAAAAATTAATATTTGGTTTTATTGACTTTATTCATCCATTAAAATAAAATTAAATATAACGATATGTGAAATTATGAACATATTGTTCAGGCAATTTTCTATTGAAACTTAGGAGGGGTAGAAATGTCAAAGGTTTTATACGTACCAAGCATTAACTTAATAGGTAGAGGCTGCTTAGCTGAAGTTAGACCATTTATTGAAGAGTTAGGGTTTAAGAAAGCCTTATTAGTAACAGACAAATTTTTAAATGAAAGTGGAATTGCTCAAAGGGTATTAGATCAGTTAGACAAAATTGACGTTTCCTACGTTGTTTATGATGAAGTAAAGCCAAATCCAACAACTAAAAATGTTCATAATGGGGTGGAAGTGTTTAAGAATAACAATTGTGATTTTATAATTTCTGTTGGTGGTGGATCACCGCAAGATGCCGCCAAAGGGATAGGACTAGTTGTAACAAATGGTGGACATGTGCGTGATTATGAAGGAGTCGGAAAGACAAAATATAAAGCGGTTCCAACAATTGCGGTGAATACAACTGCGGGTACTTCTGCTGAATACACAATTAATTATGTTATTACTGACGAAGATCGAAAAGTAAAGATGGTTATGGTAGATAAAAATAGCTTGGTTACTATTACAGTGAATGACCCTGAATTAATGATGGAAAAGCCAAAAGACCTTACTGCTGCTACAGGAATGGATGCGTTAACACATGCTATAGAAGCTATTGTTACTCCTGGAGCATATCCAATTACAGATGCAACAGCACTGGCTGCAGTAGAATTAATCTTTGAATACTTACCGCGCGCAGTAAAAGATTCCACTGATATTGAAGCTCGAGAGCAAATGGTTTATGTTATGTTTTTAGCTGGTGTCGCATTTAATAATGCTGGATTAGGGTATGTGCATGCAATGGCGCATCAACTTGGAGGTGTTTATGATCTGCCTCACGGCGTGTGTAACGCCATGCTTTTACCAATTGTAGAGCGGGAAAATGCAAAGAGAGATCCTAGTAAGTTTCGTGCAATTGCAAAGGCTGCAGGTATTGATATTACAGATAAAACAGATGAACAGTGTGCAAGTACAGTGATTAAAGCGATTAAGAAATTGTCTAATGAAGTTGGTATCCCAAGTAAGCTTTCAGAACTGGGTGTTAAAGAAGTAGATCTTGAAAAATTAGCCAATAATGCTATGAAGGATGCTTGTGCACCTGGAAATCCATTTCAACCAACTAAAGATGAAGTTATCTCCATGTTTAAAGAAATATTGTGAAAAAGGGATAAATTTATCCCGTATATAAGGTGCTGTAAGACTCCCACTTCAGGAGTCGGATAATCTGTATAGCAACAAGTCTAAGTGAGAGATAACATCACCTAAGTGCTCGATTCATTCATCTAACAATCAGCGGGGGATGAATGTAAACCCCTACTAATTGAAAATTCACTTTATAAAACAGTTCTCTGGCTGCAATTCAGTGAGGACATAGTTTTTAAAAGCCTAATTTTTTAGTGGAATTAGGCTTTTTTTGTTGTGCGCCCTGCATGGGCGGAAACTTGGTGGCGAAAGTCCACTACAGGCTTGGCAGTAGGAACTGTTAGCGAAAG
>NZ_QWLJ01000016.1 GCF_009917385.1 Roseburia sp. 1XD42-34 | reverse complement strand
AAGTATAAAAAAATTGGAAGTCATGTTGGGTAGGTGAGATTCCATCTCACTCCACCCCAACATTTGACATAGAACCTGTTTTTTATAGATGGATAGAAAGTATCGTTTAGCCCTTATCGAAATTTGCTATAAAACCGATCATCATTTTTCTTTTTTACACGAATATCCTTTCATGGTGAATAAGAAAATATGGTAAACTAAAAAACAACAAATAGTCATCGAAAGGACGTTTTTATATGCAGACAGTTACTTTAATTGCCACTGCGGCAATGGGGTTAGAATCCGTTGTTGCTAAAGAAGTAAAAAATTTAGGATATGACGTACAAGTGGATAATGGAAAGGTCCAATTTGAAGCACCTATAAATGCCATTCCTCGCTGTAACCTATGGCTTCGTTCTGCGGATCGGGTTAAATTATTGGTTGGTACATTTAAGGCAACTTCATTTGACGATTTATTTGAAGGAACAAAAGCCTTGCCGTGGGAGTTCTACATCGATGAAAATGGACAAATTCCAGTAATCGGAAAATCAGTGCATTCGCAATTACATAGTGTTCCAGATTGTCAAAAAATAGTTAAAAAGGCGATTGTTGAGCGCATGAAATTAAAATATGGCATGGTTTCTAAGCTACCTGAAACGGGAGCAATGTATCGTGTAGAAATTGCCTTATTAAAAGATGAAGCAACATTAACCATTGACACTTCAGGTACTGGGCTACATAAACGAGGTTATCGTGTTGGACAAGGTGAAGCTCCACTAAAAGAAACATTAGCTGCATCTTTAGTATTATTGACAAATTGGCATCCAGACGAACCTTTTATAGATCCATTTTGCGGATCCGGTACAATCCCCATCGAAGCCGCGATGATTGGACAGAACATTGCTCCAGGATTTAACCGAGAATTTGCCTCGGAAGGGTGGTCGTTGGTTAAACAAAAACATTGGGATCAAGCATTTGAGGAGGCAGAGGATGTAGCAAATTACAATCAGCACTTGGATATTACTGGAACGGACATTGACCATAAAATGATTGAAATTGCAAAGCAAAACGCACTTGAAGCAGGGCTAGGCGAGCTGATTTATTGGAAACAAATGCAAGTAAGTGATCTGACGTTTAAACAGGCAAACGGTTATATTGTTAGCAATCCACCATATGGACAACGTCTCGGTGATGAAAAAAAAGCGGCAGAAATTACTAAACAATTAGGTTCCATCATGAAAGAGCATCCAAGCTGGAGCGTTTATATTATAACTGCTTTCGATCAGTTTGAAGCGGCTTATGGAGCGAAGGCGACGAAAAAGCGGAAATTATTTAATGGCTATCTTCGCACAGATTATTATCAATACTTTGGTAAGAAACAGAAAGGAGAATAATTATGAACATAAATGAAAAAGAACAACAATTTAAAACATATCTAGCAGAAATCGACTACTATAGAGAAGCTCTTATGCTTATACATTGGGATATGCGGACAAAAATTCCAAATAAAGGTGTAGAACAGCGCTCAGAAGTTGCAGGGTTCTTAGGGGAAAAAATTCAGCGATTACAAACTTCAGATCAAATGGAAGAATACATTAATGAACTTAAACATCGTTCGGAAGATCCAATTCTTGTTAAAACACTTGAAGTTTGTGAAGAAGAATTGGAAAGAAATAAACAAATTCCCCCGTCATTGTATAAAGAATTTATGGTAACACAAACTAAAGCAGAAGCGATTTGGCAACAGGCAAGAGAAAATGCAGATTTTAAATTATTTGAGCCATATCTAAAAAAGCTTGTAGCTTATAACCGTGATTTCGCTTCCTATTGGGGCTATCAAGATAATATATATGATGCGCTGCTGCATAAATTTGAACCTGGCGTCACCGTGAAAACATTGGACCATGTATTTCTAGATTTAAAAAAATCCTTGCTTTCTCTTTTAGAAAAAGTGCAAGCAAGTGCAGTAAAACCAGATTCTAGATTAGTCCAATTCCATTTTCCTAAACAGGATCAGGCAAGCTTTACAGAACAACTGCTTAAACAGATAGGATATGATTTTCAATCTGGCCGCTTAGATGAAACTGTACACCCTTTCGCCATCACTCTAAGCCTAAGCGACGTGCGATTAACAACACGCTATGATGAAAAAGACTTTCGAATGGCCGTGTTTGGGACGATTCATGAGGGGGGACACGGTTTATATGAACAAAACATAGATCCTCGTTTAGTTCGAACGCCATTAGCAACGGGCGCTTCCATGGGTATCCATGAGTCGCAATCCTTATTTTGGGAGAATTTTATCGCAAGAAGCTATCCGTTTTGGCAGAAAAACTATGATCTATTTTTACGCTATGCACCGCATACATTTCAAAATGTAGAATTAGAAGCTTTTTATCAAGCAATCAACGAAGTGAAGCCATCCTTTATCCGGATTGAAGCAGATGAATTAACGTATCCACTACATATAATGATTCGATATGAGTTGGAAAAAGCGCTTATAAACAAAGAAATTACAGTAGAAGATTTACCACATTTATGGAATGAAAAAATGAAGGATTATTTTGGTATTGTGCCTTTAACAGATCGGGAAGGGGTACTGCAAGATATCCATTGGGCAGGCGGGGATTTCGGTTATTTTCCTTCATACGCTTTAGGCTATATGTATGCAGCACAAATAAACCATACGTTGGCGCAAACACTGGATGTAGAAAACCTGATTCAAACTGGCGATTTAACCCCTATCAAAGAGTGGCTAGGGAAATCCATTCACCAATATGGAAAGATGAAAAAACCGCTAGAAATTTTAACAGATGTAACGAATGAATCATTAAACCCTGATTATTTAATCCAGTACTTACAAAAAAAATATGGCGCTATCTACCAATTTTAAGGTTGAGTCGAGTCAGCTTTATATACTTTATATAATGGATGATAGTGGTCATACTGTAGGCAATGGAGGTATTTTTTCAATAAGTATTATGATGGTATGTACAGGGAGTGATTATTCGTTGATGCTAAAGGAGATTTAGAACATGGCGTATATTTGTTCCGTCGGACTTGGAATACCAGACTATCATCTTAGTCAACAATATATCAAACAAATGGTTCAGCAAATCTTTACTTTTTCAGAAAGAGAAATCAATCGAATGCTCCCTGTTTTTGATCACGCGCAAATAGAACAACGACAGTTTGCTGTCTCGTCTGATTGGTTTTTAGAAGAACATTCGTTTCAAGAGCGAAATGATTTATACCTTAAACTGGCAAAAGAATTCGCACTAAAAGCGATCGATGACTGCCTACATCAGAATAATTTCTTGTCACAACCTATTGCTTATCAAGATATTGATATGATTATTTTTGTATCAAGTACTGGTGTAGCTACCCCCTCATTAGATGCCCACCTTATCAATGAACGTCCATTTAGACAAGATGTACAGCGCATGCCCTTGTGGGGCCTAGGATGTGCTGGTGGTGCCATAGGTTTGGCTAGAGCGAATGATTGGCTGATAGCGAATCCAGAAAAATGCGCGCTTGTTATTTGCTGTGAATTATGCAGTTTAACGTTTCAAAAAGGGGATCTAAAGAAAAGCAACCTTATTGGTACTGCTTTGTTTGGGGATGGAATTAGCGCAGCGCTCCTTGTCGGAGAACAATCTTCACTAGTGCAACGTCGTAAAAACGCTGTTCCACGGATCCTTCATTCCTATTCCTATACCAAGAAAGAGAGTCTTTCGGTAATGGGATGGAAAATAACGGATGCGGGATTTGAAGTCATTTTTTCTAAAAGTATACCAGCTTTAGTAGAAAATTTTTGGCAGGAACATATACAGTTGTTTTTTGAACAACATCATTTAGCGGCAAATGATATTTCTGCTTTTATTGCTCATCCAGGTGGGAAGAAAGTTATTGAAGCGATGCAAAAGGTGCTTCAAGTAGATGCTAAGAAATTTCTACACTCAACTGCCATATTAAAAAGACATGGCAATATGTCTTCAGCAACCGTTCTTTATGTCCTTCGATCCTGGATGAAGGAAGCTGCTTATACGAAAGAAAAGAGTGTCCTATCTGCGCTAGGGCCAGGGTTTAGCTCTGAGTTAATTTTAATGGAGTGGATGCATTAATGCCAATCTATATGTGGGCTGTTTTGGTACTGATTATTCTACAGCGTCTGGTGGAGCTTGTTATTGCACGTAGTAATGAAAAATGGATGAGGCAACGAGGGGGAGTGGAAAGAGGAGCAGCGCATTATAAATGGTTTGTTATATTGCATATATTATTTTTTGCATCATTAATCATGGAAGTGTTACTTCGTAATGAGCAAAGCTTCTTCTTTAATTACTTTTTATTTGCGGTTTTTTTATTTACACAAATTGGACGTATTTGGTGCATAGCTACTTTAGGCAGGTTTTGGAACACGAAAATTATTATTTCCCCGCAGTTTGACATCGTCAAGCGAGGCCCATACAGATATATGAAGCACCCTAACTATCTCATTGTAGGTATTGAATTACTTGTCATTCCTTTACTGTTTGGAGCTTGGTATACAGCAATGGTATTTCCGATGTTACACGTTTTATTGTTATACGTTCGTATTCCGATAGAAGAAAAGGCAGTCTATGAACATAAATGATGCTGGCACATCAATAAAAAGTGCAATGCTAAAGACGAAGAAGATCAAAAGTTACTAAATCCGGCAATATACTTTGCATAGCTGGTGAACCTCCTCACGTTCTTGCATTGCCAAGGGAGTCTCACCACACGTATATTTCCGGATCGAGTTAGTTAGTACCAGCTATAATAGCTAAGTTGAACGAATTTTAGATTGCTAAAACCATTATGCACTAGCCTCACTTTTAGTTACACAGATACGAGGCTAGAAAAAACAGCCTGCTCTTTACGTCTCACTGATTGCCTATAGGCCAATCAAATGGTGGTGACCCCGGCGGGGAATGCTGGATAATATCAATAAATGGAACCGTATAGGCGAATAGAATAAGTAAAACAGTTATTCCAATCCATAGCTTCCAATTCTCCATAAATTTAGGAGTTGGTTTTGCATCAGCTTCTTCTTCTGCAATCGGAAATGCTTCTTTTCCTGTTGGTGCGAAAAAGGCTAACTTAATAACAATATATACCATAAGCAGAATACCGATGAACAGGATGGTACCTCCTATAGCTTGAGCAATTTGATAGCCCAACCAATCAGCAGCCTGCTCTGTTCCGCCATATTCTGAATACGAGGACCGCCTTGGTCCACCTAACAACCCTTGTATATGCATGGAGCCAGACATAATTGCCATGCCAACGATCCAAATAATTGACTGTATAATACCTAATTTGTTCATGGTCGGGGTAAGTTTTCTACCTGTTAAGTGAGGAATTAACCAATAACTAACCCCAAAGAAAGTTAACATAACGGTTGTTGCTACAGTTAAGTGAAAGTGACCGGTAACCCACATCGTATTATGAACAACAGCATTCATTTGGTGTGAAGCATTGATAATTCCGCCAGCTCCACCTGGAATAAATGCCAACATGCCCAGCATCGGGGCTAAAAAGCGAATATCTTTCCAAGGTAAATGTCTAAACCAACCGAATAGTCCGCCAAAGCCTTTTTTTCGCCCAGTTATTTCGAAAGTGGCAAATAATGAAAAGGCGGTCATTAGACTTGGAATAACTACCATAAATGTAAGGACAACTTGAATGAACTTCCAAACGGGATCAATTCCTGGTTCTGTAAGCTGATGATGAAAACCAACTGGAATAGAGAAAAATAAAAATAGAATAAAAGATAATCTCGCTAATGAATCACTAAAAATTTTTCCTCCAATGATTTTAGGAATAATTGCGTACCAAGCCATATAGGCAGGTAAAAGCCAGAAGTAAACGAGTGGATGACCGAAATACCAAAATAAAGTTCTGCTTACTAGCACGTTGATCGTTTCCGCGTACCCTAGAGACCATGGAATAAATTGCACCAGAACAGCCACAGCAACACCAAGCGAAGCAATAATCCACATGATCATATTAATGGTTACCATAAATGCTAAAAGTGGAGATTTCTCATCAGGATTAGCTCTTTTCCATACATAAACTTGTCGAAAATTAACTATACCCGCAACCCAACTGCCGACAATAACTAAAGCAAGCCCAATATAAAATAACGGGTGTGCTTGTAAAGGTGCATAAAACGTATATAGAACACTTGCTTTCCCTAACAAAATCATCGTCGCTGTCATCATGGTACCAATTAACATAACCCAAAAGCTAATCCAGGCAGCTTTTCTTTGTTTCATGGATATGCCAACAGTTTTTCCCATTAAAGCAAATTGAAATCCAATGATAAAAAATGTTGTTAAGACGAGTGCTAAAATAACGCCATGAACGGTTAGTACTTGGTAATAGTCAATACCCCAAGGGAGTGTAATCGTTCCAGAACGGACAAGTGTCTGCAAAAGTCCCATTAAACCGCCAATGAATAAAGAAATAAATGCAACCGATATAAATGCCATATATAATCTGGCTTCTTTCTTTGTAATAGGGAACTGCTTAGGAGTTATATGAACAATACTCATTGTCTTTTTTATCGCCATTATTCTGTCACCTCCACAGTAGCATACATTAAATGATGACCGACACCACAATATTCATTACATACAACGGTATATTCTCCAGGTTTTTTCATGACGGTTTCCATTCTGCTAATATATCCTGGTTCTACCATCATATTGACGTTTGTTCCTGAGACATTAAATCCATGAACCACATCTTTCGTTGTAATTTGGAATAATACCGTGGAACCTTTTGGGATGGTTATTTTTTTAACCGGATTACCATCTTCATCTACACCCATATCATAATTGAATGCCGATGCAGCGATGTTGACAATATATTTATCCTCATCTACCTTTGTTAAGCCAAGGTTTTCTGATTGAAATGCATCATGCGCCTCAATATTTTCTGGATCTATCGTTGCCCCATGACTTTGAGGGTGTGTGCCTTTCCAAAAAGCCCCAAATCCTAAAACGACCAAAAATAAAGCCAGTGAACCAATACCAAATATTAACCATATTTTTTCGTATTTGTGTAAATGCATGCCCATCTCTCCTTTTCTCGTTACCGGTCCATAAAAATATAGAAAATACTCCCCCAAGCGATAATAATAAACAAACCAAGCAACACTACGGAAATCAATGTTCCTTTTAAATTTGGTTCTTGCGACTGTTGCTCCTCATTTATTTTCTTATCGTTTAATTGACGCATTGTATCCCTCCTTGCTATCCAAATTTAATCTAGTTTTATTATACTAGAGAGAACACAGATAATCGTTGTTTTGAATGCGTTTTCATAATTTGTTCAATTATCTAATTTTTTAGCGATATAACAGTTTTCTATACTGATTCGTTTAAAAAGTATGTGACAAAAATATAACGAAATCGTTACTATTTAGTGTCTTTATCATCTAAACCAACAATATGAACAAGTAAATGAATCTATTTTAGGAAAAAAGAAGAGAAAGGGGTTTAGATATTTTAGTCCATGAAATAGATAATGAGAATAAAACTTATCTAATAATACATATAAAACCAAAGAGGAAAAGAAGTGGAGATTGCAATTGTTGAAGTTCAAGCTATAGCATGAAAAGTAAAGAATAAGAAACTTAAAAGCCGCATCGAAAAGAAGCGGCTTTTTGAAAAGATAAGAAAGGATATAATAAGGGGCCTGTGCCTTTGTTCAAAAATAAGAAAAGATAAAAAATGTTGCTTTGGGATACGGATTTAACGGAATAGCCACATCCGGCGCATGAGTCCAGCAACTAGGCGACTTCACGAATCGTCCTACGATAAGTCATCATTGGTTCGTATCCTCACCATGATTCCTAAAACTTTAGTTGCTTCGTTCCACCAGTCGCTACGTTGCTAAACGGGCGCCCCACACCTTTGTTCAATCTAATGTATACTCCTCGGTACACCGTTAGTCTTGATCCATTTTTTTAGCGATATACATAAATGGCGTATCCATAATTGCTACAATGAACTTAATAATATACGTAGTAATAAAGATTTCAAAAAATATTTCAGTTGGATAATTGCCATAAAACGCGATTGTACAGAATACAATTGTATCTAGCAATTGACTAATGCCCGTACTGCCATTATTTCGAATCCACAGATGTTTGTCAGCAGGAAATAGTTTTCTTAATTTATCATAAATCCACACGTCAAATGATTGACTGATAATATATGCTGCAAGGCTACCTGCAACAATTCGTGGTATTAAATCAAAAATCGTTGCTAAAGATTCATGCGCAAAATCATCTGCGCCTGGTTGAAATACCAGTGCTATCTGCATGATAATTGTCATTGCTAACAGCGTAGCAAATCCCATCCATACTGCTTTTTTTGCTTCGTCTTTTCCATGCTTTTCATTAATAATGTCTGTTGCTAGATAAGCTGTGCCGTATAAAATATTTCCAAGAGTAGCAGTTAGCCCGAAAAGCTCGACCGTTTTTAGTACTTGAATATTGGCAATGATCGTAGCCATTCCAATCCAAACATAAAGACCTGTTCTTCCAAACAAACGGTAAAACAACAATAGCATGGAAAAATTTACGAAAGCAAAAATAATCCAAATCCATTCGTTAGCCAACATAAATTCCTCCTTAGTTTTGGTAACGCGGGAGTTCTCGAACCGCGAAATACAAATGCTATTATACGTAGCTTTATATCAAAACGCAATAATTTTTTAATTTATATACTTTAGATATAGAAGCTGTTTATCCGAGAACAAACTTTCTATCATGTCTATATAGTTCGGTACTTTGTTAAAGATACTTTTATCCTAGCTTCTTTCCGCGGTACAAAAATTAAAAACGATTGATATTTTATCACGTAAAATTGTAGTTATTGTTCTGCTGATGAAACAGGTGTATTAGTACTGTGCTTAAATGCTTTACATGTTGTGCGATTTTCCTTTGAACAAATGGAACACTTGTTAACTTCTATAAGTTGTAAACCATAATTAACTGCTTCTTCAGAGTGACTAAAGATATGTTGTTGCCCAATTTTATCCAACAGGCCACTTGCCTGTAGCATATCCAACACATCTGAATTGGCTTCTGAGATAATAATCGTTCCGCCCATACTTTTAAAATCTGTAACAAGAGCGTCCAAGTTAGCTGCGCCCGTAGCATCCAATATGGAAACATGTTTCATTTTCAAAATAAGTACAGTTGGGCGTTGGTTTATGGAACGTGTAATGATGGATTCGAATTTATCAGCAGCTCCAAAAAATAAAGCTCCTCCAACTGTGTAAAATGAAAGTTTAGGACATGTAGAACTCCAAGTATCTAAAGGATCATTCGTGGTTGTTTCTTTCATTTTATCAGGAATGACTTTTTCAACTTGTAGTACCTCACTCATTCGTTTAATAAACGATACCATTGCAAGCAATAAACCAATTTGTACAGCGGTAGTAAGATTAACGAACACCGTCAATAGAAAAGTGACTACTAACACCAGGGAATCTCCTGTTTTTAGTTTAAGGATGTGAGTAAACGATTTATATTCGCTCATATTATAAGCAACAACCATTAAAATAGGCGCCATACTTGCTAAAGGGATATTGGATGCAAAAGGTGCGAATAAAAGCAATATAATCAAAACGAAGATACTATGGAAAATCCCTGAATACGGACTAACAGCACCACTTTTAATGTTAGTAGCTGTTCTCGCAATGGCACCTGTTGCGGGTATCCCACCAAACATAGGCGTAACCATATTTGCGATTCCTTGACCAATCAATTCCCTGTTTGAGTTATGCTTTGTTCCTGTCATTCCATCTGACACGACTGCAGATAATAAGGATTCTATTCCTCCAAGCATAGCAATAACAAAGGCGGGTTGCCAAAGCTCGAGGATAGTCTGCCAAGTAATAGTTGGAAATTGAAAACTAGGCAAGGCTTGGGGTATGCCTCCAAATGCGGTACCAATGGTCTCCACTTCAGCAGGATAGAACAGAATCGCAACAGCAGTCGGTAAAATTAACGCAACTAATAGGACAGGAACCTTTGGAAAAAATTTTGGAATAAAGATGATAACGAATAAACCGATAATGGCTGTAAGTACACTATACCAATTAACAGCAGTTATATGTTCAGCTATTTGGATCATATTTTCATGAAAGTATTGCTTTTTTTCAAGGTCTTCAAGCCCTAGAAAATTGCCAATTTGCCCACTAAATATAATCACAGCAATTCCTGAAGTAAATCCAATTGTTACAGATCTAGGAATAAATTGAATCAATTTCCCGAACTTAAATATCCCCATCAGGAGAAGCATTATTCCTGCTAAAAATCCAGCAACTAATAACTTCTCATAACCATACTCTAAAACAATAGCTAGTAAAATCGGAATAAATGCTCCGGTTGGTCCGGCGATTTGAAATCGGGAGCCTCCAAAAAGCGCAACTAACAAACCGGCAATAATAGTTGTATAGATCCCATATTCAGGCTTAACACCAGAAGCAATTGCAAACGCCATCCCAAGAGGAATTGCCACAATCCCTACTGTTAAACCTGCAATGATATCACGCTTTATCTCAGCTAGTGATAAACCCTTAAAACGATCGTCGTTAAACAAATTATCTGATCTCTCCTCATTAATATTATTTTGTAAAATTCTAAGCAGTTTGTGAATGAAAGGGGACACCAATCAAGAAATTCGTAAGGGACGATAATGGAAGTACATTTATGTATCCTAATAAAAAAAGACCAATATCGATACCGGACACACGAAGAAAAACTTCTTGAACTGCCTTTATTTCTAGTGTAAATAAGTAAAAACGAAAAAAGCCACTCATTCTTTGTAGAGTGACAGCTTCTAACGGGTCAGTTGCAAAAAAAGCGGCAATCTAACGAAAAGATCACCGCTTTATCTATGTGGTTGGCTCGTTATTTTTTTACTACATTAGCTGCTTGTGGTCCACGTTCACCTTCAACGATATCGAAAGCCACTTCTTGACCTTCTTCAAGTGTTTTAAATCCTTCTTCTTGAATTGCTGAGTAATGTACAAAGACATCGTTTCCTTCTTCTTGCTGAATAAATCCATATCCTTTTTCAGCGTTAAACCATTTTACTACTCCGTTTTCCATCTATTTAATCCTCCTAAAATGCTTCACGTTCCCTTTGAAAAACGTGGTAATGCAAAGCAGATAACAGAACATAAGAATAGACAGCTTCCATAGAAGTGTAGGATCACTTTAACACCCACTTCTATGGAAGCTGCCTGCATGAATGAATCCGTACATCTTCTTTGCTTGTTTCTAATATAGCTCATTTAACTAGTTGCGTCAAGAAAAGAGACGGAGATAACTCGACATTTTTTCAAATTCCCGTTATCATTTAAGTGAATCATATTAGGAATGAAAGCGATTGCTGAACATTCACAAAGGAAAGGGGTCGTAATACTATGAATAAAGATATCGAAATAGCTCAACAAACAACCTTAGAACCGATACATAACATTGCCGAACGACTTCATTTAACTAGAGAAGACTGGGAACCTTATGGTCATACGAAAGCTAAATTGTCGGATGAACTTTTTGAAAAATTAAAACAGAAAAAGAGCGGTAAAATAATACTCGTCACTTCAATTAATCCTACGCCTGCCGGTGAGGGCAAATCAACTGTAACAGTTGGATTAGGTCAAGCACTTAACCAGATTGGAAAAAAAGCAATTATTGCCCTTCGTGAGCCTTCCCTAGGTCCAGTTATGGGGCTCAAAGGTGGGGCGGCTGGTGGGGGATATTCTCAAGTTTTACCAATGGAAGATATTAATTTGCATTTTACTGGTGACATTCATGCAATTACTACAGCTAACAATGCTTTAGCAGCATTTATTGATAACCATATTCATCAAGGAAATGCCTTGCAAATCGACGCGCGGAGAATTGAGTGGAAACGTGTATTAGATATCAACGATCGCGCTTTGCGTCAGACCATTATCGGATTAGGCGGTCCTAAGCAAGGTGTTCCAAGAGAGGATGGTTTTACCATTACCGTTGCTTCTGAAATGATGGCTGTTCTTTGCTTGGCTACCGATTTACAAGATTTAAAGCAAAAATTAGCTGCCATGGTTGTTAGCTATACATTTACCAACGAACCTGTAACTGTAGGCGATCTGAAAGTAGAAGGAGCATTAACTCTTTTATTAAAAGATGCAATGAAACCAAACCTTGTCCAAACGACCGAAAACACTCCGGCGCTCATTCATGGGGGTCCGTTTGCTAATATTGCCCATGGGTGTAATAGTATTATAGCCACGAAAACAGCTGCTAAATTGGCGGATTATACCATCACAGAGGCTGGATTTGGAGCGGATTTAGGAGCAGAAAAATATTTTCATATTAAATCTCGTGCCGGAAATATCCAAACCTCTGCTGTTGTAATCGTTGCTACTGTACGAGCATTAAAAATGCACGGTGGTGTTGCAAAGGATCATTTAGCCATGGAAAATGTAGCAGCTTTAGAAACTGGTATGGATAATTTACAAAAGCATATTGAAACAATCCAAGCATTTGGTATTCCATTTGTTGTGGCTATCAATCAATTTCCAACTGATACAGAAAAAGAAACGACCTTCATTCAAGAGTGGTGCCAAGAAAGGGGATATGATGTTGCGTTAACTACCGTTTGGGCAGATGGTGGAAAAGGGGGGATCGATTTAGCTGAAAAAGTGATCGCTAAAGCAGATGGTTTCAAAAGTGCTTACAAACCTTTATATAACCTAGACGACCCATTAATAGAAAAAATGAGGAAGGTTGCTCAAAAAATATATGGTGCCCGTGATATAGAACTTACTAAAATCGCTCATGAGCAATTGAGCTTCTTTGAAGAGCAAGGTTGGGGCAATTTACCTGTGTGTATGGCTAAAACACAATATTCGTTATCAGATAATCCAGCTTTATTAGGCAGACCGACTGGATTTACAATTACGATTAGAGAACTACGAGCTTCAATCGGAGCGGGCTTTATCGTTGCCTTGACAGGAGATGTGCTAACTATGCCTGGACTGCCTGCCAAACCAGCTGCGTTACAGATGGATGTAGGAGAAGACGGAAAAGCGAAAGGATTGTTTTAATGCAAGCGAAAGAACAGCTAACGGAGATAAAATATTTTGTGCGTCGTTTATTTAGAGATGATATTACCGGACATGATTACTATCATATGCAGAGAGTGGCTCATTTAGCTAGACTTATTGCTGAGGAAGAAGGGGCAGATTCATTTATTTGTGAAGCGGCTGCTTGGCTGCATGACGTAGGAGATGACAAATTGTTTACTAATCCAGATATGGTTGAAAAAGAATTGGATGGTTTACTGCAACAACTATCTCTGTCGCAGCAACAAATAAGTGCTATTACGCAAGCCATGCAAGACGTATCCTTTCGTAAAGGAAAAAACCCAAAAACGCTGGAAGGAAAAGTGGTTCAAGATGCTGATCGTTTAGACGCCGTCGGTGCAATTGGCATCGCTCGTGCATTCGCCTATAGCGGAGCAAAAGGGAGACCATTATATCACGAAAAAAAAGACAACCATACGATTCAGCATTTTTATGATAAATTATTACGTATTCCAGACAAGTTACATACAACAACGGCTAAGACTATTGCAGAAGATCGACATCAAGTTTTGAAACGGTTCTTGGAACAGTTTTATCAGGAATGGAATTATACTCTTGAAAATGAATGATAGGTGTTGTAAAAGATGAATATTCGCTTAACTAAACTGAAAGATACAGATGCGGAAGCATTGCTTGCGTTTGAATACGAAAATCGCGATTTCTTTGAAACGATGGTGCCAGGTCGTGGGGATGAGTATTATAATCTAATAGAATTTCTGAAAAGACATGAAGCACTATTGACGGAGCAAAACCTGGGGATTTCCCACTTTTATTTAATTAAAGATGATAATGATAACATATTAGGTAGAATGAATATGGTTAATTTGGATAAGCAGCGACACGGAGTACTTGGCTATCGAGTCGGGCAGGCCTACACAGGAAAAGGGATAGCCACAAAGGCGTTACAGCTCTTGATAAAAGAAGCCATAGCATTAGGCATCAAGCAGTTACATGCTAAAACAACAAACCATAATCTGCCATCGCAAAAAGTGTTACAGAAAAATGGTTTTCATTATGAAAAAACCGAGTTGGTTCCATTTGTTATGAATGGTGAGAAAGTGAAGTTTGTGTATTATAAATGGGTCAGTAATAAGAAAGCGGGATAAAAGCGTTCGTATTATTCTTACAAACAATAAAAAGAGCGTTTCATGCAAGGAATGGAGAAGCCTATTGCAAAAACGCTCTTTCACTATTACCTTTCATGTAGCAGATTCACGATAGATGGATTATTGCTTTACACGTGTAGCACCGATATAGCGTTCTTGCCAATAAGTATTACTCATTTTACTCACTTCGACCCCTTTAGACTCACCAGCATGGATAAAACTGCCATTTCCGACGTAAATCCCCATATGTGATGGACCAGGCTTATACGTTTCAAAAAATACAAGATCCCCTACAGATGGTTCTGCGATGGGCTTGGAAAAATTGTAAATTTCACTAACGGTACGAGGAATAGTAATACCTTCTTCTTGGAATACATATTGAATAAATCCACTACAATCAAAGCCATTTGGAGACGTTCCTCCCCAAACATATGGTGTTCCCATTTGCGTACGTGCTGTTTCTACAATAGTTGATCCACTCATTCCTGCCGTGGTAGCTTTTTTAACTTCTTGGGGTTCTGACTGCGCTGGTGCTTGCTTTTCTCTTGGTTGTTCTTTAGGTCGTTCTTTGGTCGTTTCGTTGGCTATTTCGTTTGGGACTTTTTCTTCCGTAGATGCAGATGCAACAGGGGGTGTTGCATGAATTAATCTCATCTCTTGCTCATCTTCTGCAATTTCTAATGCTTGTGTGGTTAAAGGACCGTATATACCGTCTAACTCTCCTTCATAGTAATCGAAATATTGGAGTGCTTTTTGCACGAGCTTTACCTTTTCATGATGCATACCTGGGTAAATTTCTTTAGCGAAGGTTTCCAATTGTTGTTTATATTGCTTTTGCTCATTTTTTACAAGCGCCGTAAATGTTTCCTTATCTGCTTTTCCGTTTACGGATAATTCGTGTTCGGCTTGGAAATTCTTCATGGCAAGGTCCGTATGTCCTAAGGAGCCATTGGTAGATGGATTGAGATGCGATACTGTATGTAGTTTTTTTTGGATAAAGCGAACCGATTCTCCGTGTTCAGCAATTTCTAATTGGGGTGCTTCAAATCGGATTTTATTTTGCAATTCTGGATAAGCATCGACATAATTGACAACAGGTTGAGTAATGACAAATCCATAAAGCAAAGAGCGTTTCATTATGTGCTGCACATTGCTGTTCATAGACAAACTCCTCTCCAATTTAAAATCGTGTTGAAAAAAATCAGTCCTTGTCTAAAACGACGGTATATGCCTATTAATAGAATTATGTAGTATTCTGCCAGTTATGAATTACGATTATATTACAACGTATGGTCAAGCTATATTTTTGTGGTACAATAAGACAGATAACCATTAGAAGTTTGGAGGAATACATATGCTTATCGGTGAAGAAGCTTATTTAAACTTATGCCAACATATTTTAACCAACGGTGTTCAAAAAGGAGACCGTACCAACACAGGCACTTATTCCATATTTGGCCACCAAATGCGCTTTGATTTAGAAGCAGGCTTTCCTTTATTAACCACAAAGCGAGTACCATTTCGTTTAGTAGCCAGCGAGCTTCTTTGGTTCATAAAAGGGGATACAAATATCCGTTATTTATTACAGCATAATAATAATATTTGGAATGAATGGGCGTTTGAAAAGTGGGTAAACAGTAATGACTATTCTGGGCCAGATATGCGTAATTTCGGTAATCGCTCGCAAACAGATCCAAAATTTAACCAACAATATCAGGAACAAATGAAAATTTTCAAGGAAAAAATCTTAACCGATGATAGCTTTGCTTACAAATATGGGAATTTAGGGGACGTTTATGGGAAACAGTGGCGTAAATGGAAAACATCCCAAAATGAAACGATTGACCAACTGCAAGATGTGATTGACGGAATAAAAAATAACCCAAATTCAAGAAGACATATTGTTTCTGCTTGGAATCCGGAAGATATTCCATCGATGGCGCTTCCACCATGTCATACCTTATTTCAATTTTATGTAGCAGATGGAAAGCTTTCCTGTCAATTATATCAACGAAGTGCGGATGTGTTTTTGGGAGTTCCGTTTAATATTGCAAGCTACGCTTTATTAACCTATTTAATTGCCCATCAATGTAATTTGCAGCCAGGAGAATTTGTTCATACGTTAGGAGACGCGCATATTTACCTTAATCATGTTGAACAGGTAAAGACACAACTGGCACGAGATATGAAGCAAATGCCACAGCTTGAACTCAATAAACGAAAGTCATCTATTTTTGAGTTTGATCTGGATGATTTTAAGCTTAACGGATATGACCCTCATCCTGCGATTAAAGCACCAATCGCTGTTTAAAGGAAAGGAGCTAAAACATGATATCATTATTAGTTGCAATGGATAAAAACCGAGTAATTGGCTTAAACAATAATCTGCCTTGGCATTTGCCAAAGGATTTACGCTTTTTCAAAGAGACTACTATGAACCATCCAGTTATTATGGGAAGGAAAACATTTGAATCGATTGGAAAACCACTTCCTCACCGTAGAAATGTGGTACTGACGAAAAAGGGAGGCGACTTTCCAAAAGAAGTGGAAGTCATCCATGATCTGCAAACATTGTTACAATGGAATCAAGATCAGCCAGGCGAGGAATATTTCGTCATTGGGGGAGCTCATGTTTTTGAACAAATATTAGGAGAAGCAGATCGCATGTATATTACATGGATTGACCATTCCTTTACAGGTGATACGTATTTCCCTGCATTCTCGAAAGAAGATTGGCAGCTTGTATCAAAAGTTAAAGGAAAGAAAGACGAAAAAAACCCCTATGATTATTACTTCTTACGATATGACCGTAAACGGTAACAAAAATCTCTTATATAGGTTATGAAGCTTGTTTCCTCATAGAAAAACATGTTACACTAAAGGCGTTCATAGAACATATGCAAGCACTAAAAAAGTAAGGTTGAAAGTGGCGCTTTAGCTTGAACTATATATTAAAATGCTCACATAAAGAGGGTGGATAAATTGTTTTCTAGTATCGGCTTCCCGGGACTCATTTTAATTTTGGCTATCGCTTTAGTGATTTTTGGACCAAAAAAATTACCTGAAATCGGTAAAGCAGCTGGAGAAACTTTAAAAGAGTTTAAAAACTCAACGAACGATTTAACCAGTGATGTGAGAAATGAGTTTAAGGAAACAAAAGAGTTAATTACGGATGAAAAAAGTGATCTCTAAGGGGGGAAGGGATAATGTTTCAGAGTATTGGTGTTCCCGGTCTGATTTTAATATTAATTATTGCGTTAGTTATATTCGGACCTTCCAAACTGCCTGAAATCGGTAAAGCATTTGGAAACTCGTTGAAAGAATTCAAAAATGCGACCAAAGGTATTGTTTCAGATGATGACTCAGCAGAAAAGAAGGAAAACCATACATCAAGTAAAAATTAAAAAGCAAAGGTGTAAGGTAATCTCCTTGCATCTTCTTTTGTGTGGAAAAAGCGCAAGTGAATGTTCGATCAGTGAAATTTTCTTTCATCTCCCACAGATTGTTGGTGAGGGCACATGACCTGGTGGCCTCTTACGAAATAGGGCATTTAAGTGCTGTTAGCTCCGCTTAGACTTGTTGCGGTATAGATTCCTCTAATGCCCGAAGCGGGAGTTAAAGCCTCTTATATACGGGATAAATTTTGCGCTAGGTATAGACAAAGTAGCAATACATACGTGATGTATGGTAATAGGGAGAGTGACAATATGTCTGACAATCAATCATTGGAAGAAAAGGAAATGAATTTGACGGGGCATCTTTCCGAGTTACGAAACCGGATTATTGTGACAGCCATCTTTTTTATTTTATTCTTTATAGGTAGTCTCGCTTTTTCTAAAGATATATACACTTTTTTTCAAGATGATATACCTTTTAAGCTTACTGTAATTAGCCCTGGAGAAATTATTTGGATTCATTTTACCTTAGCAGCAGTAGTTGCCATTGTTGGTACTCTGCCGATATTCGTTTTGCAAGTTTGGTTGTTTGTTAAGCCAGGCCTGACGCAGAAAGAACAGAAAGCAACCCTCGCTTATATACCAGCTGTATTTTTTCTATTTATAGGCGGGCTTGTTTTTGGTTATTTTATGTTTATTAAGCTTATTCTGCCATTTTTACTATCATTAAATGATGGCATGTTTAATCAAATGTTTACAGTCGATAAATATTTTCGTTTTTTACTTCGGGTAACACTTCCGTTTGCAGTTTTGTTTGAGGTTCCGGTCATTGCTATGTTTCTAACAGCCTTAGGAATTTTAACTCCTCAGTTCATGCGAAGAACAAGGAAGTATGCTTATTTTATTCTTGTCATCATCAGTACAATCGTTACACCACCAGACTTTATTCTTCAGTTGGTCGTTGCTGTACCATTAATTCTGCTTTACGAAATTAGCATTAATCTAGCTGCATTTGTATATCGAAAAAAGCAACGGAAACACGAAGCTTTTATGACCGAAACTGAATCCTAGGGGGGGAGGCCATTGCGCTCCTTTTATCACTTTTTAATGACATATAGAGGAAAAAAACAACCCGATGACCAAAGTCGGTTAGCTGATTGGGCTTTCCATGATCATCATTTTCCAAAGCAATCTACGAACTACAGTGAAATAAGTGACTACTTGGAATGGAATAGTCCTTTTCCAACAGCTTTAACGGTGTTCGATGAATTGTGGGAAACATATACCATGCATGCTATGTAAAAAAGTTTGAGGTTAATAACTCAAGCTTTTTTACATGTGACAAAGACACCCGTTAAATTGGATAGCTAGCCAACATGAGGCTTTTACAATTGCTCCGACGTGATTTAAATACGAAACTCACTTAACTTTGTTGAAGGCTTAGTGCAATATAGCACAATACAACCAAAATATAGTAACAAAAAATTGATAACTATCTAAACATTAATTTCAAACAAACGTTTGATTGATTATCTATGGTACTGTCTGGTACTAATTTTCTGCAACATTCGGCAAATGAAGTGAAATAATTTAAAAAAGCTGTAACTATGTGCGGTTGCCCGGGAAATATTATGCTTGAATTAGAGTTAGTTATTTCCTGCTGTTGGGAAAGGAAATCCTGGTTGTCTGTAACCATTTATAAAGAAAGTATTAGCATCCAAGTATATCACAGCAGCTTTAATGATTTATTGCAGCTGAGCCTACACTATTTTTACAGGCTAACGTACACTACTTATAGGTGATTTGCTTAAGAAAGGAGTATGATCATATGGTATTTCCACCAAACCAATCGACCAATTTCCCATTTCATATGCAACAAGGCAATTTTGGTAATAATATGAGAGCTTTTAATCCTCAGCATCGTTTTCCTCAAACCCCATTTTCCTCTGGTCCTTTTTCCAGAGCTCCTATGCCAGGGGGACAATCACTTTCTAAAGGAGGAAAATTACAAAATTTGTTGAGTCTTTTTCGACCACAAACTGGAGCCGATACTATTGGTGGAGGATTTTTAAAAGGGGCTGGGGGGTTAAATGGTGCACTGGATAATGTACAGCAGGTGTTAAATGTTGTTCAGCAGGCTACGCCTCTTGTCAAAGAATATGGACCAATGGTAAAGAATCTTCCTGCAATGTATCGGATGATGAAAGCATTTAATTCGTTTAATGATGATGAGAAAGAAAGTGAGGATGCTAAAAAACAAACAACCGATTCACCCTCTGATGATGACTTAAACACCACAGATCAAGCTGAACAACCAGCAGAAGATCCAGAAGGTGATAAGGCGCAAATCGGAAAATCTGTCCCAAAGCTATTTATTTAATGTTTATAATGCTCCCAACTTGATTTTTTCTTCTATAAAGGGAAAAATAGAGGAAAATACGTAGAAGGGATGATAATTATGAATGCTACAGCAAAAGCGTATGCAACATTTGCTGGAGGCTGTTTTTGGTGTATGGTTGAGCCGTTTGATGAACGCCCTGGGATTATCCGCATCACATCCGGATATACAGGAGGGTCTGTCGAAAATCCTACGTATGAGCAAGTTTGTTCTAATACAACTGGACATGTGGAGGCAGTTCAAATTGAATTCGACCCAAATGTTATGAGCTATAAAAAGTTATTGGATACCTTCTGGCAGCAGATAGACCCTACTGACCCTTATGGTCAATTTAATGATCGCGGCGAATCGTATCAAACTGCGATTTTTTATCATAATGAACAGCAAAAGAAAGAAGCCGAGGCTTCAAAAAAAGAACTTGAAGCTAGTGGAAAGTTCACGAAACCAATCGTGACCAAGATCCTCCCGGCAAAACCTTTTTATCCTGCTGAAGAAAATCATCAGCACTATTATAAGAAACATGGATTTCATTATCGTCTCTATAAAAGAGGATCAGGCAGGGAGGATTTTATCAAGAAGCACTGGAAGAATAAGTATGATCCAAAAGAATTGAAACGGAAGCTCACGCCTATGCAATATCATGTGACCCAGGAAAATGGCACAGAACGACCATTTCAAAATGAATATTGGGATAAAGAAGAGGAAGGGATTTATGTAGATATCGTTTCTGGTGAGCCGCTATTTTCTTCCAAGGATAAGTATGATGCTGGTTGTGGTTGGCCAAGTTTTACCAAGCCTATAGATCGGTATCAACTTGTAGAAAACACCGACACAACGCACGGAATGATACGTACAGAAGTCCGAAGTAAGGAAGCAAACTCGCATTTGGGACATGTGTTTGAAGATGGTCCAAAAGATAAAGGAGGGCTTCGTTATTGTATGAACTCTGCTGCTATGCGTTTTATTCCAAAAAATAAGTTAGAAGAAGAAGGCTACGGAGAGTATGTATCTTTATTAAATAATAAGTAGACGTTAACAATATTATGTAAACAAAAGGGGTAATAATGATGATTCATTTAAACTGGGAAAAACGAAAAACTATCAAGCAATTAAAATGTGTTCATGCCGACGCCAAGAAATTTGTAGTGAATAACAAATTAACGCCCGGAAAGATTTATGATGTTAAAAATGAAACAGATGAATTTTACTTTATAATTGATAACAGTAATCGCATTGGCGGATTTCGCAAAGAATATTTTGAAGAAGTAAGATAGTAGCGAAGGCCCTTATTCACTCTAGGATTAAATACTTATTTATCAGTTATTGTTTGATTAAAGTAGTATAGTGGAAAGTGCAATATTTTCACTACACCCCAAAAGATTAAGGGAAGAAGTCTGATTTTTGGGGTGGTTATTATTTTTTATGAAGATTGACAGGAATAAAGACTTGGTAAGCTGTTGTTACCAACTAATCGTTAAGTTTACGTTATCCCTTTCATTTTTTGCTATAAATGCGTTATAATAACTAGTACAATCATTAAATATCTACTTACTATTTGTTGGATGGATCGAAGAAGGAGGAGAGCCGTCTTGGCTTTTGTAATTACATCACCATGTAAAGATGAAAAATCAGGAGAATGTGTGGAAGTTTGCCCTGTTGATTGCATTGAAGAAGGGAAAGATATGTTTTATATCGATCCTGATATATGTATTGATTGTGGCGCTTGTGAAGCTGTATGTCCAGTAGAAGCTATTTATATGGAAGATGAAGTTCCTGAAGAGGAAACAGAATATATAGCGTTAAACCGAAAATTTTTTGAAGAACAATAAAGTGTTGAAAAAGCAAGCTGCTCTACAGCAAGCTTGCTTTTAGTTATGTAGCGTTAATCAAACGTATATTTATCTGACAGAAAACTTTGTATAACCAGCTTCATTTTCGTAAGTCCGTTGGTCAATATGAGACACCTTTATGAAAGGGTTCATACCGTTTTCTAAAGCATTTATAAATCGCTGCAGATTAGTTTCACTACCTTCTGCTTCTAATTCGACTGTTCCATCATCTTTATTTTTAACCCAGCCTCGAATGTCTAATTCCATTGCTTTCTGTTTGGCAGAATAGCGAAAGCCCACTCCTTGTACGCGACCATGAAAAATGGCGTGTATTCGCATATTGATCACCTCATTTAAAATTATCCATTAATGATAAAGGTTAATCCATACTGAACGACTAAAAGAAACAATTGCTGCCCATACTATGTATAAATTATAAACATGGATAGAAAGGAGCGAAGGCTCTTGGTTCATTTGCCTCAACACTCTCAATCTTATTGGCGTGACACAGCAAAGCTAAAAAAATTTCCACCGTTAGATACTTCCATTCATACAGAAGTGGGGATCGTTGGTGGGGGAATTACAGGAATTACAACAGCTTATTTGTTAACAAAGCAAAATGTAAAAGTTACATTGATCGATGCAAATCCTATTTTAAAAGGAACTACTGGTCATACAACAGCTAAGATCACTGCCCAACATGGCCTCATTTATGATGAGTTAATCCAGCATTTTGGACTAGAACAAGCTACTCTTTATTATAAAGCAATGGACGAAGCTAAGCAATTTATCGAAAACACTGTAAAAGAATTACAAATTAGGTGCGATTACTATCAGGATAATGCGTTTATTTATACCAATTCTGATCAGTGGAAAAATGATTTAGAAAAAGAAAAAACTGCTTATGACCAATTAGGGATCAAAAGTGAGTTGCTGGAAGCAATGCCATTGCAACTTCCAATGAAATTAGCTTTACAAATGCATAACCAGGCTCATTTTCACCCATTAAAATACTTAACTGCACTACTTGAAGAAAGTGTAAAGAACGGCTTAACTGTTTATGAAAATACCGTTGCGGTGGATATAGATAATAATAGTCATCTAAAGCCTGTGATTGTAACCAAAGAAGGTCATCAAATCACATGTAATCATATTATTTCTGCCTCTCATTTTCCGTTTTATGATCGAGATAGCTTTTATTTTACAAGGATGTATGCGGAGCGTGCGTACGTAATAGGGATCCAATCAACTGATAAGTATCCAGGTGGAATGTATATTAATGCAGAAGCTCCAACTAGATCTGTGCGCTCCACGAAATGGGATGGAAAGGAACTATGGTTAATTAGTGGGGAAAACCATAAAACAGGGCAAGGCAAACCAACACATGAACATTTTAAATCTTTACAAGCATTCGCCGAGGAAAACTTTACCGTAGCATCCTATGATTATCGGTGGTCAGCGCAAGATTTAACAACATTAGATAAAATTCCATATATTGGTTACCTGAAGAAGTCATCACCTAATATTCTTGTTGCTACAGGGTTCCGCAAATGGGGAATGACCAATGGAACTGCTGCAGCTAATATATTAACCGAATTAGTAATGCAGATAGAAAATGAATATGCTGATCTGTTTGATCCATCACGATTTAAAGCTGATCCAACAATAAAAAAATTCATACAAACGAATACAGACGTAGCAAAACAAATGATACAAGGTAAATTAGATAATACAAATAATCAATTCGATTTAGAACAATTAAAAACCGATCAAGCAACAGTTACACGGATAAATGGCAAACGATCTGGAGTTTATAAAGATACCGAAAATCAACTTCATATTGTCGATACAACGTGTACGCATTTAAAATGCGAAGTGGAATGGAATTCTGGTGAACGTACATGGGATTGTCCGTGTCATGGTTCGCGTTTTTCATATACAGGAGAAGTTATTAACGGACCAGCAAACAAACCTTTGAAGAAAATGGATCCAGATAAACTGAATTAAAACCAAAAAACCTTACGATGATAAATAATTCATAGTATGGTTTTTTTGGTTTTGTCTCAATATCACAAGAATACTTAGCTTCTGAGACAATAAACCATTAACTTCCGATAATATATATTATGTAAACTAGAAACAAACTGCTAAAAACCGTTACCAATACATACTGTCCCTCATGTCCAATCACCAAAAAAATCCTGCCTAATAAACCTCTTATTTACAAAAACGTACCAAAAATGAAGTTGTAATCCATTTTTGGTACTTATAATTAAATATTCTCTATTTCGATTGGTGCAATTGTAGGCCTTGGTTGAAGTGTTGCTGAATCCTCATATTGATTATTTGCAAATAATAATCCGCCAATTAGAAGTGCTCCATATGATAATGATAAGACAACTTTTTTCAAGCTATTCCTCCTCTACAAAATGATTAACTGATCATAGCTACTATTTGCCAATTTATAATATTGTACAGATGCTTTATACTTACCTATTTTTTCTAAATGAACTGCTAGCATTTTTGCGTAAAATACTAAATGTTGAAATTCTTCTTTTCTCTTTAGATAAGGTATAAAATCATCTGCTAATACTGATTTAAACTGTTTTAGATCTCCATCTAGCAAACATGTATATACTTGCAAAATATAATCATAAAGTTTGGTATAGTACCTCTTATCGGTTAAATTCAATATTTCTTTCGCATGCTGCAAGTACTCTTTTGCATTATCATAGTCTCCAATTGTGTAAAGCTCTTGAATTAAACGAGTAAGTGCTTCTAGTTTCGGTTTATCTGTTAAATTTTTATTTTGTATAGCTATTAAATAATGTTTAATTGCCTCTTCAGAGTTTCTCATTATCGAGTGAAGGTAGCCAAGATTATAATGCGTTAGATGGGTTACATCCTCGTTGTTGCTTAATTCGGCTAGTTTCAATGCCAAATTGTAGTTTTTCATGGAAATATCTGGCTTTTTAATTCTTTGATAAGCAATACCTAATAAGATATGGCATTGAGCACAACGAATAAAATTATAATTACTTTGAAAAACTTCCATGGCCTGTTTCGCGTATTCAATAGCCTCTAGGTCTTCCCACAATTTACTATGTTCAATGGAAATTGCATATTGTAAATCTGCGACCTCTTCATTATTGATATTAGCTAAACGAGTAGATTCTTCCGCAAGTTTATAATATTGCATAGAATGTTGATGATCTTCCTGAAATGAGTAATAATTCCCTTTAAATTTATACCAGTAATATTTAAGTGTAGGGTTAAATGAAGCTGCCATCTCATGAAGCTCATTAATTTTATATAACGCATTTACGAAATCACGCAAGACGCAATAGTAACGAATTTTATGGATTTCGAACATGAGGGTTTGATCATTAATACTACGATCCATCAGATTTTCTAGTTCTTCATACTTCGTGACCATCTCTTGTTTGTCAAAATGGTCAAATAGCATTCCGTACCATTCTTGACATTTTTCTGCAATTTGTACATCTGTCGTATCCGTGAGTTCAATTTCTAATCGGTTGCATAGTAATTGGATGATCTCTGGGCTTGCTTTTGTCTTCTTGTTTTCTATTTTTGATAAGTAGGATAATGAAACAATGCCTTCTGACAGTTCCCCTTGTGTCATATTGCGCTTTGTTCGCTGTAATTTGATAATAGAACCTATATCTACCAAACTTTATCACCTACCAATCTCCAATTAATCTATTATGTATCTAGTATTATTGTAACATAAATCCAAAAAATGGCTATTGGGAAAATAATTGGATTTTTCTACTACTTTAACAGCAGATTGCTATAATTAATTGATTGGTTTTCCTCATATAGGAAAATTGCTGTGATTAATCCTTTTTACAGAACAAAGGCTCAGGGCAAAGGCTCAGGGCGCCCGTTTAGCAACGTAGCGACTGGAACGAATCAACTAAAGATAAAGGAATCAAGGTGAGGCCAACCAATGATGATGACTTATCGTAGGGCGATTTCTTGAAGTCGCCTAGGTGATGGGTGCTTGCGCCGTACATGGCTATTCCGTATTTACTTATTTCCTCTGATTTTTCTGTCATTTAATCAACAAGAACCTTTCTCTATAAATAATAGTTTTCTGTTTCAAGAAAACTAAATTAACCACCCTATAATCCATTCATAAAACAATAAACAACTTCTTCTTCTAACTGACTTAATTTACGGTTTAATTGTGCGGATAACTCATTAACCAAATTCAAGTGGTTTCTTTCGTGCTTTTCAGTTAAATTGCAAATTAACTTCAATAAATTTATATATCCTTTGAAATCTTCTTTAGCCAATAGGGGTTCATGTGAAAGCACATAAACATCAGCATCAAACATTTCAATATTTTCGAGGAGGTGTCTAACATTATCAACCTTATACTGCGGTTGTTGTGTGTATATACTTGGGTATAAACAGTCCCCTAGGAAAAGGACTTTTTCCTCCTTTGCAAAGATAAGTGATGAATCATCAGAATGATCCCCACCTACATGTTTGACTACACACTGAATACCACCTAAATCAATCTCCAATTTGTCTTTAAACGTAATATTAGGTAGTGCGATAGTGATATCTCTGTCTGCTCCAAATTCTTTTTTTATCATTTCTGAACAAAACGAATTCTCCAAACCTTTTTCTACACGATCTGCTAAAGCTTCGTCAGTCCAATCATATTCCACCATTTTTTCAAGATGTGTTTTTGTATGTTCATGAGCGATAGTGAACTTGTTCATTTCATTTGCACCAAAGCTATGATCCCAATGCCAATGGGTTAATACGACAGCATGATGGTTCTTAATTTGACATCGATCTAGTTCATTAAGAAATAACTTAGCATGTTTAGCAGAATTTCCCGTATCGATAATTAAAGTTTGGTGCGTACCACATATGGCAGACAGTATTGGCCGGTCAGTTTCAGGGTCATGTGGTAAATAATGTATGCGATCGGTTAGTTGTTTTAATTTTTTCTCCATTATGCTAACTCCCTTTGTTTTTTGTAGTGCCAACAATTTTATTTAATGTGGCAAGAACATTTTTTAAATCCGTTAACGTTACTTTTGAGTAATATTTTTCCACTAGAATATGGTCAATTCTTTTAAGAACCTTTTGAAATTCCTTCCCCCTCTCTCCAAGATAAATCAAGGTTTCTCTGCGATTTTTTGAATTCTCTCTACGATATATCAATCTCATTTCTTCAAGTTTAGAAATCACTTGGCTTACCGCACTTTTCGAAATATCCAAATGGTTTGCAATATCTTTGGCAATTACTGGTTCATTACGAATGATGTAAAACATGATAATTTCTTGTTGCGGAGTTAAATGAAAGCTCTCTAATTTCTCAACCTCTTTGGCTTCTTGTAACACCAATAACTTAAATTGCTCGAATTTTTGGTTGATTTTGTCTATCATTATTATGTAATCATCCATTGATTTATCACCCCCCTACTTTATAATTTAAAGTTTAGTTAAGTTTACTTAACTATTTGATGTTTGTCAACGATTAAGAAGATTCGGTATATTTGTGAAAAAAATCACTAACATTATTTATGCTCTTAAGTTCCTGATCATTTCACACTGTAACATCTCCCCAACTCTATATTTTATTTCTATTTATGATATTCAATAGTTTTAGCGGTCCTCTCAGCAACCGTCTTTCCCATTATTTGTTCAACTAGATATAATGCCATATTAATTCCTGAGGATACTCCTCCTGAGGAAATAATGTTACCATCATGTACAACTTTGCAATCAAAAGCTACTTTTACATTAGGGTATGTTTTTTGTAATATATGTAATGCTAAATAGTGCGTTGTTGCACGTTTCCCATTCAATAAACCCGTTTCACCTAAAATAAATGCTCCCGTACAAACGGAACAGATATATTCAATATGTTTATGCATTAATATCCATTGTTGTAATGGTTCATTTTTCGCTACAGCTTCTACCGCTCTTAAAGGCCCGCCGGATATTATTAAAATATTTAAATCTGGATGCTTATGAATGCTATAGTCAGGTTCTACCGATATACCAGCATGTGTTTTAATTTTTTCTCCAGTTTCTGTAATGGTTTTGACTTCAAAAGGTCGTATTGGTAATAACTGTTTTTTATAAAGCGTTAGCATTTGTTCAGCTTTATTATTTGTAGTTAATGAAAGAACTTCTGCTGGACCAGCAAAATCTAGGATATCTACGTAGTCAAAAAGTAAAATGCCGATTTTTTTCTTTTTCAATAAATTCATCCTTCCTTATAGAACAGTTGTAAGAGAGTATGCTCCCTCTACTATTAGCAGAGGGAGCGAACGATATGCACATATATAGCAATCTGATGCTATCTAAGTAATGTTATACTTTACTTAGACATCCATATCATACATAGGAGCGGTTCATAAATACGACTCTCCATCCATCTGGGTCTTCAATGGTAACTCCTTTTTCCTTCCAATATTCATTTTCAGGTTCTACCTCTTCATATCCCATATCGTCCATCCGCTTCACTAACTGATTGATTTCATTCTTGGCTGGCATATAAAAAACAAGTAGATTATCCTTCGTTGGCGCCGGACAAGGGCTGCCGTTCTCATGGGAGGTGAATTCCAAATGGTAGTCCGAGTGTGGAAGACCAAATATAACTCCTTTATATCCTCTCGTTCCATGGAACTCTTCTATTTTAGTTAAACCAATACCCTCTTCGTAAAATTGAATGACTTCGGTAAATTTATCCGTAGGTCTTGCGATCCGTATTTGTGCTGCGGAAAAATTTCTAAAATCCATCAGCTCACCTTCTTTCAAGTCTAGTTTTTTTTCTTTATATAATTTTTGAACTTTCCTAGAAATATACGAATACATATACCATAATAGATTAATTAATACGAAACAAGTAACTAGTTCTATTTTTTGAATCTTATTCATTCTATAACGTTTTTTGATATTTTTGAAACGCTAACAGAACAAGTGCGCAAGAGACAATAAACATCAAAACTAAATAACTACTATTAGGTATTACAACTGACCAATCTGGTTTTGTCGTAATAACTTCTCTTCCTGCTTCTACTGCCCAATTCAGCGGATTAAAAGCAGCAAAGTTTTCAACCCAATTTGGTACCAGTTTAAGTGGAATAAACATTCCGGAAAGAAATATAAGCGGCATTGTAATTAAACTGGCTGCAGCAGTTAGGCTTTCTTCTTTTAGAACGAATAATGCCACAGTGGTTGATAATATCCCCATTCCCAACCCCAATAATACAGCAATGGTGGTAAGTTGGATGATTCCAATTAGTCCTCCTGAAAATGTTGCTCCTAATAAAGCTGCTACACCAATCATAATCAATGCTTGAATAACCATCGTTACGGTTTCCTGCAATAAAGCTCCTATTGCGATTGCCGAACGATACATCGGTGAAATTAATAGACGGTCAAGAATTCCTTCTCTGTGGTCGTTAATAATCCCTAAGCCAGCATGAGCTCCAGCTATCATCGTACTCATCATAACAATTCCAGGTCCTAAATATTCAATGTATGATTCACCGCCAAATCCAGGGATATCTGCCATACTTGAAAATACTTCACCGAATAAAAACATCCATAATACTGGTTGAATAATCGTCATTAAAACAATAAACGGAACGCGAAAATAGATTTTTAACGAGCGAACAAATATCCATAGTGTATCTGTCAATAGTTTCATTCTGCTCCCACCTCTACGCTCAATTTTTTACCTGTATATAGAAGGTACACATCTCCAAGATCAGGCTTGGAAACAGTAACAGATGAAACATTGATCTGATTTCCTCTTAATTTTTCTAAAATTCCCGCTAGTTTTTGCTCTCCTTCTTCTACCATGACCAACAATTGATCCTTATCCTCTAATGTTTGATACGATGCTTGTAAAATAGAATAAGCTTGTGCTTGTTTATTACACATAATAGTAACGGTATCTTTTCCAACTTTGCTTTTTAATTCCTCTGCTGTTCCTTCTGCGACAATCGTTCCATCATTAATAAAAGCAATCCAATCAGATAATTCATCTGCTTCTTCCATATAGTGCGTAGTAAGAATGACGGTCATCCCGTCTGTATGTTGCAGCCGCTTAATAGTATTCCATAATTCTTTACGTGCTTCTGGATCTAATCCAGTCGTAGGTTCATCCAGAAACAGCAATTTTGGTCGATGAATAATTCCCATAGCAAGATCGAGCTTCCTTCTCATGCCTCCAGAATAATTTTTGCTTAGTCGACCCGCATCTTCTTGTAAATGAAATACACGTAGTAATTCATCCACTCTTTCTTTTAACTTCTTCCCTTTAAGTCCATAGATCCTTCCTTGCAGCATTAAATTTTCTCTTCCTGTTCCCATCGGATCGACGCCAGACGATTGGGAAACGCAACCAATTAAATGTTTATCTATTTTTTTATTCCCAAAAATCAGGATTTCCCCTTCATCTGGATAGGCTAAGGAAGTTAGCATACGAATCGTGGTTGATTTCCCTGATCCATTTGGACCAAGTAAGGAGGATATCTTCCCTTCTGTTAGTTTTAATGTTAAATTATTTAACGCAACAACATTTTTCTTGTATTTTTTCGTCACATTTTTCATCTCAACTGCGTGTTTCACTTTTTATACCTCCTCTCTTTTCTTTTATAAGCATCGCTTCATTAATAAAATTCACCACATCCTTCGTCATGGGATAAAACATTACGCCATCACTTTCTTCATTTATTGCATTCCATGCGTGATCAAGAAATTCTTTATCTTCGCCAAACATGTCAACAACGCCTTCTATCCAACGATCTGCAAGCTTTTGAGCGATCTCGGATTCCGGAGCGGCATGTAAATTTTCTTTTATTTCATTAATAAGCTCCACCCATATCTCCATTTTATCTTCATCCATATTAACCGACAGTATTTTTTCTTTTTCTTCTTCACTCATATACTGATTCAATATCGTATCGATTTTGTTGTTTTTCTTTTGGAATAACTGCATGATTCCAAAAACCAATTCCCAATTTATTTCCTTCTCTATTTGGATCGTATATAGGATGGTACGTAACGATTGTTCTAATTCTTCAATATGCTTTTTCTGTTCTTGCACCATTATTAATTGTTCACCAAATGCATCTTCCCATGAATTTGACGGTTCCTGCAAAATACACTGTATCTTATCCAATGAGAATCCTAAAAATTTTAATGATAAAATTTGTTCCAATCGAAATACTTCCACTTCGCCATATAATCTATGTCCCCCTTCTGTTGTGCTTTGTGGTTGAAGCAAGCCAATTTCATCATAGTAATCCAACGTTCTTACTGTAACACCTGTCTTTTTAGACAGTTTTCCAATGGTGTACATGCGTTCATAGCCTCCTTGTAATTGCTACTTTAAGTATAAAACAGCACGTAACGTTTGATTCAAGCTTTTTTATTTGAAATGCAAGAAAAAAAGATCTACTCCAACAATGAGGAATAGATCTATTGAGGTGTAGTGTAGTAGGGATAATGTGATATACAACGATAAAAAATCCCAATATAGAAAGCGATAATTCTCTATAAAGCGTAACCTTTGTAAAGGACATTAAAAAAGCCTGGATTAGTTGTAAGAAGGTAAAGAGGATCTCTATAAGGAAAAGAGATCCTCGTTTGATATCTATAGTGATTTTTTCCAATGGGGATCCTAATTTATCGCAAATGGGTTCTATAAGCCATGGATTAGCGCTTTGCTTTAATCAGTCGCTTCCTTGGAGGTGACCGCTCTTAGTCATACGAGAACCTTAAAATCGATTATTTTCCCTCCATAATTAAATAATTTTGCAATAGCCTAGCCGTTATCTTTCTGCTTTTTTCTTTTGTATTAAATAAAGAGTGAATTTCTGACTTATTCCCCCCTAATCTTTGCCATAGTAAATTTATTATCTACTTGGGGTTATTTGAACCGTTTCAATTTACTATAGTAAGATAGAGACCAAACCCCTTTAGCCAGTACTTTGCGTTAATTTTTTTCGATAAAAGAACAACCCGCTTTCCTAAATCCAGTTCTCTCCCTCCCAATCCGTCTTCTATTTATTATCCCGTGTCAATTCCTGCATGAGCGAGGATTTACCTATTTTATTTATGATTGGTAACAATACAGAAAAGATGACAAACAATGAGCTGAAAGTAATACCTAACAATAAAGTAATATCAAAATATATAGGTACCGGATCAATTAATCGGATTGCATAGATTAAGATAACACCGATAATAAAACCAGATACTAGGCCAATAGAAAGATAGAGAAAGACTTGCGTTAGAATATATCTCCTTAATCCTCTGTTAGTTAAGGAAACAGCGCGTAGCACAGCAAATTCTTTCCTCTTCATTTGAAAACTATTTATTAGTGTATTGACCACTCCTAGCAACACACTAAATATAATAATAATGAGGACAATAATAAAAATATACCAACGTTGAACGAACATTTTATTGGATTGTTCCAAGGCGTGATTAATATTACTAATATAGAGTTCCGGGTATTTATGATTCATATCCACTAACTGATTCATTGTATTATCAATCTGGTCTGTTTGAATAAAGGCTCTTCCAAATTCAGCATCCTCAGCACCTACCATGCTATTATCCCAATCGATTAGTGCATCGCCCCATTCAGGCATCTTTTTAACAATGGAGACAACTACTAGATTTCCGGATATAGTTTCGTATTCCTGATTAATAAGATTAACCTCTAATCTATCACCAACCTTTATTCCGTTCATTCTTGCAAATTGTTCTTCTAAGATTATACCATTATCTTCCCATTTAAAGGGACTTAATAATCCTTGTTCCACCATTTCCTTCGTCTCAGCAAAGGCGTAATCAAATGAAACAGACTGATTCCCCTTTTGAAGCGTCCCTGCATAGTACAGACTCTGCATACTACTATTTTTCACATCATTTAATTGCTCTATTTCTTCTTTCACCTCATGACGATCCACGTTTGATTGAAATTCAAACTCATTTTGAATGACAATGTCAGTAGGATACTGATTTTTAATATATTCTTGCTCGTTAATCTGGATACTTCTCATAAAGGTAGAACCAAAAGTCGAGATGGTTATCATGACACTAATACTTAAAATGATAAAAATATTTTTTCTTACCTGTGGAATTAAATTTTTTACTGCTAAATAAGAAATTCGTCCAAATAAACGATTAATCATCGCTAAGAGCATTTTTAATATGTTGGAAAGATAGATAGGAATGAAACAATAAAATCCGACTAATAAGAACAGCATACCAAGCAATGTTAACATTGCCATATTATTTGATAAAACACCTAAAAGCAGTAGGAGCATACTGAACATGATTGCTAGAATACCAGTCCATTTTATGACATTCCGGTATGGTATATCTAACATTTCATTATCTTGCATGACAATCATAGGTAATATTTTAGTACTTTTTACAGAAGGATAAAGCATGAACAGTTGAATAATGATAATACAGCTAATAGTAACGACTAACGTAATACCAAAATTTAGTCCCGTATGTGCAACCGATATAGAAAATATTTTCTCCATCCAAGACCTTAGAAAATGATAACTCAACAAGGTTAATAACAAACCTGATGCTGCACCTATAATATTAATAAACAACGTTTGTAATAAGATGATGCTAAATACTTGCTTTGTAGATGCACCGATGGAACGCATAATAGCAAATTGGTTCTTATACTTATATAGGAAAATATCAAAATTAGAAATCATTATTAAAGAGGTAACTACTAAAATCAGAACGGATAATACGATAATAAATTGATTGAGCAAGCTCAAATTAACTTGTTCAACCGAGTCAGCTTGTGCGACTTCCATTGTAAATGCTGAATCCAATTGTCTAAGCTTATCAATATAAGCAAACAAATCTGAGTCTGAATGTAGTTTGATTAAGATTTGTGTTGCTTCTTTCATTTCTCCTGTTCTTCTGTCTTCCAATTCTTGAACAGAACTCCAAGACATCAAAATAAACGCTTCTTGCATTTCCTCTGTTGGGCTCTCAGCATTAGTTACTTCTTTAATCGTATACGTCTGTTCCTCTAATGTAATGGAATCTCCTAGTTGAACCCCTAGATTTTCTGCTAATCTTTCGTTGATGATGATATCTTCACGATCCAGTTCACTATTAAAATGAAACCTACTCTTTGCTAACCGATCATTCTCCACACCGACAACAAGGACTTCCCCATCGATTTTGTCTATGTTTGCATAAGAGATGAGTACTTTCGAATAAGCATCTATATCATCAGATAAAATCTCATGCATTAAATCAGAATCAATATGTTTCAGCTCAGACGGATCATACCCAACCGATAAGTCCATCTCTCCGTATTGTTGCTGCACGTCATCTACAAGTGACTGTTTTCCATCAATGATGAATAGGAGCAATGTATTAATAATAATGATGGATAACATGACGCCAATGATGGAGGAAAATACGATAAACTTATTTTCCCTGAAAAAGCGTAGGGCTAAATTATTAACGGATTTAATCATAATGAACTCTCCATAATGACTTTGAATTCCTGTAAGATACATTCCATATCAGAGGAATCGTTTCGACAATGATATTCATTTTTAATACTTCCATCATGAAAGAAAAGAACCCTATTAGCGAATGATGCAACATACGGATCGTGTGTCACAATGACAATACTCTGATTGAATGATTTATTAATTTCTTCTAAGACATTTAATATGCTAGTAGAAGTATTGAAGTCCAAATTACCAGTAGGTTCATCCGCCAAGATGAGGGGTGGGGAAGTGATTAATGCTCGACTAATCGCTACCCTTTGTTGCTGACCACCGGAAAGTTCTAGAGGGCGATGTTTTCTCCATTTAGTTAACTGGACCAACTCTAACATTTTATTCACGCTTGCCTCAACGGTCGAAAAGTTTACATTCTTTAGAATAAGTGGGAGAGCAACATTCTCCTCTACCGTTAAATCCTTCAATAAATGAAAAGATTGGAAAATAAATCCAACATTTTCACGGCGATATGTTGTTGCATACGGCTCTTTAAATATATTTTGATCATATATTCCTCTTATTTCAATCTCACCAGACGTCGGTTCATCCATTGCTCCTAATATGTTCAGTAGCGTACTTTTTCCTGAGCCACTTGTTCCCATAATAGCTAAAAACTCACCCTCTAACAAACTAAAATGAACGTCTTTTAGTGCCACCACTTTTTCGTCCGCACTTTTGTAGACTTTGTTTAAATTTTTTACGGACAAAATAGCATGTGCCTCTCCCATTTAAATCACCTCAACTTCTAATTCCTCATCTTGATACCATTTAGATTGCGAAGTGTACATTTTATAATATAACCTTGTTTAATTAATTCTTGAAAGCTTCCTTCCTCCACAACTTCTCCTTTATCCACCAGTAAGTTCAAAAAAATAGATAAAGCAGTTAATATGAGCAAATTCCTAAAAGATTACCACTGTTATCTTTAAATTCAAAAAAATATACTCCGTCTTCAAATTTAATCTCCGTATAATGTTCAGTATTCTTTTTTATAATATCAAATATATCTTCTGTATTTTTCGAATAAAAGTATAATATTGCATGGTCTAATTTTTTAGTTGTAACGTTTTCTGTTTCGATTAACGTAAGGGGGGTTTCGCCAACTTTTAATGCTAGATAGTAATCTTCCTTAAAATCAATTTCAAGAATAAAATTTTTTTGTACCAGTTTAATGAATTTTCCGAATTATCCATTTGAATAAATGCTGTATCAGTTTTTTTTACTAATGGATTCATTAAAAAACTCCTTTCTGAATTTTATTAATTCATATAATTAATTTTAAAAAATAACATCTTTAAAACCACCACCGATAATTCCAACCTTTAAGGGAAAACCATTTCATCTATATTGCTCGCATATTAAGGTCATTGCAAGGTATTGCTAATGCGACTAAAAACCTTTAATTATTGCATAAATAGCGCAGCTAATTTAAATATGTTGGTACTAATCATTCTTTAAGAATTCGTCTTTTAATACGCTCATGATTATTGCATTATGATATTCTCCATCATAAAACAATACTTCTCTGCGAATACCTTCTTGTTTAAATCCTAGTTTTTCATACGATTTTTTTGCTCTTGTATTAAAGTCAAAGACTTCTAATTCTATTCGATGTAAATTTAGTTGTTCAAATCCATGGGTTATCAACCGTTCCATTGCTTCTGTACCATAACCATTACCCCAGTATGCTTTGTTAAATAGAGCGATTCGTACGGAAGCATTTCGATTTTTATAGTCAATATCCGTTATTGCTAGATCTCCAATACAAAGATCGTTTTCTTGTAGACAAATTAACAGATCCATTCTACTCTGATCAGTAGCAGCAGATATAATAAACTGTTCTACACCCCTAAGACTAAATACGGTTTGTGTTCCTGTAAGCCGTCTTGCTTCACGATCCCAAAGGCTTGCATACAACATAGGTATGTCCTTTTCTTCAATGGGTCGTAAGTAGATCCGTTTTCCCTCGATGAATTTGATTGGTGTCTCCATTATTCTTACCTCTTTTCTGTTATTGTATTTGGTCATGACTATTGCTTTTCTTGTTATTTGCGTAAATACATTGAATCACATTCCAATTAATGGAATAAATCGTTAAAAATAGAGCAATAAGCAGTAACTATAATTAACCTCTACCTTTACAAACTTTAAGAACCCCGTACTGAATACCTAGCACTTCATTTGAATACTCCTTGTTATCTTAATTAAGATAACGGCGTTAATTTATCAGTTACCGCCTAGCAGTTTATCATTAGCCGCTTATCACTATTATGTTGCAAACTAGAAAAATGAATATTCGGAAAACAATCGCATTTTTTATTTTTTGAATATATGTCCAATATTGAAACCAATTTTTCCCTAAATAAGGAAAATTTGGTTTCAATAATTTGTACTACTAAATCCTTAACAAAAAACTTATGTGGGTAGCCATGAGCTGCATAATACTCTTCTTTCTTTACGAGTCCTACTCTCTAAAAGTTTTTTGTTTAACCATAATTGTTTAAATGCCGATCCTAAATGAATATCATTTTTATATTTTTTCATCTTTTTGATTCTGCGATAATCTTGTTAAAACCGCTTTATCTTACTTGGATAACCATACTTCTCGTACCACGGCTAGAGACAAGATAACCTGATAACCGACCCTAAATATCAATAAGTTTAATGAACCAAATTTTTTAACCTTTTCGACATAACACACCCCATCGGCAGTAAAGTATTTTTTTGAAATACTTTACTATTGAACGATAAGGGATTAATAAGGAAAACCAACCAATAATCTTCTATAAAGGTGGACAAATACCTAGTAAACCCTTTTTCCCCTTGTTTTTTTACAAAGCAAACGGAAAACTATCATACAGTTCTTGAATAGACTAAAACACATACTAGTGAATGTATTGGTGAAGCTTTATCGCGTTTCCATATAAAAAATAAACATATTGAAATTCTGCTATATACTCGCTTATGATCCGTAACTTATGCTTTGTTAAGATATTCACGCTGAAAGATACACATACGTAACACATCGTGGTAGCTTCCATTTACAAAAAATTCTTCTTTTAATTCTGCTTCTACAGCAAAACCCAGCTTTTTATAAATATGAATTGCTTTTTCATTTTGTTTATCAACAATGAGGTATAGTTTATGCAAGTTTAACGTTGCAAATGCATAGTTCATTGCTAATTTCGCTGCATGAATGGCATATCCTTTGCCTTGATGATCGGGGGAAATGATAATTTCAAACTCTGCATTGCGGTGAACATGATAATCAATATAAGCAATATCTACTAAACCAATTTTTTCTTTACCTTTTCCTTCTACGATAAAACGTCGTATATGATGATCCTGAGCTTGCTTCTCATACATTTCCTTTAACCTTGCAAATGAATAGTATGGCTCTTCAAACCAATATGACATAATTTTTGGGTCGTTAGCTAACTTGTGAATAAACGGTAAATCTTCTTCCTCTAAAACGCGTAATTGTAAATGTTTCTTCAATTTTATAAACCTCCATAATAACTTGTTACGAATAATTGTAAAATCAGTATAAACTGAACAAAGGCGCATAGCGCCCGGTTAACAACGTAGCGACTGGAGCGAATTAACTAAAGTTTTAGGAACCATGCTCCTGCAACAGGAGTATGCCGACGTGGGGCGGCAAGCCCGTTGTTAGTCGGCCTTCCTCTTAACCACGAACCGATGATGACTTATCGTAGGGCGATTCGTGAAGTTGCCTAGTTGCTGGGCGCTTAAGCCGGACGTGGCTATTCCATTATATCGGTACTCATAAGCCAAATTTTTATGCTTTCTTAACTCTTAAAAAAAGGAAACATATTATAATCTACTGCTTCAGATAATTATATATGTTTTACCACTCTAAAGAAAACGATACTGCTTACCACCTACGATATAGATGGATATGTTTGCTTTTTCTTAGGGTTAATGAAACTAGCTAATAAACCAGCACACCCAAATATAATAAACGTAAATGCGTATCCCCAAAGGTCAATGAATAAACCAGCAGATAAAGAACCAATTACTTGCCCAACTGCTAATAATAGAAAAGGAACGCCAATTCCGAGCGAAGCATTATGAATAAATACCCGAATTCCCCAAACAAGTATGACACCTGTTAAAAATATATAAGAGCCACCAAATATTCCTGCAGCAGAATATGCGATAAACCACTTTTCAGGCGAAACGGCTAAAAGGATAATAGCAACAGATAATAGTATAGTAGCAAATTTATAAGAAAAAGATAAGCCTTTCTTTTCTATGAGTGAACCAGAAAAGCCACCTAAAATACCTAAAACACCAATAACGACCCAAAATATGGATAATTGCCAATCCTCATATTTTCCAGCGCTTTCAAAAAAAGAACGTGAGAACGTCCAAAATACAGCTGAGCAAGTTCCTAATAGAACGGAAGCAACACCCAGTCTTAAAGCTCCCTCTACCCCTTTAATCGAATAATCTCCTCTTTTTAATATCATTCGGGTGGAATACATCGTTTCCTTTGGGATAATTTGGAGATTCCAAAGCAATGTTATACATGTTAAAAATGCATAAATAAAATAGGTGATGCGCCAATGTGGTGTTAATAATATCGCACCTAATCCAGAAACAATAATACCAATACTTGTACCAGAATTAATCCAAGTATTTGCTGTTCCTTGCTTTTTCTCTTCTATCCAAAGTGAAATCGCAGCTCCATAAGGAGGAGATACCAGCCCTGTACTAGCGCCGGCTAGTAGAACACCTAATCCAAGTATATAGATATTTGGTGCTGACCCCATCAACAGCAGCCCAAATAGTGCAGCAAGACCAGCGACAAAAATCATTTTCCGAGGACCTTTCTTAATAGTTATAAGGGTTGAAAGGCTTATCGTTAAACAAAAAGCTATATAGAATAATGCAGAAATGGTTCCAGAGGTAACATCAGAAAATTGTAATGAATCTTGTATATCAGGAAGTAGCAATCCGAAACTAAACCTAGCTAGTCCGTATGTGGAAGCGATCATTGCTATACCAGGTAAGATAAGCCGCAATAATTTCATGGTACCCCTCCTTGGCTTATATAGATAGATCGGTCTTTCTATTTTTATTTGCATATTTTCCTTATTGGTTATCATTTGCTATCTGCCTATCTGTGGAGAACCAAGTTAAGTACTTTTTCCACCTTGATTTTGACACATAACGTTTTAAAAACAAAAAATTACGAAGCCTGCTGGACAAGTTCCCGAGCCATCGCAATCGAGTGTGAGGTTGCTTTCTCTACGCCAATTAATGTCGCCATCGAAGCCATTCCTTCTAGCAATAAAGTAAATTGATTAGCCAAATCTTGCTGATTTTCCTTTCCTTTTTTAAAAGCTAATTGTTGAAAATAACGAAATAGTTTAGATTTATGATTTCTAGCTATGCTCTCTATTTCGTTATTTTCACCTGCATAATCTTCAATTGCTCGTAAAAACATATCTCCTTTAAACGAATACTCCTTTAACCACCGACTATGTGCCTCTACAGCAAGGATAAATGGAGAATCGGAGTCCACATCAACATATCGATCCAAGTAAGACCAGTAGCGCTTTTCACGTTTTTTGAGAACTTCTTCAACTAGTTTCTCTTTGGAGGAAAAATGATTGTATAATGTCATCGTTGCTACATTAGCTTCTGTAATAATTTGCTTTAAACCAACGCCGCGAAATCCTTTTTCGTAAAATAAACGTTCCGCAACTTCTAATAAAGCTTCTCGTTTCATTGATGAGCTCATATTTTTCACTCCTTATTACTGTAGAATGAACATTCTATCTATTATGGTAGCAACTCCTAAAATGAGCGTCAATTTTTAAAATATAGCATATTTGAACCATTTACACCAAACGAGAGGACATTGTTGCAATAACTTTCATTAAGGTAAATCCCTGAAACTTACCCTTTCTTTATTCCGTCTATTGCTTATGTATTCTGTTCTCTGGAGGTTAATCTCCAGAGAACAGAATAATCAACATCCATTCCAATTGGTTTCAGGAGTAAATAAACGATATCCGTCATCATTTGAAATGAATAAGGTGTATAAGTTTCGAAGCTGCTTTCAAAAGTATTGGCTAGTAAAAATCAACGATTAAGAGGAATTACTATACTGTCCCAGGTTCTTATTGGCATTGCCTATTTTTTTCTCTTTTGCAGCCATCTACTACCGATTTTCGGATAATTAAACGGATCAGACAGGTGCTGTTATCTCCTGCCTTGACATGTTCCGTACACACTCTATTACAATTAAGGTAAAAATCACACAGCACTTATATACGTAAATAAATAGTGTTGACTTACAGATTACATGGAGTGATTTCATTTTTCAGCAGGTTTAATCAGACCACTTTCCCTGCCACGATATTCAAGCTTTATTGGTTGATTATCTTCCATTGTTGCTTTGTATAACGTAATAGTTCCTGTTTGTTGTTTTCCATCGTTGATTGCCTCAGCATCAAAGTTTTCATCTAATGCAATCGTCCATACAGCTTGATTATCTTTTATTAATACAAGGGCAAGTGTTCCATACTGAATGACTTGATCCCAATTAAACGTTTCAGAAGTGGCTTTTGTTATAATCGTAATCCCTTCTGTGTTATTTCTCATCGCTACACTTTCGCCACCCCATCTCCCACGGGTAACTGCTCCTACTTCATAGTAAGAACCCCCTATTCCGCGATCACCATATGTAGCAATAAATTGCTGGAGCTTGGCATCTGGAGATTTATAGGTAACCGCAGCTATATCATTTGCTAACCAGTCTATTTTAGGTGTACTACTTATATCTTCCGGCAGCTTTTGGTGTGGCATTGCTAAAATACCTAATTTGGTCCGATAATATGTAGCCTCTTTTGTATCCACCTGCTTTTTTATGGATAATATTTGTTTAAAGTCAGGTGAAATGCTGATGATATTTTTTATTTGCTGATTAGTGGAAATGAACAACCAACTATTTGCAATTGCAAATATTCCAAAGCTAGTAATGACAAGTAGTCTCCATATTTTTGATAGACGTAGCAAAAACAAAAGCGCTAATGCTAAAAAAATAGCGAAACTTATATTAAACAAGTAAAACAGACGATTATCAACGTACTCTACTTGAGAGTAATTGGATTGAATAAGCAAAAAGCCAATCTGACCACTGAATAGTAAAACCGCTAATAGAAACAGCAACCAACCTGTTATACGTAATCTACTCTGTTTCAACTGATTCCACCTCCGATACGAATTTCCATGTTTCTCCGCCGTCGGTTGATTTAAATTTCCCTTTTACTTTTCCACCTTTATAATCTCCATTTGGCCCTTGTTGTACAAGCATGATGAGGTGATCACCTACTTTTTTAGGAGTTTCCGCAGTCACAAAATGTAGCTTATATTTATCTGGCACGTGAACTTTTGCTTGTTTCCATGTCTGCGCTGTATCTTTTGTTACATAAAGCTCTGGTGCTTCAGGGTTAATGGTACCATAGGACAGAAAGCCCGTGCTTTCATCAATAAATCCACCATTAGCAATCATTCTTGCAGTATTTGGTCTTGATACTTGTCTCCAGCTTTTACCGCCGTCAAAAGTAAGGTAAACACTGGAAGCTTCTTGAGACATCGTTCGACTACCTGAAAGTATGGTATAACCAAAATCATCATTCAAAAATGCTACTTTCCGAAATCGAATAGCTGGATAGTTTTCAACGATAACCGATGTTTGCCATGATTTTCCTTTGTTTAAGGAGTAAGTTATTCCAACAGATCTCTCTCCTTTTGGATGCAAAAATACCGTACGTTCTTTAGAAAGTATGTAACTTTGTGGTATCAGTTCATCCTCCCTTCCGTTGTAATCTCCAGCAAACAAAAGATGTTTCTCGATTGGAACATGAATCCAGTCTATGCCTTTGTTGTAGGTGACGAACAGTTGTTCATTTTCTATAGCATAATCGACAGTTTCATTTGCGACCAATGAATCAGTTGGATTTTCGTCTTCTTGTAAATCTGTTTCATCGGTCGCTTTCCCTTCTTCTGTATCGTGATCATCTATAAGTGAAGCTTTTGAAAGTGTTTGCTGGTAAATAACAGTAGCAATGATTAATCCAATCAACATAAGAGCAGAAATACCAGACAATATTGTTTTCATATGAAGGCTCTCCTTTTTTTAGAAAAATTTCATGCACAAAAGGGATATGTCATTTCGGTTTACACAAATACGTGCCGTGATAGAAAACTAGCTTTCTGTGCCTACATTAGCTTTTTAATCGAAAACTTAAAAATAAAATAACGTCATTCCAATGATAATAATCATCATGTCTGCGCATATATGAATGATCCATGAAGACCAGATCGTTCGATTTTTTTCATTTACCTTATGAAAGACCATAGCAATTCCCCAAAGACTGATAAAGCAAGTACTGATTAAAACAGGACTAAACCATAGAGCAATCATCGGAATATGGTAGGTTGCGAATAGGAGTGGGCTAAAAAAGTAGCCGATTTTTCTCGGCAGATGGAAAAAGATAAACCCGCGAAAAAAATATTCTTCCAAAAAGGAGTTCACAAATGTGATATAAATACCTACAAAAATAAACCCTGTCGCCGTTATTCCTAATCTGCTAGTTAAATCATATTTAATTTGATGAACGGAAAAATAAGGTGAAAGTAATAAATAAGCAACTAAAACAATACCAGCAGATAGTACACCGAGAAAAAGTAACCGTAACCAATTTTGTTTAGTTAATTTCTCTAAACTTAAAACATCACGGAAACGAAAATCGCCAAACAGCCTTGCATATATCCAAATCACGAGGAAAAATAAACTGATTTTACTTATCGTCTTTATGGGATAATTAATCTCTAGACCATGCTCTATAAACGCAAGCAAGGCGCAAATAAGGGTAGAGCTACTAATAATATAGGTGATTTTTTTCATCCTTTCCCCCCTCTGCGGCTTCTTTTTCCAACACCATTGAGCTCTAATAATATTATTTCACGTGAATAAAGGCTGGGGCGCCCGTTTAAAAACGCGTAGTGGATGGAACGAACCAATCGAGATAAAAGAAGCGTTCTACTAAAACAAGGGTATGCCAACATCTGGACGAAAAGCCCGTGGTTAGTCGACTTCCTCTTAGTGATGAAGCGATGATGACTTAGCTTAAGCGCAATAGAGTGAAGTCACCTAGTTGCTGGGCGCATGCTCCTGACGTGACTATTCGACCATTTCATTCACCACCAGCGTCCCATACTATCGTTTTCTATACATTAAAAAAAGCTATACTTTATCCTACCATATAAAAAGCCAACGATCACGAGGATTTCGTTGGCCTTTTATAATAATCGTTATAAATAACAAAATGCACATCCTGTAACTATAACTACTAATGAATATGAACACTTTTCAAATCCCCTTATACCCAAACCATTACTAGTTGAACAACCTTTAAAACGCTATGCTAAATTATTTTTCAGCAAATAAATTCATACTTAAATAACGTTCACCTGAATCTGGTGCAATACAAACAACTTTCTTTTCTCTTCCTAGTCGCTTTGCTACTTGAATGGCAGCAAAGACCGCTGCTGCGCCAGATAGCCCGATAAATATGCCTTCTTTTTGACCAAGTTGTTTAAAGAGATCAACGGCATCTTCATCTCTAATTTGCATAATTTCATCATAAATAGACGTATTTAATATCTCAGGTATAAATCCCGGACTCGTACCGACAAGTTTATGTTTACCTGGTTTTCCTCCTGATAAAACAGGCGAACCTTTTGGTTCAACCACAGCGATATGAATATCGGGAAGCTTTTCCTTTAACACTTCACCAGTACCAGTTACCGTTCCTCCAGTACCTGCTGTACACACAAACGCGTCCAGTTCCCCATTCATTTGCTCCAAAATTTCCAGAGCTGTTGTTGTTTTATGAATATCCGGATTTGCTTCATTCTCAAATTGCTGCGGAATAAAGCTTGCGGGATGTTCTTTTTGCAATTCCAGTGCTTTTTTGATCGCTCCAGGCATTTTTTCTTCGCTAGGTGTCAGTACAACTTCTGCCCCGTATGCCTTTAAGATATTCCTTCGCTCCGCAGTACTGTTATCTGGCATGACAATAATCGCTTTGTACCCTCTGGCTGCAGCATTCATTGCTAAACCAATTCCAGTATTTCCGCTAGTTGGCTCAATTATAGTATCACCTGGTTTTAAAAGTCCTTGTTCTTCGGCAACTCTTATCATATTATAAGCTGCTCTATCTTTGACACTTCTACTAGGGTTATACATTTCTAATTTCACATACAGATCTGCTGCATCATCAGGAACAAGTTTATTTAGCTTTACCATTGGAGTATCTCCAATTAGTTCACTGATATTTTCAACTACACGCATTTTCCATCCCCCTTTTATAACAAACATGCTATTTTTTTGATTCATCCGTTATCATTCTAATTAAGAGAGCGATTGTTTCAAAGACCTTTCTATTTTAATATGTGGGTTAATAGCAACGAGTGCTTGTAAAAATTGATGCTTATCTTGCGGAGAAATGCTCGTTACGTTAAATTTTCCGCAGTGAAGCACCATTCGATCTAGTGATAAAGCTGGTGCTGCAATTAGTGGATTTTTTTTCGCTTTAAAGATCACTTGAATCTCTTTAATATGAATGGTTTGGCGAACCGGTCCATAGCGGATTTTTAGTTTTTCACCGATAATCCGATAATCCGTACGAAACCAAAACCATAATAAAAGCCCAATTAATGGGAGAATCAGTAATACGGATAACAAGTTTCCTGTGCGGATCGGTATAAGCAACCCTATTATCGAAATTCCCCATAAGAGAATGGTAATCCATCGATCCTTCTTGGAAGGAAACACCATAGATTTTTCCTCCTGCATGTTTTTTCTTTATTATAAAAGGAATACAACTATTTTTCCAACCGTACCTATCGGATTAAAGTAATTTCTTTTCAGTAGTATCATCCTGTGTCACTTATTGATCGGAAAACTTCAATTGTGCGCGCTGATTAAAGAACACTTTATATGCTAAATGGAGGAAAATCACTACCGTTATAGCCACCGTACCAGCTACACCAAGCATAATTGCAATTTGATATTTAACCGCACTAACCGGTGAAGCTCCTGCGATGATTTGCCCTGTCATCATACCTGGTAAAAATACAATACCCATACCGACCATGGAATTGATGGTCGGAAGCATTGCGGAGTCAAATGCTTCATTAATAATCGAATGAGACGCTTCTTTAGGTGTTCCTCCAAGCATTAAAGCTGCCTCTACCTTTTCTTTTTGCTCCCTCATTCCAATGAGTAATTGGTTCACTCCTAGGGTAATCCCTGTCATGGCATTTCCAATAATCATGCCACTAATTGGAATGAACAGCTGTGGATTATACCACGGGTCTAACTGTAATACAACAAATAAAAAATAAACCATACTTACAGATATACCTAATACCATGGCAACAGCAATTGCCTTTTTGACCGATACATGAATTGCTACACTTGCACGTTTATATACATTGTAAATAGCAAACCCAAGCATAAATAAGACAATGACTAACGTGATCATTGGATGCGGATTTTCAAACACGATCATTAATAAATAACCAACAAGGATTAACTGTACAGTCATTCGTAACGTTGAAATAATGATAAGTTTCTCTCTTGGTATACCTTTTACACGGACAATCATCCATAAAATAACAATGAAGACATAGGCGAATAATAATTGCCAAAAAGTTAAATCTATCGAAGTTGTTTCATTCATTTTTTAAGCTCCTTTCTAATAATTAGCCGTTCCAAATTCAAAGCATTTTAATATCAATAGCTTGTTTGAATATGAAACCTGTAATCAATGCCCTTATATGACAGCAATTACGAGGCGTTTTTACTATATAAATTCATTTCAATAGTAACGTCTGCCACTCGTTCTGCTAGTCCAAGATCATGGGTGATCATAATTAACGATTTATTTTCAGACTTAATAAAATCAATAAACGCATCGATGACTTCATCCGCTGTATCGCTATCTAACGCGGAAGACGGTTCATCCAATAAAAAAACGTCGGCGTCTAGTAACGTGGCTCTCGCTAAAGCAAGTCGTTGCTTTTCCCCTCCTGATAAGTCGTTGGCTGGAGTATCCAATGATTTATGCAAAGATACACGTTTAAGAGCTTGTTGAAGTGTTACCTCATCCGCCGTACTTAGACCAGATAATCTTTGACCGATTTGCAAATTATCTTTAATCGTTCCCGGAAACATAACCGGCGTTTGCGGAACCATAGTAATAGAACGCCTTAGTTCAATCGGGTCCAATTGTTGAATATCGTTACCACGGTAAAAAATGGTGCCTTCGTCAGGAGAGTCCAAATGGTTTAATAATCGAAGAAAAGTTGATTTTCCACTCCCACTTTTTCCGATAATACAAACAATTTGATTTGCTGGAATTTCTAACTGACTTACTTCTATAATTTCATTTACTTTTACATTTTCAATACGAAACAATAACATATTTATCAACCTCACGACAGAATTTTTCACTATAAACGTCAATAATATATACTTACGTTATTCATTGAGCAATTGAACTTTCAAATAAAACGATAACAAAGCATGATATAAACAGAATTGTTTCATTCAACTTTTACTATAAATTATTTTCTTAGCTTAACCAAATAAAACGAATTCATAATAAAGCAACTTGCAAGAAACATTCAACCAGAATTAACAGATCCACGCAAGCGATTGCTCTTTTAGCAACATCTTATTTTGTCAGGCAATTCTTATAAAAAGAAATTATTTTCGTTCTTAATAAAGAACATAAAAATAAACCCAATAAAGGGTATCCGGGTTACCCCCTCCCTGTATAGCGCATACCCTGCAATTTTGTTATATCCCTGCATAATAAGATGGGATTGCTCATGTTTTACTAGACTAAGAAGCAATACAAAAACAAAAGGACAACCAATAAGCTAAGAACAGTTCATTGGTTTGCCCTTTCTACTAATTAGATAGTTTATTTTACCCACATATAAGGGGCTATAAGGATGTAGCTTCGGAGTTGAATAATCTGTATACTTCAACAGGGAGATAACAGCGCCTAAATGCCCCATTTTCTTAACAATCAGTGAGGATGAATGAAAACCCACCACTGATTGAAGAACTACTTTACACGAGCTTGTCTAAATATTTCCATTCAAACGATTGAAATGTACTAATAATATGCTCCCGATCATAATCCCATAAAGCTTGTTCTAACTCACACGTAATTGGAACATCACATTTAATTTCAGCGAGACGCCTTGATAAATGTAGCATTTTCATGTTTGCTTTCATCTTTGTTTGAACACCTTTTGGCAACGTATCTATATTTGCGATCATATCCTCAATAGTCCCATGCTCTTGGATTAATTTTAATGCTGTTTTTTCGCCAATTCCTTTGACACCTGGATAATTATCGGAAGGATCCCCCATTAACCCTTTCAAATCAATAATTTGTTTAGGATGGATGCCTTTCTTCTCATAGAAATTAGCTTGATTAAACAGGTCATAATTCCCTTGGCCTTTTTTCATAATGGCTACTTGGATACCATCGTCTACCAATTGCAAAATATCTTGGTCGCCGGTCAGAATCGTTACTTCATGATCAGCACCGTACATCTTTGCTAAAGTTCCAATACAATCATCGGCTTCATAATTCTCTAAGCCGATATTCGGCATATTAAAGCTATCTACCACTTTTTTGGCTAAGTCAAATTGCGGTATCAACTCTACCGGAGGTTCGTCACGATTGGCCTTATAAGCAGCATACATTTCTGTTCGAAACGTTTTACTTCCCATATCCCAACAGCATACGACGTGTGTTGGTTGAAATGTGTTCACTGCATCTAGAAAATAACGCAAAAATTGATAAACGCCGTTTGTCGGCACCCCTTCCCTCGTTTTCATAAAATTACCACGGAATGCAGTAGCAAAAAAACCTCGAAATAATAACGCCATGCCGTCCACTAACATAATTTGATGTTTGTTCAATGTTTATCCTTCTTTCTGTTTATAATCCGCTAAAATGGCAGACACTTCATGCTGTTTGTTGATTAATTCTGGCAGCGAAACGTTGGAAGTGATCATTTCATGATAGCTATCCATATGTTTTTGCAACTGTATAGCAATGTTCTCCTTTAAATCTGATATAAGCTTTGTCCATTGCTCTTCATAAAATGCGTACATTCGATGTTCATTTACATCCATATATTCCTTCACTATTGGCTGCAAAAACCCATATATTGCTTCTTTTGTTCGTTCCTTTTCGTTTTTGGCAAAAAAAGTTTTTTTGTTTTTGTATGACTGAGCCATACGATTTAATGGTTGATAGTCCATTGCTGGAAAGGCTTCGGGAAAAACAGGAGTAACTATATCTTTCCTGTCTATTTCCGCAAACATAAATGATGGATCAACGATTTGGCTTTGCTTTTCGATAAAACGGTATACATCCAGCATAGAATCATTCATAAATGCTTCTATTCGCAAAGAAACAGCTTGTAGTTCCCGCATCAACTCTGTTTGGCAGTATGCAAGCAAATTCTTTATGCAATCCAAAAGTTGCTTTCTTCCTTCTTTACCAGATTCCGTAATGGTGGTGGGATTAAACGTTTCTTTAAACATATCATGGAAGCGAATCGAAAACCGCTCCAGAACATAATATAGTTGCTTTTGAATTTTTTGTTTGACTTGGTTGAAATACGGAACAGCTTTTATGTTATCTATTATTTGTTGTATTTGCTGATGCTTTGTTTCAATGGATTGTTTCAACGTTTCTTTCTCTTGTTGATCTAACTTCTGGGAGGCAATGAATTGCTGAAGCTGTTGCTCCAATCGTTCTATATCCCGAAAAGCAGCTGCCACAGCCAATTTCGTTAAGTCCCGATGAATAAACGGATAAAAATCGGTTTCAAATGCTGCCATTAGCTGATCCGACTGTTTATGAAGTTGCTTTTCGCTTAATGCTTTCCTACTGGAGACAGGATACAGACGAGGAAAACGAATCCCTAATTGGGCTAATTGTTCCGTAACATATGTTGACACTAGCGCTAGTTCTTCCTCATCCTTTGCTAAATCAGCTGCATTAACGATAAAAAACATTTTATCTAATTGAAAGGAATCTTTTACTCTTCCTAATTGCATAAGGAAATTTTTGTCAGCTCGATTAAGCGCATGATTATAATACGTTACGTAAAGAATGGCATCGGCATGTTTTATATAATCAAAGGCTACATTTGTATGTCGCGCATGGATAGAATCTGCTCCTGGTGTATCGACTAGACTAATCCCTTGACGTGTTAGCTCACAATCATAATAAAGGTCGATCGTTTTGACAAAGCACGCCTTCGTTTCATCTGTCACATAGCTTGGAAACGCATCGATAGATAAGTACATCGCCTGACCTAAAAGTTGTTGCATAGAAGCATAGCCGTTTAAAACTGCTTGCAAATATGCTTGATACATGTTCTCTACCTCTTCGTGTCGGTATAGTTGTTCTTTATCTATCCATGCTATTAACTCTTTTAGACAATTAGATTCAGGAGAGAATTGTTTCGTCATCGTCATGATTTCTTTGACTAACTCCTCCTGTTTTTTTAATTGTACAATTACTGTTCCATGTCTATGTGTGTTTGTTACAGGGTGAATTCGATTGATGGCTGCTGTGGTTGGATTTGGCGATACTGGTAAAATAGCTTTTCCCATTAGTGCGTTTGCAAACGATGATTTACCAGCACTAAACGCACCAAATAATGCCATCGTATACGTGCGATTTTCCAAACGATACTGTTTACTTTTTAAATCATCCATGATCGATTGAAACCCTGGTAGATCTTTAACGATGCTCGTTGTCTGTTCGATCGCGTTAACAGTTGTCTCTACAGGATGACTTGCTCCCGTTTCTTTGCTAGATATTTGTTTTTCAACCGTTAATAAACAATCTTCGGAACCTGCCATTTGCCGTTCTTTCAATGCCATTGGTTGAGCTACAAATGTAACGCGTTGTTTTTGTTGGAATAAAATTTCTTCTATCTTTGCGATCGTCTTTTCCCGTGAAGGGACTTCATGATAGATCGCTTCTCTAACCAGGTTTTGTTTGCGGGTTAATGTTTTTTCTATCGCATGATAATGATTTAGCTTTTGCTCTATGCTGCTTATCTCCTTTAATTGGTCCATCAGTTTTGTGTATACAGGCTGGATCCGGTCCTGGATAGCCGCTTCTACCTGATCCCATAACGCATTCGCTTGTTGTTTCGCCTGAATTTTTATTTCGTGTGCCAAATCATTCGTATATTGGATTATGGATTCCCCATTAAGTGTAGCCCCGTGCTTGATTGTTTCTAGTAAATCCGCTTCTTTGATCAAAATCGTAAACTGTTGCAGCTCATCTCGCATTTGTATGTTATCCACTTTATATTCCTTCAACACTAGCAACCACTTATCCCGCAGCTTCCACTGTAATCCCGCTTCCACAGTTTTCTGTAAATCAATTCGAAATTCGTGTAAACGTTTTTTTCTTTCTTCACTCGTTTTTTTCTTTGTTCCTAATAAACCAACTTTGAAATCACGTTGCTGCGATTCTAAAAAGGACGCCGCTTTATCTCTTAGTGCGGCAGGCATTAAATATGCATTTTTTAATGTCTGCTGTAAAGCTTTATAAAAGTCCGTTTTCAAATCAGATTTCTTTTGCTCGTATGCATTCAATTTATTTTGGATAGTAGATTTTTTGCTAAGCTCTTCTTGTTGCTTCGTTGAAATGTAATATGTTTCTAATTCTTCTTCAAATTGCTCCTGAAGAAAGACAACATGTTGTTCTATTACGTCATTCAAGCTATGCTGACGGTCTAATAACTCCCACTTACGGACTGTTAATAGCTCGTGTAATGTGTGTTGAATTTCCTGAAATTGATTATGTTCTAAGTCAGGTTCATATAAAGAAGAATAAAATATTCTCTCCGGTTTGATTTCCCATCCATCGAATGTCTGTCTTATGCTTTCTTTAAAGCTAGTAAAAGTGAGCTCCGACTCTTTATGTTTATCAATTTGATTAATAATGACATAGAATGGTATATTTTTTGCTTGTAGATCTAGCAAAAATTGCAAATTCACTTCCGATTGTACATGATTATAATCCATCACATAAAACAGTGCATCCATTAGGTGTAGTGAACCTTCTGTCATTAATCGATCCGCATCATCTGCAGCATCAATACCCGGTGTATCAATAAACGCTGTCTTCGCTGGTAACAGTGGTTCTGATGTGCTGATTTCAATTTTTTGGATATTATCTTTATCCATGGAATATTGCTTCAACATATCGAGATCAAACGGCTCTTGGTATTCTTCGGGAGTGCTATGCTTGAAATACACCCGAACCCTACCCTTGCCAGATGTGATTTTAACGATATTCGCACTTGTTGGAATGGGACTGTTTGGTAAAATGTCCTTTCCTAGCAATGCATTAATCATGGATGATTTTCCAGCAGAAAAATGACCAGCAAAACAGATCATAAGCTCCTGACGCTTATATTTATCGTAAAGCTCAATTAATTTCTCTGCGCGAATATCATCTCCGTTTTCAAGTACTTGTTCATATACCGCAACCAGTTGATGTAGCACATGTGGTGCGGCTTCTTTCACCATGATGTTTTCCCCCATAATTCTCTCACGCATCCCTTATCCTTTGTACTAGCGTCTATTATACGAGATATGACCCTCTATTTCTACTAATAGTTTTTATTAATGGTTTACATAATAATATTATGATTCACTATTTACTTAAAGCTTCCGACTTCAATAAAGTGAAACTTCATTCAGTTAGGGTTTTCTTCCAACTCCTACTGAGTGTTAGTACCTAGAAGGGTAATCACCTAAAGGCCCTAAAATGAATCGGGCATGTAGGTACGTTTCCTCCCACTTAGACCTTTTGTATTAACTCATGCTTTTGAAGTGAGAGTCTTACGGCATCTACATGCGAGATAAATAGCCAAAACTAGAGATACAACACCTAAATCCTTGATTCGATCCACTAACCATGAAAAGAAATCCCCTCTATAGAAGGTTCACTTTATCTCGGTTTCTCGGGAGCTCGCGCCTTTATTCACAGAAGAAAAATCCGAACCACAACTCTTTAGGAGAGTTCTAACTAGTTCGGATTTTTGTATCTAAAGTAAAATGCTTTTATTAACAAAATTTATTTGGATGCATCCAACCTATTGGTGATTTTGCGCTTCAATGATGAGTGTCACTTTTTGCTTATTCTTCTAATAATCCATTTTCTATTAAAAACTGTTTGGCAACTTCGTCTACACTCTTCTCTTCAATATCCACTAAGTAATTTAAATTACGCAAAGTTTCATCTGTCAATATTTCAGCTAATGGCTTAGTTATTTCTTCAATTTCTGGATATTTTTCTTTAGTTTCTTCAGTGATAGCTAATGCGATGTTGTAAGGCGGGAAAAATTGTTTATCATCTTCTAAATTAATTAAGTCAAATGCTTCAACTCTTCCGTCTGTTGCATGACCATTTGCTAAATCGACTTCTTCTTTCGCTAAGGCCTTATAATTAAGTCCATAACTCATTTCTTTCACACTTCCATCTTTAAAATTAAAGTTATACGTTTTTTCCAAACCAGGTATTCCATCAGGACGATTTGCAAACTCTGAATCAGAAGCAATCGTAAATGGACTGTTAGATTCGTTCATATATTTACCTAAGTCACTTAACGTTTTTATTCCTAAGTTTTCTGCATCCTTCTTGCGCATGACTACAGTGTACGTATTATTTGCTTCTGCTAAATTACTCCAATATATTTCGTTTTCTGCTTTATCTATTTTTTTGACCTTATTAAAAGCTTCTTGTTTATCATTGATTGGCTCTTGATCTAAATAAGTAACTAAAGCTGTAGCCACGTAATCCCAAGTGACATCTACTTGCTTATTCTCTAACGCCTGCCGTAATGCAGCACTCCCCATATTGCTTTTTTCATCAACCACAAACCCATTATCCTCTAACAGCAGAACTGTCATTTTGGCTAAGAGAAATTGTTCTGTAAAGTTTTTAGCCCCAACTGTAATTTTCTTTTTATCACTACTACAACCAGAAATGACTAGACCTATTAAAATTAAGGCTATAACTAAGCGTTTCATCCATTATTCCTCCATATGTTGTATTTTTCTAGCTAGACGCAACCCTTTGGGATCAACCATCATTTGAACTCCCTTTAGTAGATAATCCATGGCAATAGCTAATACGGTGACTGGAACAGCTCCAGAAATGAGATAGGTATGATCAAACATTTGTATTCCAGTAAAAATCCATACCCCTAAACCACCGCCTCCAATTAAATAAGCAAGAGCAGCAGTTCCCACATTAATAACTAAAGCAGTCCGAATCCCAGCCATAATAGAATATGCTGCATGAGGAAGCTCTATTTTCCACAAAATTTGTAAAGAGGTGAGCCCCATTCCCTCCGCAGCATCGATTGTCTGCTTGTTAACAGATTCTAAACCTGCGATTGTGTTTTGCAGGATAGGCAGAAGTGAATAAATAAATAACGCTACAATGGCAGCTTTGATTCCAATTCCTAATATTCCCATGGCTAGAGCTAGTACAGCTAAGCTCGGAATCGTTTGTCCCAGATTTGCCATGTTCACAATGAGCCAATCCACTTTTTTAAACATCGGTCTAGTTACCAATATACCTAGTGGAACAGCAATCAATACAGCCAATCCGCCAGAGATGAATATAATTGTAATATGTTGCTTTAATAACGCAAGAAATTCAGTTGCTTCATTCGTAATATGAGAAAGCATATTGTTTGTTATTGCCCAATAAAAAAAAACTATTACGATTATGCTAAAAAATAGTTTTACTATAATGGCTATTCGCTTGTTCCAACTCATTATTTCACCCTTCCTATGTCACAGCAGCTTTTGCTGTTCTAAGCGAATAAATTGTTCAATTACACTTATATCTACCATTCCCAACAGCTTATCTTGTTCGACTACTGCGAGCTGCTGATACCCCTGATGTAATAACATAGAAAATACATGATGTAAAGAAGCGTCCAAGTTTATGGATGGCTTATCATTTATATCAGTAATGGAACATAAGTTTACTTCTTTAACTAGGTCCCTTAGCGTATAAAGTTTTAAACTTTTTAGAATACGATCTTCACCAACAAATTCCTCCACAAAATGGTTTTTAGGATGTAGCAATATCTTTGCAGGAGTATCGGCTTGCATCATCTCTCCGTTTCGCATTAATACAATTTTATCTCCCATTTTTACAGCTTCATCCATATCATGACTAACGAATAGTACCGTTTTTCTTACTTCTCGTTGGATTTGTAAAAACTCCTCTTGTAATCTTAAACGGATAATTGGATCAAGTGCTCCAAACGGTTCATCCATTAACATAATAGGAGGATCTGCAGCTAAAGCTCGAGCAACGCCAATACGTTGCTGCTGTCCGCCGGATAGCTCATGCGGGTACCTTCTACGGTATTCATCGGGGTTCATTCCAATTAACTCCATTAAATAATGAAATCGCTTTTTTTGTTTTTCTCTGTCCCAGCCTAATAAGTCCGGAACAATCATTACATTTTTTTCAATAGTCATATTTGGAAATAAGCCGTTGCTTTGAATGACATATCCGATTTGTCGACGGACTTTAATTTTATCAATTTGTTTAATATTTTCTTTATGAAGAATAATTTCCCCAGAGGTCATTGTTTCTAATTGATTGACTAATCGCAGTAAAGTTGTTTTTCCACACCCAGAAGGGCCAATTAAAATCGCCATCTCACCTTCTTTTACGTGCAAATTAATACCACGCAATGCTTGAACCTCATCATTATATACCTTGGAGACTTGTTTAAATTGAATCACGAAACCACCTCTAATTATTAATTCCTTTTGGCGTAAATTTTACTTGAACAAATTTTAAAATTAAATCTGCAACAATTGCTAATATAGAAACAACTATTGCGCCAGCTAAGACCATCGTATGGTTAGACCTAGAGATTCCCTGATTAATTAACACCCCTATCCCGCCCGAACCTATGAAAGCTGCAATGGTTGCAATCCCAATATTTAAAACTGTTGCCGTTCGTATCCCTGCCATAATAAGAGGCATCCCATTTGGAATTTCCACACGGATGAGTCGTTGAAAAGTTGTCATACCAATTCCTTTTGCCGCATCACGAATTTTTGGATCTACATTATTAATGGCAGTATACGTATTCCGAATAATAGGGAGTTGAGAATATAATATTAACGCTATTAATGCTGGTAAAAACCCAATTCCTTGATCAATAATAGAAAGCAACGGAATCATAATGCCGAATAAGGCGATACTAGGAATAGTCATAATAATAGAAGCTAGGTGTAGAATCGTTTCTGCTAATGCTTGATTCGTTGTTAAATAAACACCAAGAGGAACACCGATGAGTATAGAGATAATAATTGCGATACTTACTAGCTCTATATGCTCTATCGTATATTGAATAATTTGTTCAGCATTTTGATTAATAAAGTTTAGCAAACTTTCCATTTTATCAGCACCTCCCTTAAAAAGTCAATACAAAGTTTGTGACATATTTAACCATACCATGAAAGAATATGAACCACAAATGAGGGAAGGCTGTCCAAAACAGCTATAACAATATGTTTATTAAGGAAAACTTCTATTTTATTCGGTTTTAATAATAAATCCCATGTTTTTTTTAGATTTTGGCAATATTTCAAGATCAATTAACGAAAGAGAACAAACGTTCCCATTTTTCTAATGTAGCCCACGCATAAAGACAATCGTCTAGATATTTTGAATGTAGAAATTAAACTAGTAACCTTTTACAATCCCATTTCTCGTTCGCTATTACAAAGTGCAAATGTAACATTCAAGACTTTTTCCCTTTATGAAACGCATAACCCTTTTTAAAAGTTTCTTTATTTCATCGTTCGGTTTGAAGTTTATGCGTGATGAAAAATGTTTTTCTCTCCTATAAAAAGCATAGAGAATCTAGAAATACGGTAGATAAAGAAAATGATAGAGGATGTATTCTCGAAATCCTTATTACTTGTGGTTTAATCGGGGACTTAACCCTCTGTTAGCTGAAGTTTGCCTCCATCCTAACTTGTAAAGGATGGAGGCTTTCTGTTGTAAAGTAAGGAGCAAGTATAAAGGAAAGCTCTTCCATATGGCTTCATTTACCTTTCCGCTATTTGTAAGCAGTCTAGAAGTAAGACTGCTAGACTGGATATACACCGTGCTTTCTTTCCGTAAAGGTTACTTTTTTAGAATCGTAAAGAGAAAAGCGCATGTTTAACTCTTCTCGCAGCTTTTCAGGATCGATAATAGCGTCTACAACCATTTCTGATGCTAAACGATAAATATCGATGTCCTGTTTATATTCTGCTTGTTTCTCTTTAATAAAGGCAGGTCGATCCGCTTCTGGCAATGCTTGAATTTTGTTTGCATATACAGCATTCACCGCCGCCTCAGGTCCCATGACAGCAATTTGAGCGGTTGGGAGTGCAAGGCAACAATCTGGTTCAAACGCAGGTCCTGCCATAGCATAAAGTCCTGCTCCATATGCTTTTCTTACAATAACTGAAATTTTTGGAACTGTAGCTTCACTCATCGTTGCAAGCATTTTGGCTCCGTGACGAATAATGCCGGCGCGCTCCACTTTTGTTCCGATCATAAACCCTGGTACATCAACTAAGAACAATAATGGAATATTGAACGCATCACAGAGTTGCATAAATTTGGCTGCTTTATCCGCGGAATCTGGAAATAAAACGCCACCTTTCATTCGGGGTTGATTAGCGATAATTCCGATGGCGCGACCATCTATTCTTGCTAGCCCAGTGATTAATTCCGGCGCAAATTTTTTCTTTATTTCACAAAAGCTATCTGCATCAATTAACCGCTCAATAAGATCATACATATTGAAAGGAGCATTTTGGTTTTCTGGAATTAAATCAGTAATGCTTTTTTCAAAACTTTTGGCAGCTTTTGCTGCCTTTATTTCTGGTTTATGCCTAAAATTAGCTGGAAAATAGTTTAAATATAGTTGCGTGAACTCAATTGCTTCCTGCTCTGTTTTAGCTAACACATCGCCGACTCCAGAGACGGAACAATGCATCGCTGCACCACCCATCTCTTCTAAACTCACTTTTTCCCCAATGACTTTTTCAGCCATCCGTGGGGATCCTAAATACATCGATGCATTTCCATCAACCATGATAACTATATCGCAGAAGGCTGGAATATAAGCACCACCCGCTGCCGATGGACCAAACAAGAGACAAACTTGTGGAACGCGTCCAGATAATTTTATTTGGTTATGAAAAATTCGACCTGCCCCTCTTCTTCCTGGGAACATTTCTATTTGGTCAGTAATCCTTGCCCCTGCAGAATCGACTAAATAAACCATTGGTACTTCCAATGCCAATGCTGTTTCTTGGATACGAATAATTTTTTCCACCGTGCGTTTTCCCCAAGAACCTGCCTTTACCGTCGAATCATTTGCCATGATACAAACGGACTGACCATTCATTTTTCCAATTCCAGTTACAACTCCATCTGATGGTAATGTATCGTCCATACAATTTGCAAAAAAGGCATCTTCTATATCCAAATCACTGTCTAATAATCTTCGCAGCCGCTCTCGTACAAACAGCTTCCCTTTTTCTTCATTCTTTTGATGATACTTTTCTTTTCCACCGCTTTTAATCGCAGCTACTTTTTCATTAAATATCTTTCTGTAGGACATTCTCCCTTTCCCCCCGTTTAATTTCCCTGATAGTTTGGTGTTCGTTTTTCACGAAAAGCTTGTAATCCTTCATGACGATCATTCGTTGGAATGGTCTGCTGATAAGCAAGTCGTTCAATAAGTAGGCCTGTTGCTAAATCGGTTTCCATTCCTTTATTTATCGCCATCTTAGCTTGCCTAAGTGCAATAGGACCATTTTTTGCGATAGTTACTGCAAATTGTTTCACCCTGTCGTGTAATTCGCTTCCTTCTACAACTTCTTCTACTAATCCAAGCTGAAAGGCTTTTTCGGCAGTAATACGTTTAGCACTGTAGATTAATCGCTTCGCTTGCCCGATTCCGATTAAACGAGGCAGCCGCTGTGTTCCTCCAGCTCCGGGGATAATAGCTAAGGATGTTTCTGTAAGTCCCATCTTTACATGACGAGCAGCTATTCGAATATCACATGCTAATGCCAGCTCTAAGCCACCACCAAAGGCAACACCATTTAGAGCCGCTATAAGCGGCATGGATAAGTTTTCCACCATGGTTACTGTATCTCCAATCGCAGTAACCGCGGATATCACTTCTTGATCGGTCATCGTTGCTCGTTCTTTTAAATCTGCCCCTGCACAAAAGGCTTTTTCTCCTTCACCAGTAAGAATCGTACAAAAGATGGATTCATCCTGCTCCACTTTTTGAAGCACCATTTGTAATTCTTCTAATAATGGTTGCGATAACGCATTTGCTGCTTCAGGTCGATTTATTTTTACAATGGCAACGGATTGTCGCTTTTGTAAATCTATGAATTTCCCCATGCCTAACCCCCTTTCCACTTTGAACACTTAAAAGCTTACACATCCGCCATTATTCAAGGACCGCAATAACATCCCCTTCGTTGACAAAATCCCCTTCCTGTACTTTGAATTCTTTTATCGTACCAGACTGTTCAGCTGCGATTGGGATTTCCATTTTCATCGATTCAAGAATGACTACGTCTTGACCTTCTTCTACCTTTTCGCCTTTATCTACTGTTATCTTCCATACACTGCCTGCCATAGTTGCTTTCACTTCCATTTTAACATCCTCCTTGTTTGCGCTACTTTTTCCAAACATATTGTGTTTATATATGTTAAATAAAATTCCCCTTTAACATGTTTTCAGCTTTATTTGTAATACCTTTCTAAAAAAGTAGTGGTTGTATTACCAGCTTGAAATTGCTCATGTTCCACAACAGCTAATAACATAGGGATATTTGTTTTAATACCAGAAATTTTATACTGAGATAATGCAAGTTTTAATCGATCGATCGCTTCTGCTCTTGATGAGCCATGAACGATGAGCTTTGCAATCATTGGATCGTAAAATGGTGTGACGTCATAGTTGCTATGCACTGAAATTTCGTTACGGATATATTCTCCCTCTGGCGGTTGAAATACATCAATCCGCCCAGGTGAAGGGAAAAACGTCTTCGGATCTTCTGCATAAACTCTTGCTTCTATGGCATGACCCTGAATCGAAAGTTCTTGTTGTGCTAGCTTTAACGATTGACCACTTGCTATTTCCAGCTGTTTTTCTACAATATCCACTCCTGTTATTTCTTCTGTTATTGGATGTTCTACTTGAATCCGTGTATTCATTTCTAAAAAGTAAAAATTCTCCTGCTTATCTACTAAAAACTCGATAGTACCAGCGTTTGTATATGCCAAAGCTTCTGCTGCCTGAACTGCTTTTTTACCCATTTCTTTCCTAGTTGCATCGGAAATAAATGGAGATGGTGCTTCTTCAATCACTTTTTGATTTCTCCGCTGAATTGAACATTCGCGTTCAAATAAATGAACTACATTCCCATGATGATCAGCTAGCACTTGAATCTCAATATGTCTGGTATCTTCCAACTTTTTTTCAATAAACATTGATCCATCACCAAATAAGCTTTGGGCTCGTTTAGCATTATTTGTAAATGCCGATTTCAGTTCAGCTTCGGAATGCACTACTTGCATGCCAACTCCCCCGCCTCCTGCAGATGCTTTTACCATTACTGGGTAGCCAATTTGACTAGCATATAAAGCAGCCTCTTCCACTGTTGCAACAGCTCCGTCCGTTCCAGGAACAACAGGAACTCCTGCTGCTTGCATTGCTCGTCTAGCTTCAATTTTACTCCCCATTTTTTTTATAACATCACTTCTCGGGCCAATAAACAATAATCCAGCTTGTTCACATTGTTCAGCAAACTCGGCGTTTTCACTTAAAAACCCATAGCCAGGATGGATAGCGTCAGCCTTCACGTCTTTTGCTATTTCAATGATTTTTTCTGCATTTAAATAGCTCTCCTGCACTCTAGGAGGACCAATTAAATAGCTTTCATCCGCCATTTCCACGTGAGGTGCGTATTGATCAGCTTCTGAATAGATGCTAACTGTTCGAATATTTAATTTTTTACACGTGTGAATAATTCGTGCGGCAATCTCTCCTCGATTTGCGATAACAATTTTATTGATCATGATCTGCCCCCTCTTCACTTAGGCTTCGCATTGCCATTTCTTTCAAGCGGTATTTTTGAATTTTTCCACTTGCTGTCATAGGATATTGGTCTACAAATGCAATATACTTCGGTATTTTATGCCACGATATATTCCCTTCACAAAAAGTTCTTATGTCCGCTTTGGTTATTTTTCTATTTTCTTTAGGTATAATCCAAGCCATTATTTCTTCGCCATATTTTTCATCTGGAACTCCAACTATTTGGACATCGAGAACATCTGGATGCTGGTATAAAAATTCTTCAATTTCGCGCGGATAAATGTTTTCACCACCACGGATAATCATATCCTTCATGCGACCAGTAATTTCTAAGTAACCGTCTGGTCGCATCAAGGCTAAATCTCCAGTATGCAACCAGCCCTCTTCATCGATTGCAAGCTTGGTTGCCTCTGGATTATTATAATATCCTTTCATCACATGATACCCTCGTGTCACCAATTCGCCAGGAACTCCTTTTGTTTGCTCTTTGTTTGTTCCCGGAATAACTATTTTCACTTCTACATTTGGATGAGGTGTTCCAACTGTACTTACTCGTAACTCAATTGGGTCATCTGTTTTCGTCTGACTAATAACTGGAGATGCTTCTGTCTGGCCATATGCTATAGTTATTTCATCTGCTCCCATCTTTTCCATTACTTTCGTCATTACTTCCATCGGACAAGGAGAGCCTGACATAATACCCGTCCTTAAACTGGACAAATCATACCGCTCAAAATGGGGATGATTCAGCTCGGCAATAAACATCGTCGGTACGCCATGCAAAGCTGTACATCGTTCTTGAGAAACGGCTGCTAAAACTTTCTCGGGATGGAATTGTTCCACTAAAACCATGGTTGCTCCTTTGGAAACAGCAGCTAATACGCCTAATACACAACCAAAGCAATGAAAAAATGGAACTGGAATACACAATCTGTCCTCATTTGTTAGCTTCATGCAATCGGCAATTTGGTTTCCATTATTAACAATATTATGATGTGTTAACATAACCCCCTTTGGAAACCCTGTTGTACCTGAGGTGTATTGCATATTAATAACTTCATGTTCTGTTAAACTCGTTTTCCGTTCCCATAAATCCTCATCTGATATTTCTTTTGCCGCATTCAACACATCATGCCAATTATAAGCAAAAGGATAACTAGTACTTCCTAGAATAATAATATTTTTCAGCTTCGGTAAAGCTTTCGATTGCAAGTTCCCTGGTGTTGCTGCTTCCAATTCTGGACAAATGCTTTTTAAAACTTCAATATAGGAAGTTCCTTTATAATTTTCTGCCATCATTAAAGTGTTCGTATCGGACTGCTCCAATAGATACTGCAATTCACTAGCCTGATAGTTTGTATTTACAGTCACTAACACAGCGCCCATTTTTCCGGTTGCAAATTGTGTAGTCAACCATTCTGGTTTATTATCTGACCAAATAGCAACATGTTCTCCCTTGTCAATCCCCAATGCCATTAGGCCTTTTGCTGCTTGGTTAACTTCTTGATTAAATTCCTGATATGTTTTTCTAAGTTTTAATTCTGGGTAGACAACCGCCTCATGCTCCGGATATAATTTTACTTGTTCCTCTAAAAGCTCTCCCACGGTAACATGTAAAAGTGACATGAATATCCCCCCGCTCCTTTAACACCCTAAGTGTCTCGCAATAACTAGGCGCTGAATTTCTGAAGTTCCTTCTCCAATCTCCAACAACTTTGCATCACGTAAATAACGTTCCACTTCATACTCGCGCATATAACCATAACCACCATGAATTTGAATCGCTTGATTCGCTGCACGAAAAGCAGTTTCTGTAGCATATAACTTTGCAAAAGAAGCTTCTTTGCCGAAGGGCTTATCTTCATCTTTCAACCAGGCAGCTTTATGTACCATATTTCTAGCTAACTCCACTTCCATCGCCATGTCAGCTAATTTAAATTGGATCGCCTGAAAATCAGAAATTGCTTTACCAAACTGCTTTCGCTCTTTTGCATAGGCTAACGCTTTTTCTAGTGAGGCTTGGGCAATCCCTACACCAAGGGCAGCTATTGATATACGGCCTCCATCTAGTGTGTACAGGAACTGTTTAAACCCTTTTTCTGGATCTCCTAACAGGTTTTCTTTAGGTACGCGCACATTGTCTAGCACAATTTCGGCCGTATCTGAACCACGAACTCCCATTTTGTCGTAATTACTTGTGATTGTAAGCCCTTTTGTGTCGGTCGGAACAATGATAGCAGAAATAATATTTTTATCTCGACTATCCTTTCCGGTGACAACGGTTACAATAAGTGTTTCCGCATAACTTGCATTCGTTATATAGCACTTCTCTCCGTTAATAACGTATTCGTCACCGTCTACCATTGCAGTTGTCTTCGTTCCGCCAGCGTCTGAACCAGCGTTGGGCTCTGTTAGTCCAAATGCCCCAAGCGCTTTCCCTTCAGCTAATGGAACTAAATATTGCTGTTTTTGTGCTTCTGTGCCGAAGTAATATATTGGGCTTGCACCTAATGAAACAGCTGCAGCATAGCTTAACCCTGTACTCCCGCAAACACGGCCAATCTCTTCTACTGCTAATGCATAAGATAATGTATCTCCGCCAGATCCACCATATGCTTCTGGAAAAGGGATTCCTAATAACCCAAGCTCGCCTAACTGCTTAAAAATATCAACTGGAAAAGTAGCTGTTTTATCAATTTCAATCGCACGCGGCTTAATAACCGACTCGGCAAAATCCCTTACCATCTTCTGAATCATTGTTTGTTCTTCCGTTAATGAAAAATTCATGAGCATCCCCCTTGTAAATTCGGCAGTTTGTCTCCTATCGATATTACTCGGACCAGACCGACTGGTTGGTCTTTGCTTACCAAATGATCATTCCCATACATCTGTATCATCGCGTATTACTCGATTATGTGACTTAAAACTAATAGCTTCGTTTGGCAAAATAGCTTGTAATATAAGCTCGATAAATATATCACTGATTTCATCAATTGTGTTCTTCCCTTTTGGTTGATACCATTTATACGTCCAATTAACCATTCCTAATATTGCCATACCTGTTATTTCAACAGGTAAGTCTCTGCGAAACTCCCCATTTGCTTGGCCTTCCGTAATGGTTTGCAGGATTAGTTGCTTAAATTGATCTCTTTTTTGTTTAATTTGCTGTTCATACTCTGGATTCAAATAAATACTTTCCTGATAAAACACGGAAATATGAGGTTTGTAAATGTCAAATACTTTTACAAAATCTTTAATAATTGCTTTTAATTTGTCTGTAGGAGAAATGCAGCTATTATTTGCGTATGCTGCTTTTTCGAGTACATAGCTAATAAACGCATCGTGAATAACGTAAAGTAATTCTTCTTTAGAAGTGAAATGGTGATAAAATCCACCTTTGGACGTTTCCGCTTTTTGTACAATTTCATTTACCGTTACACCATGAAAGCCTTTCTTCTCAAACAACAATAATGAGGATTGAATAATTCTTTCTCGTAAATCCGTTCCCGATCCCCCCTTTCTTGTATACGTTTACATTATCATAGTTAGCAGAAATTTTAAAGTGTTTATACGAATTCAATTAGTTACGATGCATAAAAACTTAGCGGTTTAATGGCGGAATGACTTCTACCATTAAACCGCCCTTGGCTTTTGATTCATCATACAAAAGAAGCAAAGAGGGGAGATTAAATTTCTTCTTCGTATTCGAATGGTTGTTCGTAACGAATTTGTTTCCAAGTCTCGATGACTTCTCCGTGGTTATCTGTATCTATGATAAATGAGCCATTACTGTACCTATCACTGTTGGATAATTCAAGTGGGAATACATGATGTACCTCGCCGTCTTCTGTTTTAAATTGAATTGTATCTTGCTCCTTGACTAGGAAAAACCCACGTATCCGATGTGGCTTGCTTTTCAGCTCACGTAGCATTTGGAGTCCTCGCTTGGCTCGACTCGTTTTTTCAAATAAACTTAGTTTCATTCGTTTACATGCACCTCGTTGCGTGAGAATAACTAACGAAGGATCTGATAAATCATCAAATACTTGACCACTTACCACTTGTTCGTCTTCTTTTAACTGAATAGCTTTTACGCCAGCTGCTCTTTGGCCAACCACTGATATTTCAGATTCATGATACCATAACCCGTAGCCTTTATCGGAAGCAACGAACACATCTTTGTTACCATCTGTTTGATGGACATTAATTACTTCGTCCCCAGCTTTTAGATTAAGAGCGATGAGCGCTTTTCCATGTCGTTGAGCTTCATAAAGTTTAAATTGACTTCGTTTTACCATACCGTTTTTCGTGAAAAATAATAAGTAGTTATTTTCAGGAAACTGGCGCACCGGAATACAATTTATTATTTTTTCCTCTTTCTCTAACGCAACAATATTAGAGAGATGCTGTCCGATGTCTTTCCAACGTATATCAGGTAATTCATGAACAGGTATATAAATATATTTTCCTTTGTTGGTGAACAGAAGCACTTTATCCGTAGTATTCAATTCAGCTAAACAAATAATATGATCCCCATCCTTCATGGCGAAATCTTCACCGTTAGAAGCGCTATAGGATCGCAAACTGGTACGCTTTACATAGCCATCTTTCGTAACAGACAACAACACATCCTCGCTAGCAACCACCACTTCAATATCAATCTTCAGTTCTTCAATTTCATCTTCTATGATCGTTAATCGCGGGGAACCATATGTTCTTTTCAATTTTCTTAAGTCTTTTTTAATGGTTTGTAATAGTTGCTTTTCACTGCCTAAAATGAGCTCCAATTCTTTAATCCGCTCTTTTAAAGCTTTTGCTTCTTGCTCAAGCGATGTAATATCCGTATTAGTTAACCGATAAAGCTGTAACATGACAATAGCTTCTGCTTGCGGCTCAGTGAAAGAATAGTTGGTAATTAGCTGTTGCTTTGCATCCTGTTTATCCTTAGACGAGCGAATTGTTTGGATGACTTCATCCAAAATAGAAATCGCTTTGATTAATCCCTCTACGATATGAGCGCGGTCTTTTGCTTTTTTTAAGTCAAAAGTAGTTTGTCTCGTTACCACTTCTTTTTGGTGGGCAATATATGATTTTAGTAGCTGATTTAACGATAATTGTTGTGGCGTTTTATCTTGAATAGCAACCATATTAAAATGATACGTTATTTGCAAATCCGTATTCTTAAATAAGTAATTTAATACTCCTTCTGCGTTGACATCTTTTTTTAACTCGATAACAACTCGTAAACCTGTACGATCCGTTTCATCGCGAACTTCTGCAATTCCTTCTACTTTACGGTCAATTCGTAATTCATCTATTTTTTTAACCATACTAGCTTTATTTACTTCATAAGGGATCTCATCAATAATAATCTGTTCTCGACTACCGCGAACAGATTCAATTCTCGTTTTTCCACGGACCACTATTTTGCCGCGTCCTGTTTCGTATGCTTTTTTTATCCCATCTTTTCCTTGAATAATCCCGCCGGTAGGAAAATCAGGTCCTTTCATAACCTTCATTAATTCTTCTGTGGTTACAGAAGGCTTATCAATTTTAAGGATGACTGCATCTAATACTTCTGCTAAATTATGTGGCGGAATATCTGTTGCATATCCAGCAGAAATTCCAGTCGATCCATTTACAAGCAGATTAGGGAATTTAGCCGGTAAGACAACTGGTTCTGTGTCAGTATCATCAAAATTAGGAATAAAATCAACGGTATCTTTATCAATATCCCGCAGTAACTCAGAAGCGATACTTGAAAGCCTTGCTTCTGTATAACGCATTGCAGCTGGTGGATCACCATCAATACTTCCGTTGTTTCCGTGCATTTCAACTAAGACATTTCTAACTTTCCAATCTTGGCTTAGTCGAACCATGGCTTCATAAACAGAAGTGTCTCCATGAGGATGATAATTCCCAATTACTGTTCCCACCGTTTTAGCTGATTTTCGAAAATTTTTATCATGTGTATTTTTTTCTTCATGCATCGCATAGAGAATTCTTCGTTGCACTGGTTTTAAACCGTCTCTGGCATCAGGTAATGCTCGATCCTGAATAATATATTTGCTGTACCTTCCAAATCGGTCACCTATCACTTCTTCTAACGGAAGGTCTAAATATGTTCCTGGTTGCGTCAAACCAAGCCCTCCTTAAAAATTATTCATCTGTTTGAATTTTATCATTTTCTAAAATGTTAGTCGCATCATCCAAGCCAAATTCCACGTTTCCTTCAATCCATTTTCTACGCGGTTCCACTTTATTACCCATTAATGTTGTTACACGACGCTCAGCTCGAGCAAGATCATCAATAGTTACTCGTATTAGCGTGCGTGACTCGGGGTTCATAGTTGTTTCCCAAAGCTGGTCAGCATTCATTTCTCCTAGCCCTTTATAGCGTTGCAATGTATATCCATTTTTAAACTGCTGAATGACTCGCTTCATTTCTTTTTCATCCCATGCATATGCTATTTGCTTCTTCTTCCCTTTTCCTTTTGCAATTTGATATAGAGGTGGCAAAGCAATATATACTTTACCAGCTTCCACGAGCGGTCGCATATATCGGTAAAAAAACGTAAGCAGTAAGACTTGGATATGTGCGCCATCTGTATCCGCATCCGTCATAATAATAATTTTGTCGTACTGCACATCTTCTAAATCGAAGTCACCACCAACACCGGCGCCAATGGTATGAATAATCGTTGAAATTTCTTCATTTTTAAAAACATCTTCCAGCTTTGCCTTTTCAGTATTAATCACTTTTCCACGTAATGGAAGCACAGCTTGAAACTTGCGATCTCTACCTTGCTTCGCAGAACCGCCAGCTGAATCCCCCTCAACAAGGTATAATTCATTTCGTTTGGCATTTTTAGATTGAGCCGGGGTAAGCTTTCCACTTAGTAACGTTTCTTTTCTTCTACGCTTCTTTCCTGACCTTGCTTCTTCGCGTGCCTTTCTTGCAGCTTCTCTCGCTTCTTTTGCTTTTATCGCTTTTCTAATAAGTGAATTAGCTATATCTGGATTTTCTTCAAGAAAATAGGTTAACTTTTCAGACACAACCGCATCAACGACCGAACGAGCCTCTGGTGTACCTAGTTTCCCCTTTGTTTGCCCTTCAAATTGTAATTTTTGCTCAGGGACACGCACTGAAACAATAGCTGTAAACCCTTCTCGAATATCCGTACCTTCTAGATTTTTATCTTTTTCTTTCAGCAATCCTGTACGTTTTGCATAGTCATTAAAGGTCCTTGTAACCGCTGTTCGTGCACCAGATTCATGTGTTCCTCCATCTTTTGTTCGGACATGGTTAACAAAAGAAAGCATGCTCTCCGCAAAGCCATCGTTAAATTGAAAAGCAAAATCCACTTCAATTCCTTGCTGTTCCCCTTCAAATGCTACGACAGAATGAAGTGTATCTTTTTCCTCGTTTAAATACTCGACAAAAGCTTTCAAGCCATCTGGAAATTGATATTTTTCCATTTGGTCATGTCTTAAATCGTGTAATTCGATCGTCAAACCTTTTAATAAAAAAGCAGACTCTCGCAAACGTTCCGATAACGTTTCATAGTCATACACCGTGGAAGTAAAAATAACGGGATCAGGTTTAAAATGAATCGTTGAACCGGACTGTTTCGTTGATCCCTTTTTTTCTAATGTGCCTACAGGCTTCCCACCGTTTTCGAAGCGCTGAAAATACGTCTTTCCATCACGATGGATAGTAACCTCAAGCCATTCGGACAATGCGTTTACTACAGATGCACCAACACCATGTAGTCCTCCACTTGTCTTATAACCGCCCTGTCCGAATTTACCTCCCGCATGTAAAATGGTAAAAATAACCTCTAACGTTGGCTTCCCAGAGCGATGCATACCAGTAGGAATACCTCGCCCATAGTCTGTTACGGAAATGCTATTATCTTTATGTATTGTTACTTTAATGACATCGCCAAATCCAGCCAAGGCCTCGTCTACCGCATTATCTACAATTTCAAACACGAGATGATGCAGTCCCCTATGATCTGTACTTCCAATATACATTCCTGGCCGTTTGCGTACAGCCTCAAGGCCTTCTAGAACTTGGATCGAGTCATCGCTATATGAAATAGGTTGTTTTGTCACTCCGTACCTGCTCCTTTCATTTCTGTAAATACTATATTAGAACGAACGTTTGTTTATGTAAAGAAGAAAGGGAATCCTACATTTGTGCATCATTCTTTTTTCCTTTAAAAAGTGTGTTGATTATCGTCCAGGGAGGTAGTTCGGGAGATAGCGAGAGTTCAACCACCGGAGCCTATGCTCATCCTCCTCTGAGATAGCTATACCACATAAGGTTATGACCAAAAGACCTATACACAGAAATAAATTTCCCTCTAAGCTAGATCTTCCACTCATCCTACTTGGATTCCCTTTGTAGGACGAAAGAGTTGCATAAGTTAATAACACTGTGGGAAATTTTCTTTATATCTCATACAAAAACAAAGGGCCCTTATTTCAGCAACATATTCTTCCTATTTTAACCATCATTACTAAATATACTATAGAGACAAGTGGCTTGTTTTGCAAGAATGATTTATATACAGAGTCTTTCAAATGTATATGGGAGCTACTTTCCCCCATTTCATTTTCTATAACATAACATTGATTTTAAAGAACTTTACCTGTATATAAGGTGCTAGAAAAATCCAGCTTCATCTATGGAGACAATCTGTACATTAGCAATGTGTAATTAGGGAATGGGTTTTTCCAGAAGGCTAGATAAAATATTCATCATATGTCTTTGTTTAAACTATTCTTGCCCTTATCTCCCAATCGATTGCCTTGTTCTGTTGTTCAGCAAGAATACGAATATAATAAATAGACCTAAATTATAAATAATTAGTGCTTCGTGACAATAAGGAGTTTTTTGGGAAAACAAGTAGTCAACTTGTGCCGCTATGATGCCATTACGTCATGAAGGATACGACGTCGGTAATCATACTAATAATACAGATATTATTGCGACGTAAAATAGTAAGTTAACAGGTAATAACCATCTCAGCATGAGAAAAGGATGACGTATGACTGTCACCCTTATACTTGTCCTATTTTTTCACCAATACAGCATGCACCACTTTGATACACAGATCCATTATAACGGTAAAGTCATGCTGTTTTAAATAGTGATATGCTTCTTCATTCATAATACCTTGTTGGGCCCAAAAAATTTTACAATTTGTTTGGGTGGCCTCTTTAGCAATTTCTGGTAAGAATTCTGACCTTCGAAAGATATTAATTATATCAATCGGCTCTGGGACTTCTGTTAATGAAGCATAAGCTTTTTCCCCCAGGACTTCCTCTACTGTAGGGTTAACAGGAATGATTCGGTAACCCTCTTGCTGCATGATTTTTGCAATTTGATAAGACGTTCGTTCTGGATTATTTGATAATCCTACGACAGCAATTGTTTTTGCAGAAGTTAAAATTTGTTTCAACTCTTCGTTTGTTGGATTTTCCCACGTCATGTAATGCCCTCCTTATGGTTATTCAAGCAACCCTTGTTCCATTAGAAACTCTCTTGCTACCTTTTCCGGAGACTGATCCTCATAATCTACAAGGTAATTCATTTTCCTCATTTGCTCATCCGTTATTTTTCCACCAAGCTGGTTCAATATCCCTTCTAGCTCAGGATATGCTTTCAGTGTTTCATTGCGCAACAGTGGCGCACCTTGATATGGTGGAAATAAATTCTTTGTATCTTCTAAAGCGACTAAGTCGAGCTCTTCCATATAACTATCGGTAGCGTATGCGTCAATTATATCCACTTCCCCTGATATTATGGCTTCTTGTCTGAGCCCAGGGTCCATGGTATTTACATCCGAAATATTCAAGTCATATACGTCCTGCATTCCAACATAACCATCGTATCTATCCTTGAATTCCAATGTAAACCCAGCTGTCAGCTGTTCTTCCACTTGTTTTAAATCTTCCATCGTTTCCAGGTTATACCGTTCAGCTATTTCTTTCGTCGTTGCTATAGTGTACGTATTATTATAGTCCATTGGCTTTAAATATGCCATATCAAACTGTTCTTTCATTCCCTCTTTTGCTTGTTGATACACCTCTTTTTCCTTTTGGCTAGTTGCATTTTCTTCTAGATGGGTAACAATAGCAGTACCACTAAATTCCGGATAAATATCAATACTCCCTTGTTCTAATGCATTGAATACAAATGCTGTTTTTCCTAAGTTCGGCTTTAATTGAACATTTAAATCCGTATCCGCTTCAATTAATTGCTTATACATATTCATTAAAATTGCTGGCTCCGAACCTAATTTCCCTCCAATAACGATGTCTTCTTGCTTGTCTGATTGAATGATAAACGGTGTTACGACAATGAGTACAGCAATAAGCAACATGGCTATCAGGGATTTAACGCCAGCTTTTTTGGAAATACGTTCAAATCCTCGTAAAATACCATCTAAAACGATGGCGAGCAAAGCGGCAGGTATAGCTCCTAATAAAATAAGATGAACATCTGCTCCACGGTCTAGGCCTAATAAAATGATTTCACCTAAACCACCTGCACCAATTAAAGCTGCTAATGTCGTTGTACCAACAATCAATACCATAGACGTTCGAACACCTGCCATCATCACGGGCATCGCAATTGGTAATTCGATCTTTACTAACCGTTTAAATGAATTCATGCCCATTCCTGTTGCAGCTTCAATATAAGCTTGGTCAACCTCCTTAATTCCTGTATAGCTATTTCGCAAAATTGGTAATAGTCCATAAGCAGTTAAAGCAATAACAGCTGGTAAAGTTCCAATACCAAAAAAAGGGATCAGAAAGGCCAATACCGCAAGACTTGGAATCGTTTGTAATATAGCAGTAAGACCGATGATTGGCTCAGCTACTCTTGGGTATCTTGTTAAGATCAGCCCTAAAGGGACGGCAATTGAAATTGCAATAATTAATGAAATAAGCGATATTTGCAAATGCTCCCAAATGGTTTCAACGAGCATCCCTTGGCGATTTTGAAATACCGTTATAAAGTCATTCATTGGTTAAGCCCCCTGTTAAATGAGACTTAGTCTTTAAATATATAATTATGTCGCGATAGCGAAGGACACCAACAAGCCTGTCACCCTTTAATACAGGAAAAAATTCCTGTTTCTTTCCTTCTGTAACTTCAACCACATCAGACAAGGGAAGGTCATGTCGTAAATAGGTTCCTTCCGTTATCGTACCGTTTGCTGCTATTCCTACATATTTATTATACTCATCCTGTATAATATACACTTGGTCAGAATAATAGTCCCCTTGTTCAAAGGCATCTTCCTGTATAACGTAGTTCTGTGCTGAAACAGTAATAGCTTCAACAGGCGTTTCCCAAGGTGACTTATCTTTGCCAATGAATTCTTTTACGAATGAGGTTTCTGGATAACGTACAAGGTTTTCCGGAGTGTCCAATTGAACAATTTCCCCATGATTCATTAAGCATACACGATCACCTAATGCCATCGCTTCTTTTATATCATGGGTGACAAATAGAATGGTCTTTTTCACTTCTTGTTGCAATGCTTGAATATCTGCTTGTAATTGTTGTCTGCTTATCGGATCTAATGCGCTAAACGGCTCGTCCATTAAAATAATGTCTGGGTCCCCCGCCAAAGCCCGAATCACTCCGATACGTTGTTGCTGTCCCCCAGAAAGCTCTCTTGGCAGCTTTTTTTTATAGGTAGCTGGATCGAGTCCGACCATTTCTAATAGCTCAGCTGTTCGCTTACGAATTTTTTGTCGCTTCCATTTTTTTAATTCAGGGACAACAGCAATATTTTCTTCTATGGTCATGTGTGGAAATAGCGCAATTTCTTGTAACACATAACCAATATTCCATCGCAATTGATCAACGGGGAAAGCAGTAATATTTTCCCCTTTTATGTATATGTCACCGGATGTCGGTTCCATGAGACGATTGACCATTTTTATCGTGGTTGTTTTACCGCAACCGCTTGGTCCGATTAAAGTAACAAACTCTCCTTTTTGAACGCAAAACGAAATATCTTTTACAGCTTCTGTTCCATCTTGATAATTTTTATGAACTCGGTTAAATTCAATCATAACAGGCCTCCTTATTTAATTCCTAAGCCGTTTATATTTTCTTTTTCAGATATATTTTCAGCTATTTATGAACGTTTATGGTATACCCTTTATAGGTCCCTAACAAACATATCACTGATTTATAGGTTCTTAAATTCCAAACTTCATGCTAAAATAAAGAACAGCGTCCTTTCATTTTGTAGTGCAAGTACAGTTAATATCTGTGATGACAAAAATAATGAAAAAACAGCAATTTCAACATCATTGATTGCTTCTCCCGGTTCACTAAAGTTTTGGCATTATTTTTGTAGAAATAAAAATACATATCTCATTACACAGAAAGTAGGAAAAAGTATGGAATATATTGTATTTGCCCTTATAGCCTATTTACTCGGATCAATTCCATCAGCCCTCATTGTTGGTAAGGTTGGGTATAACAAAGATGTACGCCAGCATGGCAGCGGTAATCTTGGAGCAACGAATACCTTTCGTGTGTTAGGTGTAAAAGCCGGAATTATAGTTACTTTGGCTGACATTTTAAAAGGTACTGTTGCAACGCTTATTCCATTATTATTTGATGCAGATGTTCATCGCCTTGTTATTGGGTTATTCGCAGTTGTAGGTCACACTTATCCGATCTTTGCCAAGTTGAAGGGTGGAAAGGCTGTAGCGACTTCTGGAGGAATCATTCTTGGAATTAATCCATTATTGTTTATTTTAATGATATCGACATTCATTTTTAGTTTGTATATTACTAAATATGTCTCGCTCTCATCCATGATAACTGGTGTTGTTACAGTTGTTCTATCATTTATATTTCGAGATACAGGGTTAATTATTGTCACCTCTTTACTAACGATTTTTGTTATATACAGGCACCGGGAAAATTTGAAACGAATAAAAAACAAAACCGAGCCCAAAATAACTTGGATGTAATTGTGGTTTAAATCAAGGTTTGCACATAACTAAACGTTCATGTAAATTCATGGAACTTCGTAAGTCATTTTAGAATAGAGCGTGGAAAAAAGTACTGTTATATACAGGTGGTTAGCTAACACGGACACTATTTGAAAACCCAAGGAAATGTGAATAGAGGTTATGTATTCTATCCTTCATTTCTAACTGCCGATTTAAACGTGTTGGTGAAGGAACTCTCCTTGTCCCATAATAATGCCGCTTTATATTTTAAAGATCGAATGAATTGTAAATTTATGAAATCAGATCTTTTGGTTTAACACCTTCGTATCTAGGTTAACGTATAAAAGCGACGATTTAAAACTTTTACAATATAATACTTTTGCTTTAGCGATATAGATATCGCCTACCTAGTATATAGATGCTGTGATGCCCCCGCTTAGGCTTTTTTTGGATAATAAAATTGGAACAAAACCTATAAATTGATTATCATTTCTTCGTAACGTATACTTTAAAAGTATAAAGAAAGGGGGTAATATGATGGATCATCAAACAAAAGCTTTTCCGATTAAACAATTACCTTCTAAAGAAAAGCGCCATCAATTATTTGGTTCTGTAAAGCCAGCCCCGCGAACAAAACCTGTTGATAAAATGCATATGGCGGATTTACAGAATACCAAAAAGGATTTTTTATTTGATTTAGATGCGGTCGGGGTAACTAAGGTAAAGAACCCTATTATGATATATAGTTCTTTAGCACCGTATACACAAACAAGTATCGGTCAATTCACGTTTACTTCCAGTTTAAAACAAACGAATAAAGGTACGAACATGAGTCGGTTTATGGAGCAATTGGCACATTACCAAAAAAACGGTTTTTCTACTGAATTAAATGTTTTAAAAAAGTTTACCAAAGAAATCGCCAAGCGTGTGGAGCAACCAGATGCAACATTAGAAGTGAACTTTCCTTGGTTTTTTGAAAGACAAGCCCCGGATACTAGTCTTACTGGCCTAAATCATGCTGATGCCGGGATTCGAATAGAATATCACGAATTAAAAGGCTTTTATATTTATTTGTCGTTATCAGTAGCAATTACAACCCTATGCCCTTGTTCTAAAGAAATAAGCGAATATAGTGCTCATAACCAACGTGGAAATGTTATAATGGAAATAAGTGTTAGTGAAGACTATCAAGAGGAAAATCTTGATTGGAAAAAAATATTACTAGAAGCAGCAGAAAGCAACGCTAGTGCAAGATTACATCCTATTTTGAAACGAACAGATGAAAAAATGGTAACAGAGCAAGCCTATGAAAACCCACGTTTTGTTGAAGATATGGTTCGATTAATAGCAGCTGATTTATATGAGACTTCCTTTATTACAAAATTTAAAGTAACCTGCCAAAACGAGGAGTCCATCCATCTGCACGATGCTATTGCTGCAGTAACTTATGATAAAACCAAAGATGTGTAAAATAAAGAAGGGGTTCTATGAAGAATATCTTCATCGGTTTAATTAAATTTTATCGTGCTGCGATCAGCCCATTTAAGCCTCCCAGTTGCCGTTTTTACCCAACGTGCTCGGAATATGGGCTCGAAGCTTACAAGCGATTTGGCGTTTTGAAAGGCACATACTTAACAATAAAACGGATTAGTAAATGCCATCCCTTTCATCCTGGCGGTATTGATCTGGTACCTGAGAAGAATAAGAAATGAAAAGGAGCTGTCACCATGGACATACAAATAAGTAAAGAAGCAGCGAAATGGTATAAAGACGAGTTAGATCTAGAAAAAAACGAGAAATACATCCGTTTTTTTGTGAGGTATGGAGGGTTTGGCGGAAATATTCCAGGGTTTTCTCTAGGAGTTAATAAAGATGAACCAGTAGAAGTCCATGCTTCCAATGAAGTAGAAAACATCACCTTTTATGTAGAAGAAAAAGATGCATGGTATTTTGAAGACAGCGATTTAAAAATTAAGTTTAGCAGAAAAAAACAAGAACCAGAAATAACTTATGTAAAAAGAGCTTAGTTTCTAAGCTCTTTTAGCCTGCCCCCGAGATGTCCTTAACTCACTTGAATAAAAGCTACACTTCATAATTGAAATCGTTCTATTTGTTGCCACTCGCCTTCTTGTTCTAATATGTATTTTTGTTTTTCTCCAAATAAGTCAAAATGTGGAAAACCATCCTTTTGATCAATCCATTCAGGCGGTAAGTCATAGCTTTTCCCCCAAAGCGCTAATTTCTGAATATCTATACAGCCTACTTTCGTCACAGTATTACAATCTGGGAATCGTTCATCCAACCAGAAATGCGTTAAGAAAGCGACTTCTCCTGCTTTGACCTTTTGTTTCCAAGTCGTTAATTCCTTACGACTAATGCCGAATGCCACGTTCCTTCTTCCCTTCTAATTGACTCTTATAGGCTTGGTGCCAATCTGGAAAAGTCTTTTTTAATGACAAAGGACGAAATGTCTCCTTATTAACGATGACATGCTCGGTTGTTCCACTAACAGCAATTTCTTCTTTCTCGTTTAAAATATGATAGCCATATACTGTACGAATTCCGTTATAAGCTTCCAACCATGTCTCCACAGTTACTTGATCACCATAACGAATTGGCTTTTTAAAATGAATTTGTGCGTTAGTAACAGGTGATACAACTTGGTGTGCTTCCATTTCTGTATATTCCAAGCCAAGGGATTCAATAAATTTAGTTCTGCCAATTTCAAACCAGACTAAATAGTTTGCATGATAGACTACTCCCATCTGATCTGTTTCTTGATAACGTACTTCAATTGGTGTTTTAATTTTTGGCAATGAAGGATTCCTCCTAGATAAAACTATTTTTCTCTTTTTAGCTTAACATATTATTGGAATTCCTTCCTCTTCCAGCTTTTACAGACAATTAAAAGTAAATAACCCTCTGCAATACAGTTCGTATCTTAAGAGGGTTAACGAAAGTATTAGTGTTGATTTTTGTACTCATCTTTAATTTCTTGTCGCATACCTTCAATAGCTTGTTCTCTTCGCTTATTCTTTTCCTTAATAGCTTCTTTTTCTTCGCCTGAAGAAAATTGCATGGTCTCATGCGCTTTTTCAATATTTTGGATCGTATCCTGCACCATTTCTTGTAATTTTTCGACATTATCACTGCGATCATCAGGATTTGGTTGATATCGATCTGACATGGAAATAACTCCTTTCATTTTTTGAATTCGTTTTTAGTTTTCCAAGATGTTGAAAATCTATACCCCTTCCTGTACTTAACTACAGCTGTTTCTCATGTATCTCTTTAATTGCAAAAAACAAGCGTAACCGCCATTTCTCACTCCGGTTACGCTTTTATCATTATGCATTTTTCCTTTGTATGTGTTTTCTTTTTGCTTCTAGCTTCTCCTCTATCTTTTCCATTAATCGTTTATCTGCTAAAATAGATTGCCGATTTTCTTGCACCAATTCATCAAATGTTCTGCCTTTTTTCAAAGAAATGGTCATCTCCTCCTTTTAAGAAGCAGGATAACCATTCTTTCATTAATATATACGTTACTTTTGTATGAGGTTTTATATTTAATGTACATCATATATTCAAAGCTCATTCACCAGCTTATTGGCCTATGTGGTCTAGGGGAAAAGGTTTTCATTTCGATGTAAGAGCTGTAAAACTCACCTAGAGAACCGCTAGAATGATACACAAAGAAGCCTAAATGAATGATAATGGCTAGTTTAGTTCCAGCCACTGGTTCACCAAGAATATCAGGTACTTGGATGATTTGTCAAACTGACCTCATTTCTGAACGTTGAAGTAGTATATATTATAAAAAGCTATCTGTCTGAACATAAAAGTCAGCAGCTAGCATTAAGATAGGCAAAAGCTTCCTTTAAATTGTGCTAATTGTTTCCACCTGTTTTAATTTACCTTACGTCAAACTACTATTTTTACATGGATTCAATTGCTTCCTTCATAAGGTCGTAATCCATGGGACCAGGATGTATTTTAGTGATTTTTCCTTGTTGGTTAATAAAGTAAGTGGTAGGCACAGCAATAATCTTATATGCACTTCGGACTTTAGCTTTTGTATCCAAAGGAATTGGATACGTATATTGATATTTTTCAATGTATTCAGCTACATTTTCTTTTTTATTTTCTAATTCTGTTAAGTTGACAGCTACCATCTCTACTTCGTCATTAAAATCATCATAAAATCTTTGCATCTCAGGCATTTCCTCGCGACATGGTGGACACCACGTTGCCCAAAAATTTAAAATCACCTTTTTCCCTCTTAGTTTGGAGAGTTGTAGTTTTTCTCCGCTCAATGTATTTAACTCAAAATCTGGTGCCATATCTCCAATATCATGGGTCTCTTGGACAGATGAAATCATTCCTCCTTTAGTATCCGTATCACCTGTTACATCATACTTATTGGCTGTAGTTGATTCTGAATCGTTCTTTTGCTGAATGTAATTGAACAGTACTCCACCAGCTAATACGAGAATAAGCAAAACACCTACTATTCTTTTAACCATAAACATATCCCCTTGCTCTTTCATGTTTGACCGGCTCTCTCTTGATCATTGTATTTCCCCTTATTGCTACTAGTTTTTCTTAGCAATCTTCTCTCATGGTAGATTAATTGACTAGCATCTGTAAAGTAAACAGTCTATATTTAGAAAAATGTTGTGGATACAGCTTGAAAAGCTTAAAATTATCTAGAATTAACAACGGTCAGAAAAGTCAATATTACAATTAAGGAAATATTTACTGAAATATTCAAATCCATCCTTTGAAAAAAGTCAGTAAACTATTGTAAATAGAAGGTTATTTTATGATGGTTATAAAAATTTTAAGAACAAAAGCACAGGTCGCCCGTTTAGCAACGTAGCGAATGGAACGAATCAACTAAAGATAAAGGAATCGTGGGGAGGCACGAACCAATGATGACTTATCGTAGGGCGATTCGTGAAGTCGCCTAGTTGCTGGGCGCTTAAGCCGGACGTCTATTCCGTTATCGGTATCCCAATGCAACAATTTTTATACTCCCTCTATATACTAACGTTTTCTCTTGTTTTCTTTGTTTTTCTTAGAATTTCATTTTGTTTTTTCTTTATCAACCATATTTAAGACGGCATAGGAATAAATTTTAATGTAGAAGGGTGCACTTAATAAGCCATCCTTCTCTTTTTGAAAAAAATGGGGATTATTACTGCTATGATTGCACCCTTATTCCCACTATACTCATGGTGACAAACCCTCCCACATCTCACAGCGTCATTTGCGCATACATTCCTTCGTTCGGTCTA